>NZ_JADNQN010000004.1:0-753915 GCF_047608695.1 Amycolatopsis sp. cmx-11-32 | reverse complement strand
CGCTCGACAACCCCGGCATCGTCTCGATCCCCGTCGCGTTCTTCCTCGGCTGGCTCGGCACCGTGCTGTCCAAAGAACACAACCAGAAGAAGTACGCCGAGATGGAGGTCCGCTCCCTCACCGGCGCGGGCGCAGAGAAAGCCGTCACCCACTAAGTCGCCGGGGCGGTGCGGCCGGCATCCAACGCCCCCGGCCGCACCGTCCCGGTTCCCCTTCCCCAGGAGCTGAAGGGGACTTTCCCCACATACGATGCGGGGAAAGTCCCCTTCACCGCGTACTACGCGGGCATGGTCCCCTTCAGCCTCTAGTACGGCAGCTTCCCCGCTGCCAGGTCGGCCAGTTTCGCCCGGATATCGGCGCGGACCGACTTCCACAGCCCGGTGCCCAGAGAGATCCGCGCCACCCCCAGTGCGGCGAGCGCGGAGAGATCGTAGCCCCCGGGAAGCGGTGCGACGTTGACCGCGCCGGGAGCGACGGCCTTCACGTAGTCGGCCAGTACCTCCTGCGACTTCATCAGGATCGGGTAGACGCAGTCCGCCCCTGCCTCGAGATACGCCCGGCCCCGCGCGATTCCGTCGTCCAGGACGGCTCGCTCGTCGGACGCGCCGAGGAAGACGTCGACACGGGCGTTGATCACCAACGCGTCCCCGGCGGCCTTCCGCAGCTGAGCGATCCGTTCCGCCTGCGCTTCCAGCGGTCTCAGCCCGCCGGCCGCGTGGTCGGTGTCCTCGTAGTTGCAGCCGACCGCGCCGGTCTCGGCCAGCCTCTCGGCGAGTACCCCCGCTTCGAGGCCGTAGCCGGATTCCACGTCGACGGTGACCGGCACGGACACCGCCCGCGCGATCCGTGCGGCGGCCGCGAACATCTCGGCGGCCGGCGCGTCCTCCCCGTCGTCGTAACCGAGCGTCTTCGCGATGGCGAAGGAACTCGTTGCCACCACAGGGAATCCGGCCGCCTCCACAAGACGCGCGCTGTCGGCGTCCCACGCGTTCGGCAGGAGCAGCGGCGTACCCGCGACGTGCAGTTCCCTCAGCCGCGCCGCGGTCATTCGGCGCGCTCGGGCAGAGGCGCGTGGCTGATCACGCACATGCGGTTCCAGCTGTTGATCGCGATGGCCTCCCAAACGACGGTGCGGTACTGCTCCTCGGTGAAGACGCGGGTGGCCTCTTCGTAGACGTCGTCCGGGACCTCGTGCACGGTCGCCAGGTTCGTGATCGCCTCGGTGAGCGCGAGCGCGGCGCGCTCCTGCTCGGTGAAGAGTTCGGTCTCGCGCCAGCCCTGCAGCACGAACAGCCGCCGCGGCGACTCACCCATCTGCAGCGCGTCGTGAGAGTGCATGTCGAGGCAGAACGCGCAGTGGTTGATCTGCGACGACCGCATCTTCACCAGTTCGAGGATCTTCTGGTCGACACCGGCGTTGACGGCGGCCTTCTCGACTTCGGCTTGCAGTTTCGCCATCGCCTGGTAGATCTCGGGCACTCGTTTGCCCACGTGGATTCGTTCGGTCATGGCTCGAATCTAGCGGCAACTGGCCCACGCGTATGGTCCAGTCGCATGGAAGAATCATGGTCCAGTTCGGGAATAGACGTCCACCTGGACTGGTGCCCCGAAAGCGGCCGGACCGGGCTCGCCGCCGCGATCCGCGCCGCCATCCGGGAAGGCCGCTGGCAGGCGGGCGCGGCCGTGCCGTCCACCCGGGCGCTGGCCCAGGACCTCGGCGTCGCCAGGGGGACGGTCACCCGCGTCTACTCCGACCTCGCCGCGGAGGGGTATCTGCGGACCGCTCAGGGCGCCCCGACCCGCGTCGCGACGGCGGGCGCGCTGCCCGCGTCGCCACCGAGGCCCGTCCCCCGCGACCCGGCGCCGCGTTGGGATCTGCGCCCCGGCAGGCCGAACCTGTCCGCGTTCCCCCGGTCGGCCTGGCTCGCGGCGACCCGGCGGGCACTGCACCAGGCGCCGATGCCGGCCTTCGACTACACGGCCGAGTCCGGTGCGGCGGAACTGCGGGAGACGGTCGCCGCGTATCTGGCCAGGAGCCGCGGCGTGGTCGCCGACCCCGAGCGCATCCTGGTGTGCGCCGGGTTCTCGCACGCGATCGCGATATTGACGCGGGTCCTGCGCGCACGCGGCGCGGAAGAGATCGCGTTCGAGAACCCGTCGCTGCACATCTATCGGGACATCGCCGCGGCGAACGGGTCCAGGGTGGTCGGCGTCCCCGTCGACGACCACGGGATCGAGGTGTCCGCTTTGGACAGTCCGGCGGTGGTGGTCACCCCGGCGCACCAGTATCCGCTGGGTGTCACCCTCGCCGCCGCGCGACGGGCGGAACTCGCCCGCTGGGCGGCGAAAACCGGCGCCATCGTCATCGAGGACGACTACGACGGCGAGTTCCGGTTCGACCGCCAGCAGGTCGGCGCGTTGCAGGCGTTGGCACCCGAACGGGTCGTGTACGTGGGGACGACGAGCAAGACCCTCGCGCCGTCGCTGCGCCTGGGGTGGATGGTGCTGCCGCGGTTCCTCGTCGAACCGGTGCGTGCGGAGATGTATGCGAGCGGGGCGCGGCCTGCCCTGCTGGACCAGCTGACGATGGCCGAACTGATCGAATCGGGCGCCTACGACCAGCACATCCGCCGGTGCCGCGCCGAGTACCGCTCCCGGCGTGACCGGCTGCTGGCGGCCCTGCCGGATTCCGTGCTGCCGCAGGGCATCTCGGCGGGGCTGCATCTGGTGCTCCAGTTCCCCGGTGCAGTTCCCGGGGAGATGGAGGTGCTGGCCGCCTGCCGCCGTCGCGCGATCGGGGTCGAAGGGCTGAGCGGCTACTGGATCGGCGAGCCGCGGCGCGAAGGACTCATCATCGGATACGGCGCCGCCGCGAAACACGCTTTCGGCGGCGCCACCCAAGCCCTGCGCGAGGCCATCTTCGAGGTCACCTGACACCCCCCGCGTTTCGTCCTCTAGTTGCGGTAGTTCGTTGTGCGAACCACCGCAACTAGAGGACGAAACGCGACGGGGGCAGGGGGTCAGGGGGTCAGGGGGTCAGCAGTACCAGGGGCGGGCGCGCTGGATGTCGGTCTTCCGGACGGGGGCGCCGTCGACCGGGGCGGGGTCTTCCGGAGTCGGCTTGATGCCGCCCGCGGCGACGTCGTCGAGGGTTTCGAGGCCTTCGTGGCCGACAGTGCCGAAGATCGTGTAGTTCGGGCGCAGCGCGGAGTCGCCGTACACGACGAAGAACTGGCTGCCGTTCGTCGCCGGACCCGCGTTGGCCATCGCGAGGACGCCGCGCGAGTACACCTTCCGCTCACCTGTCGGGTCGGTCGGCGCGGGCGGCAGACCGACGGGCAGTTCGTCCTTGTACTTGTAGCCGGGACCGCCCTCGCCGGTGCCACTCGGGTCGCCGCACTGCAGCACCTTCAACGTCGGGTACGCCGTCAGCCGGTGACACGTCGTGCGGTCGTAGAACCGGTGCGTCGCCAGGTGCAGGAAGCTCTGCACCGTGCACGGCGCCTTCGCCCGATCGAGGGTCAGGTCGATCTTGCCCTGGTTCGTCTTCAGCTGCACCGGCACCTTGCCCCGGTTCGGCGTTCGACGGGGGTCCGGCGGCAGCGGAACCGGCCGCGCGGCGGGCTCGTCCGGAGTCTGCGTGTACTGGCAGGGCCCCTTCGTGACCTTCGGCGGCGCAGCTTCGGCCGACGCCGTTCCGGTACCGACCGCGAGCATCAGCCCGGCGCCCAGCACAGCCACAAAAACTTTCGCGATCCTCTGCACGGTTCCTGCCTCCCAGCCGTGGACGAAGAAGAGAGCATAGGGTGAATCCCCACCGCTTACACAGGTCCGGAAGTAGGTCCGCGGTTAGGGTCGGAGCCGTGGAGATCGCCGAACGACACCAATGGCAGCTGAACGCGCTGACCTTCCTGTACGCGTACACGCAGTACGTCCTGGTGCACGAACGCGTCATGGCGGGCCTGCCGCCGGACAAGCCGGCCGAACTCGACAAACCGCGCGTCCTCAGGCTCGCCAAGGTCGTCGACGACATGATCCTCGACTTCCGCAAGGGGGACGGGCTGACCGACCTCGAACGCCGCCGGGTGATCCGCCTCGCCAGGGAGATCAAGTCGCACGTCCGGGAGAAATGGCCGCGCGGTGACGCGTCGCTGACCGAGTGGATCGCCTCGGCCGCGGCGCACTTCTACTGCGAGGAGCACATCAACAACGGCTACGTCCGGATGGGCCGCGTCTTCGACCCCGACATGGCGGACAGGTTCCTGGAGCGCGTCGAATTCTGCCGAGGACAGACCGTCACGATCACGAATTACGCCAACAAGGTCGCCGACGGCGAAGAACTGACTTTCGGTGAGACTAACCAGCTCGAGGTCTGGAAAGAGGACGCCGTCAGCCATTTGGACAACCTCGACAGCGACTTCGGCGACATCAAAATGTATGTTGAATTCTAGTCGCTGCACGGACGAACAGACTTGCTTGTCCCAACGTACCCACAGAACAGTGGGCAAATTGACAACCGCCACCGGTGATCGAGATGCTCGACAGTGAAGCTCCTTTTTTCGGATTTCTACCGAAGGAGAATCCATGATCTCGAACAAGAAGAAGAAGGCAAGCCGCATCATGGCCGTGGCGGCCGCCGCTGCCGCCACGTTCACGATGCTCGTGCCGACCGGGACCTCGTTGGCCATCGATCACATTCCCTGCAAAGAAGGGGAGAACTACCTGAAGATCTGGTCGCACCTCGGCGGGGGAAGCAGCGTCGACTGCTACGCCAACCGCGGGAGGATCAACTTCGGGGGTTGGTGGATCGACCGAATCTCCACCGGGAACAACGACCTGGTCTACTACGACAGCAATGGTTCTGACGTGAGAATCAACCGCTGGACCGATATCAGTTTCCCGAATCGACCCCCGAAGGTCCGCGTCATCGAAATCCTCTGAACGATCCTCTTGAACGATAAGGACAATTAGGGCCAAGGGTGTGTTAGGTACCGAATCACGGTCCGTGAAGGACTCCTTGAGGGACCCAGAGTCCCTCAAGGAGTCCTTCACGGACTTGGAACAGCCGGCCGGTCGCTCCAGTGGCCCCGCGCCAGTCACCACGGTGGCGCGTGAAGGACGCCTTTACGTACTTCAGGTGGGCGAACCGCGCGACAGGACCGCATGGGTCAGGTCTCGTGAGCCGTCCTTACCACTCACGAGTCCCGAAGGTCCGCGATCAGTTCCGCGGCTGCCGCGAACGGGTCGATCTTTCGCGCCACCACGCGTTCGGCCAGGTCGGCGAGCCGATCACCGTGCCGCAGGTCGACGATCTCCGCGCGCAGCCGCTGGACGGCGATCGCCTCGACCTCATCACGAGCCCGTGCCGCCCGCCGCCGGGGCAGTTCGTCCCGCTGGACCAGCCAGTCGTGGTGTTCGCCCAGCGCGCGGACGACGTCATCGACGCCTTCGCCCCTCGATGCCACCGTTCGCACGATCGGCTGACGCCAGCTCGGACCGCGGATCTCCCGGCGCACCAGGGAGATCATCTGCTTGAGGTCGTGCACGGTCGCGTCCGCGCCCTCGCGGTCGGCCTTGTTGACCACGAACACGTCCGCGATCTCCAGCACCCCGGCCTTCGCCGCCTGGATGCCGTCGCCCATACCGGGCGCGAGCAGGACCACCGTGGTGTCGGCCAGTTTCACGACGTCCACTTCGGACTGCCCGACCCCGACGGTCTCGATCAGCACGACGTCGAACCCGGCCGCGTCGAGGACGCGGACCGCCTGCGGGGTCGCCCACGACAGCCCGCCGAGGTGCCCGCGGGTGGCCATCGAGCGGATGAACACACCAGGGTCGGTGGCGTGCTCGGTCATCCGGATCCGGTCACCGAGCAGCGCCCCGCCGGAGAACGGCGACGACGGGTCGATCGCCAGCACCCCGACCCGCAGGCCCTCCGCTCGCAAGGCCGTGAGCAGCGCGGACGTCGATGTCGACTTGCCGACACCGGGTGGCCCGGTCAGCCCGATGACGCGCGCGTTGCCGGTGTGCGGCGTCAGTTTCGCCGCGACCTCGGGCAATTGCGGATGAGCGTCCTCGACCAGCGACAGCAACCGGGCGATCGCGCGGGGAACGCCGTCCCGCGCGCGACCGACCAGTTCGTCGATATCCAGCTGTACCGGCAAGGGCTTACGGAACGCGCAGCAGCAGCGCGTCACCCTGGCCGCCGCCACCACAAAGGGCGGCCGCGCCGAGACCGCCGCCACGACGGCGAAGCTCGTGGATCAGGTGCACGGCCAGCCGCGCTCCGGAAGCGCCGATCGGGTGACCGAGCGCGATGGCGCCGCCATCGACGTTGACCTTGTCGGTGTTGAACACGTCGATGCCGAGCTTGTCACTGGAGACCAGCCCGACGGCGGCGAACGCCTCGTTGATCTCGATCAGGTCGAGCGCGTCCGCGGTCAGCTTCTCCTTGGCCAGCGCGGCCAGGATCGCGTTCGACGGCTGCTCGTGCAGGCTGGCGTCCGGGCCGGAGACCACGCCGTGCGCGCCGATCTCGGCGAGCGCGGTGAGGCCCAGTTCCTCGGCCTTGGCCTTGCTGGCCACGACGACCGCGGCCGCGCCGTCGGAGATCTGCGACGCCGAACCGGCGGTGATCGTGCCGTCGGAGGCGAACGCCGGACGCAACTTCGCGAGGCTTTCCGCGGTGGTGTCGGCGCGGACGCCTTCGTCCTTCGAGAAGACGACCGGGTCGCCCTTGCGCTGCGGGACCGACACCGGCGCGATCTCGGCGTCGAAGCGGCCTTCCGCGATGGCGGCGGCGGCACGCTGGTGCGAACGCGCGGAGAACTCGTCCTGCTGCTCGCGGGTGAGGCCGTAACGGCTGTTGTACTTCTCCGTCGACGAGCCCATCGCGACCTGGTCGAAAGCACAGAAGAGGCCGTCGTAAGCCATGTGGTCGACGAGCGTGGTGTCGCCGTACTTGAAACCGGCACGCGACTTCGGCAGCAGGTGCGGCGCCTGGGTCATCGACTCCTGGCCACCCGCGACGATCAGGTCGAACTCACCCGCGCGGATGAGCTGGTCGGCGAGCGCGATGGCGTCGAGACCGGAGAGGCAGACCTTGTTGATGGTCAGCGCCGGGACGGTCATCGGGATGCCACCGGCGACCGCGGCCTGACGGGCCGGGATCTGGCCGGCGCCCGCGGTGAGCACCTGGCCCATGATCGTGTACTGGACCGCGTCCGGCGAGACACCGGCCTGTTCGAGCGCCGCCTTGATCGCGAACCCGCCCAGTTGCGCACCCGAAAAGTCCTTCAGGGAACCGAGCAATCGCCCGATCGGTGTACGGGCGGCACCCAGGATCACGGAACCGGACACGGCGTCCTCCAAGCATCGGCGCAAGGGCAAAGGCGGTCTTCGCGACCATACCGGGGGAACCGGCCTCTTGATGGAGACAGTGTGAGGCGGCGCACGCCGGTTCGCCCGCTCGCGGACCTATCCTGCTCTGCATGAACCAGGCGCTGAAACCGTTCGTGACCGCCATCGACCACGTCGGCATCGCGGTGCCCGACCTCGACGCCGCGATCGCCTTCCACGCCGAGCATTTCGGCCTGGAGGTGGCGCACGAGGAGGTCAACGAGGAGCAGGGCGTCCGCGAGGCGATGCTGCGCGCGCCGGGCACCGCCGGGACCGAGACCGCGATCCAGCTCCTCGCGCCGCTGCGCGACGACTCGGCGATCGGGAAGTTCCTCGCGAAGAGCGGCCCCGGCTTGCAACAGCTGGCGTATCGAGTGTCCGATGTGGACGCCGCCGCCGCGGCGCTGCGCGCGCGGGGACTCCGGCTGCTCTACGACGAAGCGAAGCGCGGCACGTCCAACAGCCGGGTGAACTTCATCCATCCCAAGGACGCCGGCGGTGTGCTCGTGGAACTGGTCGAGCCCGCGAAGGACGGTCACTGACCGCGCGTCAGCGCCTCGGCGATGAAGGCGACCTCGCGATCGATCTCGGCGGGGTCCCGGTCTTCGTTGTGCCGCGCCGTCGCGTGGCGGTGGCTGACCGCCCGCGCGAGCAGCCCGGACGCCGAGTCGACGTCGGCGATCGCGAGTTTGCCGCCGGTCGCGGCGACGATCACCGCCTTCACCTGGCGGACGAGTTGCTGGAACCGTTCGGCCAGCGCGTCGCGGACCGCGCGATGCGTGTCGGCTTCGCGCCACAACAGGTGTGACAGCGCCAAGGACCGGTTGAACCGCCGGTCGAGTTCGCGGACGAGGCCGCGCAGGCTGCCCGCGAGGTCGCCGGGGACCACCACGACGGCCGGTTCGATCCGGGCGTCCGGCAGTTCGGCGACCAGGGCGGACAGCAGGTCCGGCTTGCGCCGGAAGTAGTAGTGCACCAGGCCTTTGGGCACACCGGCCTGTTCGGCGATCCGGGACGTGGGGGTGGCGTCGAACCCGGATTCGGCGAAAAGCGCCTCCGCGGCCCGCAGGATGCGCTGTTTCGCCGAATCCTCTTTCACGCGGTCTCCTCCGGGGTCAGTGCTGTCCCGCCGCCTTGTGCGTCGCCTGTGCGATCGGCATCGCCGCCGCCCCGGCCACCACGGTCAGGACGCCGCCGATCCAGGCGGTCCAGGACGCGCCCATGAAGTCGGCGTAGCCCATCACCCATGGCGAAATGAACAGCAGCGCGCCCAGGACGATCTGAACGCCTTCGCCGTAAACCATGCCAGGCATCGCAAGCGACGCGAGGCCGTCGAGAGCGATCAGCACGCCGAGGACGACGAGCGTCCACATCGCGGTGTTGTCCGTGGTCATCCAGAGGGGTGAAAGCGCGACCACGGCACCGATGACCACCTCCGCCCAGTCATGGGGACGGCTCCAAGGGCGCGTCGTGGGTTCATTCATCCGTGCTCACCTCCGAAAATCGGCTTGACCTGCAGGTCGGAGAGATCTCCACCACCGATGCTCCGCTTGATTGGCCGGCCGGTCAAGACCGGTCGATAACACTTCGGACGGGGACGTGCTCCACGTCTCGTACAGTTGTGGACTTGGTTACCCATGAGTAATTTGGGCGAACCACTCGTTGCCGGTGCGGCCGTATCAGCGCAGTGCCGCCAACGCCGTCCCCCCATCCGCGGAGGTTTCGATGACGCAGCTCGGCGAGATCCAGCAGGCCATTCTGAACGATGACCTCGACGCCGTGGCGTCGCTCGACGTGCCGGAGACCTATCGCGGGGTGACCGTGCACAAGGACGAGGCCGACATGTTCCAGGGCCTCGAAAGCCGGGACAAGGACCCGCGCAAGTCGCTGCACGTGGACGAGGTCCCGACACCGGAACTCGGCCCCGGCGAGGCGCTGGTCGCGGTCATGGCGAGCGCGATCAACTACAACACCGTCTGGACCTCGATCTTCGAACCGGTCTCGACCTTCAAGTTCCTGGAGCGCTACGGGCGGCTCTCGCCGCTGTCGAAGCGCCACGACCTGCCGTACCACGTCGTCGGCTCGGACCTGTCCGGCGTCGTGCTGCGCACCGGCGTCGGCGTGCACAACTGGAAGCCGGGCGACGAGGTCGTCGCACACTGCCTCAACGTGGAACTCGAAAGCCCGGACGGGCACAACGACACGATGCTCGACACCGAGCAGCGGATCTGGGGCTTCGAAACGAACTTCGGCGGGCTCGCCGAGATCGCGCTGGTCAAGGCGAACCAGCTGATGCCGAAGCCGGACCACCTCACGTGGGAAGAGGCCGCGTCCCCCGGTCTGGTGAATTCCACGGCCTACCGGCAGCTCGTCTCCCGCAACGGCGCGGACATGAAGCAGGGCGACGTCGTGCTGATCTGGGGCGCTTCGGGCGGCCTCGGCTCCTACGCGACGCAGTACGCACTCAACGGCGGCGCGATCCCGGTGTGCGTGGTCTCCAGTCCCGAGAAGGCGGAGATCTGCCGCAAGCTCGGCGCGGAGCTGATCATCGACCGCGACGCCGAGGGCTACAAGTTCTGGAAGGACGAGAACAACCAGGACCCGAAGGAGTGGCAGCGGTTCGGCAAGAAGATCCGCGATCTGACCGGCGGCGAAGACCCGGACATCGTCTTCGAGCACCCTGGCCGTGAGACCTTCGGCGCCTCGGTTTACGCCGCGCGCAAGGGCGGGACGATCGTCACGTGCGCGTCGACGTCCGGGTTCATGCACCAGTACGACAACCGCTATCTGTGGATGAACCTGAAGCGGATCATCGGCAGTCACTTCGCCAACTACCGCGAATCGTGGGAAGCGAACCGGCTGATCTCGAAGGGTCTGATCCACCCGACGCTCTCGAAGACCTACGCGCTGGAAGACACCGGCCAGGCCGCGCTGGACGTGCACCGCAACGCCCACCAGGGCAAGGTCGGCGTGCTCGCCCTTGCGCCGGAAGAAGGTCTGGGCGTCCGGAACCACGAACTGCGTGAGAAGCACATCGACGGGATCAACGCGTTCAGGAACGTTTAGCGCGCCAGAACGCACTTTCGCCGCGCGTTGCGTGGGTGCTCACCCTTCCGTGACTCCAGCTCGACTACGGTAGAAGGATGAGCCTTGGCGAGGAACGGGAGCTAGTGCCGCTGGGAGCCGGCTTCGACGTGGCGAAGCGCGGTTACAGCCGTGCGCAGGTCGACGAACATCTGGAACGGCTGGACGCCGATCTGAAGATGCTCACCGCCGATCGCGATGCCGCCATCGGACAGGCAGGCGACCTGGCACGGCAGTTGGAGACCGCGCGCGGCGAGATCGCGGACCTGCGCGGTCAGGTCGACAGGCTGGCCCAGCCGCCGACGAGCGTCGAAGGCCTTTCCGAGCGCCTGCAGCGCATGCTGCGGCTCGCGCAGGACGAGTCCGCCGACACCAAGGCGCGCGCGGAAGCCGAAGCCGGGCACATCCGTGCCAAGGCGGAGACCGACGCGAGCGCCATGCGCGCCCGCTACGAGCAGCTGCTCAACGAACTCGACCTCCGCCGCAAGGAGATGGAGGCCGAGCACCGCGGTGTGCTGGAGACCGCGCGCGCCGAGGCCAAGGACATCACCGACAAGGCGAAGGCCGAGCGCGACAAGCTCGACGTCGAGTCGCAGCAGCGCCGCACGCAGGTCGAAGAGGACTTCGAGATCGCGATGGCGTCGCGGCGCACCGAAGCCATGCACGCGCTGGCCGAGCAGGAGGCCGCGAGCAAGGCCGAGGCCGCCCGCCGCGTCCGCGAGGCCACCGAGGACGCCGCCGCCATCCGCGCGAAGGTGCTCGAAGAGGAGACGGCGGCCAAGGCCGACATCGAGCGTCGTCAGCGGGAGTCCGTCGCCGACGCCAACAAGCGCAAGCAGGACTCGATCACCGAGGCCAACGCCCGGCTCGCCGAGGCTGCCGACGAGGCACGCCGCCGCGTCCGGCAGGCCACGGAGGAGTCCAACCGGCGGATCACACAGGCCACCGAACGGGTCGAAGCGCTCCGCAAGGTGCGCTCCAGTCTGGCCGAGCAGGTCCGCACCGCGCGGACCGCGCTCGCCGAAGCGAGGCACGTGCTCGGCGACGAACCGCACGTCCCGGCGGATCTCAAGGCGAAGCCGTCGCCCGACTCGGAAGCCACCGTGCAGATCCGGACGGCCGATGTGCCGAAGGCCACATCCGGCGCGAAGCCTTCACCTCGACCTGCGGCAGCGCAGAAACCGACTGGCGAGTAACCTTCTTCTCCGACCGGGCTCACGACACCCTGCGGGACCGTCGGCGAGCGGTTATCGTCGCTGCTCGCACGCCGGTGCGGCAGACAGATCGGTGGAGGTTGCGGATGGCTGCATATCGGACCGTGGTCGTGGGCACGGACGGCTCGGATTCCTCGTTCGCCGCGGTCGACAAGGCGGCGGGCGTCGCCGGGGACTCCGGAGCGACCCTGGTCGTCGTGTGCGCCTACTACCCCGCCAACAAGGGCGATGTGGAGAAGGCACAGGACGCCCTGCGTGAGGAGGCGCACCAGATCGTGGGCTCGGCACCGGCCGAGGACACGCTGCTGTCCGCCCGTGACCGGGCCGCCAAGGCAGGCGCGCAGAACATCGAGACCGCCGCCGTCGTCGGCGACCCCGTCGACGCGCTGCGCAAGGTCGTCGCGGATCGCTCCGCGGACCTGCTGGTGGTCGGCAACCGCGGGCTGAACACCCTCGCGGGCCGCATCCTGGGCTCCGTGCCGTCCGAGGTGGCGCGGAAGTCCGGGGTGGACGTGCTCATCGTGCACACCACGTAATGGCCGATACCGGCGAGCCCGCACCCGACGCGCTTCAGCAGCGTCTCGAACGGATCCTCCTCGGCGGCAGACGCAAGTACACCCGGCTCGAAGTCGCCGAGAAGGCAGGCGTTCCCGAAGAGCGTTCTCGGCGGCTTTGGCGTGCGCTGGGCTTCGCGACCGTCGATGACGACGAGGTCGTCTTCACCGACGCCGACATCGACGCGATCCGCACCGCCGACCAGCTGATGAACTCGGGCCTGATCGACCCGAGCATCGAGCTGGCGGTGACGCGCGCACTGGGCCAGCACCTTTCGCGGCTCGCGGAATGGCAGGTCCACATGCTGTGGACGATGATCACCGAGAACAAGGACATCGGCACCAGCGAACCGCAGATCGCGCGGCTCGTCGACCGGCTGCTGCCCGAGCTGGCGAAGGTGCAGAACTTCGTCTGGCGACGGCACCTCGCGGCCTACGCCGGGCGGGCGTTCGCGTCCCCGGACGAAGACCTCGAAGCCAGGACCGAGGTCGTCGGGTTCGTCGACATGGTCGGCTACACCCGGCTGACCAGGCAGATCGACGAGGACGAGCTGAGCGCCGTCCTCGACCGGTTCGAATCCGTCGCCACCGAGGTCGTCGCCGAGCACCACGGGCGGATCGTTAAAATGATCGGCGACGAGGTGCTGTTCGTCGCCGATTCGGCCGTCGACGGCGCCGAGATCGCCCTCGCGCTGTCCGAACGCGCCGACGCCGACGAAACCCTGCCCGCCGTGCGCGCCGGCCTGGCGTCGGGCCGGATCCTCCTCCGGTTCGGCGACGTCTACGGCTCGGTGGTGAACCTCGCCGCCCGCCTCACCTCCACCGCGCGGCCGGGCACCATCCTGGTGGACAAGGAACTCGCCACCGAACTCCTCGAGTTCCCGGAGTACGAGGTGCGGACCCGGCGGCCCGTTTCGGTGCGGGGGTACAGCCGGCTCCGGCCCTCTTCGCTGCGGCGAGCACGGGATCGGCCCTCGGGAATGTTCGCCACTTCGCAGCAGCTCGCCGCGGAGATGCTGGGGCTGACGCCTGGGGCCGCCGCTTCGGAGTCTTCTGACGTGGAGGAGATCGAGGACGCCACAGCGGACTCGTCACCTTCTCGGCCTCGGCCTCGCTCGAAGCGGCGCCGGCGGCGCTGAGCGCTTCACTCGTCGCGGGAGCAAGGGACCTTTGCTATCGCCTCGGGGGCTCGCGGGGTCTGGGGCTGTGTGGAAACAGGGACGTTGAGTGTCCCTGTTTCCACAGCTTCTGTCCTGGACGTGAAGAACTCTCCGACCCGGCGGGGTTCGAACTCAGGCGTCGGCTCCTAACCGAGACCGTGTAGATCTTGGGACGTCAGATGTCCCACAATCCACACAGTGGTCGCGAGAGTCCGTCGCCGGGAGCAAGGGACCTTTGCTATCGCTGCCGCTGTCGGGAGCTTCCCGCGGTCAGGCGGGCAGCACGGCGTACTGCCGCACGTAGAGGTCGGTGTAGGTGACCGGGCCACGCGGACCCGGGACCCTGTCCAGGTTGATGCCGGTCTCGGGGACGGCCAGGAGCTTGAAGCCGTCGAGCAGCCGGGTGGGGGCGTTCCAGAAGACGCCGGTGCCGGTATAGGCGTCGAAGAACGCGTCGGCGGCTTCGCTGCTTTCGGTGGCGATGCCGGCGGCCAGGCCCGAGGTCTGCTCGTTGGCGATCTCCGCCGCCTCGGGCAGGCTCGCGACCTTCGCGACGGTGACGGTGGCTTCGTGGTCGGAGTCGAGGGCCCATTCGTAGCCGATGGCGTGCTCGTGGGGTGCGAGCGACGGCGTGACTCCGCGTTCGGCCAGCGCGCCGGAGATGCCGGGCCAGACGCGGTCGTGGGCGTCCTCGTGGATCAGCAGCAGGTTCAGCCGGTTGCAGACGCCGAGCCGGTCGAGGCTGGTGAAGACCAGGTCCCGTGCCTTGTCGGTGTCAGCCGCCTCGTCGATGTACAGCACACCACCGCCGTCGGCGTGGGCCAGCGTGCGGACGCCGTGGACGGCCGCCTCGGTGGCCAGCGCCCGGGTGCTGTCACCGCTGCCGCGCAGGATGACCAGCGGTACGAGCGCGGGGAAACGCACCAGCGCGGAAGCCGCTTCGCGCTCGGCGCGGGGCACCAGCTGGATGACGTCCGGGTCGATACCCGCCTCGGCGAGCGCGGGGGCGATCACGGTCTCGCGCAGGCGCTGGGCCGAGCCGAGCGCGGCGGAACCCGTGCGGAGCACGCCACCGTTGCGTGACTTCACCAGCTGCGAGGCGACGTCGACCGTGACGTTCGGGCGCGCCTCGTAGTTCGCGCCGATCACGCCGACCGGGCGGCGGCGTTCCACCAGCCGCAGTCCTCCGTCCAAAGTGGACACATCGACGGACCGCTCCTGGTGCGGCGCGCCGGCCAGGAGGCGGAGCTGCTCGGCCATGCCGGTCAACCGCTCGGGCGTGATGGTGAGCCGGTCAAGGAGCCCGGCGCTCATTCCGTCCTCGCGTGCCTTCGCGATATCGGCCTGGTTCGCCTCCAGCACCGCGTCGGCGTGCTCGACCAGCTTGCCCGCCATGGCGTTCAGCGCGGCGTCGATCGCCTCCGCGGAGGCGGCGGCCAGTGACGGCGCGGCCCGTTTCGCCGATCGAGCGCATTCCTCGACGGCCTTGGCGACCTCGTCCATCTGGTGACTCCTTCCGCGCGGAACGAGCCATCAGTCTGCCGCACCGCCCCGGTCAGGCGACGGTCGGCTCCAGCAGCCACAACCCGCCCGCGAACAGACAGCTCACCGTCAGCACGGCCATCACCAGCACCCACAGCACCGCGGGCATCCCGGTGAGCCTGCCGAGCTGATCGGCGTCGGAATCCCGCGCCGACCCCCGGCGCCGTTTGATCTGCAGCTCGACCACCGGCCGGACGCCGCCGAACAGCAGGAACCAGGTCAGCAGATAGACGAAGATCGCCTGGAACCACGACGGCGCAACCAGTGCGACCAACCCGAGCACCACCGAACTGGTGACCACCGCGAAAACGCCGTAGGTGTTGCGCACCATCACCAGTACGCCCAGCAGCATCAGGGCCATCACGATCAGGACGACGGTGATCAGATCCGACGAGAGGAACCCGGCGAACACCAGCCCGAGCACCGCGGCCGCCGGGTACCCGGCCAGCGCGGTGAACGCCATCCCCGGTCCCTCCGGCTTCCCGCGGGAGACGGTGACGCCGGAGGTGTCCGAGTGCAGCTTGATGCCCTGCAGCCGTCGGCCGACCAGCACGGCCGCCAGCGCGTGGCCTGCCTCATGTACGAGCGTGATCACGTTGCGGGCGATCCGCCATGGCCTGCCGGACAGCACCACGAGCAGGGCGAGACCACCAGTGACCAGGGTGATCGTGCCGGGCGGGGTGGACTGGGCGATGTCGGAAACCGTTTCGGCGGGAGACGAGCTCACCGCACCAGCTCACCACAAGCCGGGTACGTCCCGTGTCAGGCGGTCATCGAACCCCCGATCTCGCGCGTGCGAAACTCCCGGTCGTTGCGCAAGGCGAAGGCCACCCAGCTGCGGAACGGCCGCCACACCGCGGACAGTTCCTCCAGTTCCTCGGGCGGCGCCAGCGGCAGGTCGTACGCGGCCCGCATGGCCTCCTGCAACCGAGGCTCGTCTCCGGGGAAGACGTCCGGGTGCCCAGCGCCCCGGATCAGGATCAGCTGTGCCGAGAACGGGCCGATCCCCGGCAACCGCTGCAGGCAGCGCAACGCGTCCGGGACCGGCATCGCGCGCAGGTACGCGGCGTCGAGCAGACCGTCCTTGGCGGCGTTGGCCACCGCACGCAGCCGCTCGGCCTTCATTTCCGGCAGCCCGCGCCCGGCCTCCGGCCCGGCCAGGACGTCCGGCGCCGGGAACGACATGAGGATCTTGCCGCCGACGTTCACCGGCCTGCCCAACTCCTCGGCGAGCCGTCGTTTCACCGTGGCGGCCTGCGACATCCGCGTCCGGTGACTCAGGATCGCCCAGCAGGCCGCTTCGTACGGCGAATGGAACAGCACGGGCCGCAGCCCGGGAAACGTCTGCTGAAGGCGGCGCACCACGGGATCAGCGGTGCCGACCTTGGCGAAGCCGACACCGTCGACGTCCACCGAAAGGATCCTCCGCACCTGGGCGCCGACCTCGACGGCGAGCCCTTCGTCGGCGAAGACCTCCACCTCGATCGAGCCGGGCGATCTCTGTCTGACGGCCGCACCGACGTGCTCCCAGCCCGCTTCGGCGGGAAAGGCGAGGCGCAGGGTGCCGGGTTCGGCATCGGCGTCCGTGCGGCACGCGGGCGGGAAATCGGTCAGGAACCGGATGGACTTGTCGAGGTCGAACGGGCCGCGCACCGGGATGCGAAGCGTGGTCGTGGCGGTGTGCTGCAGGATCGAGCCGGTCATTTTCGGGCTCCTTCGGCTGGGGAACGGTGACTCCCTCCGACGCTAGAGACGGCCACCGACAGTTTCGGGTCGCGGTGGCGGGAATGTCGCGAACGGGCCGGTCATGGCAGATTCTCGGGTGACCACCGTGAAGGGAGCAGTCATGCCGGACCATCGCGAACGTCTCTTGGGCCTGCTGCGGCCGGGTACCACGCCCGCCGGGGCAGGGGAAGGTTTTCTCGATCTGCTGGGAGAAATTCCGCAGGCGGGGCCGCCGACCGGCCTCGCGCAGCGGCTCATGCGCACCTCCGCCGTGCCGCTGATCTACGAGCGGTACTGGCGTCCCACGCTGGGCAGGGTCGCGAAGGGACTGAACGGCCCGACCATGGCGGACGAGGTCCGGATCGCGATCGAAGCGCTCGGCCTTCGCCCCGGCCAGGTCGCCCTGGACGTCGCCTGCGGCACCGGCCGGTTCACCCGCGCGTTCGGCGAAGCGGTCGGCCCGGATGGGCTGTCGATCGGGCTCGACGGTTCGGTCACCATGCTGAAGAAGGCACTCGCCGCACCCAACCCCGCTTCGGTGGCCTATGTGCGTGCCGACGCCGTCGATCTGCCGCTCGACGATTCCACTGTGGACGCCCTCTGCTGTTTCGCCGCACTGCACATGTTCGCCGACCCGGACGCGGCACTGGATTCGTTCGCCCGGGTACTGAAACCCGGCGGCTCGCTCGTGATGCTGACCAGCGCCCGGCACAGCGACCAGCCGATGCGGCTGGCAGACACCGTCCTCGGCAGGCTGAGCGGACAGCGGATGTTCGATCGCGGCGAGATCGCGGTGAAACTGTTCCGGCGCGGCTTCGACCACGTGGACGAGCGGTACTCCGGCGTCACGCAGATCGTCACGGGCGAGCTACCGGTTAACATCCGGAAATGATCCGCTCTGAGCACGCTTCGCCGACTCCCCCAGACGACAGCTACCTCCGTTCGCTGGTCGAAGCGACCGCGGACGCCGTCACCGCGGCCGAGCCCCTCGGCTCGCCGCATGATGGCGCGGACTCCGCCACACGGGACGCCGTCGGTGCCGAAATCCGCGCGCTGACGGCGGAATTGGTGGAACTGAGCCGAGACCTGCACGCGCATCCCGAAGAGGGTTTCGCCGAGCACCGCTCGGTTCGCGCGCTCGGGGACCTGCTCCAGCGGCACGGCCACGAGGTGACCATCGGCGCGGGCGGGCTCGACACCGCCTTGGTCGCGAGCACTCCCGGAACCGGCCCGCACATCGCGGTCCTCTCCGAGTACGACGCCCTTCCCGGGCTCGGCCACGGCTGCGGGCACAACGTCATCTGCACCGCCGGCGCGGGCGGGTTCCTTGGTGCGGCGGCGGTCGCCGAACGGCTGGGCGGCCGGGTGTCGCTGATCGGCACACCGGCGGAGGAAGGCGGTGGCGGCAAGGAAACCATGGCCCGCGCGGGCGTTTTCGACGACGTCGACGCCGTGCTCATGCTCCACCCCTTCAGTCACGACATCGCCATGCACCCGTTCCTCGGCAGGCGACAGCTGGAAATGGTGTTCCACGGTGTCGGCGCGCACGCCTCGGCTCAGCCGTTCATGGGGCGCAACGCACTCGACGCCGCCGTCGCCGCGTACCAGGGCGTCGCGGCACTTCGGCAGCATCTGCCCTCCAGCGACCGCGTCCACGGCGTCTTCAGCGACGGTGGCGCACGGCCGAACGTCGTTCCCGAACGGGCGGCGCTGCTGTTCTACCTCCGCTCCGCGCAACCGGAAACGCTGCGCGACCTCGCCGAGCGGGTTTCGGCGATCGCGCGCGGCGCGGCGGAGATGACCGGCTGCGGCGTCGAACTGCTTTGGGACGAGCAGCCCGCGTACCTGCCGATCCGGTTCAACACCACCCTCGCCGGACGCTGGTCGGCGCATCAGGTCGACGCCGGCCGCAAACCGCTGCCGCCGGGGATCGTGCCGGAGTTCCTCACCGGCTCGACCGATCTCGGCAACCTCTCCTACCGGATGCCGGCGATCCACCCGATGATCGCCATCGCCGGGCCGACGACCGCCTTGCACACCAAGGAGTTCGCGGCCGCGGCCGGTTCGCCGGACGGTGATCGCGCGGTCGTCGACGGCGCGCTGGGGCTGGCGATGACCGCCGTCGACTACCTGGCCGACGCGAAACTCCGTGCCGCGGTGCACGAAGAGTTCGAGGCTTCGGGCGGCGCGCTGGACGTACCGGCGTTCTTCGACTGAGAAAACGTCGACACGCTCGAAGTTCTTCCGCTGAGAGGGCATGGGCAGAGTCTCAGCTGATTCTTCTCAGCAAAGCCCAGGGGATTTCCACAGGCGATTCACAAGTACGGGCGCGAATCTGGTGCCATGACAGAGAACGAGAGTCGGCCCGGCCCCGCCTCCACCGGTGGGCACCAGCCGCCGCACCAGCAGCATTACCCCGGTCACACCCCTTGGCAGGCCGCGCCGAATCCGCTCTTCACCCAGACGCCGGCCCCGCCGCCCCGTAAGAAGGGCGGCCGGGTCGCCGTCCTCGTCAGTGCGACGGCGCTCGCCGCCGCACTCGTCGGCGGTGTCGGCGGAGCGGCACTCATGGGCATCGACTCCGCTTCGTCGGGGTCCGGCACAGGTTCGTCCTCGGTCGCCAACGGGCAACTGGTCGGGAACAACACTTCGGGTGACGTCAGCGGGGTCGCCGCGAAGGTGACGCCGAGCGTCGTCCAGGTGAACGTGACCACCGCACAGGGTGAGGCTGTCGGCTCCGGCGTCATCCTGACGGCGGACGGGCGCATCGTCACGAACGCCCATGTGGTCAACGACGCCCTAGGCGACGTGACCGTCACGCTTTCGGATGGCAAGCAGTACAAGGCGAGCGTGGTCGGCGCCGACACGAAGGCCGACATCGCCGTCCTCCAAGCGAAGAACGCGAGCGGGTTGACCCCGGCCTCGCTCGGCGACTCGAGCAAGCTCGTCGCGGGACAACAGGTCGTCGCGATCGGCTCGCCCGGCGGACTGCAGAACACCGTGACCACCGGGATCGTGAGCGCGCTGAACCGCGAGCTCGACGAGTTGAGCGGCGGCCAGGACCGGCGCTCGCCCTACAGCAGGACCACGAACGAAAGCGGGCCGAGCTACACCGCGATCCAGACCGACGCCCCGATCAACCAGGGCAACTCGGGAGGGGCGCTGGTGGACGCGCGGGGCAACGTCATCGGCATCAACTCGGCGCTGTACAACCCGGCTTCGACCGGCAGCATCGGCATCGGCTTCGCGATCCCCATCAACGACGCGAAGAAGATCGTCGAGCAGATCGTCGGCTGACCCGGCCGTCTGGACCGCTGTCAGGGGGCGGCCCAGCAGGCACTGTCCGTGAAGGCCTCCTTCGTGCGGGGAGACCTTCACGGACTTTCAGAGTTCGTAGGTGAGGGTGAAAGTGTGGTTGCCTTCGTCGTCCTGGACGATCTCCGCAGTTCCGGTGATACCGGCCAGTTCGCCGTGACCGGAGCCCGGCAAGACGATCAGGCGATGCCCGTTCTCCCCCGCCGAGTGGTGCAGGACGAAGCCACCTCTACGTCCGCCGACGGACACGGCCAGCCGCTCGAAGGCGACGTACGCCGAGGACGTCTCGTTCACCGCCGTGAGCATCTCGACGGCGCTGGTCCCCTCGACGTCACCGGTGAACGTCTTGGTCAGCCGCACTCGCGAGAACTCGGTGTCTTCGGCCTTCTCGGTGCTCTGCGGATCCCAGCCGTCCACGGTGAACGACGCTGTCGCGGTGTTGATCATGACGTCGAGCCTGTCTCACATACCTGACAAAACACGTCAGGTATTCCTCACCGCCTCCGGTTCCCGAACAGGCCGCGGGTGATCTCCCGTCCGAGCGCGCTCGCCGCGGAGCGAAGGAACGACTTCACCGCCGGGTTCTTCATCGCCTGCTCGACCATCCCAGGCCCTTCCTTCTCGGGTTTCGGCGCCGGGGGCACTTCCGGCGGAGCCTCACCGGCGGGCGGCGCGGCCACCTTCGCCGCGAGCTTCTCGTAGGCCGACTCGCGGTCGATCGTCTTGGCGTACTTCGCGTGCAGATCCGAAGACGTCGTCGCCGCGGAGATGGCTTCGGCCCCGATGGACCCCATCTTCGACCGCGGCGCGCGAAGGCGGGTCCACGCGACAGGCGTCGGCGCGCCCCGCTCGGAAAGCACCGTGACGATCGCTTCGCCGATACCGAGCGACGTCAGCGCCAAGTCCAGTTCGTAGTGCTCCGTCTTCGGGTACGTCTTCACCGTCTTCGTCAGCGCTGCCTGGTCCTCGGGCGTGAAGGCGCGCAACGCGTGCTGCACCCGAGCGCCCAGCTGGGACAGGACGTTGTTCGGGATGTCCGTCGGGAGCTGCGTACAGAAGAACACGCCGACACCCTTGGAGCGGATCAGCTTCACGGTCTGCTCGATGCGTTCCAGGAACGCCTTCGACGCATCGTGGAACAGCAAGTGTGCTTCGTCGAAGAAAAACACCAGTTTCGGCTTGTCGAGGTCGCCCTCTTCGGGCAGTTCCTCGAACAACTCGGCCAGCAGCCACATGAGGAACGTCGAGAACAGCGCGGGTTTCGACTGGAGGTTGTCCAGCTCCAGCAAGGTCACCATCGCCTTGCCATCGACCTGGCGCATCAGGTCGTGGACGTCCAGCTCGGGCTCGCCGAAGAAGTCCTCACCGCCTTGAGCCTCCAGATTGGACAGCGCCCGGAGGATCACCCCGGCCGTCGCGGTGGAGACGCCGCCGATGCCCTTCAGGTCCCCTTTGCCCTCGTCACTGGTCAGGTGCGTGATGACCGAACGGAGGTCCTTCGAGTCCAGCAGCGCGAGGCCGCGCTGATCGGCCCAATGAAAGATCAGGCCGAGCGTCGACTCTTGGGTTTCGTTGAGCCCCAGCACCTTCGACAGCAGGATCGGGCCGAAACTCGTGATCGTCGCCCGGATCGGCGATCCCTTGCCACCCGTGCCCAGCGACAGGAACTGCACGGGGAACGCGGACGGCTCCCACTGATCACCCAGTTCTTCCACGCGTTCGGCGATCTTGTCGTTGCTCTCGCCCTGCGCCGCGAGCCCCGACGGACCGCGGCACCCGCCTCGGCCTTGCCGTCGATCACGACGGCACCCAACTCGACCGCCGCCCCCTCGCTCACGTAACCCTGCGCGATCTCCTGGGCTGGACCCTGTTCGGCCACTGTCGCTCCCTGGTCTGTGATACGGCTCACCTGAGGGTGCACACGCTGCCAGTTAGCCGCCGAACCCGCACGTCGCGCGCCCCGAATTCCCGGGTCGGGTTAGGGTTCCGGGGTGAACGACCGCCTAGTCTGGATCGACTGCGAAATGACGGGGCTCGACCTCGGCAAGGACGCGTTGATCGAAATAGCCGCGCTGGTGACCGACGCCGAACTCAACGTCCTCGGCGAAGGCGTCGACATCGTCATCCACGCCGACGACGAAACCCTCGACGGCATGCCCGAGGTCGTCCGCGAGATGCACGCCCACTCCGGCCTCACCGAAGAGGTCCGGCGCTCCACGGTCACCATGGAGGAGGCCGAGCGGCGCGTCCTCGAGTACATCCGCGCGCACGTGCCCGAGGCCAACGTCGCCCCGCTCGCCGGCAACTCCATCGCTACCGACCGCGGCTTCATCACCCGCGACATGCCCGCTCTCGACGAGCACCTGCACTACCGCATGGTCGACGTCTCGTCGGTGAAGGAACTCGTCCGGCGCTGGTACCCGCGGATCTACTACGCCAAGCCCGAGAAGGGCCTCGCCCACCGCGCGCTCGCCGACATCAAGGAATCCATCGGCGAACTCGACTACTACCGTCGCGTGGCCTTCGTCCCGCAGCCCGGACCGACCACCGAACAGGCCAAGGCCGCTGCCGCTGAAGTGCAGGAACGCCACGAACCGTAACCCGTTGCGAGCCCCGGAAACGGGCACGCTAATATAGTGCGGCCGAGGTGATGGGGAAGCTTCCCGAGCCTGGCGATGGTGGGCGTAGCTCAGTTGGTAGAGCACCTGGTTGTGGTCCAGGAGGTCGCGGGTTCGAAACCCGTCGCTCACCCCATCACCCCAGTTTGGTCGGGTCTCACGGCCTTCATCCGGACTGGGGTTTCGCTTTTCCCGGGGCCGCCGGTGACACGGCGTGGCGATCGCGCGGGTTCACGCGCGGAGAATGCCATTGAACGATGGCCGGTCTTGCGGTTTGGGATTCTGCATGCTCGCCGGGGCCTGTACGGCCTCGCCGTCGAACCGAAAACCCACGCCGCCGGTGACGCCTGGTCCGATCGCAACCGTGACCGCGGCGCGGCTCACCTCGACCTCCGGAACACCATGAGGGGTCCCTTCAGGACCGATTTCGTCCTAGGGGACCCCTCATGGCGTCGCGTCAGTTGCGGTCGCCGCCGGTCTTCCAGTCGTCCCACGACATCTGCCACACCGACCAGCCGTCGGTCGGCTTCAGTACCTGCGGACCCGAGTTGGCGACCGTGATGATGTCGCCCTTCTTCGAAGTGTCCATCAGCCACTTCGCGTTCTCCGTCGACAGGTTGATGCAGCCGTGGCTCACGTTCCGCTTGCCCTGCGATCCGACCGACCACGGCGCCGAGTGGTAGAAGATGCCGCTGTTCGACATCCGCACCGCGTACTTCACGAACGTCCGGTAGCCGGCCTTGCTGTCCGTCGGGACGCCGTAGGTACTCGAGTCCATTGTGTACCCGGTGTGCTCGCTCATCACCGTGTAAGTCCCGGTGGGAGTGCTGCTCGACGGCTTGCCCATCGAGATCGGCATCTGCTTGACTTCTTGGTCGTTCACCACGACCTTCATCTGGTGCGTGCCGCCGTCGGCGGTCGCGACCAGTTTGTCGCCGACGACCACCTTGGCGGGCTTGTCCTCGCGACCGAAGGTGTTGTTGCCCAGGTTCTTGCCGTAGATGGCCGCGTTGACCGAGATCTTCGTGCCCGGCTTGAAGTACTCCTTGGGCCGCCACATCACGGTCTTCTCACCGAACCAATGGAAAGCGCCCTCGGCCGGCGGCTCGGTCACGATCTTCAGCGCCTTCTCGGTCGCCGCCTTGTCCGGCACGTTGCCGGTGAAGCTGAAGATCAACGGCAGGCCGACGCCGACCGTCTCACCTTCGACCAGGTTGATCGAGACACCGATCTGACGGCCCGCCTTGGCCGTGGAGAACGTCGAGGTCGCGGTGACCGGCTTGCCGTCGGTGCCGGTCGCGGCGGCGGTGACGGTGTAGCTCTTGCCGTAGCCGAGCGGTTCCGACGACTCCCAGCCCGAACCGTCCTCCTTCGGCTTGCCCGCGACGACCTTGCCATCGGTGCCGGCCAGCTTGACCTCGCCCACCTTGCCGTCGGCGACGGCGACGGACACCGGCTCGCCGGGCGCCACGTCCGCCGCGCCCTGCGCCGGAGTCAGCGTCATCGCGGCGGGCTTCGGAGCCGGAGCGGCCTCACCGCTCTGCTGGGAACCACCGGGAGTACCACCCGGAGACGGCGATTCACCCGACGGTGTACTACTGCACGCCGCGAGTGTGAACCCGACCACCACAGCCACCAACGCCACCCGCGACCGCCCCGTCGCTCCCCAGACCCTCATGCACACCGCCCGTTTCGCGTGGTACCAACCCCTACGTCTGGCTATAGTCTGCCTGACCGGCCGCAACGCTCGCGGCCGGATGGCCGAATCCGTCCCCGTGACGCCCACGGCGGCCGGAGGGGACCCCCTGAAACGGGCCCCAGCAACCCTGTGTTAATGTTTTCCACGTCGCCGAGGGGAACACCAAAGCGGCGGAACAAGCAGGCGCCATTAGCTCAATTGGCAGAGCAGCTGGCTCTTAACCAGCGGGTTCGGGGTTCGAGTCCCTGATGGCGCACATTCAGGCCCCACGTTTTCGGTTTCGATGACGTGGGGTTTTGTGTTATCTGGACGTATTTCTTCCACTTCCTTACTGTCCATTGTGGTCACATCCGAGCCCGAGACGCGCCCGAGCTGTCGAGTGGGGTTCCTGGGGATGATCTATGCTGTGGCCTCTGCCGCCGCGAGTGCGATCTCGGGCAGGCCGTGGTGTAGGTGTCCATGTCACGGTGATCGACGAGTGCCGGAGCTTGCTCTGCACGACCTTCATATCCGCACCGGCGGCCAACGCCAGTGTGGCGGCTCCGGGCCGCAGACCATGCAGCCGGATCGGCGGCAGACCGATCTCGTAGAACCGCTCGGTGACATCCGCCAGGTGCAGAGGCTGGGTGAACAACAGCCCATTGTCGACCCAGCTAATGCCGAGCCGGAGTGCTTGTAGTGGCGGCGTAGCTGCTCGATCCGCGGGGGTGGCGGTGGGACGCTGAGCCGGTCGAGCAACCCGGCCTCGCCGTACTGGCGGTAGCGGTTGACCCATTTCGAGGCGCACTGCCGTGAGATACCCATCTCCGCGGCGACGTGTGTGACCGGGCGAGTCTGGCAGCGCTACACGAGACGGCGGCGGCCTTCGACAGACAATGACGCGTTGCGGTGGAGCACGCAGTTCTCATCCTGCCGCTGAAGACCCGCCCCCGTCCTCAGGCCCTACCCCGCGTCAAAACCTCACGACCCGCAACGACTAGTTCTTCCCGCGTCGGTACTCGCTGGGGCTGCAACCGTGTTCTCTGCGGAAAGTGCGCGAGAAGTAGAACGCGTCGTTGTAGCCGATGGTCCTGGCGATCTCGGAGATGTCGCGGGACGTGGTGGCCAGCAGCTCGCGCGCTCGGACCATCCGCAGGCGCTTGGCGTATTCGACCACGCCGCAGCCCGCCGCCAGCCGGAACAGGGCCGCGAAGTGCGAGGGGGACAGGCCTGCCGTGCGCGCCAGCTCTTTGACGATCACCGGCTTCGCGAAGTTGTGCCGCAGGTACTCCTGCGCCTGGCGAACCGGCTCGGTGGGCTGGTGGGCTTCGGTCAGCGCGTCCGCGGCCAGCTGCGCCAGCAGGGTCCAGCCCGCGCCGGAAGCCGAGATAAGGTGCGGGAAGGTCTCGGCTCGTTCGAGGAAGCCGATGGCGTCGTCGATCGCCGAGACGGCCCGGTAGGCGTCGCGCACCTCGATGATGGCTTCTCCGCCGTCCGGCGTGACGACCGAGAGCAGCTCCGAGACCTGGGAGCCCGCGGCGTGCAGCCACCAGATCGTCCAGGGGTCGCGCGCGTCCGCCCAGTAGAAGTGCGGGCGGGATGGGGGCAGGACGAGGGCGTTCCCCGGCCTGATCACGCTCACCCTGCCGTCGACCTCGCAGTGCCCGACCCCGTCGGTGCAGACGATCACGATGGCTTCTGGTGCGCTGCGCGGGCGGTGCTTGCCGTGGTTGGCCGCGCTGGGGAAGTACCCGGCGTCGGTGACGAGCAGGCCCGAGGTCGGGGCTCTGCGCAGGGCCGACGCCACCAGCGGCCGCGGCAGCACGCGCAACCGCTGACCTGGGAAGCCATCGGGCAGCAGCATCCGCACACCGTACCGCCGGCCGTCGAATCGTCCAGGTGATTCGGTCGAAACGGCCATCCCGCTGAACGGGTGCCCAGGCATAGCGTTGCCGCATGTCACAGGCTGAATCGACGCTGATCCTGCCGTCCCGCCCCGCCGAGCACGCCGAGGCCGGGGTCGCGGCGTGGCGGGCGGGGGTGATGATCGACAGCTACCTTCCCGAAGCGCCCGACCGGTATCCCGCCTACCTGGACCGGCGCGTCTACCAGGGCTCCTCCGGACGGGTGTATCCACTGCCGTTCCATGACCGGATCAGCCCGGTGAAGGCCCCGGCGGAGTGGGACGCGGTGCACCTGGAGAACCGCTGGCTGCGGCTGATGGTGCTGCCCGAGCTCGGTGGCCGCATTCACGTCGCTTTCGACCGCACCCGAAACTACGACTTCTTCTACCGCAACCCGGTGATCAAGCCCGCCCTCGTCGGACTGACCGGCCCGTGGATCTCCGGCGGAGTCGAGTTCAACTGGCCGCAGCACCATCGCCCCGCCACGTTCCTGCCGGCCGACGTCGAGATCGAGCACGAGCACGATGGCGCCGTGACCGTGTGGTGCTCCGACCACGACCCCTTCGACCGGATGAAGGGAATGCACGGCGTCCGGATGCGGCCCGACAGCGCCGTCCTGGAATTGCGGGTGCGGCTGTACAACCGCTGCGAGCGGACCCGGACGTTCTTGTGGTGGACCAATATCGCCGCGCGAGCGGATGAGAACTACCAGTCGTTCTTCCCCCGTGACGTGCGTGTGGTCGCCGATCACGCCAAGCGCGCGAAGACCGGCTTCCCCGCCGCGGATCGGGCCTACTACGGGGTCGACTACCCGGCCCGGCACGACGAGGTCGACACGGTCGCCGGTGGCGGGCGGGTCCGCGGCGACCGCCTTGACTGGTACCGCAACATCCCCGTGCCGACCTCGTACATGTGTGTGGGCAGCAAGGAAACGTTCTTCGGCGGCTATGACCATGCCGCGCGGGCCGGGTTCGTGCACGTCGCCGATCGGCAGATCGCTGTCGGGAAGAAACAGTGGACTTGGGGCGCTTCGGAGTTCGGTGATGCGTGGGGCCGCAATCTGACCGACGACGGTTCGGCCTATGTCGAATTGATGGCCGGGGTTTTCACCGACAACCAGCCGGACTTCTCCTTCATCGCGCCCGGGGAGACGAAGGTGTTTTCCCAGTTCTGGTATCCGATTCAGGAGATCGGTCCGGTGCAGGCGGCAACCGTGGACGCCGCGGTGCGGGTGGACCGCCGGGGAACGAGCGCGCGGGTCGGAGTCGCCGTGACGGCTGACCGCCCCGGATGCCGCTTGTCGCTCGTTGACGGCACTGGGGCCGAGGTCGCCGAGGCGCGCGCCGACATCGCGCCGGGCAAGCCCTTCCAGGAGAGCATCCCGCTGACGCGGCCCGCTGATCGACTCGTGCTGCGCGTCCTCCACGGTGACGAACTGCTGGTGGAGTGGGATTCCCTGGTCCCCAGTGCGGACGATCAAGTCACCCCGGCACGCGAGCCCGCCGCGCCCGAGGACGTGCCGACGGTGGAAGAGCTGGCCGTGATCGGCGCGCACCTCGATCAGTACCGGCACGCGACGCGCTCGCCGGAGCTGTACTGGCGTGAGGCGCTGCGCCGCGATCCCGCGCATGTCGCGGCCAATGTCGGGCTCGCTGGGCGCGCGTACCAGCGTGGTGACTTCGCTGAAGCCGAGAAGTTGTTGCGAGTAGCTGTTTCCCGGCTGACGGCGGTGAACCCCAACCCGGTCGACACGACCGCGCTGTACTGCCTCGGTCTCGTGCTGGAGCGACTCGGCCGGGCCGAAGAGGCGTACGACGTATACGGTTCCAGCTCCTGGGCGCGGGCGTGGCGGGCACCGGCGGGCTATCGCATGGCGCGCATCGACGCCGCACACGGGCGGAACAGGGAGGCGCTGGCCAGGCTTCAGGATGTGCTGCGCACCGAGCCGGAGCACCTGCAAGCCCGTGCGCTCCGGGTGATTGTGTTGCGCCGTAACGGAAACGACGGTCAAGCGGCAGAACTCGCCGAAGCCACCCGTGCGCTTGATCCCCTGGACTGGTGGACGCGCGATCTGCTTGGCCTGCCTCTCACCACGGACGCGCAGACCTGCCTTGACATCGCGCTGGAGTACGTCGGCGCTGGTGAACACGATGCGGCGCTGCGGGTGCTCGACGTCGCCCGCGAGCGGGAGGGTTCTCGCGCGATCGGACAGACAGCGGCCGGGCCGTTGCTGGAGTACTACCGAGCCGAGGTGCTGCGCAGGCTGGGCAGAGACCACGAGGCGCGTGAAGCCGTTGCGATGGCGCAGAAACTCGACGCGACGTGGTGTTTTCCTTCGCGGTTGGACGACGCGTTGACGCTGGAGCGTGCGGCGAACTCCGACGACACGGACGCGCGGGCTCGCGCGCTGCTCGGGCACTGGCTCTACGCCAACGGACGCCCTGATGACGCGTGCACGGCCTGGACCGCCGCGGCAGCGATCGACCCGGATGATCCCGTGGTGTGGCGGAATCTGGGACTCGCGGCTTTCAACCACCTCGGTGACGCCGACCAGGCATGCGCGGCCTACGACTCCGCGCTCGCCGTCGCGGGGGACGACGCCAGGTTGACCTTCGAGCGTGACCAGCTCAGTGCGAGGCTCGGCGTGCCGCCCGGGCAACGGCTGGACTGGCTCCTGCGGAACCGCGCCCTGGTCGAGACGCGGGACGACGCCACCCTTGAGCTCGCGCACCTGCTGATCACCGCCGACCGGCTCGACGAGGCCCGCGAACTGCTGCTTGGCCGCACCTTCCAACCGTGGGAGGGCGGTGAGGGCGACGTGCTGCGCGTGTGGGACCGGCTGTTCCGCTCGCGATCCACAGTGGACGATGCGTTCGCGCCGCCGGAATCCCTCAGCGAGGCAAGGCATCCGCTCGCGAACACCGCGCAACTGCACCTGATGCGGGGTGACGTGCTCGGCGATCGGGCGGCGTGGGAGCTGGCCGCCGCGCAGCAGGGCGACTTCCTGGGGATGAGTACCCAGCCCTACTCCGAGGCGACCTACTCTTCGGTGCTCGCGCTGCGCAGGCTTGGTCGCACCGAGGAAGCCGACCGGCTCACCGAGGCATTGCGCGCCTTCTGCGACACGTTGGAGGCGAGCCCGGCGACCGTGGACTACTTCGCGACTTCGCTGCCGTCGATGTTGTTGTTCACCGAGGACCTGGCCGCCGCACAGCTGCGCCGAGTAAGTTTTTTGCGGGCGCAGCTCCACATTCTCGACGGGCAGCACGCACGCGCGGGTGACCGGTTGGCCGCGCTGCTGGCGGAGGACCCGCACCACGTCGACGCGCTGGACCTCGCCCGATCGATCCGGACTCCGACGCCGTGACGGTGTCTGCGCACCGTCACCGCGCGCGGGGTTCGCTACACATCGGGGATATCCGCCACGGTTCCGGTCGCGGCCGCCTCGGCGTAGTTCGCGAGGCGCTCGGCCATCGGGACCCCGGCGCGATGGGCTCGCCGGCCGGTGCCGCCGCGCTGCCACGGCGCTGGGCCGGTCAGCGGGCGGAACTCGACTCCGGCCGCCGCCAGCCGGTCAAGGTGGCGGGGCAGCCGCCGGTGGAGATCCTGCGTGCGGGAGCCCCAAGCGATCTCCGCGAAGGCACACGTTCGCGGGTACAGAAGGTAGTCGACCAGTCGTGGGTCCTCTACGAACTCGGTCCACATCTGGCATTGGATCCCTTGCACACGAGCACTTTCGGCCTCGGACCAGTCCTGCGGGATCGGCTCCCACGAGGCGACGTCGCCGAGGGTGACCGGGCCGCCGATCGCGAGTGGCTCGTCGGGGTGGGCCTCCTGGAAGTAGTCGAAGTAGGTCGGCATGACCGGCGAGAGCACGACGTCGTGACCGGCTGCCGCCGCCCGGCGGGCGACCTCCGCGCCACGCCACGCCATGACCAGCGTGGTGGTCGATTCCGCGTCGGCGGCGGTCCCTTGCGCGGCGAAGCTGTCGTCCCACGTGACCGGTGTTTTGCCGTGCACAGCCAGCATCTGCCGCACTTCGGCCATCAGGGCGGCGAAGATCTCGGCGCTCCCGGAAAGCCCCCGCTTGTCGGCGAAGGCACGCACCACCGGGTCGTCTTCCCACGCCCGCAGGACGGACTCGTCGCCACCCACGTGCACGTAAGGGGAAGGGAACAGCGGGAGCAGCTCGTCGAACAGGAGGCGCAGGAACTCCAGGGACCGCTCCGACGGAGCCAGGAGCGCGTCGTGCACACCCCAGTTCGTGTGCACCGCGCGATCCGGCACGGCCGGGGACCCGAACTCCGGATAGGCGGCCAGCAAAGCGCCGGTGTGGCCGGGAACGCCGATCTCCGGGATGACCGTGATCGCGCGGTCCGCCGCGTAGGCGATGATCTCGGCCAGGTCGTCGCGGGTGTAGTAGCCGCCGTGCGGTGTGCCGTCGTGGACGACCTCGTCGGAGTAGTGGCTGACCTGGCTCGTCGCCCGCCAGCCGCCGACCTCGTGCAGACGCGGGAAGCGGAGGCTCTCCACCCGCCAGCCCTGGTCGTCGCTGAGGTGCAGGTGCAGGGTGTTCAGCTTGTGCGCGCTCATCAGGTCGATGTGGCGCGACACCTCCCGCTTGGGCAGGAAGTGCCGGGCGACGTCGAGGAGCATTCCGCGCCAGCGGAATCGTGGACTGTCCTCGACGCGGACGACCGGTGCGACCCACAGGATGTTCGATGGCGCGGCCTGCCGGTAAGCGGCGTCGGGAAGGAGCTGGCGCAGGGTCTGCACGGCATACACGACACCGGAACGGTCCGCCGCGGTGATGGTCACTCCGTCCTCGGTCACGTCGAGCACGTAGCCCTCGGGAGGGGTCGCGCCCGCGCGCAGCAGCACCCGCAGACCTGCGGGTCCGGTGACAACCTTGCTGGTCATGGGCAGCAGCGCGATCGCTCGCAGGACCGCCGCCCGTTCCTCCGCCGGCACATCCAGGCGCACCGGGAGTTCGGCCGGAAGCTGGAGCACCCCCGCGCCGAGCAGCACCGAGTGCGGCTGGGGAACGAGGTATGCCGCCCGCTCTCGCGCGTCGTCATGGCTCATGGTCGCTGCCTCCCGGTATGCGTATATATGTTTCTTTCTGTTCATTCACCGTCTAGAGTAAGCATATAGTGCTCATTCTAGGGGCTAGTGTGCGCATAAACGAACGAAAACCATCACGAAGGGACGCCGATGTACCTTCCGATCGCCGAGGTTGCCTGCGTGCCGGCTCGGGCGCGCGTCTTCGAGCAGGGCTGGCAGTCCTGGAGTCCCACCGGCACCTACCCTGGTGACGCGACCTCGCCCCGGCCGTCCTCGGCGCAGATCGCGGCGAGCTGCTTCCGTTTCGACCGGCCGATGCCGGAGTCCGGCTTCCAGGGCGAGGGACTTGTCGTGCTCGACCCTGGCGACGGCGGCCCGGTGCGGTCGTGGTCCGCGGTGGATCACTCCGCCGAAGTCCCCTCCATCCGCGTGCAGGCGCTCGGGGACCGGCTCGTCGTCTCCAGCCTGGGCGCTGTCCGGGAGACCGAGCACACCGACCTCCCGCGCGCGCTCGTCGCCTGGGCTGAGGAGGTGGCGGCCAACGGTGGCGTGACGGCGGTCCGTCCGCTCGGTCCGGGGTGGAGCAGCTGGTACGGGCACTGGAACAAGGTCACCGAGCAGGACATCGCCGACACCCTGGTGCACGCCGATCGACTGGAGCTGCCGCTGAAGATCATCCAGCTCGACGACGGCTACCAGAGCGCGATCGGGGACTGGCTCGACATCCGACCGGGCTTCGGATCCCTCGAAGGAGTGGCGAAACGCGTCGCCGACACCGGGCGGCGCGCGGGCATTTGGCTGACGCCGTTCTTCGTCGCCGCCGACAGCCGCGTGGCGACCGAGCATCCGGACTGGCTGGTGCGGGGCACGCCCGCGATGCGCGAGTGGGACCGGGACATCGCGGTGCTCGACGTGACGCACCCTGGCGCGGCGGAGCATCTCGGCGACGTGTTCAGATCCCTTGTGGCGACCGGGTTTTCGTTCTTCAAGATCGACTACATCTACGCCGGAGCGCACCCCGGCCCGCGGCACGCCGACGTGTCGGGGCACGACGCCTACGTGGCGGGGATGCGGATCATCCGCGAGGCGGTCGGGCCGGACTCGACCGTTCTCGGTTGCGGCGCACCGATGCTGCCCAGTGTGGGACTCGTCGACGCCATGCGGGTCAGCCCGGACACCGCGGTCGCCGTCGAACCCAAGTCCGGGGACGTCAGTCAGCCCTCGCAGCTCGGCGCGCGGCTGGCCGGGGCCGCGCGGGAGTTCATGCACGGCCGGTTGTGGGTCAACGATCCCGACTGCCTGCTGGTGTCTCCGCGCGTGGAAGACCGCGCCGGCTGGGCGGATCACGTGGCCTCCAGCGGTGGGTGGAGGTGTTCGAGCGATCGCCTCGCCGACCTCGACGAGTGGGGAGCCACGCGCACCCGCGAGCTGCTCACGCCGTCAACCGGTCCTGCCTGATCTCTCCGGAAGGGAGTCCGCCATGGCTCAGGTCCTCACGGTGCCGACCCCGCCGCCACCGGTCTCGACCCGGCCGGTGCCGCCACGGGGACGTCGTCGGCGGGCACGGGAAACCCTGACGGCATATGCCTTTGTGGCCCCGAGCCTGTTCGGCGTCGTCGCGTTCCTGTTGCTGCCCGTACTGATCGTCGCCGGGCTGAGCCTGTTCGACTGGAAGCTGCTGGCCGCGCCGGAGTTCGTCGGGCTGGCCAACTACGAGCGGCTCTTCGCCGACGGCGGGATCGGCCACTCGCTGCTGGTGACCATCGCCTACGTGCTCCTGACCATCCCGGTGCAGACGGTGCTGGCCCTGTTGCTCGCGCTGCTGCTCAACCAGCGAGTGCGCGGTGTGAAGATCTTTCGCGCGATGTTCGTCCTGCCCTGGATGGCGACGCCGGTGGTGATGGGCCTGGTGTGGGGCTGGATCTTCGACCCGGCCAACGGCGCGGTCAACTCCTTCCTGGAGATCTCCGGGATCGACGGGCCGAGCTGGCTGTCCTCGCCCAGCCTCGCGCTGCCCTCGGTGGCGGCGACGCAGGTGTGGCAGTTCGCGGGCTACAACATGCTGTTCTTCCTCGCCGGGTTGCAGTCCATCCCGAAGGACTTCTACCAGGCGGCCTCGCTGGACGGGGCGTCTCCGGTCCGGCAGTTCTTCTCGATCACACTGCCGCTGTTGCGCCCGACGCTGTTCTTCGTCCTCGTCACCAACGTGATCGGCTCGTTCCAGGTCTTCGACACCGTTTTCGTGATGACCAACGGCGGTCCCGGCAACAGCACCGAGGTCATCAACTACACGATCTACCAGACCGCGTTCCGGCAGTTCGAGTTCGGCTACGCCTCCGCCATCGCGATGGTGCTGTTCCTGATCATCCTCGCGGTCACCATGGCGCAGGTCCGGTACTTCAACCGCACCACCACCTACGACCTGACCTGAGAGGGGCCGACCGTGACCACGACCACTCGGCGACGGCGGCCTTCCCGCCGCGCCGCCCTCTACGCGACGCTGATCATCGGGGCGGCCATGTCGGTCTTCCCGTACTGGCTGATCGTCTCGACCGCGTTGAAACCGCGCGGTGAGCTCTTCGAGGCGGCACCGTGGGCGCCGCCGTCCTCACCGACGCTGGAGAACCTCGGCGCGCTGCTGGGCTCGGACTTCGCGCAGTCCATCCTCAACACCTTCATCTTCGTCACCGTCCTCACCGTCGGGCAGCTGATCTTCACCACGCTGGCGGCGTATGCGTTCGCGCGCTTGGACTTCCGGGGCCGCAACTCGCTGTTCTGGCTGTACCTTGCCACCCTGATGGTGCCCAACGTGGTGACCCTGATCCCGCTGTTCCTGATCATGCGTGAGCTGGACCTGGTGAACAGCTGGTACGGGCTCGTCGCGCCGTACGTCTTCGGCACGCCGTACGGGATTTTCCTGATGCGCCAGTTCTTCCGCAGCATCCCGCGCGAGATCGAGGAGGCCGCGCGGGTGGACGGCGCGGGGCACCTGACCATCCTGTGGCGGATCATCCTGCCGCTGAGCAGGCCGATCCTGGCCACGCTGGCGATCGTCACGGTGATCTCGTCCTGGAACAACTTCCTGTGGCCGCTGATCATCACCAGCAGCGCGGACACCCGCGTGGTCACCGTCGCGATCGCCGCCCTGCGCTCGGAGATCGGCATCGACTACACCCGGATGATGGCAGGCAGCCTGCTCACGCTGCTGCCGATGCTGCTCGTCTTCGTCTTCTTCCAGCGCTACATCGTCCGGTCGGTCGCCCTGACCGGACTCAAGTGACACGAAGGAGTGTCCCCATGAAGCTCTCGACTTTCCGGCGGAAGATGCTCAGCGCGCTGACAGTCGGCGCACTGGTCGGGCTGGTCGCCGCCTGCGGCGGCAGCGGCGACAGCAATGGCAAAATGACACTGACCTACCGAATCTGGGACGAGCAGCAGCAGAAGGGCTACGAGAAGGTCTTCGAGGCGTTCAAGGCCAAGCACCCCGGCATCGACGTCAAGATCGAGCTTCAGCCCTACGACCAATACTGGACCAAGCTCGTCACCGAGATGGTCTCCGGCACCGCGCCCGACGTGTTCTGGATGACGCCCGCGAACTTCCCCGAACTGGCGACGCAGGGCGCGTTGATGGACGTCTCCGCCGCCGTGGAGCAGTCCGGCCTTGCCAAGGACAAGTACCACCCCAACGTCGTGGATTCCTTCACTTACAAGGGAAAGATGTACGCCGTCCCCAAGGACTGGGGCGTGCCGGGGATGCTCTACAACAAGCAGGTCTTCGCCGAGGCCGGCGTCGAGATGCCCACCGAGCCGCTGACCTGGGCGCCCGACGGATCCGGGACGTTCCTGCCGCTGATGCAGAAGCTCACCGTCGACGTGAACGGCAAGCACCCCCATGAATCCGGCTTCGATCCGGCCAAGGTCAAGCGGTGGGGCTTCGCCTCCTGGAACCACTCGGGCACCCAGTGGCTGAACTGGATCCCGAGCAACGGCGGCACGACGATCACCAAGCCCTACGGCACGTTCAACTTCAACGAGCCCGCTTCGGTCGAGGCGTTGCAGTGGGGTGTCGACCTGATCAAGAAGTGGCACGTGTCCCCGCCCGCCGAGCAGACCAACCCGCCCGCGGGCCGTGCGACCGAGATGTTCCAGCGCGGCGAGGTCGCGGTCTTCCCGGCCAACAACGCGCTGCTGCCCTTCGTGGCCCCCAGCTCGACCTTCCCGATCGGCACCGCATCGCTTCCCGCGGGCAAGGCAGGCCGCGTCGTGATCATCAACGGCCTCGGCGAGGCTGTCTACTCCCGCACCAAGCATCCCGACCAGGCCAAGCAGCTCGTGTCGTTCCTGGCCACCCCGCAGGCGCAGGCGATCATGGCCGAGGGCGGCTATGTCTTCCCGGCCATCAACGACCTCGCCCCGCGCTACGTCGAGCACTGGAAGGCCAAGGGCATCGACACCCAGCCGTTCCTTGACGAGGCGCGCGGCAAGACGGCGAACTTCCCGATCGTGTCCGGCTTCGCCGCGGCGGAACCCAAGATCAACCAGATCTTCAACGACATGTACCTCGGATCGGTCAAGGTCTCCGACGCCGCCCGCGCGGCCGTCGAACAAGGTAACGCCCTGCTCAGCCCCGAGAAGTAAGGAGGTCGCCCATGTCCGCATCAACCAAGAGGTGGCGCGTGGCGGCGATCGCCACCGCCGCGTTGCTGGCCGTCTCCCTGGCACCGGCCGCGACGGCCGAGCCCGCGCCCGGGGTGCCCGTGCAGCTGCTGTCGATCACCGACCTGCACGGCTACTTCGGCGAGTACACCACGACCGTGCCCGGCTCGCGTGCCGGTGAGCCCGCGAAAACCGTTGGTGGCGGGGCATATCTCGCCTCGCACCTCAACCGGCTGCGCGCACCGGAGAACTCCGTACTGTTCTCCGCGGGCGACGACTTCTCCGGCTGGCCGTCGGAGACCGCGTGGTTCTGGAACGAGCCGACGATCGAGTACATGAACATGATCGGCGTCGAATTCTCCACCGTGGGCAACCACGAGATCGACCGGAAACCGGCCTACCTCGAGCACATGATGGAGGGCACCTGCCAGGGCCGCCCCGACCGCGACCTCTGCTTCACCGACTCGACCGGGAAACGCTTCCAGGGCGCGGACTTCGACTACTACTCCGCGAACGTGATCAACGAGGCCACCGGCCGGCCCCTGGTCAAGCCGTACCACGTGCGGCAGGTCGACGACGGTCGCGGCGGCACGCTCCCGGTGGGATTCATCCACGCCACGACCACCCACACGCCGGAAGAGCAGCTCTCCTACTGGCCGAGCGAACTGAAGTTCCTACCCGAGGTGGAGACGATCAACCGTCACGCCGAGGAGCTGCGCGCGCGGGGCGTCCAGGCCATCGTCGCCGTTGTGCACGAAGGGTTCTCGCAAGCGAACGGTGCGGGGTACAACGACTGCACCGCACCGTTCGGCCCGCTTGCCGACATGAGCAAGCAGATCAGCCCGGCGGTGGACGCCATCGTCGGCGGGCACTGGCACGCGCTGGTGAACTGCATGCTGCCCGACCCGGCCGGTAATCCCCGCCCGGTGGTGGAAGCGGCGAACCACGGCAGGCTGATCAACGAGATCAACCTGGAGCTGGACCCGGTGACCGGCGATGTCCGCCGAGACCGGACGAAGTCGGTCAGCCACGCCAACACCCGTGATGTCGCACCGGATCCCGAGGTGCAGCGGATGGCGAAATACTGGAAGGACCGGCTCCCCGCGCGGGGGAACCAGCAGGTCGCCACGGTCACCGGCGATCTCACCCGCACCTCCGGCACCGACGAGGAGTCCACGCTCGGCAACGTGACCGCCGATGCGTTCCTCTGGGCGGCCAACAAGGACGGACAGGCCGATCTCGCGGTCGCGATGCCGGGAATCTTGTTGCGCGACATACCTTTCGCTCCCAATCCGGCCAATCCCGCGGACGCGCCGGGGCGGGTGCTGTTCTCCGAGCTGGTCTTCGGCACGGTCTATGAGAACGGCATCGGCCCGGCCGTCGTGCGCGCGACGGTGACCGGCAGGAAACTCGACGAGCTGATCGAGAGCCAATGGCAGCGGGGGGCCGACGGTGTCGTGACGTATCGGCACATGGCCGTTTCCGGCAACGTTTCCTACACCTACGACCCCGGCGCCCCGCTCGGGCAGCACGTCGACATCAAGAAGATCCGGATCAACGGGAAGCCGGTGAAGGCCGACCGTGAGTACCGGATCGCGACGCTGGCCAACAACTTCTTCGCCCGCAACGCCACACCCGGGTTCACGGCGCTTTTTGACGCCAGGAAACAAGATCGGAGCATCTACTCCGGTGCGGACGCGCTCTGGGGGTACATGGAGGCGCGGTCGCCGGCCCGGCCGCCGAAGCTCGACCGGGTCCGGCCCGCACCTAAAAGCAGCCGTTAAGCGCCAGCTCACCTGAACCGGGACGGAGGGGTTGGCACGTGTTCGCTCATCGAGTCGAACTTGCGGACATAGCTCAGCCCCTTCGGGATCTCGATGCCGGTCGTCGAGGTCCAGCCCCGGGTCAGGGTGGGCCAGTCGGGCACGTCGGGGTGGAAGTGCGGTCGGAACGGCTCGTAGCCGTCGATGAAGGCGGCCGGTTCCGACCTCGCCTGCCACCGGATGTCCGCCGACAACCGCAGCCGGTCGCTGAGGTTGGGGCGGGCCCCGTGCACGGTGAGGCTGGTGAACATGAGCACGTCACCCTGGCCGAAGTGGGTGCTGCGCCAGTCATCCACGCCGCTGCCCGCCACCTGCGCGGTGACCCCGCCGGGGCCCTCCGCCCTGGACACACCGAGCACGCCGAGCTTGTGCGACCCGGCGAGGACCTCGAGCCCGCCGGCGTCGGAGGGACAGTCGGCGAGGGGGATCCACATCGTCAGGGTGTCGACCGCGCCCTGGATGAGGCGGTAGTCCTGGTGAGCGGGCGTGGGGGTGGCCCGCGGCGTCGGCGCCGTGAGGCGGGCGATGTGCATCGGGTGGCAGAAGACCTCCTCGCCGAGCAGCCGCTGAGCCAGGCCGCGCAGCTCCTCCCGTTCGCTGAGCTCGTGGAAGGACTGCGTCGCCTGCACGGCGGAGTACATGCCGAAGAAGGTGGACTTGCCCTCCTCGACCGCCCGGCCGGACGCCCGCAGCTTGTGCGGCTCGGTGCCGGAGGCCAGCCACCTGCTGTCGTGGAGCACGGCCGCGATGTCGGCGCGAACACCGGTGACGTAGTCGCTGGGCAGCAGGTGGGGGAAGTAGACGTAGCCGTCCTCGGACATGCGCTCCCGTAGCGCCGCGACGTCGTCGGCGATGTCGCTGGAATCGATCAACTGCTTCATGTTCTGCCTCCGCCGTGGGGGTCTCGACGGATTCGACTGTACGAAGGGCGGGGCGTCGCGGACATGGCTGAACCTGCCGGGGAGATGACAGATCCTGCTGCGACGCCCTCGCCTCCGGCCGGGTTGCTCGTCGTCGGCGAGAGCACCTTCACCAAGCGCATCGAAGCGATCCGGCCGACCGGCTCGCCGAGCTGGCTGCTCATGTGGACAACGCGGGGGCGCGGCGTCGTGCACCACGGGGACACGGCACTGACAACCAGCGCGGGGCAGCTCGTGCTGATCGAACCCGGTGTGCGGCACACCTACGGAGTCGCGCCCGGCGCCGAGGAATGGTCGCTGCTGTGGGCACACTTCCGAACACCACAAGGAAACTGGCTCGGGACGAGTCGCCGTCTGACCCCGGCGGCGAGTGGCGCCGCGGAGGCCATCGACGCCGCCTTCGACCGGCTCCGCCGCTACGCCCGGCTCACCGGTGATCACATCCCGCCGTCGCCGGTCCACCTCCCGGCCTTCGCCACCCGCCCCGAACAGCGGGCCCTCGCCATGTGCGCGCTCGAAGAGATCGTGCGCCTGGCCGACCTCGCCGGTGCCCCCGCCGCACCGCCGGGCCCTGACCCGCGCATCGCCCGCGTGCGGCAGCTCATTGCCGAGACACCGGAGGCCCCGCACACCCTGAACTCGCTCGCCGCCATAGCCGGGCTGTCACCGTCGCGCTTCAGTCACCTCTACGCGAGGGCCGCCGGCCACAGCCCCATGCAGGAGGTGCGCACCCGCCGCCTGCACCGCGCGGCTCGGCTGCTGACCGGCACGGGAATGTCCGTCGCCGCGGTCGCCGGCACCGTCGGCTACGTCGACCAGTTCCACTTCAGCCGCGCGTTCCGCCGCGAGTTCGGCCTGCCGCCGAGCAGTTACCGGCACCACGGCGAGGTTCCCGGTTGGGACTGAACGTGTTCGGAATCTGTGCGGGCGTCCCCCAAACCTGACCCGGTCAGGCAGGGGACCACTAGGGGGACGCATGGACGCGCTAGAGCCCGGCGGTTCCCGCGCCGCGACACCGAGAACCGGCTCGCTGACGCGTTGCAACTCGCCGGTGAGCAACGCGTCCGCTGCGGGCAGGCGGGGCAACAACCGGGTCTCGCCGATCCGCCGCCTTTATCGTCCACCCACCCGGCAACGCAGCCCTTCACCGTGGCCGGACCAAGCGACAGAACCCGGCATCTCCGAGCCCGAGAGGTCCGAACCAGTCCGACACCAGGCGACACACCCCGACATCGCGGATACGCGACGACCAGACGAAAAGGTCATGTCCGGCATTACTCGGCACCGTCCGACCCACCCAGGTGCCGACTCTTATCGAGGAATAAGGCAAATGTGGCGTGGTCGTCGGCGGGCCGGCAGTGGGGTGGAGGCGTGACTCGCGTGCCTGGATGCCGCACTCGGGTGTGCGGCGACCCCGCTGAGATCAGGCACCTCGCCAAGGCCCACACCAATTTGGCCGACGCGTGCTCGTGGACCGGCCGGGACCGTCAGGGACGATCGTTCCTGCACACCGGGTTGGCGATGGCCTCACGTGCGGGCGCCGACTATGTGGTGGCGACAGCCGAAGCCACCGCGGCCCGACTGGATTGGCTCGCGGGCGAGTGGTCCGGTCTGGCCGAGCGGGTACAGGCGCAGATCCATGCCTATGCCCATCTGCCACACATCGCGAACGAACTGAACCTGGTCATCGGCTGGCTGGCCGCCGCACGCGGCGACTGGCTGACCGCCGAACGCGGATTTCACGCCGCCCTCGACATTCACCCGACGGCGGTGATCCCGGTGGCGGTGGCCGCGGCGGGAGGGATGGCAGCCATGCTGCTCAGCCGGGACGACACCACGGCTCGCGGTCACGCGGAGCGCGGACTCGCCCTGCTCCGCGCGAAGGGCTCTTGGGCGTGGACCGCCGAGATAGTCCCCCAGGCTGTCGCGTGCTACCTCGCCGACGACGAAACCGGTGCCGCGCGGCAGCTCGTCGCGGAAGCCGAGGAGGAGCTAGACGGCATCGACGCACCCTCGGCGCGGATGGCGCTCACGGTGTGCAAGGCGCAGGTGGCCGCCGCGGCGGGAGATCACGACGACGCGGAGCAGCACTACCGTGACGCGCAGCTGCGATACCAGGAACTCGGGCAGCCCTACCGCGCCGCGCAGTGCGCCGACAGGGCCGCTCGCATCACCGGCGCCGGTCCCGCGGTGTTCCGTGAGCTGGCCGTCACGTTCGACGCACTGGGCGCCACCGTCGACGCGGCCCGCTGCCGTCACCACATCCGCAGCACCGGCACCGTCATACCTTCTGTCCGTGGCCGCCGCAGCTACGGCACGCAGCTGTCGCCGCGCGAACACGATGTCGCACGCCTGCTGGCAAACGGCCACACCAACCGGGAGATCGCTCAAGCCCTGTTCATCTCACGGCGCACCGTCGAGGACCACGTCGCCAACGTACTCCGCAAACTCGACGCGTCTTCCCGGCACGATGTCCGACTCTGAATTCACTGGGAGTCAAACAGACCCAGGGGTTTGTAGCAGATTCGAGATGCGTGGACATAGCCGTTGAAGCCGTGCCGGGGATCGGGCTCGGCGAGGACGGCGAGCTGGGTGCCCCGGGCGCGACGACGGTACCTCGTCGAATCGGCTAGTGTCGCGTGATCCTGCAGGACTTACCCGTGATTGGACGGCGATCTCCGGAGATCGCCGTCCAATCACGCGTAACCGCCGTCTGATCACGCGAGATCGCCGTCCGACGAACGAAACCCAACGTCAAACAAGCAGGATCACGCGACACTAGCCACGTTGGGATCACCCTCCAGAAAGACGAAATACGAAGGGAAAGATGGACGCAAGACCAGGCCATGACGCAAGAAATCAACAGCTCGACTTCTCGAAAGTAATAACCGGCGCAGACGGGGACCGCCCGATGCTGTACGTCGGGTTGCTGTGCTGAAGCCTCACGACCGCGGTGCGAACAGACTTGGACGCCGAAACCGCGGGACGACTTCGACCGGAAAATTCGGAGTTCTCTTCAGCCGGGGACCGCGTGTGTAATTTCCACCATGCAGGGCAGCACAAGAGTGTGGATGGATCCATGGCGTTGCCGTTTTCGCCTTCGTAATATCAGCGCGACAGCGTGACCTGGATCACCTGTCGATTCCCCACATCACCCCCGGTCCCTGGAGGCTGTCCGATGTCCACGAAGAACGCACGCGCCGTTATCCGCCGGCGCGGTCCGGCACTGCTCGCGGTGCTGACCTCGGTGGCGGCCGCGGTGTCCCTGGTCGGGTTCTCGTCCCAGGCGAGCGCCGGCCTCGCCGACGCGGCCTCGGCGGCCGTGGAGCACGATCCGGTGCTCATCATCCCCGGCATGGGCGGCACGACGCAGTACATGGAACCGATGAAAACCAAGTTCGTCGCCGCGGGATGGCGGTCGGACCGGGTCGAGACCTGGACCGACAGCAAGAGCATGAACGGTGACCTCACCACGGCCGGACAAGAGATCGGGCAGAAGGTCGACGAGGTGCTGGGGCGCACCAAAGCCAGCAAGGTCGTTCTGGTCACCTGGTCCGCCTCGACGCTGGCCGCCCGCTCCTACCTGAAGAAGGTCACCGGCGCGCAGGACAAGGTCGCGCTGTACTTCTCCATGGCCGGGCCGCACCACGGCACCACCACCGCCTCGATGTGCCAGCACATCGTCTCGTGCAAGCAGTTCGCCATCGGCTCACCCTGGCTGGCCGACCTGAACTCCGGCACCGAGGACCCCGGCTCGCCGGGTGTCCGCTACACCACGCAGCGCTCCAACTGCGACTGGAACGTCAACCCCAGCACCTCGGCGGAGCTGGCCGGGGCCACCAACCTCCAGACACCGACCTGCATCGGCCACCTCGACTTCCCGAAGGACGCCGGCGTCTTCACCCAGATCAAGAACATCATCATCGAACACGAGAAACAGACACCCACCACGACTCCGACTCCCACCAGCACGAGCAGCCCCACGACGACCACCACCACCACCCCGCCTGCCTCGCCCTGCTCGTCGGTCAACGGCCAGTGGGGCACCGCGGGCCCGTTCGCGGTGACCTCGGCCTCCAACGGACGTGGCACCACCGTCGTCCGACCGGTCAACCCCGGCACCCTCGGCTGCACCACGCACCCGGTCGTGCTGTGGAACAACGGCGCCAAATCCAAGCTGGACCGGTATCTCCCGCTGCTCAACCACCTCGCCTCCCACGGCTTCGTCGTCGCCGCGGCGGAGGGCAACGCGGGCAACGCGGCCCCCATGCTTCAGGGCCTGGACTACGTGACCGCGGAGAACAACCGCGCCGGCAGCCCCTTGCAGGGCAAGGTCGACCTGACCAACGTCGGCGCCACCGGCCACTCCTTCGGCGGCGGCGCGGCGATCGACGCCGGAGCCGACCCCCGCGTGGACACCATCGCCCCGATCTACCCCCTCGCGACCACCAACGGCAACCGGTTACGCGGCCCCGCACTGTTCATCGCCGGCCAGAACGACCCCACCATCGTGCCGATCGTCGTCCGCACCCCCTACAACCAGGCCACCCAGGTCCCCGCCATCTTCGCCGAACAACGCGGTGCCGACCACTACAGCATCCCCGCCCTGCACGGCACCATCACCTCCTGGTTCCGTCTCCACCTCATGCGCGACGAACAAGCCCGAGGCCTCTACTTCGGCCCGAACTGCACCTACTGCTCCTCACAGTTCTGGTCGATCTACGAACGCAACGCCAAAGCCCAGGCCGTCCCCGGCGCCTGACCACACCCGCACACGACGAGCGGGGAGCCCGACACCGGTCGGGCTCCCCGCTCGTTTCTGATGGTGGAACACTTCGACGGTGCGCCCGGCGCCGAAGCCCACAGCGGTCGCGTTCCGCGCCGCGGTCGATGCGAACTGGGGGGTCGGAGCCTTGCCCTCGTCGCGTGACGTGCCTTGACGCTGCGGCACGAGCGGACCCGAGTATCGACCTTGACAGATCAGGCTCATATGCCATTCGCTCCGCCAAAGCCGACCAAGTCCGGTCCAGGTCAGCGATGACGGTTTTCACCTGCCGCGAACAAGAAATTCAAGGCAGCCCAGGACCAATGTTTCGAGGAAACATCCCGACGCCTCCTGGTATGTGAGAACCGAACATTGTCGGCCACGCATATGAGGTCACACTGTTGACAGCAACATTGCGAGCAGGAGGCGACGTATGGAAAGAGGATCGGGACGCCGTGGTTTCCACCACGCTCCAGGTGCAGCCGACGCGCCTACGCGCTCATTGCCGCGTTTCAGCGGCGGTCAGCGGCCGGGAGGAAGTGCGGTTTCGTCCAGAGCCTCCCACGGTCGAATCAAAGGAAACCCCTATTTCGGGCATGCTGGCTGAGCACCGCACCTCGGGCGGCACAGGACTCGACCACCTTTCGCGTCGCCTGCCCGTTGCTCAACCCCGCTACCTCCCCCAGCGAAGCCAAAAGACGCTCTCTGCGCCGAGAAACGAAGTCGAGAACCCATCGAGCAAGGCCCTGCACAACGCTGTGCAGTGAGGAGACAGGTCCATGGACAACGACGTCCCCACTCGACTTCTCGAGTTGCTCGCCGGCGGCGCGGACAGCGATGAATTGGCGCGGGTGACGGTCGAGGAGCCCTCAGCAGCCGCGGCCTTCAAGGCCGCACTGCGCATCAGCGCGACGCTGCGCGGGCACCGGCGACGAGAGACCGAGCTGGCGGCGTTGTTCGACACCGCGGGCGATCTGGCGCGACTGCGTGATCCGGGCGAGGTACTGCAGTCCATCGTGCACCGCGCCCGCAGGCTGCTCGGTGTCGACCTGTCCTACCTCACCCTCACCGACGCCGCCGCGGGCGTCACCCGGATGCAGATCGCAGACGGCTCGGTGTCGAAGCTGTTCCCACAGGTCAGAATGAAACTAGGGGTGGGAATCGGTGGCCTGGTCGCACAGACCGCGCGCCCGTACACCACCCCCGACTACCGCTCCGACAAGCACTTCCTGCACTCCGAGCCAGTGGACGACGCGGTCCGCGACGAAGGCCTGACCGCCTTGCTCGCGGTACCGCTGACGGTAGGCGAAACCGTCACCGGCGTGCTGTACGCCGCGGACCGCACCCCCCGGGAATTCACACCCGACGAAATAGCCCTGCTGTCCTCTCTCGCCGACCACGCCGCCATCGCGTTGGACAACGCGCGGCTACTGGCAGAACTCAGCACCCACAGCCAAACGATGGAGCGAGCCGAGGAAGCCCACGACCGGCTGATGGACCTGGTGCTGCGCGGCGAGAACACCTCCGCCGTCGCCGCCGCGGTCGCCGACGTACTGCACGGCGGCATCGGCGTGTACACCAACGACGGCGGGCAACTCGCCCACGCCGGACTGCCCACGGCCCCGCCGGACCCCCAGGCTGTCACCGCGTCCCACAACTCCGGCCGCGCCACAGTCACCTCAGGGGGTTGGGTCTGTGCTGTGCAAGCAGGACCTGAACTGCTCGGCAGCATCGTGCTGCGCACCGACACCAGCCTCTCCGCCGCCGATCGACGTCTCTTCGAGCGCGCCGCCGTGGTGACCGCACTGCTGCAGATGCTGCGCCGCTCGGCAGCCAAGGCCGAGGACGAAGTCCGCGGTGAACTACTCACCGACCTGCTCACCGCACCTGAGCGCAACCCCTCCGCCCTCATCGAGCGCGGCCATCGCCTCGGCGTGGACCTGACCGCCCGGCACGCGGTCTTCATCGTCCACGCCGGCGAGGTGTCCCGGCGACGCCTGGCCGCGGCAGCCGCCCCCTTCGCGGCCCTCAGCGGCATCCACGCCGAGCAGGTCGTACTCCTGGCCTCCACCGATACGCCCGGGGCCCTGGCCGCCCGCATCGCCTCCGCGCTCGGCTCCCACGCGGGCCTGCCGATCACCGTCGCGGCGGGCGGCCCGGCCTCCGGTCCCCCCGATCTCGCCGCCGCCTACCACGAAGCAACCCGCTGCCTGCGCGCGCTGCTCCGGCTGGGCCGCGAAGGCACGGGAGCCTCGATGGCAGAACTGGGTTTCATCGGCCTCGTACTCGCCGACCACGCCGATCACACCGGCTTCATCCACGAGACACTGGGCCCGATCTTCGACTATGACCGCAACCGCGGAACCGAACTGGTCCGCACCCTCAAGGCCTACTTCGCGAGCGGCTGCAGCATCCCCCGCACGAAGGACACCATCCACGTCCACGCCAACACCGTCGGCCAGCGCCTGGACCGGATCGGCAAACTCCTCGGCCCGGACTGGCAAGCCCCGGACCGAAAACTGGAAATCCAACTCGCGCTGCGACTGCACGAACTGCACACCCCTGAACATCATCACGCAACGCCGACAACGTGAATCAGACCGGTATTCCGACTTGCACACGAGAGCCTTCTGCGCGCATTCATATCCAATTCGGATTACCCACGCCTATTCATGGAATTCCGACTCCCGTGGTTCGCCTCGGCACTGTCGATCAGGCAGCGGAATCCTCACCAGTTCCTCATGTCGAACCGTCATTCGCGGCTCCGGAGCGGCGCTGGGCGCCCGGTCCTCTCTGAAGAACGGGCCCGGCGCCCAGGACAAGGTGTCGATGTACTTCTTCATGGCCGGGCCACACCACGGCGTCACCGCTGCCGCGTCCTGGTGCCAGCGCCCGCTACCCCTCGTGCGAGCGATTCGCCATCGACTCGCCATGGCCGGCCGCAGCCACAAGTGCGCCGTTGGGTTTCCCTTTGCCGATCGGCGTTCGCAGGGCGTCAACGATGACCGCGTCCGTCATGAGTGTCTGCTTTCTCAAGCCGTGGCGGTGAAGCAAGCCGTGATTCAGTGGGTCGGAAGTTCCGAAATGTTGCGGCGTCGGGTTTCTTTGGCTGCCAGGATGCCGAGGACCGAGATGGCGGCGGCGATGGCGATGTAGATGGCGATCGGCGTGCCGTTGCCGTAGTTCCGCAGCAGCGCGACGGCGATGATCGGGGCGAGAGAACCGGCGAAGATCGAGGTGACCTGGTAGCCGATGGAGGTGGCGCTGTAGCGGACGCTGATGTCGAATTGCTCGGCGAAGAACGCCGCCTGCGGGCCGTACATGGCGGCGTGCATGAACAGGCCACCGGTCACCGCCAGGATGATGAGTGCGGGTTGGCGGGTGTCGAGAAGGTGGAAGAACACCGGCGCCCATGCGGCGGTCCCGATGGCGCCCGCCAGGTACACCGGCCGCCGGCCGACCCGATCGGACAGTGCGCCGAACAGTGGGATCGCCACCAGGTGGACGGCGTTGGCGACCAGCAGAGCGGTGAGGACGACGCCGCTGGAGAGTTTGAGGTGGGTCGTGACGTAGGTGAGCACGAACGCGGTGATGACGTAGTAGGAGACGTTCTCCCCGACCCGTGCGGCCATGCAGATCGCGATTTCCTTGGGGTGGCGGCGTAGTGCTTCCAGGGCGGGTGCCCGGCGCGGAGTTTCACCGGCGTCTGCCAGCGCTTTCGCCTTGATGAACGACGGGGCGTCTTCGACCGCCGTGCGGATCCAGAAGCCGAGGACGACGAGCGCGGCGGAAAGCAGGAAGGGGATGCGCCAGCCCCAGCTGAGGAAGGCCGCTTCGTCCATCGTTCCGGCGAGGATCGCCAGGACGGCGGTGGCCAGCAGGTTGCCGATCGGGACGCCCGCCTGTGGCCAGCTCGCCCAGAATCCGCGACGCTCGGCGGAGCCGTGTTCGCTGACCAGCAGCACGGCGCCGCCCCATTCGCCGCCGACGGCGAAACCTTGCACCAGCCGCAGGCTGGTCAGCAGCACCGCCGCCCAGATGCCGATCGATCCGTAGGTGGGGAGCAGGCCGATGGCGGCGGTGGACACGCCCATGAGCATGAGGCTGACCATGAGGAGCTTCTTGCGGCCGAGGCGGTCACCGAAGTGGCCGAAGACCAGGCCGCCGATGGGGCGGGCGACGAAACCGAGCGCGTAGGTCAGGAACGCGAGCATCACCCCGACGAGCGGGTCGCTGTTGGGGAAGAAGAGCTTGTTGAACACCAGCGCCGCGGCCGAGCCGTAGAGGAAGAAGTCGTACCACTCGACGGCGGTGCCGACCAGGCTGGCGGCGACGACCCGGCCCATGCTGGTCCGAGGCGTGGTGGATTCGTGCGTTCTCGTCATTGAGACTCCACTGGTAGCCCTCCCGGCCTTCGACCGGAGGGGTGGGGAAGGGTGCTATTCGCTGCTGCGGCTGAAGAGTTGTTATCTCTGGCAGGTGAAGCTGTGGGCGTTGTCCGGATCTCCGCCGGTGTAGCGTGGCCACGTCGGGTACTGGCACAGGGGGCGGGTGCGTTGTCCTGCCGTGGGGTTGACGTCGGTGACGACCGGGTGGACGGGCGATTTCCCTTGCCCGGTCCAGGTTTCCAGCGCGCCGAGCGAGTCCCAGCCTGCGGCGAAGGCCGCGCCGACGTTGACGTGGTTGGCGCCGGGCACGACATAGAACCTGGCGAACCGATCGGTGGCCTGACGTCCGACGGTCCGCTGGACGCGTCCGAAGTACTCGGCGGTGGAGCGAGAGCTGACCAATTCGTCGGCGGCGCCGTGCAGCATCAGCAGCTTGCCGCCCGCCCGTGCGAAAGGACGCAGATCGGGATTGTTGACGTCCTGCAGTTGCGACAGGTCGCTGATCCGCTGCTTCCATTCACCGGGGGCTCGCGGGTCGAGGGTGAGGGAGTTGAAGGACGGGTCGCGGGTGACGAAGTACCGCGTCCACTGGTCCCAGAACTGCGGTCCGTACCCGGCTGTCGTCGGCATCGGGTGGGCAGGTGCCTGAGTTCCCATGCCGAGCAGAGGCGTGCTCATTTTGGCTCCGGACAGGAACGGGAAGCCGGGGTAGCCTCGCTCGCCGCTGCCGAGGCGGTAGTTCCAGTACAACGGCGAGGAGAGCCGCACGACGGCGTTGATCTGGGTGTCGGACAGGCAGGTGTCCGCGGTGTCCTTCCCACCGGGGCAGCGCAAGGCCCAGGGGTGGTAATGGCAGCCGTCCGGATTGGACACGACGCCGTCGGTGAGGCCGTCACGGCGGTCGCAGGCGTCGATGACGCCGCGGTAGAGCACGGCTTGCTCGGCGGGGTTGAGAAAGGCACCTGGCTGGGACAAGACCCGCGTCTCGTAGCCGAAGAACAGGTCGAGACTGGCGGCGTTCCACGCGGGATAGACCGCGATCACCCCGTCGAACGCGGTGGGCCAGCGCTGCGCCACGGCGAGCGCTTCCCGTCCGCCGGTGGAGCCTCCGGCGAAGAAGCTGTGGGCCGGGTGTGCACCGGGATAACGCCGGGAGATGAGGTGGACGGCCGTGTCCCTGGTCTTCTTCAGCGCGTCGCCCGCGAAGTTCCGCACCGCTTCGTCGTTGAGACCGAACGAGCCGTCGAGGGTGGTGCTCGGCGGGAATCCGGGCGTGGCCTGGTGCCCGGAGTCGCTGGCGAAGACGGCGTAGCCACGGGCGAGGGGTACGGGTTGATCGGCGGGTCCGAACGGGACGTTGCCCGCGATGTTGGGGATGGTGCCGTCGTAGCCGCCTCCACCGAACATCAGCGAGCTGTGATTCCACTGGGTCGGCAAGGCCAGTTGCATCTTGATCCGGGGGGCGTTCGGGTCCACGGGCCGGATCGCGGCATCGACCGAGCAGTACTCCCCGATCGTCGCGGTGGCGGCGACCAGCCGGGTCGCGGTGACCTGACCGCCGGAGGTGGGCAGGCTGATCGCGGCGGCGGGAATCTGGACGCCGTCGAGGTCGGCGCAGAGCCCGGACGCTGACTGCTGAGCGTGTGCCGCGAGCGGCATGACGAGCGTGGCGAGCAACGGGGTCACCACCGCGGCCGTTCGGAAGACCTTCATGATGACCTCCATCGTTCGTATCCCGGTTCGGCCATCAGGCTAGGCAGCGACGACCACTCATCGCGATGTGCGCGGGGCACACTGGATTCTGTTGGCGACTGTTCGGATGTGACACTCGCGGTGTGTTTCTGACCGACTTCCCCACGCGACTGGCCTTTAGTCCCATATTCGATGTAGAGCCATGTCGCGACATGGCTCTGCATCACGCCTCGTCCGCCGATTCGGCGCGTGGATGCGAGGTAGTGACCTTGAGCAGGCGCAACGCGACTTGGATCTCCAGGAGCTGATCGGCGTGACGCCAGGTGTCGCCGATGAGGTGACTGATGCGGCCGAGGCGCTGGGACACCGTGTTGTGGTGCAAATGCAGTGTCTGCGCGGTGGTGCGGGCGTTGTGGTTGGTGGCGCAGAAGACTTCGAGAGTGTGCAGGAGTTCGGTCCGGTTGACCCGGTCGTAGTCCAGGATCGGTCCGATGGTGGCGTTGATGAAGCCGCTCAGATCGGGGTGGCCGTTGAACAAGGTGCCGACGAAGCCGAGGTCGCCTGCTTCGGCTGTGTCACCGTGACGGCCGAGGGCCAGCAGGGCGCGCATGCATTGGGTGGCTTCGTCATGGGCGGCGATGATCGAGGTGGGGTGCGGCACCCTGGCCACGCCGGCGGTGACACGGTGACGAGAGGCGCGGGCGAGCTCGCGGGACGCGGCGCGAGCGACCGCGCGTGGTTCGTCGCCGGGTGCCAGCAGCACGACCGCGTCGTGATGGTGGGTGGCCAGGCCGCGGAAGCGGCGTGCCAGCGCGGCGATGGCGGGATAGATCCGCTCGCGCGCGGGGCCTTCCAGGTGAGCGACGACCATGACCTGGCACACGTCGAGGTCGACGCCGAGGATCGCCGCACGCCGCCGCAGCAGGTCGTAGTCCTGGGCCTGCTGGGTGAGGAGTTCGCCGAGCAGTTCGCCGCGCACCCGCGCTTCGGCTTCGGCCATCCGCCGCCGGGTGACCAAGACCAGCGCGGCGACCAGGGCGGCACGCTCCAGGATGCGCCGGTCGGTGTCGCTGATCGTCGACGGGCCGATGTGGACGATGGTGCCCAATGGCTCGGATTCGGTGATCATCGGCACGACGCAAAGATGCTCCCGCACGAGGGTATGACCGGATCGACGGGCCTCGACCCCTATCTCGGCCAGCTCCACCAGGGGCGCGTCCCCGTCGTCGCCCGAGGTGGCGATCGCGACGCCGTGTTCGTCCACGACCACGACCTCACCGGGCACCGCGGCGGCGGTCGCTTGAACGACTTCGTCGACGCCCTTGCCTTGGATGACCAGTTTGGTGAGGCGTTCGTGCACCTCGGCGGTGCGTTCCAGGTCATCGACGTGGGAACCGATGGTCGAGTTCGCGATGCGCAGGTCTTCGACCGCGGATTGGGCGGCGGTCAGCAGCCGGGAGTTCTGAATTGCCACAGCGGCGTGGTTGGCGAGCATGCTGAGCGCGTTGATGTCACGGCTGCTGAAAGTCCGTACCGCACGGTGGGCTGCCAGCAGGACCCCGATCACCTCTTGCTTGAGCTTCACCGGGACACCGAGGAGCGAGTCGATACCCTCGGCCGTGACAGTCCTGTCGACCGGCCCGGTGTGCGTGAGCGTGGTGTCGAGCAGGTAGGACTCGACGCTGTAGGGCTCACCAGTCCGGGCGACCATGCCGCCGAGCCCGCAGCCTGGAGCGAGCCGCAGGCCGACGAGCAGGCCGGAGATGTTGCCCGACGCCGCCTTGATGAAGCAGTCACCGCGGTCGTTGTCGCTGAGGCTGATGTAGGCCAGGTCGCATTCCAGCAGACGCCGGGCCCGGTCGGCGATGGCCTGCAGGATCGAGTCGAGGTCGCGGATGGAAGCCAGGTCGTTGGCCGTGTCGTTGAGCAGTTGCAGTTCGGCTTCGTTGCGGCGGTGCCGGATGAGGGTCTCGCGCAATCGCAGCGCGATCGCGCGTTCACGCTCGACTTCGGCCAGCTCGTCGGGAGCCAGGTTCGCCGCCCGTGCCCGCGTCACGGCGGTGTCGAAGGCACTGATGTCCGCGTCCTGCTGCAGTAGCTGAAGCAGGGATTCACCTTTCGTCCGCATCGATCCTCCTGATGGGCAACGGCACGTCCCGCCGCGCGTTCGACCACGCTTGTGCACAGTGTGACCTTCGATGACCGGGGTGGCGAGTCAGTTCGCGGAAAGGCCTCGGCGGATCCCGGCTTCCAGGCGCGCGGCCACTTCGTCCCCGCGTCCGTCCGGCCAGGTGAGCAGCCCGCTCCCCGTGGGGCGGCCCGTGCGGGCCTGCTCCAGGAGCTGGTCGAGGGTGGGGAACGAGTTCGTCTGGGTGGACAGGTCGTGCGCCAGGTTGGCCAGGATCGCGCGGGTAAGGTCCAGTCCGATGTAGTCGGCGTTCTCCATCGGCCCCACGGCGGCCCAGCGCAGCCCGAGGCTGGCGCGGACGACGGTGTCGATCGTCTCCGGCTCGCACACACCCTCGTCGAGCAGGTAGAGGGCCTCTCTCACCAGCGCGAACTGCAGGCGGTTCCCGATGAACCCCGGTACGTCCCGGTGCAGCCGGACCGTGGTCTTGCCCAGCGACGCGATCAGGTCATAGGCGTGTTCGACGACATTCGCGTCGGAGTCCTCACCTGGCGCGATCTCTACCAGGGGAATCAGATAAGGCGGGTTCCACCAGTGCACGCCGACCAGGCGCTGCGGGTGGGCCATCGCGTGGGCCACCTTGCTGATCGACAGCACCGACGTGTTCGTCCAGATCGGAGTGTCCGGCGCGATGTCGGACTCGATGGCCGCCAGTACGTCGTGCTTGACCGCCAAGCGTTCCGATACCGCCTCCACGACGATCTCCGACTGCCGCGCCAGCTCGGGCAGCGAGGCAACGGGGGCGATGCGCTCCTGAACCGTGCGAATCTGGCCGGGCGGAACGCCGATGCGCGACAACGCCTGGCCGACACGGTCGTCGAGACTTTTCAGGACGGCGGGGTCGATGTCGAAGACACCGACCTGGTGGCCGGCTTGGGCCAGGGCGACGGCGATGCCATGGCCCATGAGGCCGCCGCCGATGATGCCGAAACGGGTCACTGAACGACTTCCTTCACGAGGAGGTTTGAACCTGGTCGGCCACGAGACACGAGGAAGCCTGACTACGAGGGGGCGTCACCGAGAAGACGTCGCCCGGTGGGCCGGTAACCTGTCCGCGAATGCCTCGACCGTGAGTAAGACTTGCGAGTGAGCCACACGATATGGGTGCCGGACCACCGAACATATGGGCGGGAAACACACTTCCGGGCCCTCGTCGATGTCCACGTGTCACTCCCTGGGTACGAGGTCCAAGGCATGGCAGCGGGTAACACATGCGTACCCACGCAAGAGTGTGTCCTCTGCACATATCGCTACCGGGGTGCCTTGTACCTACAGTGTTGCCACCTCGGATCAAACGGCCCTTCAGGCACCGAGAGCACGAAACGCTTCGAGCGATTTCGCGTGAGTACCGTAGCTCAAGGAGGCAACGATGCCTGCGAATACCCAGCCGTCTTTCACCTCGCGAAACCGCCCGAACCGACGGACGCGACTGTTGGCTGCCACGTCCGCCGCGCTGGTCGCGGTGGTCACGACGGTAGTCGCGTTGACGTCGTACTCGGCCAACGCCGAGACGACCGCCGCGACACACGACCCGGTGATCCTGGTGCCCGGCATGACCGGCACGCCGTCCAATATGGACGCGATGAAGTCGAACCTGCAGTCCAACGGCTGGGCGGCGAACCGGCTGTTCACCTGGACCGACAGCAGCAGCATGACCCAGGACCTCGCCAAGGCCGCCCAGGAACTCGGCACCAAGGTCGATCAGGTGCGCTCGCAGACCGGCGCGTCCAAGGTCGTGCTCGCGACTTGGTCCGCGTCCACGCTGGCGGCCCGCTACTACATCAAGAACCTCGGTGGCGCCGACAAGGTTTCGCAGTACATCGGCTACGCGGGCCCGCAGCACGGCACCACGAACAACGGCTGTCAGTTCTATGTGTCCTGTCAGCAGTTCGGCTCGGCGAATTCCCCGTTCCTGCGTGAGCTGAACTCCGGCACCGAAGTGCCGGGCCACCCGCAGGTCGCGTACCTGACCGTCCGGTCGGTCAAAGACACCAACGCGGCACCTTACGACACCGCCAAACTCGCGGGCGCCGACGACAACTACCTGCTCTCCGGGCCGATGGCGCCGACGCACTTCACCATCGTCAAAGACGCTACCGCGTTCGCCGCGATGCGCGCGTTCATCGTCGCCCACGAGAACCCGCCGACCGGCACGGCGACGCCGACCAGCACGACGGCACCGCCCACCAGCACTCCGTCCGGTCAGTGCTTCTCCGGATCCAACTACAGCCACGTGGTCGCCGGCCGGGCGCACAACAGCTATGGCTACGCCTTGGCCAACGGTTCCGACCAGAACCTCGGCCTCAACAACCTTTACACAGCAACGAAACTGCGTCAGACCGGCACGAACTACTACGTCAAAGACAGCACCTGCGCGTAGCGGCATCCACCGGCCCGGCCCCCCGGCCGGGAACACCATGACCCCACCAGGAGCGGTTTCTCCATGAACAAACTCGTCGCCACTGCCGCCGAGGCGGTGGCAGATATCCACGACGGAGCGTCCCTGGCCGTCGGCGGCTTCGGACTCTGCGGCATACCCCAGACCCTCATCCACGCCGTGCACGGAACCGAAGCGTCCAGGCTGAGCCTCGTGTCGAACAACTGCGGCACGGACGGACGAGGACTCGGAGTCCTGTTGGAATCCGGCCGAGTCGCGCGGGTCGTCGCGTCCTATGTCGGCGAGAACAAGGAGTTCGCCCGCCAATACCTGGCGGGCGAACTCGAGGTCGAACTCATCCCCCAAGGCACACTCGCCGAGCGGTTACGCGCCGGAGGCGCCGGTATCCCCGCGTTCTTCACCCCCGCCGGAGTCGGCACGCAGATCGCCGACGGCGGTCTGCCCTGGCGCTACGCCGAGGACGGCACGGTCGCGGTCGCGTCCCCGCCGCGCGAGACCCGCGAGTTCGATGGCCGCGACCATGTCCTCGAACAAGCCATCACCTGCGATTTCGCCTTGGTACACGCCTATCGCGGGGATCGGCACGGAAACCTGGTCTTCCGCCGGTCGGCGGCCAACTTCAACCCGCTGGCCGCGGCCGCCGGGCGCATCACCATCGCGGAAGTCGAAGAACTCGTCGAACCCGGCACCCTCGACCCCGACCAGATCCATGTACCGGGTATCCATGTCCAGCGCGTCGTGGAACTCACGCCCGAGCAGGCCGTGGACAAACCCATCGAACGCCGCACCACCAGTGAAAGGACCACCGACTGATGCCGTGGACACGCGACCAGATGGCCGCCCGCGCCGCCGCCGAACTCGCCGACGGCAGCTACGTCAACCTCGGCATCGGCCTGCCCACCCTCGTTCCCGACCACATTCCAGCGGGAATCCACGTCGTCCTGCACTCCGAGAACGGCATCCTCGGCACCGGCCCCTACCCCCGTGACTCACAGGTCGACCCCGACCTCATCAACGCCGGAAAAGAAACCGTCACCACACTCCCCGGAGCCAGCTTCTTCGACTCCGCGCAATCCTTCGCCATGATCCGCGGCGGCCACATCGACACCGCGATCCTCGGCGCCATGCAGATCTCCGCCAAGGGTGACCTCGCGAACTGGATGATCCCCGGGAAAATGATCAAAGGCATGGGCGGCGCGATGGACCTCGTCCACGGCGCACGCCACGTCGTCGCACTCACCGAACACACCGCCCGCGACGGCAGCCGCAAAATCGTGGAGGAATGCACCCTGCCGCTCACCGGCCGCAGGTGCATCAACCGCATCATCACCGACCTCGGCGTCCTCGACGTCACCGACGACGGGCTCCAGCTCGCCGAAACCGCACCCGGCGTCACCCCCGACGACATCCTCGCCGCCACCGGCGCGCCCGTCCTCACCGCAGCCCCTTCTGCTCGAGCGAAGCACTTCAGCTCAGACAAACCCGGAGCGCACCTATGACAGTTCGGTTGGCGATAGAAGTCCTCGTACACGTGGACGTGGTGGACCACGAGCGGGACCAAACCATGGCTATGCCCGCACCGGAAATGGCTGAGAGCGCCGAGTCTTGGTGAGCAGCATCAGACCGCCGTTCAAGTACACGGCGCAAGACACGGTTGAGTCTTGCGTAGCGAAGGTCAGGTCGCTCAAGGCTCTCAAGCACGCCCCCCGTTCACTACCTCGGTAGATCGCGGTATGCCTGGGAGCACTTCTGGCCCTGGCCCATCTCAAACCATTCCCCTGGGCTCGGCGGCGAGGGTGGTGTCTTGACGCCACACGGGGCCGCAGCCGGTGCACCGCACGACCGTGCCCACCACCGACCGGCACACCGCGTTGATCGCGGTCAAGAACGCGGTTTACGCGTGGCGGCAGGGGATCTTCTTCCTCAGTGTTTGCGACACCGAAACCCAGTGGGCCACGGTCGATTCACTGCGCCCGCAGCTCACGCGCCTGTCACGGCAGTGTCGCCATGTCCGCCTTCGGACTCCCAACGGGCGAGGGCGTTTTCCGGGGCGGGCCGCGCGCCGAACTCGTCGAGGAGCGCCTCCGGGCCGGCCACGTTGTTCTGCCCGGAGGCCGCGAGCAGCACGCGCTCGGCGGCCACCGGACCCGCCTCCGGCGGGATGACCAGGAGCGTGACCCGGTCCATGTTCCCGCCGGTCACATGCACGAGATGGACGCTCTGCGAGTCGATTCCCTCCAGTTTGACCAACCGGCCCTGACAGATCAGCTCGCGGACCGTGACCGCCCAGACCGTCGGCTGGAACGCCACCCGCCACACCGGGCCGATCCGGCCATTGAGCGCCGTGGCGAGCTCGGGCACCTCGCTCGTCAAATCACGGGACCGGGGTCACCAGGCGCCGTCGACGAAACCGCTCTCGGAGTTGCGGGGCTTGATTTTCAGCCGATCGGCGGCGCACAAGTTCGGCTCCGGTCTCCGGCCACGCAGGCCGGCGTCGATGAAGAACCGAAGGTGACATCGGTCGTTCTCCGACGTGCGGAATACTCTCGGTGTTTTCCATTGTACAGTCGAAATCCGTGTCGCACGAAAACGTGCGTACAGAGGGCTCCAGTCCCGCCGTCCTCGTAAGAAGGAACGAGACACAGTCCACTAAGGACTGTCTATGGTGACCAAGGGGAGGAGGTCGTGACCCCCGAATGCCGGATCCATCGCCTTCCCGGCCCGCACCTGGTGGCCGGTTCTTCCGCACCGGACCTGCCGGTCGCGCTCAACCGCGCAGGGCGGCGAAGGCGTGTTCCCTGCCCGGATCATGGCCGCGCGCGGAAGGACGCCCTTCGCCTGCTCGATGATCAACCGGCTGTCGAATCACCGAGAAGCCGTTCGGTCATGGCAAAGCGAGACGGAAGATCTTGCGAATGACCGAGCCGAGTTGTTTCGACAGGGAACCGGTGTTGTAGGGCAGATCGTGCTTCTCGCAGATCTCCCGCACCTCGGCCGCGATCTGCGGATAGCGGCGGGACGGGATGTCCGGGAACAGGTGGTGCTCGATCTGGTGACTGAGGTTCCCTGACAACAGGTGGAACAGCGGGCTTCCGGTGATGTTCGCGGAGCCGAGCATCTGGCGCAGGTACCACTGCCCCTTGCTCTCGGCCTCACTCTCCTCTTCGGTGAACACCTCGGCGCCGTCGGGGAAGTGGCCGCAGAAGATGATGGAGAAGGCCCAGAGATTGCGGATCAGGTTCGCGCTGACGTTCGCCGCCAGGGTCACCGGGAACAGCAGCCCGGTCAGCGCGGGGAACAGCACGTAGTCCTTGCCCGCCTGCCGCCCCACCTTGCGCAGCATCGGGCCGAGCAGCGGGCGGACGTCCGCCCATGACCGGCGGCCTTGCACGATCCTGTCCGCTTCGAGGTCGTGCAGCATGATCCCGTACTCGAAGAACAGTGCCTGCGCGGCCGCGTAGAGCGGATTGCCGAGGTAGTACGGATTCCACTTCTGGTCTTCGGTGATCCGGATGATGCCGTAACCGACGTCGCGATCCTTGTCGAGGATGTTGGTGTAGGTGTGGTGCATGAAGTTGTGCGAGCGGCGCCACTGTTCGCCCGGGCAGACCATGTCCCATTCGAAGGTCCGCGAATTCAGCGTCGGGTCCTTCATCCAGTCGTACTGACCGTGCAGGACGTTGTGGCCGATCTCCATGTTGTCCAAGATCTTCGACAACGACAGTGCGCCGACGCCCGCGATCCACGCCGGCGGGAACCAGCCCGCGAACAGGAGCACCCGGCCTGACACCTCACTGAGCCGTTGCACCGCGACGACGCGGCGGATGTAGTCGGCGTCTTCCGCGCCGAGATCCGCCACCACCCGTTGGCGCAGCGAATCCAGTTCCTCGCCGATGAGTTCCACCTGGGCCTGATCGAGTTCTCGGGTCGTCGTGGTCATGGGGATCTCCTTGACGTAGTTCGGGTTCCCGGTCGAGGCCGGCTTCGGGCGGGCCGGATTCCGCGGGCCTGCTCGCGTGGACGTCTGCCATCCTCGCGCGCACGTGGCTGACGCGAGCTGGAAGATCAGCATCTGCGCCGGCACCCCGCCGACGGTCGCCGCCGTGCTCGGCGCGGCACTGAGGTGGGGGGTCCGGTGGTGAGCCAGTTCGCCGCGGCGTCGACGCTCTTCGTGAGCTGGACCCGCGAGACCGACGGCGGGAAACCCCGCGACGGACGAGGAAGGCCACCGCGGGAGCCAGCATCGCGGCCGCCCGCACCAGGCGCGGCACCGCTCGCCGGACGTCGTCGTGGCCACACGGCTCACGCCGGAGGTCGGCCATGATCGGAGCCTCTCGCTGCGGACGGCTCGCCGGCTCGTGCGTGGTCGCCGTCGCGACACAACGAGCGCCGCCGGGTCCAGAGCGGTCCCTCAACGCTACGAGCGGGGATCGGGCTCGTGCGGTGAAGGGCAACGAAGTGCTGAGCTCGACGATAGCCCGGTATCCCTGGCGAGGCCGTCTGGTGGCGCCATTCATCACAGTCGCGAACGGGTGAAGCCCCAGTCTCAGACGACCGAGCGCGCCTCGTGCGCCCGCGTCCCGAGCCCCACGGCAGCTTCACCGCCGCCTTCGTCGGCGCGCGAGTCCTCGAAGCTCTCAGCGCCGTGAAAGAACCCGGCGTGCCAGCCATCCCGCGTAGACGGCCAGCCCCGCGACCCCTGCCTTCCGGGTGGGGGCCGCCGCGATCGCGAGCCCGATGGCGAGTTCGGTGGCTCCGTTGCGATACGTCCAGCTGCGGACGTCGTCGGCGAAGGCCATCTTCGTCACGGGTTCGAACGCCGCCGGGGCGGCGAAGTGGGCGAGACCGGTCGCGGCGATGGTGAGGCCGAGGACCTGGCCGGTGCGTGCGGACATGGGTTCCTTTCGTCGTCGTTCAGTCGAGGACGCCGGCGCGGCGCCACAGACGGCGGCTCGGGCCGCCGATGAGACCGATCTCGGTGAAGTACTCGACGGCCTTTGCCGCCCACGACGCCTTCGTCCGGCGCCAGTGCGGGTTCGAGGCGGCGACTTGGCCTGCTTCGCGGGGGTCGAGGCCGACGGAGGTGTATGCCTTGGGGTGCAACAACTCCGACGTCGCCACATAGGCCATGGCGGCGATCGCCCAGCGGATCAGTTCGCGGCCGACGCGACCGTGGCGGGCCCACGCCCGGCCCAGTTCGTCCTTGGCGAAGCTGATGTGGCGCGCTTCCTCGATAACGTGGATACGCGAGATCATCCGGATCATCGGCTGCAGGCTGGGGTCGCGCATCATCTCGCGTTGCATGCCGTCGGCGAGTTCTTCGACATAGATGGCTCCGGCGAACAGCAGCGCCGGACCGCAGACGGCGCCGAACACTTTGCCCGCCCGGTGCGCCGAGCGGCTGGGGCGACGGACGACGCCGCCGGTCTTCGCGATCGAGCGGGCGAACATGGTGCTGTGACGGCATTCGTCGGCGATCTCGGTGAGCGCGTACTGGGCGTTGTGCGTCGTCGGATCGCTGTTGTAGACGTGGCGCACCAGGCCCTGCATCAGGATCAGCTCGAACCAGATCCCCGACGCCGCCGCGGCCGCGGCCTCCTGACGGCTCAGTTCGGCACGCTGGTCCTCGTCGAGCCGTTCCCACAATGCGGTGCCGTACAGGGAACATCGTTCCGGTGCCTTGCCGTAGGCGCCGTCGACCAACGGTGCCAGCCAATCGACGTCGACGTCCGGGTCGTAGGAAAGCCGCGCGGAAGAACGTTGCAGGCGCTCGGCGACCCGTTCGCTTTCGGTGTTCGCGGTCATGACGACCTCCTTGGATCCGTGCTCTCCGGCAGCGGTCCGCCGCCGTCCGGGATGACCTGTCCGGAGTCGCGATAGGCCACCGCCTCGTGAAAACCGTCGCGTTCGGCGAACTCGCGGAACCAGCGGCCTTCCGGGGTGTGCCGGGTGATGCCGTCGAAGAGCGTCGCGAGCGTCTGGGTGCCGGACAGGCCCATGTTGTCGTAGGCCTGGTTGATCATCAGCTTCTGCATCACCAGCTGGTTCGTCGGCACCCCGGCCATCCGGCCGGCCAGTTCCTCGGTGGCGGCTTCCAGTTTCCCTGGTTCCACCGCGTCGAGCGCGAGCCCCCAGTCCGCCGCGGTGGTGCCGTCGATGGTGTCGCCGGTGAGCAGCATCCGTTTCGCGCGCTGGGCCCCGACGCGATAGACCCACATCGCGGTCGTCGGGCAGCCCCACACCCGTGCGGGCGGATAGCCGATGCGCGCGTCGGTCGCCATGAGCAGTACGTCGCACGACAGCGCGATGTCGCTGCCACCCGCGACAGCGTGTCCCTGTACCTGGCAGATCGTGGGTTTCAGCGACCGCCAAAGGGTGAAGAAGTCGTCGGTGTTGCGCTTCATCACCCGGTAGTCCTTGACCGGATCCCACACCGGGCCCTGGTTCCAGTGGCCTTCGGAGTCCTGCTCGGCGAACTGCTTGAGGTCGTACCCGGCGCAGAACGACCGGCCCTCGCCCCGCACCACGATCACCCGGACCGCGTCGTCCTCGTTCGCCCGTTCCACGGCCTGCCGGATCTCGCCGGGCATGACGTCGTTGATCGCGTTGAGCCGTTCGGGACGGTTCAACGTCAGGTAGGCCTTCCGATCCGCGACGCGGTAGGAGAGCGTCTCAAACGTCATCGGAGCCCCCCAGCGCGCGGAGGGTGAACGTGACCAGGTGCGGAATCGTGTCCGGACCGCCATCCCCGGCCAGGGGACCGACCAGCATTTCCGCGCCGGCGCCGACCAGCGCGGCGGCGGTCGCTTCCGCGTCCTGCGGGGGCAGCAGTCCCCTCGCGACCCCGTCGGCGATGTTCCTGGCGATGACCTCGCGGAACGCGCGGCGGAACACCAGCCGCTCGGCCTCCACCACGGCGTCGACCGGTTCGGCCAGGAGGGCGTACGCCAGCCTCGGCGCCTTCAACGCCCGGCCCGCGAAGGTCTCGATCACCGCGACTACCCGCTCCCGGACGTCGCCTTGGGCAGCGGCGGCTTCGACGGCCTTGACCTCGCGGGAAACCACCTCGCGGAAGACCTCGACGACCAGATCGGCCTTGGACGGGAACTGGCGGTACACGCTCCCGGTGCCGACGCCCGCCTGCGCGGCGACCGCGGCCATCGAGCAGCCCGCGTAGCCGGTTTCCGCCAGCAGTGCGATGGCGGCGGCCAGGATCTCCCCGCGCTGGGAGTCCAGTCTGGCCTGTGTCTTCGGGGTACGTCGGTACGGCACGCAAGGAGTGAAGCACGGACTCCGCACTTCAGCAACGACCGGACCAGGACCGAAAGGTCCTTCGGCCGGAAATGGGCTCACACGCGGTGAGGGCTTGTTCACCGCCGAACCGGGCGGTCCACCGTTCGAGGGTTACCCCGAATCGGCCAATGCCCGGACAGCCGGAACGAGTACGTTTTGGGGAGGCCGGCGTGGCCGGGCCGGTCATGGGAAAGGGACACGATGGATCAGTTTCGCGACACCGCGTCGGCGTTGCGGGAACTCACGGAGTCGATGAGGCTCGACGAGCCCCGTGACGACTTGCTGGAGCGGGCGGCGAAGAAGGTGGTCGGCCTGCTGCCGGGCGCGGACGCGGCCACGGTCACGCTGTACTCCGACAACGAACCGAGCACCGTCGCCACCACCGACGAGTCCCTGCTCCCCCTGGACAAGGCGCAGTACAGCGCGGACGAGGGCCCCTGCCTGGAGGCAGCCGAAAGCGGGACGATCGTCCGGACCCGGCTGGAGACCGCGGCCGAACGCTGGCCGGACTTCGCGGCCGCCGCCGAACAGCTCGGCGTGCGGACCGCGTTGGCCTGCCCGCTGTTCGTCCCCGACGAATCGCATGTCAACCGGCGTGAAACCGAGCCGCTGACGGGCGCGCTCAACGTCTGGAGCTTCGAGCAGAACGCCTTCGACCCGGTCGAGGCGGCACTGGTCGCGATGTTCACTTCGGCGATCTCGGCGATCATCCTGACCGCGTCCCGCTGGGCCGCCGCCGAAAAACAGGCGGAGACCCTGGTCGCCGCATTGGAGACCAGGGACGCCATCGCCACCGCGAAGGGCATCGTGATGGCACGTCTGGAACTGAACGCCGAAGAAGCCTTCCGCTGGCTCACCGACGCATCGCAGCACACGAACCGCAAGATCCGGGAGATCTCGGTGCTGATCGCCGAGGACCCGGGAACGGTCTTCGGCCGCTAGTGTCGCGTGATCCTGCAGGTCTTACCCGTGATCAGACGGCGATCTCCGGAGATCGCCGTCCAATCACGCGTAACCGCCGTCTGATCACGCGTAACCGCCGTCTGATCACGCGAGATCGCCGTCCGAGGAACGAAACCCAACGTCAAGCAAGCAGGATCACGCGACACTAGGCGAGCGAAATCCGGCGGTTCTCCCGCGAAGACTCGAGGCCCGCTTCCGCGAGCCGGATGCCGCGCACGCCTGCCATGAAGTCGTACGGATGCGGCGCGTCCTCGACGACGTGGCGGATGAACTGCTCCCACTGGGCGCGGAAACCGTTGCCGAAGTCCTCGTTGTCCGGCACTTCCTGCCACTGCGCGCGGTACGACCGGGTCTCGGCCAGATCCGGGTTCCACACCGGCTTCGGCGTGGCCTCACGTGGCTGGATGACGCATTTGTGCAGACCCGCGACGGCGCTGCCGCGCGTGCCGTCGACCTGGAACTCCACCAGTTCGTCGCGGTGGACCCGCACGCACCAGGACGAGTTGAGCTGGGCGATGACCCCGCCTTCGAGCTCGAAGATCGCGTACGCGGCGTCGTCAGCCGTGGCGGCGTACCAGTCCCCCTTCTCGTCGACGCGCTCAGGGATGTGGGTGACGGCTTTCGCGGTCACGGCGTTGACGGCGCCGAAAAGGTTCTCCAGTACGTAGTTCCAGTGGCAGAACATGTCGACGACGATGCCGCCACCGTCTTCGGCGCGGTAGTTCCAGCTCGGACGCTGCGCCGCCTGCCAGTCGCCTTCGAAGACCCAGTACCCGAACTCGCCGCGCACGGAAAGCACCTGGCCGAAGAAGCCGCTGTCGATCAGCCGCTTCAGCTTGAGCAGGCCGGGGAGGTACAGCTTGTCGTGGACGACACCGTTCTTGACTCCGGCCGCCTCCGCGTGCCGCGCCAGGGCGAGCGCGCCTTCGACCGACTCCGCCACCGGCTTTTCGGTGTAGATGTGCTTGCCGGCGTCGATGGCGCGGACGATCGACTTCTCCCGGACGGCGGTCAGCTGCGCGTCGAAGTACAGCGGGAGGTCGTCGTCGCCGAGCGCGGCGTCGAGGTCGGTGGTCCAGCGGGACAGCCCGTGCCGCTTGGCGATCTCTTCGAGCTTGTCGGCGTTACGCCCCACCAGGACCGGCTCCAGCTGGACCCGCGACCCGTCGGCCAGCTCGACCCCGCCCGCCTCCCTGATCGCCAGCACCGAGCGCACCAGGTGCTGCCGGTAGCCCATCCGCCCGGTGACGCCGTTCATCACGACGCCGAGTTTCCGCGTGGTCATCCGTTCTCCTTTGAAAGCGCTTTCCCACGAACATCCTGAAAGCGCTTTCACGCGGTGTCAAGGCCAAGGAGAGCCGAAGGGGACTTTCCCCACATGCGACGCGGCGAAGGGAGCTTTCCCCTCATCGGACGCGGGGAAGGTCCCCTTCGGCTCAACGGCGAGCGCGGACGGCGTCGAGGTACTCGGTGATGGCATCCCGGTTGCGGAGCAGGCATTCGGCCCGCCGGGTCATCCGGTCGCGTTCGGATTCCAGGGTTTCGAGCATCTCCGTGGTCGCGTCCGGGAAGTAGATCTGCCGGGGCTTGTCCAGGCACGGCAGGATCTGCTTGATGATCCGGGTCGGCAGCCCGGCGTCGAGCAGGCCGCGGACCTGGATGACCCTGTCGACCGAAGGCTCGCCGTAGTCGCGGTAGCCGTTGGCCTGCCGTTCCGAGATGATGAGACCCTGTTCCTCGTAGTACCGCAGCAGACGGCGCGACGTCCCCGTCCGCTCCGACAGCTCTCCGATCCGCATGTGCGCCACCTCACCCCGGCCGACTTGACCTTCACATCTATGTGATGGTCCGAGCATACGGACCATGACTCCGAAACTCCCACTCGGCGCGTTGCTCGCGCTGACGACGGCGGCGTTCGTCACCGTCCTCACCGAAGCCCTTCCCGCGGGTGTGCTGCCCGCGATGAGCGCCGGTCTCGGCGTCGGCGAGGCGGCGACCGGCCAGCTGGTGACGGTGTACGCGATCGGCACCGCGCTCACCGCGATCCCCTTGTCCACCGCGACGGCCGGCTGGCGCCGCAAACGTTTGCTCCTGGCCGGAGTGGCCGGTTTCGCGGTCGCCAACACGGTCACGGCGCTGTCCACGAGCTACCCCTTGACCCTCGGTGCGCGGTTCGTCGCCGGGATCGCGGCGGGCGTGGTCTGGGCGCTGCTGGCCGGGTACGCCCGGCGGATGGCGCCGGAACCGGTGCGGGGCAAGGCGATCGCCATCGTGATGACCGGCATCCCGCTCGCGCTCTCGCTCGGCATCCCCGCCGGCACGTTCCTGGGCAACCTCTTCGGCTGGCAGGTGACGTTCTCGCTCATGTCGGCGATCGCGCTCGGCCTCCTCGGCTGGATCGCGCTGGCCGTCCCCGATTTCCCGGGACAGGACAAGGGCGGCAGGCTCCCGGTGCGCAGGACCCTCGCCGTGCCAGGAGTGGCCGCGGTCCTGTTCGTCACGCTGGCCTTCGTGCTGGCGCACAACATCCTCTACACCTACATCGCCACGTTCCTCGAACACGTGTCGATGGGCGGCGCGGTCGACCGAATCCTGCTCGTGTTCGGCCTGGCGTCGATGGTCAGCATCTGGGTCGTCGGCGTCCGCATCGACCGGCGACTGCGCTCACTGACCGTCGCCTGCACTCTTCTTGTCGCCCTCGGCGCGACGATTCTGGCTCTGCTGGGCGAAAGTCCGGTGCTGGTCTACGTCGCGGTGACGCTGTGGGGGCTCGGCTGGGGTGGCGTCCCGACCCTGCTGCAGACCGCCGCCGCGCAGGCGGGCGACAAAGGCGGCGTGGCGGACATCGCGCAGGCCATGCTGGTCACCCTGTGGAACGCCGCGATGGCGGGCGGCGGGATCGCCGGCGGCGTCCTCCTCGCGGGCTTCGGCGCCGAGTCGTTTCCCTGGACCGTCCTGGTGCTGCTCGTGCCGACGCTGGCCGTGGTGCTGCTGGCGCGACGGCACGGGTTCACAGCGGCAGTTCCGGATGACTCCGGATCGCCTCGAGAACCAGGTCGACAGCGGCGCGAGGCGCGGACCCGCGCCTGATCGCGGCGGTGATGGAGCGGGTGACCGGCGTCGCGAGTTCGCGGGTGGCGACGCGGTAACGCTTGTCGACGGCGAGGCCGGGCAGGAGCGCGATCGCGTGCCCGGCCTCGACGTGCTGCAAGGTCATCATGTAGTTGCTGAACCGGGCGACCACGCGCGGCTCGAAGCCGGCCTCACGGCAGAGCCGGGTGGCGAGGTTCGCCATGTACGACTGGGGGATGTCGAACGCCCAGGGCTCGCTCGCGTAGGCGGCGAGGTCGGCGGGACCCCGGCCCGCGGCCGGATGGCCGGGCGGGACGACGAGCACGACCGGGTCGGTGGCGAGCGGCACCAGGTCGATGTCCGGGCCCAGCGGCTGCTCGACGAAATCCGTGGTGGTGATGATGATGTCGGCGTCGCCGACGCGGAGCGCGGGCATGCTCACGTGCGGTTCGAGTTCGAGCAGTTCGAGGTGCAGCTGCGGATACGAACGGGCAAGCCTGGTCATCGTGGGGACCGCGATGGTGTGGATCGCGCTCTGGAAGGCGCCGAGGCGCACGAGCCCCGTCGGCGCCTCGCCGAGGCCGCGCAACTCGGCCTCGACGGTGTCCATGTGGTCGAGGATGGCTCTCGCGCGGCGGGCCAGCAACAGCCCTGCCGGGGTGAGCCGGACCCGGCGGCCGGTGCGTTCCAGCAGGTGCGTACGCGTCTCGGCCTCGAGGACCGCGAGCTGCTGGGACACGCTCGACGCGCTCAGGTTGGCCGCCTTCGCGACCGCGCGGACCGTGCCGAGGGTGTCCAGCCGGCTCAGCAGGCTGAGCCTCCAGGGGTTGAGCATCCGGCCATTGTTGTACGGATCAGGCGAACAGCATAGCCGGAATTGCGAGATGGACGTGTCGCTCGGCTCCGTTTTACCGTCGAGGCATGGCTGCTCCGATCACCGACCTGTCCACCGCCGACCGCTTCTGGGCCGACGCAGACCGGCACCTCGTGCGCTACGCCGGGGCCGGCGACTTCACCCGCGAGATCATCGACCACGCCGCCGGGAGCTATCTGTTCACCGAATCCGGGCGGCGGATCCTCGACTTCACGTCCGGGCAGATGAGCGCGATCCTCGGGCATTCGCATCCCGAGATCGTCGGCACCGTGCGGCGGCAGATCGGCTCGCTCGACCACCTGTTCAGCGGGATGCTGAGCCGGCCCGTCGTCGACCTCGCGCGGCGGCTGGCCGAGACTTTGCCGTCACCGCTGGAAAAGGCGTTGCTGCTGACCACCGGGGCGGAGTCGAACGAGGCCGCGATCCGGATGGCGAAACTGGTGACGGGCAAGCACGAGATCGTGTCGTTCGCCCGATCGTGGCACGGGATGACGCAGGCGGCGGCGAGCGCCACCTACAGCGCGGGCCGCAAGGGTTACGGCCCGTCCGCGCCGGGCAACTTCGCCATCCCCGCGCCGAATTCCTATCGGCCGGACTTCCTCACCGCCGAAGGGGAACTGGACTGGAGGCGCCAGCTCGACTTCGGGTTCGAGATGATCGACGCCCAGTCCGTCGGCAGTCTCGCGGCGTGCGTCGTCGAACCGATCCTCAGCTCGGGCGGGATCATCGAACCGCCGCCCGGGTATTTCGCGGCCCTGCGAGAGAAGTGCCGCGAACGCGGAATGCTGCTGATCCTCGACGAGGCACAGACCGGCTTGTGCCGCACGGGGAACTGGTACGCCTTCGAACGCGACGGCGTCGTCCCCGACATCCTGACGCTGTCCAAGACGCTGGGTGCCGGTCTGCCGCTGGCGGCGGTGATCACGAGCGCGGAGATCGAGCAGGAGGCGCACGACCGCGGCTACCTGTTCTTCACCACACACGTCGCCGACCCGCTGGTGGCGGCCGTCGGGAACACCGTGCTCGACGTCCTCACCCGCGAACGCCTCGACGAACGCGCCACCGAACTGGGGGCGTTCCTCCGCCGCGGTCTCGACGACCTCGCCGTCCGCCATCCCGTCGTCGGCGACATCCGCGGGCGTGGCCTGCTGGTCGGCGTGGAACTCGTCGTGGACCGTTCCACCAAGCAGAGCTCCGACGAACTGGGCGCGCTGGTCACCCGGCGTTGTCTCGAGCTGGGGCTGCACATGAACATCGTTCAGCTGCCGGGGATGGGCGGGGTCTTCCGGATCGCTCCCCCGCTGACCGCGACGGAGGACGAACTGGCGGAAGGACTGGGGATACTGGACGAGGCGATCACGGACGCCTGCGCGCGGTTCGGCGGATAATTTCTCGTCACATTCGTAACGTCTTCATATCCGTGCGCGAATTACCGTTTCACGCTTCCCATCCCGAAGCTAACCGTGACCTGATCTTAGGCCAAATCGGTTAACACGAATCGGCGATGTCTTTGTCCCCGCGGGATTCCCTGCGGCTACGCCATCGGCTGTCTATAGTCGACGCTCACAGCGGGCGCGGTCGAATCGGGAGCCGCGCGGGGAGGGGGGCCGATGCCTGCCGGCATACCCCGCATTTCCGGTCTCGGTTCGATTACCGGTGGACTGGTCGAGGAATTGCTCACTCGCCCGAAAGGGCACAGCCGCGCATTGCCCGTCGTGGTCGCGCTCGGCGCTCGAGGTGCCGGGAAGTCGGCGTTACTGGACTCGATCGCCGAGCGCTGCGAGGAAATTCCGCACGCCTACCTTGATTTCGAACGGCACGAACGCGAGAACATCCAGCCACGGGAGCTGCTGGCGAATCTCGCGTTCGACCTCGGCAGGCACCGGAAACAGTTCGGCCGGTTGGCGTTTCCCCGGTTGTGGCTGTGCATGCTCGTGCTGAGCGCGCCGGTGGAACTGCGTGACCGCCGTGCCGCGTTGCGCAAGATCCGCGAACTGCTGCTGGAGAACCAGCCGCTCGAACAGAACCGGGAGACGATCGTCGATGTGGTGCGCCTCGTCGGCGGCGTCGCTCCGGCGGGCGGGCTCAAAGGCTGGTCCGAAGCCACCGACCTGCTGCTGCGCGGACTCGGCTGGTACAACAGGCGGCGGCTGCTGGGAAAGATCAAGGCACTGCCCGCCAACACCGGCAACCACGAGGACTTCCTCATCGAGATCGCCAAGCACTCGCGGGGTGACGACGAGGACCGTGCCGCCGTCGACAGCATCTTCTGCGACGCCTTCCTCACCGATCTGCGCCTGGCCTATCAGGGCGTCAACCGGTCACGCCGCACCCTCAACAGCGTGGTCCTGCTGGACAACGCGCATACGCCGGGCGGTCAGGTCTTCCTGCGGACCTTGACGGAGGCGCGGCATCGCTCCGGCGGAGAGCCGGACCCGCTGGTGGTGATCGCCACCAGCCGCCGATGGAATCCGGACTGGAACGAGAGCTGGTCGCTGCTGACGCCGCAGCGGGGCACCCCGCGACGAAGACGGCCGAGCGGTCACCGGACGGACGGGCTTCCGGCGCCGTCGCCGCGGCGACCGTCCGATGTGGAATCGGACTGGACGGCGGGCCAGGATCCACGGTGGTATCCGTGGTACCTCCTCGAACTCGGCACGCTTTCCGAGGACGACGTGGTGGACATCGTGGCCCGTGGCGACATTCACCCGACCTCCAGGCTGCCGCGATTCCTGTACCGGCTCACCGATGGGCATCCCGGCGCCGTCACCACTCTTTTCGGCGCGTCGGCGCAGCTCTACGATTCCCGCGATCCCACCGCCCTGCGCGCCTCCTTGCGGACCGGTGTCACGGCCGAAGACGGCACCGAGACGACCTTGCTCGCCGCGGCGCAGTCCTATCTGCTGCAGGACCTGCCGTCGCCGAGCAGGCAGGACCTCGTCACGGCGAGCGCCGCGCGCGACGTGGAAACGCTGTTCCACAAGAACATCGTCGATCTGCGCAACGCAACCGAGGAAGGCGCGCTGTTCAAGGAGCTCGGCGATCTCCTGTGGTTGCGGGCGGAACCCGGCGAAGAACTGCAGTATGTCCTGCATCCCTGGCTGCGCCGAATCCTGTTGCAGGAACTGGCTTCTCGCGCCGAGCATCACCCACTGAACTGGGAACGGGTACACACCCGGTGCCGCGACTTCTACGAGAAGCACGGCCAGCGTGTGTCGGCGCGCTATCACGATCTGGCGCTGGAGAACGTCGCCGCGGTGGTCGCGCATCTGAGCAGGCCGTTCGCCGACGACCAGGTGGAGTTCGACGTGGCGGCCGCCGAGGCGTGGCTCGCCGAACTCGACGTCATCACCGCGGCGCCCAACCGGCTGGACCCGGCCGTCGCGCCGTACGAACAGCTGGAGGCGCACGCCGGAAACGCCGACGGCGAGCTGGAGACCACCTTGTCCTGGCTGGTGGTCGCGTTGTGGATCGCGGCGGACCCGCTCGGTGATCCGGGCGGGACGGTGAATTCGACCATCGAAGGCGGTTTCCACCAGCTGGCGCACGGCCGAGGACGGGGATCCATCCTGTTGCACGAGAGGGCGGAGAGATACCGATGACCGCACGGAGCGAGCGGATCAGACCACCACGGCCGACGTGGTCGAAGTGGCTGACGGCCGTCGGAGGTCTGCTCCTGCTCGTCGTCGCACTCGTGTTCGTGTTCGTCGTCGTCCCGGCGATCGACGAAGCCGGGCGCAGCTGCGCCGACGGGGTGGAGAAACGCGGTGAGCACGCCGAATGCGTCGGTGTCACGGATGGAAGCTACGTGTTCTCCCCGGAACTGTCCGGCGTGGAGGACCACATCCGCAAGGAGAACGAAGCGGTCGCCGCCTCGGGCAAACCCTCGGTGACGATCGCGGTCCTGCTGCCGATGACCCTGGTGGAGAACGACATCCTGTCCGCCGAGTGGGTACGGCACCAGATCCAAGGCGCCTACATCGCGCAGCGCCGGGCGAACACCACCGGATCCTGGGGCAGTCTTCCGCTGATCCGGTTGCTGCTGGCCAATCCCGGCAGCCGGCTGACCCACTGGGAACCCGTGGTGGACGACCTCGTCGGCCGCGTGGAACGCGAACGCCTCGTCGCCGTCACCGGGATCGGGCTGAGCCTCGGCTCGGCACGTGACGCCATCGAACGGTTGTCACAGCACAAGATCCCGGTCGTCGCCTCGCCCGTGGCCGCCGACGAGTTCTCCGAGATCCCCGGTTTCATGCGGGTGTCCCCGACGAGCTCCACCTACGGGATGGCCGCGGCGGGCTACGTCCGCCCGACCGCGCATACGGCGACCCTGGTGCAGGACGTCAACCCTGGTGATCTGTACCCGAAGACGCTCGCGAAGGCGTTCACCGAGAAGTTCGCGGACGCCACGCACCGGATGGTCGGGCGCACCGAGGTCTACGACTCCAGCCTGCCGGGAATCGAGAACACGTTCCTGCAGATGATGCCGAACATCTGTGGCAACGAAGCGGAAGTCGTGTACTTCGCGGGTCGCGAAAACCACCTCTCGTCTTTCGTGGCCGAGCTGGCGCAACGCCCGTGCCTCGACCGGCCCATCACGGTACTGACCGGTGACCTGGCGCTGGTCGGGCCGCCGAGCCCGGAGATGCGCCGGGGGCTGGAGTCCAAGGTGACCGTGCTGGGTCCAGGGCTGGCCCATCCCAGCGCGTGGACCACCGAACCGTCGGTGTTCAACCCCGCTGCGGTGGCGAGTTTCCAGGAGGACGGCTGCACCGAATGCTTTCGCGCGGTGTTCCCGAAGGAACGGCTGGACGACGGCATCGCGATCCTCTCCCACGACGCCGTCCTCACCGTGGTGTGGGCGATCCGCGGCATCCCGAGGACCGCGCCCGCCCAGGTGACCGCGCAGGACGTGCTCCAGTCCAAGAACCGCTTGCACGGCAAGCTCGCGGTCCCCGGCGCGAGCGGCATGATCTCGTTCGACGACAAAGGTGACCCGGTGAACAAGACCGTTCCGATCCTGCGGGTGCGGGTGGACGACACCCCCGAGTACGTCCAGCTTTTCGCGCCGGCCGGTTGAGCGGGTCGGGTGTCGTGAGTGGCGATCCGGGTTGAGCCAAGGGTGTCTTGAGTACCTACCGCGGTGCGCCAGTGGCGATGTCGCGTGACCAGCGGGACAACTCACGTGATGGAATGGACGACACGCGTGTCCCGGCCGCGCGCGTGTCGTCCATTCCATCACGCGTGTCGTCCGTCTGCTCACACGTGCCGTCCAACCAATCACGCGACACGACCAGCCCGCCATAAGGGCCGCCCTCAGGCTGGGACGCGTTCCCGGCTGCGGGACAACAGGAAGGCCGCGATCCCGGCGGGGAAGAACATGAGCACGCCGTAGATCCCGGCGGGAACGGCCATCTTCTCGTCACCGAGCACCGAGATCGCCACGGCGATCGCGAGGGTGGCGTTGTGGATGCCGATCTCCATCGAGGACGCGATCGACTGCCCGCGGTCCACTCGGAACAACCGCGGCACGTAGTAGCCGATCGTGAGACTGAACACGGACAGCAGCAGCGCTACCGGCCCCAGCGTCCCGATGTTGTCCATCAGGGTCTGGAACTCCTGGGCGGTCGCGGCGACGATCACCAGCACGAGCACCACCGCCGAAGCGATCTTGACCGGTTTGCGCATCCGCTCGGCCCAGTCGGTGAACCGGTGCCGCACCGCCATCCCGATCACGACCGGGATCAGCACGATCGCGAACACCTGCACGAACTTCGCGGGCTGGAGCCCGACCGTGGCACCGCCGTCGAGGAACTCGGCCATCGACAGGCCGACCACCAGCGGCAGGGTGAACACGGCCAGCACGGAGTTGATCGCCGTGAGCGTGACGTTGAGGGCGACGTCGCCGCCGGCGAGGTGACTGAACAGGTTCGCCGACGTCCCGCCGGGCGAGGCGACGAGCAGCATCATCCCGACCGCGAGCACACCTTCGAGGCCGAACAGCAGGATGAGGCCGACGCAGATGGCCGGCAGCACGATCATCTGGCACACCAGCGCGATGACGGCCGCTTTGGGGTATTTCAGCACCCGGGTGAAGTCACCGATGGTCAGGGTCAGCCCCAACCCGAACATGACCAGTGCCAGTGCTATCGGCAGGAGAATCGAGAACATCGCCGAACCCATCGAGGGGCCTCCGTCCGATATGCCGTTTTCAGATCGGCAATCGTGTCAAGCGGCGGCGACCCGGTCAAGGCGCCGAAACCCAGACGTGACCCCGCTTGACTCTTTCGAGAGCAATGCTCACTATAGTTACAACCTCTAACGAACACGAGAGTTAATCAGGGAGATCGAAATGAGCACGCTGACCGAGGTCGTACTGCCGGGCAAGGTCGAGCCGGAAGGCCTGGAGCTGCGGGAACGCCCACTACCCTCGCCCGGCCCCGGCCAGGTCGTGATAGCGATGGAGGCGACCGGGGTCTCGTTCGCCGAACGGCAGATGCGCCGCGGCAAGTACTACGACCAGCCACCCTTCCCTTTCGTCCCCGGCTACGACCTGGTCGGCACCGTGCTGACGACCGGTGACGGGGTCGACCGCTCGCTCGGCGGCCGCCGGATCGCCGCGCTGACGAAGGTCGGCGGCTGGGCCAGCCACGTGGTCCTCGACGCCGCCGACGTTGTCGAGGTCCCGGACGGCCTCGGCGCCGAGGAGGCCGAGACCGCGGTGGTCAACGGCATCACCGCCTGGCAGATGCTGCACCGCAAGGCCAAGGTGCGCGCCGGGCAGACGATCCTGGTCCACGGCGCGAACGGCGGCGTCGGCTCGCTGCTGGTGCAACTCGCCGCACAGGCGGGCGCACAGGTGATCGGCACGGCGTCGAAACGGCACCACGAAGCGTTGCGGCGCCTGGGAGTCGTGCCGATCGACTACCGCACCGAGGACATCTCCGCCCGCGTCCGCGAACTCGCGCCCGAGGGTGTCGACGCCGTCTTCGACCACGTCGGCGGTGCCAGCGTGCCCGCGTCGTGGAAGCTGCTCGCCCGCGGCGGCACCCTCGTCTCCTACGGCAGCGCCGCGACCCGCGACGACGAGGGCTCCAAGCAGTTTCCCGTGCTCAAGATCCTCGCCCGCGTGCTGCTGTGGAACAGCCTTCCCAACGGCCGCAACGCGTACTTCTTCAACGTCTGGGCCGGGCGGGCCTTCGCGAAGAACCGCTTCCGCGCCCGCCTGCGCACCGATCTCACCCAGGTGTTCGCGGCCTTGAAAGACGGCTCGATCACGGCACAGGTCGCGGCGCGGCTGCCGCTGAGCCGGGTCGCGGAAGCGATGCGGCTGGCCGAATCCGGAACGGTCGCGGGCAAGGTGGTGCTCACGCCGTAAGAGTTCGGTAACGCGTTTCGGGCGCCGCACGCGGTTGAATGACGCCATGAAACGCAAGCGGGTGCTCGCCGTCGTGGCGGCCGGACTGGTGGTGGCGGTGGCCGCGGGCCTCTACTGGTTCCAGCCGTGGAAGCTCTGGGTGAACGAGACGGTCCAGGAGGCACTGCCCGTCGCCCCGGTTTCGGAAAGTGCGGCTCCCGCGCCGAAAGAGCCCGCGATCGTGGCGACCGGCGAACTGATCAGTCACGAGCACGCGACCAGCGGCGGCGTCCGGATCCTGCGCGCGGCCGACGGATCGCTGGTGCTGCGACTGGAGAACCTGGACACGAGCAACGGCCCGGACCTGCGGGTCTGGCTCACCGACGCGCCGGTCGTCCCCGGCAAGGACGGCTGGTTCGTGTTCGACGACGGCACGCATGTGAGCGCCGGGAAGCTCAAGGGCAACAAGGGAAGTCAGAACTACACCCTGCCCGCCGGCACCGATCTGGCGCGGTATTCGAGCGTGACCATCTGGTGCGACCGGTTCGACGTCTCCTTCGGTGCGGCCGAACTGGCCAAGGTTTAGGCGAGTCTGCCCACGGCGTACTCCATCTCCGCCCGGACGGCACGCAGATCGATGCCGCCAGGATCGATGATCGCGGCCACGGCGATCCCCCGCAGCTGCCCGACCAGTGCCGCCGAGTACGCGTCGGGATCACGGACACCGGCGATGGAGCCGTCCGTGATCCCGGCGGCGACGGTCTGCGCGATGGCGAACCGGTACCGGCGATCGGCCTCGGTCATCGCCGACCGCACCGCCGGATCGCCGACGGTCGCGTCCGTCCACAGCACCACGAACGCCCGGTTCAGCGGCGGCATGTCGGTGAGCAATGCGAAGAAGACGTCCAGCAGCGCCCGCAGCATGTCCATCGGGCTGGGGGTCAGCCCGCCGGTCCTGGTGGCGACGGCGGCGCTGAAGACGTCGGCGAACTTCTCCGCCGCGAACTCGACGAGCCGCTGCACCAGGGTCTCCTTCGAGCCGAACAGCTGGTAGACGACGCCGCTGGGATAGCCGGTCCGGGCGCAGACCATGCCGATCTTGAGCCGGGCGAAGCCGGTCTCGCCGACGAGGCGGGCGGCGGCGTCGAGAATCCGCGTCCTGGCGACCTCCTGGTCGCGCTGGAGCCGACGCTCCTCCGCAGACGGGTCCACGCCGCGATCCTCCCACGACTTCCGGTTCGTCACCTGGTGAGACGGCGTACGATCCGGGTATGAAGATCGCCTTCGCGGCCGACGACCGGAACGCCACCACGGACGCCGTCCGGGCCTTCCTCGCCGAGGCCGGGCACGAGGTGATCCTTCCGGCGACGTCGGAAGACTGGCCGGAGCTCGGCGCGGCGGTTGGCAAAGCGGTCACCGACGGCGAAGCCGACTTCGGCGTGGTGATGTGCTGGACCGGGACAGGCACGGCCATCGCGGCCAACAAGGTCCCCGGCGTCCGCGCGGCACTGGCCTGGGACACCTGGATCGCCGCGGGCGCGCGCAAGTGGAACGACGCCAATGTGCTGGCATTGAGCCTCAAACGGCTCGCCCCCGACGTGGCCGTCGAAATCACCGAGGTGTTCCTTTCCGGTATCGCACCGGACCCCGATGAATCGGCGAATATCGCCCGGCTCGGCGAAATGGACGAGCCTCGTCGGTGAGCGGCACCGAACCAGTGAACGATTAACGCTGTCGAACGTATTAGGCCGTTAGCAGTAAAATCGCCACTCTGTGTAGTGACGCTTCCCATATTGGTCCAGACCACGTACCGTCTCCCGCAACAAAGCGTTCCGCATGGAGGTGGTCGATGAAGACGCATCCCCGCCTGCCCGGCTTCGGCCGCGGTAACGCGATGTCGCCGATTTCCCATTGACGAAATCGTCTCCAAGATCATTTCCCTGCACCGGGTTGTAAGGAGTGAAATGTCGAGAAAAAGATGGCATCTGATCGGTCTGTTCACGGCCGTCGCGGCGCTGGCGGTCGGTCTGGTGACCGTCCCGGCGAGCGCGGCGGGCGGGGTCGGAGCCTCGCTCACCAAGGGGTCGGACTGGGGCTCCGGCTGGGAAGGCAAGTACACGATCAGCAATAAGTCGGGTTCGAGCCTCAGTTCCTGGACGCTCGAGTTCGACCTGGCGGCCGGGCATTCGGTCGCTTCCTTGTGGGACGGCAGCTACACCGTCTCCGGCCAGCACGTGACCGTCAAGAACACCTGGAACGGCAACGTTCCCAACGGCGGCACCGTCAGCTTCGGCTTCAACGTCAAGTACTCCGGTGCCTACACCGCGCCCGCCAACTGCAAGATCAACGGCGGTTCCTGCGACCCGGGTGGCGGCACGCCGACGACGAGCAACCCGCCGACGAGCACCACGACCACCGGGACGAGCACGTCGAACCCGCCGACGACGACCACCACGAGCAACCCGCCGACCACGACGACCACGAACCCGAACCCGGGCGCCAAGAAGAACCTCGGCTACTTCGTGCAGTGGGGCGTCTACGGCCGTAACTACCACGTGAAGAACATTCACACTTCCGGTTCCGCGGCCAAGCTGACGCATATCAACTACGCGTTCGGCAACGTCACCAACGGTTCCTGCACCGCGAACGACGACACCTACGCCGACTACGACAAGTTCTACGACGCCGGGTCCAGTGTGGACGGTGTCTCGGACAGCTGGGACGCGGGCTCGCTGCGCGGTAACTTCAACCAGCTGCGCAAGCTGAAGAAGATGTACCCTGGCCTGAAGGTGCTGTGGTCGTTCGGTGGCTGGACCTGGTCCGGCGGCTTCGGCCAGGCGTCGAAGAACCCGGCCGCGTTCGCGGAGTCCTGCTACAAGCTGATCAAGGACCCGCGGTGGGCCGACGTCTTCGACGGCATCGACATCGACTGGGAGTACCCGAACGCCTGCGGTCTCACCTGTGACACCAGCGGCCCCGCCGCGATCAAGAACGTGGCACAGTCGCTGCGCACCAAATTCGGTTCCTCGTTCCTGGTCACCGCCGCGATCACCGCGGACGCCAGCAGCGGCGGCAAGCTCGACGTCGCCGACTACGGCCCCGCGTCGGCGTACTTCGACTGGTACAACGTCATGACGTACGACTTCTTCGGCGCGTGGGCGGCGAAGGGTCCGACGGCCCCGCACTCGCCGCTGACCGCGTACCCGGGTATCCCGCAGCAGGGATTCAACTCCGACGACGCCATCCAGAAGCTCAAGGCCAAGGGCGTCCCGGCGAGCAAACTGTTGCTGGGTATCGGTTTCTACGGTCGCGGCTGGACCGGCGTCACGCAGGACACCCCGGGCGGCACCGCGACCGGCGCGGCACCGGGCACCTACGAGGCGGGCATCGAGGACTACAAGATCCTGAAGAGCAGCTGCCCGTCGACCGGCACGATCGCGGGCACCGCTTACGCGAAGTGCGGCAACAACTGGTGGAGCTACGACACTCCCGCGACCATCAACGGAAAGATGGGCTGGACCAAGAACCAGGGTCTCGGCGGCGCGTTCTTCTGGGAGCTCAGTGGTGACACCGGCAACGGTGAACTCGTCACGGCCATGCGCAACGGCCTGAACTGAGAGGTTTGACAGTGGCCAAGCGGACTTGGATACAGGCCATCGGCCTGACCGCCGCTGCCGCAACGGTCGGCGCGATCCTCGTGATCGCGCCGGCCTCCGCGGCCGGCGGCGTCGGTGCCGCCTTCAGCAAGGGCTCCGATTGGGGCTCCGGCTGGGAAGGCAAGTACACGATCAGCAACAAGTCGGGATCGAGCCTTCCCACCTGGACGGTCGAATTCGATCTCCCCGCAGGACATTCGATCGCTTCGCTGTGGGACGGCGGTTACTCCGTCTCCGGCCAGCATGTGACGGTGAAGAACACCTGGAACGGCAACCTTCCCAACGGTGGCAGCACCAGTTTCGGGTTCAACGTCAAGTACTCCGGGGGCTACGTCGCCCCGGCGAACTGCAAGATCAACGGTGGTTCCTGCGATCCGGGCGGCGGCACGCCGACCACGACGCCGACCACCCCCACCACACCGACCACCACCACGTCGACGTCCAACCCGCCCACGACGACCACGAGCAACCCGCCGCTGCCCGGCGGGCGTGGAGCGCCGTACCTGTACCTGGGCTGGGGCAGCCCGCCGAACCCGCAGACGGTCATGAACGCGACCGGCGTCAAGTGGTTCACGATGGCGTTCATCCTGTCCTCGGGCGGCTGCAACCCCGCGTGGGACGGCAGCAGGCCGCTGCAGGGCGGTGTCGACGCGAACGCGATCGCGCAGATCAAGGCCGCGGGCGGCCAGATCGTGCCTTCCTTCGGTGGGTGGAGCGGCAACAAGCTCGGCCCGAACTGCTCGACGCCGGAAGCCCTCGCCGGGGCCTACCAGAAGGTGATCGACGCCTACGGTCTCAAGGCGATCGACATCGACATCGAGAACACCGACGAGTTCGAGAACGCGGTCGTGCAGGACCGGATCCTGAACGCGCTGAAGATCGTGAAGGCGAACAACCCCGGTATCCAGACCATCCTCACCTTCGGCACGACGACCACCGGCCCGAACTCCTGGGGCCAGCGGCTCATCGACCAGTCGAAGGCGCTGAACGCCGGGATCGACGTCTACACGATCATGCCGTTCGACTTCGGTGGTGGCGCGGACATGTACGGGAACACCATCAACGCCGCGAACGGACTGCGGGACAAGCTGAAGTCGACGTTCGGCTGGAACGACGCCACGGCGTACAGCCACCTGGGCATCAGCGGGATGAACGGCCTTTCGGATCAGCGGGAACTGACGAGTCTCGACACCTGGAGCAGGATCACCGACTGGTCCAAAACCAACAAGACCGCCAGGCTCGCGTTCTGGTCGACCAACCGTGACCGGGGCTGCGCAGGCGGCGGGGTCGCCGAGAACTGCAGTGGTATCGCGCAGAACGACTGGGACTTCACGCGGATCACCGCGCGCTTCTGACGTCCCTTTCCCCTGAACTGCGGGCCCGCGCCGATGCTGCACGGTGCGGGCCCGCTCCATACCCGCCTCCCCCTCCCCCCGGCGCAATTAGTCCTCTAGTTGCGGTCCTTGCGTACGCATCGATCGCAACTAGAGGACTACTTGCGTGGGGGTGGGGACACTCAACGTCCCAATTCCTCCATCGTCAGCTCGCGCAGCGACGAAGAGCCGCCTGACCCGCAAGACCTCGACTTCGCCGGGACCCTGACTTTGAGAGTAGGGAAGCAGGCCTTCACGGCGTCACCCGCAAGAGGCGCCGAAAAGTCACCGCCCACCGCCCGCACTTCTGGCTCAAGCACCCCAGCAGCGCGCGGCGCGGCGCACCGGCGCAAGTAGTCCTCTGGTTGCGATGTATGCACGCGCAAGGACCGCAACCAGAGGACTAATTGCGGGATCAGGGGAGGGCGTTCAGGAACGGCTCATGGCTGTTCTGGAATTCCCAGCCGTAGTACCGGTCCCAGTTGATCGACCACGTCATCAGCCCGCGTAACGCCGGTGAAGCACCGCCGCGCAAGGTGTACGACCCGCAACCGGAGTTCTTCACCAGGCAGTTCAACGCCGAATGCACCGCCGCCGGCGCGGTGTGCCCGTTGCCCGCGCTCACCGCCGCGGGCAGCCCGAACGCGATCTGATCCGCGCGTAGCCCCGGGAAGCGGAACCCGGTCGAAGCCACGGTGAACCCGGCCTTGACCATGTCCGTCATCGCGATGTGGAAATCCGCGCCACCCATGAAGTGGTACTGGTTGTCCAGGCCCATCACCGGCCCGGAGTTGTAGTCCTGGACGTGCAGCACGGTCAGCGCGTCCCGCATCGCGTGGATCACCGGCAGGTACGAGCCCGTCCGGTTGTCGGCGCCGCCGAGACCGCCGTAGTACTGGTACCCGGTCTGCACGAAGAACGTCTCCGGCGCCATCGTGAGCACGAATCCCGCGCCATACTTGGCTTTCAGTGTCTTCAGCGCCGAGATGAGATTGACGATCACCGGTGTGGTCGGGTTGCGGAAGTCGTTGTCACCGGAGTTGAGGTACAGCGAGTGTCCCTCGAAGTCGATGTCGAGCCCGTTCAACCCATAGCGGTCGATGATCGCGGAGACCGAACTGACGAACGCGTCACGCGCCGCGGTAGTGGTCAGCTGGACCTGACCGTTCTGCCCTCCGATGGAGATCAGGACCTTCTTGCCCTGCGCCTGCTTCGCCCGGATAGCGGCGATGAAGTCCGCGTCGCTTTCCACGGTCGGGCATTCCGCCACGGGGCAGCGGGTGAAGCGGATGTCGCCGGAGGTCACCGAAGTCGGCTCACCGAACGCGAGATTGACGATGTCCCACGCCGCCGGGACGTCCGCCATCCGTGTGTAGCCGGAACCGTTGGCGAAACTCGCGTGCAGGTAACCGATCAGCGCGTGCTTCGGCAGGCCGGTGTCGACGCAACCGCCGGTCGTGGCACCCGCCTCCGTGGTCTTCGGCGATTCACCGGCGCTGTTGTACGCGGCCACCGAGTAACTGTGCGACGAACAGGCTGTCAGCCCCGAAACGGTGGCCGACGTCCCGGTCACCGTCGCGACCACCTTCCCGCCTTCGTACACGCGATACCCGGTCACCGTGCCGGCCGAGGCTCCCCACGTGAGCGCGATCGACGAGTTCGTCACCGTGCCCACGGCCGGATTTCCCGGCGCCGGAGGCGCTCCCGGGGTCCCGCCACCCGGCCCGTCGAGGGTGATGTCATCCGCGTAGAAGGTGCCGGACCCGTACCAGCCGTGGACGTACACCTCCGCCGTCGTCTGCGTGGCCGACGTCGTGAACGAAAGCGAAAGCTGTGTGTAGGAGGTCGCGGCGGTCCAGGTCGACGGACCGCCCGTGACCCCGAGGTACACCGGGTTCCCGTTCACCCAGGCGGATACCGCGTAGGTCGTGTTCGGCTGGACGGACACTGTCTGTGCGCATTTCCCGGTCGTCGAGCCGGGCGTGACCGAAACGGCGTAACCGCCCGAACGGACCGGCGTGGTCACGGCCGCGCCCGCCGCACAGGACCAGCCGGACGTCGAGCCCGCCTCGAAGCCGGGGTTGAGGAGCAGGTTGGCCGCGCTCGCGGTGCCGCCACCGGTTATCAAACCGGCGAAGGTGAGCACCACAACGGCCAGAAAGGCCAGGGATCTGGAACGCCTCATCGCGATTCCTCCGTACCAGGGGCGGCCTGCCGCCGCGCTGAGTTAATTGTCTAGACCAATTCGGCGAAAGTCCATAGCCAAGACACACCAGGGCCTAAAGACCCGACTACTCCGGGCTGCTGTACCGGTGTGACTCGCGAACGCGCTCCGTAACGTCGGAAGGGCCAAACAGAGCTGGGGGCTTTCGGGAGGTGGGGACGATGGGAACGCACAGGTACACACCGAGAACGGCCCATCCGGCGTGATGACCGTGTCCGAAGCGATACGCCCGACGTACGTGCCCCGTCCGGGAGAGCCGGACGGCGAAATGATCAGCGCGGCGATCAGTGGTGACCGGCGGGCCATCGGCAGCCTGCTGACGCTTCTCCGGCCGATCGTGTTCCGGTACTGCCTCGGCAGGCTGGGCGGACCGACGCGCGGCATCTCCAACGCCGAAGATTGCGCACAGGAGGTCCTGATGGCCGTCCTTGTCGCGTTGCCGCGCTACAGCCACCAGAACAACAGCTTCCTGCCGTACGTCTTCGGGATCGCCTCGCACAAGGTCTCCGACGTCCGCCGGAACCTCGCCCGCGATCCTTCCGCGCCGGTGTCGGATCCGGAACCCGAACAGGACGGTCCGTGGAACCCGACGTTCGATGAGGTCGAGAAGGCCGAGCGCGGCCGCGAGCTGTCACGGTTGTTCAAGGTGCTTTCGGCGAAGCAGCGGGATGTGCTGGTGCTCCGGGTGATCCTCGGGTTCAGTGCCGAAGAGACCGCCCGCACGCTGGGCATGGCGAGCGCGGGCGCGGTGCGCGTCACCCAGCATCGGGCGCTCAACGAACTTCGCCGGGTGCTGCGTGAGGATCCCGGTTTCGCCGACGGGATCACGCTCTTCTAAGAGGACGGCTTGCGGCGTTGGGTGGCGTAGACGGCGGCGGCGGTGCGGCGTTCGAAGCCGAGCTTGTGCAGCAAGGACGACACGTAGTTCTTAACCGTTTTCTCCGCCAGGAACAGCTTTTCCGCGATCTGGCGGTTGGTCAGCCCATCGGCGATGTGATCGAGCACGCGCCGCTCCTGCGGGCTCAGCTGTTCGTATCGCGGATCCGGTTGATCGTCGGTCTCGCCGCGCAACCGGTTCATCACCGACGCCGTCAGCGTGCTGTCCAGCAGCGATCCGCCCGCCGCGACCGTGCGGACGGCCTTGACGAGCGCGCCGCCGGAGACCTGCTTGAGCATGTACCCGGCCGCACCGGCCATGATCGCGCCGAACAACGCGTCGTCATCCGAGTACGACGTCAGCATCAGGCAGGCGGGCGGCGGCTCGACGGCCGCCCTGATCTCACGGCAGACACTGATCCCACCGCCGTCCGGAAGCCGGACGTCGAGCACCGCGACCTGCGGTTTGACAGCGGGGATCCGGACGAGCGCCTCGGCGGCCGTGGACGCCTCGCCGACCACCGTGAGATCGTCTTCGGCTTCGAAGACGGTCTTCAGGCCGGTGCGGACGAGTTCGTGATCGTCCAGCAGGAACACCGAAATCGTCATCCCACACTCCCCTGTCGGGCCGGCAGGCGCACCGACCAGTCGAGCTTCGACCCGCCCTCCGGCCTCGCTTCGACGCTGAACGACCCGTTCCAGCGGGCCGCGCGTTCGGCGAGGTTCGCCACGCCGCTGCGATGGCCGGGTTCGGCAGGCATACCGACGCCGTCGTCCACCACCGAAAGCTCCAGCCATCGCCCGTCGCGGTCGACCGAGACATCGACCGAAACCGCCGTCGCCTCCGCGTGTCTGACCACATTGGACAGTGCCTCGCGCAGGGTCGCGACGAGGTCCGAGCGAACCGTGTCCGGCACGACCGAATCGAGTGGCCCGTCGAACCCGACCCGGGGTTCGGACGCACAGCCCGCGTCGAGCGCGACGCGCAGCAGCTCCGACCGCAGGCTGCCCTGCGCCTCGGCCGGCTCCTGCAAGGAAAAGATACTGTTGCGGATCTCGCGGATAGTGCGGTCGATCTCGTGCGCGAAATCGCCAACGCGGTCGGCGACGGCGGGTTCGACCGTGAGCCTGCTGAGTCCCTCCAGGCCGAGCCCGATCGCGAACAGTCGCTGGATCACCAGGTCGTGCAGGTCGCGGGCGATCCGGTCACGGTCCTCGAAGACGGCGAGCCGCTGCCTGTCCTGTTGCGCGCGGGCGAATTCGACCGCGAGCGCTGCGTGCGCGGCGAAGGTCTCGGCGAGCTGGACGTCGTAGGCGGAGAACGGGGTCTTGTCGCGGAACTTCGCCACCAGCAGGACGCCGAGTTTCTCCTCGCCGACGATCAGCGGGACGGCGACCGCGGAGTCGAGGTCCTTGACCACCGCGGGCATCACGGCACCACGTTCACCCTGGTACTCGACCACTTTTTCGCCGTAGTCCCGGACCATGACGGGTTTGCCGGTGGTGAACGCCATCCCGGTCGCGGTGCCCTCGGTCGGTACGGCGATCCCGGCGAGCCGGTCCGCGTCGGGCCCCGGCGGCTCGACGATCTCGAAGACCAGCTGGCCGTCGCCGCGTGGACGGGCCACCGCGCCGGTGGTGCCACCGGCGACGACGCGGGCGCGTTCGGCGATCAGGTGCAGGGTCGCGGTCAGGTCCTGGTCGGTCAGGAGCGCGCCGGTGACGTGATAGGACGCCTCGAGCCAGCGTTCGCGCCGCTGCACCTGGTCGAACAGCGCGGCGTTCTCGATCACCACACCGGCCGCCGCGGTGAGCGCGACGAGCAGGTCTTCCTCGGCTTCGGTGAACTCCTCGCCGTCCGGCTTGCGGGCGAGGTACAGCATCCCGAAGATGCGGCCACGCATCCGGATGGGCATCACACGGGACTCGTCCTCGGACGGCGGGGTGTTCCACGCGTCGCCGAAACGGATGAACTCATCCGAATCGAGCACGCTCAGCGCGCCGAACGGCGCACCGGTCAGCTCGCAGGCGGATTCGACCATGCGCCGCAGGACGTCGGAGAGGCTGAGATCGTGGGCGATCCCAGCCACCGCGTCCAGAATCCTCGGCGCCTTGGCGTCACTCGCCGCACTCACCCGCCGCACTGGCGTCACCGTCCCGGACTAACTCCCCGGGCAGTGGGGTCAGGAATGACAGACGCGCCCGGATCGCTCATCTGGTGCGTCGATCACGGACAGTGCTTCGTTACCGCATGCGCCGAGGATCCTTCGTCCGGTGACCGACTCGATCGGGATCCGGAGATAGCGGGCGTCCGTTTGCCCAGTCCAGCAGCCGAGCGGCAAGGTCGCGAGCTCGGCGATCACGATCGGGTCACGCACCTCGGAGGCGCGGCCGAGGACGGTGACGAACCAGCCGGTCCCCAGGTCCGCGGCGAACTCGTCGACGGCGAACGCGACCACACTGTCGAGCACTCCGGCGAACAACGCGCTCTGTGCCGGCGTCCGGACCACGATCGCACCGTGGTGCAGCGCGAACCGGGCGGGCTGGATCGCCGGCAGGGCGCGGGAGGTGAACACCACCCGGCCGAGCCCGGCACCCGCGAGCAGTGACAGGCACTGCTCGCGGTCGAGCAGCTCGAGACCCAAGGAGTCGGACATCGGCATCCTCGCGCTCTCGTCGTGTACTTCGTCGAGGACAACGGTCCCCGGCTTACCAACTCGCCGGTAGGGCCGATGGACCCGGCCTGCCGCGGGGACTCCTTCCCCAGTACATGAAGGCCACCTCGTGACGGGCTTACGCCTTCGGGGCCAGCAGCACCACGGGGATCTCCCGCTCGGTCTTGGTCTGGTACTGCGCGTAGTTCTTGTAGTCCGCGGTGATCTTGGGCCACAGGCGGGCGCGCTGCTCGGAGTCGGCGACGCTCGCGACCATCGGCCGGGCGGTCTCGCCCTTCAGCGTGACCTGGACGTCGGGGTTGTCGCGCAGGTTGAGGAACCACGCCGGGTGCTGGTCGTCGCCACCGCGGGAGGCCACGATGACGTACGCGTCGCCCTCGCGCAGCGGCGAGGTCAGCAGTACGGTGCGTGGCTGGCCGGATTTACGGCCGATGGTGGTCAGCTCCAGGACGGTCATCCCGGCGACCTCCCAGCCGGCACGGCCGCCGCTGACCTTCTGGATGACGCGGTGGACGGCGTTCATGGTCTTCAAGACGAAATCACTGGGCATGCGGAGAAGGCTACTCCGCTTTCATCGTGACTTCGATCCCGTCCAGGAGTACGGACAGGGAAAGCTCGAAGGCCTCCCTCGCCTCCTGCTCCAGATAGGACACCGTCTCGTCCTCCATCCGGAACGCGTGCTCGCCCTCCATCCAGGTCAGTGTCGGGAACCGCTCCGCGAAATCCGGCGACACCTCCCGCAGGTGCGCGGACCGCGCGTACCACCACTCGTCGTCGGACTGCCCGGTCGCCCTCTCCGCCTGCCGCGACTCCGACGCCGTCCTGGCAGGCTCGCGCACACACGAGTACAGCGCGCTGACCAGCCGTCGAAGCATCGCCGGCGGCAACCCGGTCCGGCGCAGGATCTTCACCAGCGACTCCAGGACGACGTACTCGTTCGGTCCCAGCACCGGCCGCGCCTGTGAGACCTGCAAGACCCAGGGGTGCCGCAGATAGAAGACCCAGAGATCCTCGGCCCACCGCGCGGCGTCGGCCCGCCAGTCGTCCCCGTCGTAGGTGGCCGACAGCTCCGCGAGAGCCTTGTCGTACATGAGGTCGAGAAGTTCACTCTTGCTCGGGACGTAGGTGTAGAGCGCCATGGCCGTGCGGCCGAGCCGGTCACCGACGGCCCGCATCGAAAGGCCTGCCATACCGTCGGCGTCCGCGATCTCGATGGCGGTTTCGACGATCAGTTCCACCGAAAGTCCCGGTTTGGGGCCGGGGCGCTCGACGTCCGGCGACTCCGTCCGCCAGAGCAGGGCCATCGACCGACGAGGGTCTCCCTGAGCCGCGTAGACGACCACGTGCCAACTCCTTACAGCATAAACTAACCTCTGCTACCCTCACTTTACAGGCTAAAGAGTTCCAACCAGGGGAGAGCCATGCTTTCGGCCGCCGACAGCCACGACATGATCCAGGTGCGCGGAGCCAGAGAGAACAACCTCGCCGACGTCTCGGTCGACATCCCCAAGCGCCGTCTCACCGTCTTCACCGGTGTCTCGGGTTCAGGGAAGTCGTCCTTGGTGTTCGGCACCATCGCCGCGGAGTCGCAGCGGCTGATCAACGAGACCTACACCGCGTTCATCCAGTCCTTCATGGCTCCGGTCGGGCGGCCGGACGTGGACGCGCTGCGGAACCTGAGCGCCGCGATCGTTGTCGACCAGGAGCGGATGGGGGCCAACGCCCGCTCCACGGTCGGCACCGCGACCGATGCCCACACGATGCTGCGGATCGTCTTCAGCAGGCTGGGACAGCCGCACGTCGGGACGTCGGGCGCGTTCAGCTTCAACCTTCCCGAGGGAATGTGCCCCGATTGCGAAGGGCTCGGGACGGTGTCCACGATCGACGTCGACCAGCTTGTCGACAAGGAGCTTTCGCTCAACGAAGGGGCGATCACCGTCCCGAACTTCGCCCCGGAGACCTGGTACTGGAAGGGGCTGGCGGAGTCCGGTTTCGTCGATCCCGCGGTGAAGCTGAAGGACTACACCCCGCAGCAGTGGGAAGACTTCATGCACAAGCCCGCCACCAAGATGAAGCTCGGCGGGATGAACACCACGTACGAGGGCCTGCTGGTGAAGGTCCAGCGCCTGTTCCTGTCGAAGGACAAAGAAGCGGCGCAGGCGCACATCCGGACGTTCGTGGACCGGGCCGTCACCTTCAAGAAGTGCCCGGCGTGCGAAGGGGCCCGGCTCAACCAGGCGGCGCTGTCCTCGAAGATCGACGGGGTGAACATCGCCGAGTGCTCGGCGATGCAGATCAGCGATCTTGCCGATTTCGTCCGCAAACTCGACGACCCGTCGGTCGGCCCGCTGATGGAGACACTGCGCGGCACCCTCGAGTCCCTGGTCGAGATCGGCCTCGGGTACCTGAGCCTCGACCGCGAATCCGGGACGCTGTCGGGCGGTGAGGCGCAGCGCGTGAAGATGGTGCGGCACCTGGGTTCCAGTCTCACCGACGTCACGTACGTCTTCGACGAGCCGACCGTCGGGCTGCACCCGCACGACATCCAGCGGATGAACGGCCTGCTGCTCCTGTTGAAGGACAAGGGGAACACGGTGCTCGTGGTCGAGCACAAACCGGAGACGATCGAGATCGCCGACCACGTCGTCGACCTCGGTCCTGGCGCCGGGCCGAACGGCGGGCAGATCTGCTTCACCGGCGACGTCGCCGGACTGCGCACGTCCGGCACCCTGACCGGGCGGCACCTCGACCACCGCGCGCGGCTGCGTCCCGACGTCCGTACGCCCGCCGGGCAGATCCCGATCCGGAACGCGACCCGGCACAACCTCAAGGACGTCAGCGTCGACATCCCGCTCGGCGTGCTGACCGTGGTCACCGGCGTCGCCGGTTCGGGCAAAAGTTCCCTCATCCACGGCTCACTGTCCACAAGGGACGACGTGGTGGTGCTCGACCAGTCGGCCATCCGCGGCTCGCGGCGGAGCAACCCGGCGACCTACACCGGACTGCTCGACCCGATCCGCGTCGCGTTCGCCAAGGCCAACGGCGTCAAGGCCGCTTTGTTCAGCGCGAACTCCGAGGGCGCGTGCCCGAAGTGCAAGGGCATCGGGCTGATCTACACCGACCTGGCGATGATGGCCGGAGTGGCGACGGTCTGCGAGGAATGCGAGGGCAAGCGGTTCACCGCGGAGGTGCTGACCTACCGGCTGCGGGGCAAGAACATCAGCGAGGTCCTCGCGATGCCCGTGGCCGAAGCGCGCGAGTTCTTCACCTCCGGGCAGGCGCGGACGATCCTGGACCGGCTCTCCGACGTCGGCCTCGGCTACCTCGGGCTCGGGCAGCCGCTCACGACGCTGTCCGGCGGGGAACGGCAGCGGATCAAGCTGGCCATCCGGATGGCGGAGAAGTCGGCGACCTACGTCCTCGACGAGCCGACCACCGGACTGCACCTCGCCGACGTCGACCAGTTGCTGGGCCTGCTCGACCGGCTCGTCGACGACGGGAACACGGTGGTGGTCATCGAGCACCACCAGGCCGTGATGGCGCACGCCGACTGGATCGTCGACCTCGGGCCGGGCGCGGGGGTGGACGGTGGCGAGGTGGTGTTCACCGGGACGCCTTCTGAGTTGGTCACCTCCGGTGACACCCTCACGGCGCAGCATCTGCGCGCTTACGTGGGCCGGTAGCGCGTGCTATGAACGGTCCTTTCCTTGCAAATTTTGCAAGGAAAGGACCGTTCATAGCACCGTCGACCGGGCGTGAACCGCTTCACGGAGGCCAGCCGCACCGCTAAGACCCAGCACGACCAAGGCGACCCCCGAGGTCACCATCTCGACCGGTCACCGCCTTGCGCATCGACAGCGGTCCGGTCCACGACCCGCCGGACGCGATCATCACGCTCGTGTACGCCACATCGCTGAGGAGCAGAAAGCTCCACCGTGAAGTGACACCTCACGTACGTCCACTTACGTACCTGAAACACCCCTCAGCGAAGAACGCGGTAGAGACCGATGGTCTGTTAGCCTGGCGGCATCATGCCTCGCATCCTTGTCCGCGTCGCCGCCCTGATCGCCGTCCTCGCTCTCCTGTTCGGCGTGCCGTGGTGGACGATCGTCGGCTCCCCCGAACTCCCGGCCGCGCTCGAAGTGATCGGCACGATCGTGTTCGCCGCCGCGGTGCTCGCCGTACCCGCGTGCATGGTCCTCGGCCACGGCCCGTGGCAGCGCGACCTCGCGGCGAAGATCGGCGACCTCTCCCTCGGGCTGATCTGGCTGCTGTTCTCCTTGTCGGTACTCGGAAACGTGCTACGGCTCGTCCTTTCGGTGTCCGGAGTGGACGGTGCGGCCGAGATCGTGTCCGGCGTCGTCGTGGTGGCCTTCGTGGTGCTGGCGGCGTACGGGATGGCCGAAGCCCGGCGCGTCCCGCGGCTTAAGGAACTCGACGTCGTCCTCCCCCGGCTCGGCGCCGGACTCGACGGTCTCCGCTTCGCCATCATCACCGACACGCATTTCGGTCCGCTGAACCGGACGAAGTGGTCGGAGAAGGTCGTCGAGGTGGTGAACGAACTCAACGCCGACGTCGTGGCCCACGCGGGCGACCTCGCCGACGGTTCGGTCGCCAAACGCGAGGGTCAGGTCGCGCCGCTCGGGAAGGTGCGCGCGAAGCTCGGCAAGTTCTACATCACCGGCAACCACGAGTACTTTGGCGAGGCGCAGGCCTGGCTCGACCACATGCGCGACCTCGGCTGGGAACCGCTCCACAACCGGCATGTGCCGGTCCACAACGGCGGGGACACCCTCGTCTTCGCCGGGATCGACGACCCGACCGGCGCCGCCTCGGGACTTCCGGGTCACGGCCCCGACCTCCCGGCCGCGCTCGACGGTGTCGCCGCGAGCACCCCGGTCGTCCTGCTCGCCCACCAGCCGAAGCAGGTTAAGCAGGCCGCCGAGGCCGGCGTCGACCTCCAGATCTCCGGGCACACCCACGGCGGCCAGATCTGGCCGTTCCACCTTCTGGTGCGGCTCGACCAGCCCGTATTGGCCGGACTTTCGCGCCACGGCGAACGCACGCAGCTGTACACGAGCCGCGGCACCGGCTTCTGGGGACCGCCGCTGCGCGTCTTCGCGCCGAGTGAGATCACCCTCCTGACCTTGCGAAACCGCAAGTAGTCCTCTAGTTGCGACGCCTTCGGGTGCTGCGACCTGCGTCACCGACAACTTTTTTTGTCTTGACAATTTTAGAGTTCGGAGCGAGAGTTGTGCCCAACGCACCCCGCTTCGAAAGGCCGAGACGATGACCATCGCCGCCACCCGAACCCCCGTCGCGATTCCGACCCGCGCCCTGCTCGTCTGCGGCGCCGTCTCGGGTCCGCTGTACTTCCTGACTTCGTTCACCCAGGCCGCCCTCCGCGACGGCTTCGACATGACGAAGCACCCCGCGAGCATGCTGAGCAACGGCGACGCCGGTTGGATCCAGGTCACGAACTTCCTGGTGTCCGGCGTCCTGCTGATCGCGGGAGCGATCGGGCTGAGCCGAACGCTCGAGCCCGGCAGAGGCAGCGTCTGGGGTCCACGACTCCTGGGCGTCTTCGGCGTCAGCCTGCTGTTCGCGGCGGTCTTCAAGGCCGACGCGGGTAGCGGCTTCCCTATCGACTCCGGCCCTGTCGGTACCGGCTCCGCGACGCTCAGCACCGCCGGGGCGCTGCACATGGCCGCCGGGTCGGTCGGCTTCCTCTCGCTGATCGTCGCGACGTTCGTGTTCGCGAGCCGTTTCTCCCGTGAGGGGCACCGCGGCTGGGCCGTCTACTCCCGCGCCACCGGCATCGCGTTCTTCGCCTCCTTCGCCGGGATCAGTTCCGGCAACGCGAACGCCGTCGTGATGCTCGCCTTCTGGGCGACCGTGCTGCTGGCCTGGGGCTGGGTCACCGCCGTCATCGTCCGTTTCACTCGCTAAACCGATCGAGGAGAATCTCCGCCATGAGCACCGTGACCTCGCAAGACGGCACCACCATCGCCTACACCCGCACCGGCTCCGGCCCCGCCGTCATCCTCGTCGACGGCGCCATGTGCCACCGCGAGTTCGGCCCGGCCAAGCCGCTGGCCGCCGAGCTGGCACCGCATTTCACCGTCTACACCTACGACCGCCGCGGCCGCGGTGAAAGCGGTGACACCGAGCCCTTCTCCGTCGCCCGCGAAGTCGAGGACATCGCGGCGTTGATCAAGGAAGCGGGCGGGGCCGCCCACGTCTACGGGATCTCGTCCGGCGCCGCGCTCGCCCTCGAAGCCGCGAAGGCCGGACTGCCGATCACGAAACTGGCGGTCTACGAATTCCCGCTGGTCGTCGACGACACGCGCCCGCCGGTCCCGGCCGACTACACCGCACGGCTGGAGACGGCCATCGCCACCGGACGACCCGGAACCGCGATCAAGACCTTCATGCGCGAAGGCGTCCGTGTCCCGGCGCCGGTCGTGTTCATGATGCAGTTCATGCCCGCGTGGCCGAAGCTGAAGAAGGTCGCGCCGACCCTGCGCTACGACGCCGCGTTGTTCGACGGCCTGCACGACGGCACCCCGTTGCCCGAGGGCCGCTGGGCGAGCGTCTCCGTGCCGACGCTGGTCATGGACGGTGGCAAGAGCCCCGCGTGGATCCGTAACGGTGTCGCCGCGCTGGCGAAGGCGGTTCCCGGCGCCGAGCACAAGACGATCGAAGGCCAGACGCATATGCTCAAGCCGAAAGCGGTTGCCCCGGTACTGATCGAGTACTTCAACGGCTGACGGAGCGGTCATGAGGATCGAACTGGTCGAAGGCGACATCACCCAACAGCGGGTCGACGTCGTGGTCAATGCCGCGAACTCGTCCCTGCTCGGCGGCGGCGGGGTGGACGGCGCCATCCACCGCCGCGGCGGACCGGAGATCCTCACCGAATGCCGGGCGCTGCGCGCGGGGCACTACGGCAAGGGACTGAAGACCGGAGAGGCGGTCGCCACCACGGCGGGCCGCCTTCCGGCGCGCTGGGTGGTGCACACCGTCGGGCCGGTGTGGTCCGACTCCGAAGACCGCTCCGCGCTGCTGGCGGCCTGTCATCGCAACTCGCTGCACGTGGCGGCCGACCTGGGTGCGCACACCGTGGCGTTCCCCGCGATCTCGACCGGGATCTACCGGTGGCCGATCGAGTCCGCCGCGGAGATCGCCCTCGAAACGGTGGTGAACACGCTGTCGGCCGGGGCCAGTTCGGTGGAGCTGGTGCGGTTCGTGCTGTTCGGGAAGGCGGCCTACGACGTGTTCCGAGAGCAGGCGGACGCGCTGGGCGTGGCCCGCTCGTGAGTGGTTGCCTGCCGAAGGTCCGTGAAGGCCCCCTTCCTTTGCGCTAGGCGCAGGGTCCCGGCAAAGTTGCAGAGCCGCTGGTCAGCGCTGCTGTTGGTAATCCGGACTCATTATCGCTAGTGACCCCGCGACGATGAAGGAATGGGACACTCAACGTCCCCATTCTTTCATCGTCGGCCTCATACAGCGAACGATTACCGCCTGGCCTGCAAGACCGCGCTTTGCCGGGCCCCTGGCGCTAGGCGCAAGGAAGGGGGCCTTCATGTACTTGGGGACGTGTAAAGGTCGAGGCCCACTACACACCCGCCGGCGAAGCACCCAGCGTGACCAGTTCCCGCGCCGCCCCGCTCCCGTCCGCGGGAACCGCCCAGATCCCCGACTCCAGCCCGTAAGCCACGGTTCGGTCATCGAGCCAGGCGGCCTGGTCGTCCACGCTCCGCGTCTCGGCCAGCATGGTCTCCCTGCCGGACGCCAGATCGAGCACGGCCAGCCGCCACGGCGCCGCGAGATCGGCGGAGACCCGCTTCTTGAAAGCGATCCGCTTCCCGTCCGGCGAAAGTGACGGGCACTCGACGTTCTCCCGGATCATGTTCGCGCTGTACTTCTCGTAGTCCGCCTCGACCAGGTAGGTCTTCCCCTTGGTTCCGACGGTCGCGTAGAACCGCTTGCCGTCGGGGGCGAAGGTGATCCCCCAGTAGTTCACGTCGGACGAGTAATACTGCTTGCCGTCGAGGAACAGTGCCATCTCCTCGACGCTCTTCAGCAGCTGCCCGCTCGACAGGTCGAGGATTCCGGCCCTGGTCGAAAACCCTGTCTCCGCATAGGAATCACCGTTGACGAACAGCGTCCAGTAGACGAGTTCGCCGTCCGGCGAGACCCGGCCACGGCTGGGCGTGCCCGGCAGTTCGACCCGGCGGATCTCGTTCAGGTCCTTGTCCAGCACGATGACGTCGGTCATCGGCGGCAGCACGCCCGGCTGCGCGGCCAGGCAGAGTGCCGTCCCCGCCGAGGCGGCGAATCGGTCGCAGCTGAGTCCGGCCACCTTCCGTACCTCGCCGGGCCGGTCGACGGGCACCGTGGCGAGGTGGCCGAAGTCGGGACCCTCGGCGGTGTTGCGGAACAACAACTGGCCCGGAGACTGCACGGAGACCTGCCCCGACACGACGGCGACGGCGTTGACGCCCGGACCGCGATCCCGCGAAAGGATACCGTACCCGACGGCTGCCGCGACCAGGACGACGACCGCCGCTGCCACGCCAAGGATCCGCCCCTTCATGCGGATGTCCTCAGTGGACGGATCACGGCGGCCGCGACGACCACGACGGTTAGTGTGCCCGCGGCCACCATGACCGCGGCGTGCAGATCCCAAGCCGTCCAAGCGAGTCCGAAAAGGACGGACGCGAACATCCGGGTCGTCGCCTGCCCGGTCTGCACCAGTGCCAGCCCGCTCGCTCGCTGGTGTTCGGGCAGCAGTGGCCCGGCGGCGGCCATCAGGACACCGTCGGTCGCGGCGTAGAAGACACCGTGCAGGATCAGCGCCAGCACCGCGAGCACGCCGCCGTCCACCGGTCCGAGCAGCGCCAGCAGGGCGGCGACCAGCGCGAGGTGCCCGCCGAGGAAGACCTTCCAGCGGCCGACGCGGTCCGAAAGCCTGCCCAGGGGAACGGCGAGCAGCAGGTACACACCGGCGGTTCCCAAGGGCAGCAAGGGAAAGAAGACGGCGCCGAGTTCCCACCGCCGCTGCAGGACGAGGTACAGGAACGAGTCGCTGAGGGTGACCAGGCCCAGCAACGCGGCCCAGACACAGATGCGGCGGAACGGCGCCTGCCGGATCAACCCCGCGGTCTCCCGCAAGGAGACCTTGTGCCGCTCGGCTCGCGACGTCGGCTGATGGTCCTTGACCAGCACCACCAGGATGATCACGCCGATCGCGGCGATGCAGAAGCTGGTGAAGAACACCGAGTCGTAGCTGCCGAGGCTGAGCCACAGCACGGCCATCGCGACCAGCGGGCCGAGGAACGCGCCGAAGGTGTCCATCGCCCGGTGTACGCCGAACGCGCGCCCGAGGTGCTCGGGGTCACTGCTCAAGGTGATCAGCGCGTCCCGGGGCGCGGTCCGGACGCCCTTCCCGGTGCGGTCGGCCGCGAGCACCGCCCCGATCGCGACGGTGGACGAACCGGCCAGCATCAGGCCGATCTTGCCCAGCGCGGAAAGCCCGTAACCGAAGCAGGCGACCGCCTTCAGCCGCTGCCACCGGTCGGCGAGGTGCCCGCCGAGGAGCCGGACCACGGCGGTGACGCCGGAATAAAGGCCGTCGAGCACGCCGAACTGCAGCGGGCTCAGGCCGAGACCGAGGACGAGATAGAGCGGGAGGACCGCGGTCACCATCTCCGATGAGATGTCGGTGACCAGGCTGACCAGGCCCAGCGCGACGACGTTCCCGGTGACGGCCCGTTTGATGCCCCCTTTCGGCACGTCTGGCGCAGCCCTGGCGGTGGCGATGTACATGGGAGACCTCCTACGCCGCGAGGAGGTGCCGGGACGCCGCGCACACGCCCGCGCCCCGGCACCCGATCGCGTGGATCAGTGGCAGGTGTAGGTGGGCGAGGAGTCGATGGTCTTGCCGTCGAGGCCGATCAACTGCGTCGAGAAAGCGTTGTCCGACATGTTCAGCTTGAGCACACCGAAGGTCGAGATCGCCTTCGCCGTCGCCGGATGCTCGGTCTTGACCGGGTACAGCGTCATCCCGCCGCCACCGCCGATGATCTGCACCGGGCCGTTCGGATCCTTGGCCCCACTGGCGTTCTGCGGGAAGAACCGCTCGTAGTGGTGGTCGTGCCCGTTGAGCACCAGGTCGACCTTGCTCTTGACCATGGTCTCCCAGAGCGTGGCCATCTTCGGGTTGTCACCGTGGTCACCCGAGGTATAGCGCGGGTGGTGGTAGTACGCGGCGACGCAGGGCTTGGTGTTCTTCGCCAGGTCCTGCTTGATCCAGTTCAGCTGCTCGTCGCTGACGGCGTTCGCGGCCAGCCCCGGCGAGAACTCCGTGCTGTCGATGGCCACGAAGTGCCAGTTGCCCATTTCCCAGCTGTAGTAGGTCTTCCCGTTCGGCGTCGCGATCTTGCCGAAGTACTTCTTGTAGGCGCCCAGCGGGGTGTGGTCGTAGGTCTCGTGGTTGCCGGGGACCGGGTGCATGATGTTCTTGTACTTGCCCCAGGTCTTGTCGAAGTAGTTCGTGAAGTCCTCGATGTGGGCGTCGTCGTACTGGTTGTCGCCCATGGTGATCACCGCGGCCGGGTTCATCTGCCCGACCAGGTTGGCGGTCTTCGGGTGGATGCACGAGGACGAGGACGCGGTGCACTGGTCCGCGATGTCACCCGCGGCGGCCAGCACGAACGACGAACCGCCGCCCGCTTGCGTGGTCGCCTGGATCTGGTTGCTGGCACCCGAAGTGTTGCCCGCGGCGTCCTTCGCGCGGACGGTGTAGGTGTACGCGGTCGCCGCGCTCAGGCCACTGTCGGTGTAGGACGCCGTTTCCGATGTGCCGACGACCTGACCGTTCCGGAGCACCTCGTACGCGCTGACGCCGACGTTGTCCGTCGACGCCGTCCACGTCAGGTCCACTGTGGACGAAGTGACGGAACCGGCTTTCAGGTTCGTGGGCGCGGTGGGCGCCTGGGTGTCACCGGAGGAGTCCGAGGTCCCGTAAACCTGCATCTCCCAAAGGGAGTAGCCGTAACTGGTGGCGCGCTTCGTCGCGACGAGACGCAGGTAGCGGCCGCGGGCGGACAGACCGGTGAGGTCGTCGGTGCCGCCGTTGCCGTTGGTGACGGACTTGACTGAGGTCCACGCCGAGCCGTCGTTGGAGACTTCCAGCTTGTACGCGGTGGCGTACGCCGCTTCCCAGTTCAGCTTGACCCGGTTGACGGCGGAAGGGCCGCCGAGGTCGACGCGGATGAACTGCGGGTCCGCGCCTTCGACGCTCGCCCAGCGAGTATTGGTCTTCCCGTCGACGGCCAGCGGGCCGCCGTACTCGGCGGACTCCACCGAGGAGACCAGTACGGGTTTACCCTGGGACAAAAGGACATCGGCGGCCTGCGCGTTGCCGCTGAGCAGCGTCGGCAACAGGATGATCGCCGCGCCGAGTGGTAGTAGTCGGGTTCGGGCCTTCACATCGATCTCCCCGGGAATCCGTGGCGGCGGGTTGAGAGGGACGGGTGCGCGGCGCTTGTTCGTTTGGTAACTTTCCTAACGAACGCGTACGGTAATCCGTCCCCCTCAGTGCGTCAAGACGTAGACTCGTCCCATGACCGGCGCTCTGATCTTCGACTTCGACGGAACGCTGGTCGACACGGAAGCCGCCGTCCTCGCGGCCTGGCAAGAGACCTTCCGGCAGCGCGGCGGCGAACTCCCGCTGGCGGTCTGGCACACCGTCATCGGCACACAGCACACCGCCACCGCGATGTTCGAGCTGCTCGCGAAGGACGGCGAGGAACTCGACACGCTCGCGATCCGCACCGGCGTCCGCGCCCGGGTCACCGAACTGCTGGAATCCGAGGGACCGCGTCCCGGCGTCCAGGAGTACCTCGACGACGCGAAAGAGCGAGGCCTCCGGCTGGCCATCGCGTCGAGTTCGACCGGTGACTGGGTCACCACGCAGCTGAACCGGCTCGGCCTGGCGGACTCGTTCGAGGCCGTCCTCACCGGAGACCTCCACGAGGCGAAGCCGAGCCCGGACCTCTATCTGGCCGCGCTCGCGGCACTGGACCTGCCGTCGTCCGAGGCGATCGCGTTCGAGGACTCACCGCACGGCGTCACCGCGGCGAAGGCCGCGGGACTCACGTGCGTCGCGGTACCGAACGCGATCACCGCGGTGCTGAACTTCGACCACGCCGATCTCGTACTGGGATCACTCGCCGACAAACCACTCAGCGCGTTGCTTGAGGGGTAAGGCCTCAGCCGTTGAGCAGCTCACCCAGCCGGGCGAGGAATGGGCGCTGGCCCTTGAGGAGCTTCTCCTCCGCTTCGGCGAGCCCGAACCAGGCGGCCCTGTCGACCTCCGGGAACTCCTGCGTCCGGCCCGACCTCGGCGGCCACTCCATCTCGAAGGTGCCCGGCACGACCTGAGCCGGGTCGAGGTCGCCTTCCACCGCCCAGACGGTGACGACCTTGCCGCCGGACTGCTTCACCTCGCCCAGCGGGAAGTACTCCCCCTCCGGCGCCGGGAGCCCCAGCTCCTCGGCGAACTCGCGGCGCGCGGCCGCCTCCGGCGCCTCGTCCGGCTCGTACTCGCCCTTGGGCATCGACCAGCCGCCCGCGTCCTTCTTCGCCCAGAACGGCCCGCCCATATGCCCGAGCAGCACCTCGGTCACCACACCCGACCTGCGGAAGAGCAGGATCCCGGCACTCGTCTTACCCGCCATGGCATCCAGTCTGACGCTGCTCCGAACGAGTGATGTGACCGGCCCACGAAAAAAGTCTCCGCCCGGGTGTCGATTCGCGTCGGGCCCGTCCGACGCGTTGTCAGAAGCCGCCCGACAGACTTTCCCGGAAGGACCGGAAACCATGACGCAGACCATCACCCCCGCCCAGACCACCACCACCCCGCGTGCCACGAAGCTCCAGGGTGCGATCCAGTCGGCCGTGCGGATCGTCGTCTCGTTCCTGTTCCTCTGCCACGGCTTGCAAGGATTCGGATTCTTCGGCGGTGTCGACGGTGCCGGTGGCGCTGTCGAACTCGGCTCCTGGCCCGGTTGGTACGGCAGCGTGATCGAGGTCGTCGGCGCCGCGCTGGTGCTGGCGGGCCTGTTCACCCGCCCGGTCGCGGTGCTCCTCTCCGGCGTCATGGCCTTCGCCTACTTCACCGTCCACGCACCGGAAGGCCTGCTGCCGCTGCTGAACATGGGCGAGCTGTCCGCCCTCTACTGCTGGATCTTCCTGCTGATCGCCGCGATCGGCCCCGGCACCTTCGCCCTCGACACCCTGCGCCGCCGTCGCTGATCGAAATCGCCGAGGCCTCTTTCCTGGAATGATTCCAGGAAAGAGGCCGATTTCGCGTTCTCGTTCATTGCGGCGTTGTTAAATCAGGGCATACCACGGAATTACCCCCCGAAAGAAAGTTCCCTGCCGATGGGGGTATCCGGCATCCTCATTCCCATCAATGGTTTAGACCACCTTGAGCCGGAAGGATGCGTCATGACCCAGACAGCCACCGCCACGACCACCGAGATCGGCCAGACCCCCGCCAAATGGCAAGGCCTGGCCCTCTCCGTCGTCCGCGTAGTGGTCGCGTTCCTGTTCCTCTGCCACGGCCTGCAGAAGATGGGCTTCTTCGACAAGGCGGCCGTCCCGGTCGGCACCTGGCCGAGCTGGTACGCCGGAGTGATCGAGGTGGTCGGCTCGCTGCTGATCCTGGTGGGCCTGTTCACCCGCCCGGTCGCGGTCCTGCTTTCGGGCACGATGGCCTACGCGTACTTCGTCGTCCATCAGCCCGACGCGCTGCTGCCACTGCAGAACAAGGGTGAGATGGCGGCTTTGTACTCCTGGATCTTCCTGCTGTTCGCGGTGGTGGGTCCGGGCACCTACGCGCTCGACACACTGCGCCGCCGTCGTCGCGGCTGAGCCTCAATGCCGCGGTGGGCTTCAGGTCCAGATCGGGGCCAGGTCCGTGAAGGCCACTTTCACGGACCCAGGGTCCCTCAAGGAGCCCTTCACGGACTTCTCGCTACAGGCCCCGCCGATGCCATGAACGGTCCGTTACTTGCAAATTTTGCAAGTAACGGACCGTTCATGGCACTTCAAAGAGGCGTCAGCGGCCCTGCGGCAGCCCGGCCGCCAGGTCGGACAGCGCGAGCACGTGCTCCATCAGCACGGTCAGCACCTGCTTCGTCGAATCGCGTTCCCGCGCGTCGCACAGCAGCAGGGGGACGTCCATGCTGACGTCGAGCGCCTGCCGGACCTCCTCGGTGCCATAGCGATACGCGTCGTCGAAGCAGTTCACGGCGACGACGAACGGCAGTCCGCGGCGCTCGAAGAAGTCGACGGCCGCGAAGCAACTGTCGAGCCGTCGGGTGTCGGCCAGCACGACGGCGCCGAGAGCGCCTTCGGCCAGTTCGTCCCACATGAACCAGAACCGGTCCTGTCCCGGCGTACCGAACAGGTACAGAATCAGCTCGGGGTTGATGGTGATCCGGCCGAAGTCGAGGGCGACCGTGGTGGTCGTCTTCTTCTCGACACCGGTGAGGTCGTCGACGCCCTCGGACGCCGCGGTGATGACCTCCTCGGTGCGCAGCGGGGGGACCTCGCTGACCGAACCGACCATCGTGGTCTTACCGACCCCGAACCCGCCGGCGATGAGGACCTTGACCGCGTTCGCGGTCAAGGATCGCCGGGGCTCAGAGTTTCCGGATGCCATCAAGAACCGCCTGGAGTACGTGTTTGTTGGGGGTGTCGGTGACCGGTGTCGCGGTGCGGAAGAGCACGAGGTTCTGTTCGATCAAATCGCTCAGCAGCACCTTCACCACCGGCAGCGGCAGATCGATGCGCGCGGCGACCTCCGCGACGGAGGTCGGTCTCTGGCACAGGTTGAGGATCCGCCCGTACTCCGGCTCGAAGCCGGCGACCTCGTGCGCGGTGCGCATGGCGACCACCAGGGTGATCAGGTCGAGGCCGATCGTGTCCGAGCGGGTGCGCCCGCCCGTGACCGCGTACGACCGGACCAGCGGACCGGCCTCGTCCTCGAACCACGACTCGTGCCGCCCGCTCATGGCGACAGGGGAGTCGCGGCGCGGGGCGCCGAAGTGAGCACCGCGCCGACCCGCTTGACCATCAGGTTCATCTCGTAGGCCACGAGGCCCATGTCCGCGTCTTCCTTGGCCAGCAGCGCCAGGCAAGCGCCCCGGCCCGCCGCGGTGACGAACAGGAAGGCGTGGTCCATCTCGACCATGGTCTGGCGGACGTTGCCGCCGCCGAAGTGCCGTCCCGTGCCCCGCGCGAGGCTCTGGAACGCCGACGCCACCGCGGACAGGTGCTCACCGTCCTGCTCCGACAGGTTGCCGGACTTTCCGATGAGCAGGCCGTCGGCCGAGAGGACCACCGCCCGGTCGGCACCGCTGACCCGCTTGACCAGGTCATCCAGCAACCAGTCGAGTTCACTGACTCCTGCGTTGGCCATCTAGTCACGATCTCCGTACATGTCGAGGTCGGTGTAGTCGTCGGTGGGTTCGGTGTCCCGGCCGCGGCGCGTCCCCTGCTGGAACGCGGCGAGGCGGTTCCTGGCCAGCTCGGGAGTGTCCTCGCGGACCTCCTCGCGCTGGGCGGCAGGCCGGTCCTCCATCAGCTGGGGAACCAGGTTCGTCTGACGGCGGCGCTGCGGCAGCGGTGGCCTGCCGGGCGCCTCGGGGCCGGGTCGCCGGGTCTGCGGCGGACGGCCGTCCTGCGGTCGGGAATCGGCGGCCGGTGGCCAGGCCGGCGGCTGCACCGGCTGCGGCCGGGCCTCGGCACGCGCGGGCTCCGAGCGCATCGGCTCAGGCCGGGGCGTCTCAGGCCGCGGCACGCGCGGACGGCGCGGGGGCAGCGGCGGCAACGCGGCGCCGGGCTGCTCCGCCCTCGGCTGCGGCTGCTCCTGGGGAGCCACCGGCATCGGCACCGGGAGTTCCGGCCGCTCGGCGGGGAACTCGGTGCGGTGACGGGCACGACGGCCCGGGAGCAGCGGCGCGGCGTCCGGCACCTCGGTGCTCTCGGGGTCCACCTCGTCCTCCGGCTGATCAGACGGGACCGGCGCGAGCAGGTCGGTGCGGACGAGCACGATGGCCCTGGTGCCGCCGTATGCGGACTCGCGCAAGTGCACGGAGATCCCGTGGCGTGCGGCGAGCCGCGCGACCACGAACAGGCCCAGCCGTGGCTCGGTCGACAACGCCATGATGCCGAAGTCCGGCGGATCGGCCAACATCGCGTTCAGCTCGGCGGCCTGCTCCGGCTCGATCCCGAGGCCCTGGTCCTCGACCTCGATCACGACACCCTTGCCGACCACGTTGCCGCGCAGTTCGACCCGCGACTGCGGCGGGGAGAACGAGGTGGCGTTGTCGATCAGCTCCGCGAGCAGGTGCACGAGGTCGCCGACGACCGGGCCCTGCACCGCGATCGCGGGCATCTTCGCCGTCTTCACCCTGGCGAAGTCCTCGGTCTCGGCCGAGGCACCACGGGTCAGCTCGGCCAGCGTGACCGGCTTGCGCCACTGACGGCCTGGCTGGCCGCCGCCGAGAATGATCAGGTTTTCCGCGTTGCGGCGGGCACGGGTGGAGAGGTGGTCCAGCTGGAAGAGCGTCTCCAGCTGCTCCGGGTCTTCCTGCTTGCGCTCGGCCTGTTCGAGCACCTTGAGCTGGCGGTGCACGATGACCTGGCTGCGGTGCGCGATGTTGAGGAACACCTTCTTGGTGCCCTCACGGGTCCTGGCCTCTTCGACGGCGGCCGCGATGGCGGTCTGCTGCGCCTTGTTGAAGGCCTCGGCGACCTGGCCGATCTCGTCGTCGCCGTGGTCGAGGAAGTGCCCCTTGTCGTCGAGGTCGACGGGTTCGCCCGCGCGGACCCGGTCCACCAGTTCGGGCAGCCGGGTCTCGGCGACGTCGAGGGTGTCCTCGCGCAGCCGGGCCAGCCTGCCGATGAGCCGGTTGGACAGCCGCAGGGCGATGATGAACACGCCGATGGCCACGAGCAGCGCGATGGCGGCGGCGATGGCCGAGGTGATCAGCGTCCGGTCCGCCTCGTCGATGGCCTCGGTGGTGGCGGCACCACTCTGCTCGACGAAGCCGCGCATCATGGCGTCGCCGACGCCGCGGGACGACTGCAGCCAGAGCTGCTCGGGCACCGGGAGGGTGGCCTTGCTGTTCTGCAGGAACGTGTTCTCGACCGTGTTGACGGCCTTCCACGGATCGCTCGCGACGAGCTGGTCGAACTTCGCCTTCACGTCCGGGCGCATCCGCGAAACGGACGACTCGAGCAGCGAGCGGTACGAACCGACCTGGCTGACGTAGGCGCGGTAGGTCTCGTCGGTGAACCCGCCACCGGCGACTGCCGCGGCGGCGAGGGAGTTCGCGCGCTGCAACTGGTCGATCGCGGTGAACAGCGGCACCGCGGTGATGCGCTGGTAGGCGTTCTCCGCGTTCGGCGCGTCCTGCGCGAGCCCCGTCAGCCCTTCGACGAACTGGTCGAGGATCTGGTTGTAGAAGGTGAAGGCGTCCAGCAGGGGCAGCTGGCCGGAGTCTGCCGACTGCCGGATCTGCGGCATCTTCTGGAACAGCCCGTTCACCGTGGCGATGGTGCGCTGCACGCTGTCGGGCGAGTCGCCGATGAACTTCTGGAGGTGCGTGACGACGCCCTGGGTCGCGGCGTCGGTCTTGGCGCGCTGCTCCACGAGGGTCGCGTGCTGCGAACGGTCGCCGGCGAGTTCGCGCAGCGTCAGTCGGCGCTCCTCCTGGATCTGGGCGAAGAACGGGACGGAAGGGGCTTCCGAGTCACGGATCCGCTGCGCGTAGTCACGGCCATTGACCGCGTCGGAGATCAGGTACCCGCCGATCGCGAGACCGACGAGCATCAGCGCGATGCTGGGAATGAGCGCGATCGTCAGAACGCGCGAACGAATCGAAGAGCCGCGGCCTCGTCGAAGGGAATTCTGCTTCACCGTGGTCCGTTTTCCTTCCGGCAGTTATTGGTGTCGGGTCGCCGGGGATCTCATACCCGCGGGATCCGATAGCCGGATCAACACAGCGTGGTCCGCTCCGCCCGCGAAGACGCTAGGAGACCCAAACGGGTGAGTCAAGTCCGAACGCGAAGGGTAGTCACATATCGCCGTGACCAGCTGACGAAGGGTCGCCGGACCTCGAAAGTCCACCACATGGACAGAAACACCCCGACAAGTGACCCGCCAGTAGATCACCTGCCGGTTTACCGCAGTCAGCGGCTTGACCGGCACTCATCGGACTCGATCAAGTAACAGCCTGTCGCACTCCTGTCTCGGCTGAAAAGTCGACGAAAACTACGCGCCGTGACCTCGCTCACGATTTCGGGGGAGGGCTTCACATACCGTTCGGTTTGCGAACGACTTCACCCCGGAGGAAGGCGGCCGTAAGGCCGTTCGATCCGCGAAATCGAGAATTGCCGGCGTTTATCGCCGGTGCATCGAAATGATCTTCACCGGCGGGGCCGAGCTCGTCCTCGAGGAGCACGTCGACCCTCCTGGACGCGGCCCGGAGCGTCCGGACGCCCACCCAGCACAACGTCACCACCCCGCAGACCAGGATCACGACGAGCGCCGTCTCGACCGGATAACGCGAGCCGAATTCGTTGAGCAGGAAACCGGAAGCGACACCGAACACGGCGACGGCGGTATAGGCGATCAACACAATCCCCTCTTTCTCCAGGCGCCGTTGCCCGCGTCTCGCCGCTGAGCCGAGCGACGCGGGTTTCCCTTACGCCACAGGGGAAAGGTCTACGTCACACTCGCGGCGAGAGCGAACATCGAGACTAACAGCGGATTCGCGAAAGACCGTCTCGTCTCCCCCGACGGGGCGAGGTGATCACCTTTTTGCCACCGGTTCCTGAATCAGCTTCACCATTCGCGCGGTTGCGCGTCGGCCATGGCAGCCGCGCCCGCCCGCCGCTCCGCGGCCAAAGACCGCCTTTGAAGACGGCGGCGAGGATCGTCGCGGCCGAGGTCGGCCGGGCGCCCTTCTACCACACTTCCCCGGCAAGGAGGACCTGGTCCGCGCCTACCTCGGGTTCTTCGCCGCCGCGGGGGACGAGAAGTCAGAACCTTCGAAAATACTCGAAATCCTCGGGGTCGTCGAGGAGATCTGCGCGCCGGGCTTCCGTGGCTGCCCGTTCACCAACGCGGCCGCCGAGTACCCGGATCCGGAGCACCCCGTGCGGAAGGTCGTGCGCGAACACCGGACGTGGCTCCGCGACTCGATCGCGGAGATCGTCGGCGCGACAGGGCACCCGGCCCCCGAAGCCGCCGCGCGGGAGCTGACCCTGCTGCGCGACGGCGCCATGGCCGGCGGCTATCTCGAAGACGCCGCCGAGGTGCGCGAGAGCCTCGCGCACGCCGCCCGCTCGGTGCTCAGCTCCGGAGTTCCCGAAGCGTCGTGACGGCGCGAAGCCGTCTGCCCGATCGAACGCGTTTCGCTTGTGCGCCAAGGGATCGGCCGCGCCGAGGTGGTCGAAGCCGGTCACGGTGGTCATCGTCGGCGAGAGCGCTCCGGAAGTCCGCGACTGACGTGATGGAACCGGAAAAGGTGGACATTTCGCGTAGCGCAACCGTGGCCGCGATTCTCTATCCACCACTGACCAGAGCCCTTACAGTGGGCCTGATCAGGCAGCATCGAGGAGGCCAGCGTTGACCAACCAGCCGACCGTCGCCGAGCAGATCGAAGGCCAGACCATCCCCGCCCTGCTTCACCGCAACGCCCAGGAGTTCGGTGACCTGCCCGCGGTGACGTCACTCGACATCGAGGGCAAGCCGACCTTGAACTGGCGTGAATTCCGCACCGCCATCGCCGAGGTGTCGCGCGGGCTCGCCGGGCTCGGGCTCGGCTCCGGCGACCGGATGCTGATCATGGCGCCGAGCAGTCCCGAACACCTGATCGCCGACCTCGCCGCGGCCCATCTCGGCGCGATCCCGTGCACCGCGTACGCGACGCTCAGCCCGGAGCAGATCGGGTTCGTCGCCCGGCACAGCGCCGCCGGCGTCGTCGTACTCGCCGGTGCCGACGAACTCGGCCGCTGGTCCCAGGTTCTCGACGACCTGCCCGCGCTGCGGCACATCGTCCTGCTCGACGCGTCCGTGATTCCCCATGGCGACAAGCGTTTCCTGTCGTTCGCCGACCTGCGAGCGGCGGGCGCGGAAGCACACGCCGCCGATCCGGAGGCGTTCGAGACGGCATGGTCCGCGATCGGCCAGGACGACCCGTTGTCGATGATCTACACCTCCGGCACCACGGGCGACCCCAAGGGTGTCGTGCTGTCCCACCGCAACGCGATCTACCAGGCCGCCGCCGTCATGAGGCTGCACGAGTCGCCGATGCACGCCACGAACATCGCCTACCTGCCGCTCGCGCACATCGCCGAACGCGAACTGTCGATCTACATGCCGATCGTGTGGGCCGGGCACGTGCACACCGTCGGCGACCCGACCGCCGTCGTCGGCGCGCTGGGCCAGGTGCACCCGAAAAGCTTCTTCGGTGTCCCGCGGGTGTGGGAAAAGATGGTCGCGGGCCTGAAGAACCTGCTCGGATCGCTGCCGGAAGACAAGCGGAACGGGCTGATCGGCGCCAACGAACTGCTGCAGCAGGGCTACAAACTGCGCAGCGACGGCAAGGAGGTCCCGCCGGAACTGGCGGAGAAGATCGCGCAGACCGACGCGGCCGCGCTCGCGCCGATACGGGCCATGCTGGGCCTGGACCAGGTCGAAGTCGCCTCCAGTGGTGCCGCCGCGCTGCCGGTGGAGATCCTTTACTTCATCGCCGGGCTCGGCGTCGAAATCCAGGAGGTCTGGGGCCTGTCCGAGACCACTGGCGCGGTCACGTCCAACACACTGTCGGCGTTCAAGGCGGGCTCGGTCGGGAAGCCGCTGGAAGGCATCGAGGTGAAGGTCGCCGAGGACGGCGAACTCCTCGTCCGCGGCGCGATCGTGTTCCTCGGTTACCTGCAGGAAGACGGCTCGATCAAACCGGACGTCGACGCCGACGGCTGGCTCGCCACCGGCGACATCGGGACGATCGACGAACGCGGCTTCGTCACGATCACCGACCGCAAGAAGGAACTGATCATCACCTCGAGCGGCAAGAACATCGCCCCGACGAAGATCGAAGGACTACTCAAGGAGCACCCGCTGATCGGCCAGGCCGTCGCGATCGGCGAGAAGCGGCCCTACGTCACCGCGCTGATCATCGTCGACGAGGAGATCGCCCCCGGCTGGGCCACCGCGAACGGCATCCAACTCACCGAAGGCGAATCGCTCGCCGACAACGCGCAGGTGCGCGCGGAGATCCAGAAGGCCGTCGAGGCCGCGAACGCGCGGCTGGCGCGGATCGAGCAGATCAAGCGGTACCACGTGATCCCGAAGGCGTGGACGCCGGAGAGCGGCGAGGTGACCCCGACGCTGAAGCTGAAGCGGCGGATCATCAACGACCGGTACGCGCCCGCGATCGCGGACCTCTACGTGGCCGGCGCTCCCGCCGCCGGTTCCTGAGCGAGCGGCCCCCACCCCCCAAGTCCGTGAAGGACTCCTTGAGGGACCCAGAGTCCCTCAAGGAGTCCTTCACGGACCCGCCACCCGACGGCACGTGGCCTCCGCCGGGACCGGTTCCGGAAAGGTGATCGTGCGTCTCGCCGCCGCGTACCAGGAACCCCGGCTCCTCAAGTTCCACCTCGACGACGTCGGTTCCGCCGCGGGCCGACCTCGCCGACCCCGGGATGCGGGTCACCACCCGCGACGTCGTGCTCAGCGCGGGTGACTTCCTGTCCGCGTACGTCCTGGAATGGACGCTGCACCACCTCGACCTCGTCGCGCACCTGCCGCACCTCAAGGGCCCGGCCGAAGACAGCCTCGCGAAGACAAGGCGGATCCTGGAGCAGCGCACCGGGGAGCAGTTCCCGGCGTCGTTCTCCGACACGGACGCGCCGCTGGTCGGCACCGGACGCCGCGAGCCGGCCGGTGCGGAGAAGGCCGAGTTGGGCGAACTGGCCGCGAAGCTGCCGTTCGTTGTCGGCTAAGCGGTCCGGGTCGACTCCGTCCACTTGCGCAGCCGGGGTGGGACACGCTTCTCGAGACCGTAGTTCTCCAGGTGCGCGCTGAAGACCTCGTCGAAGGCGCGCTGCACGGTCTCGGTGTCCCACACCGGCCGCTCGAGGATGGGTTGTTTCAGGTACGGCTGTCCCATGACGTGCAGTTGCGGCCCGTTGCAGCGGATCATCTGCCCGGTGATCCCGTCGGAACCGGCACCGAGCAGGAAGAGCACGACCGGCGCGATCCGCGACGGGGTCCGGTCCGGCGGGCAGGCTCGCAGCGACCGTTCGGACTTCCACACCATCCGGGTATGCGCGAGCGGGCAGACCGCGTTCACCCGGATCCCGCTCTCCTCCAGGTCGAGCGCCCAGGAGTAGGTCAACGAAGCGACGGCGCCCTTGCTGGCGGCGTACACCCCCAGTTTGCGCTGCCCGAGCGACGCCCCGGACGAGATGTTGACGATCGAACCCGGCTTGCCGCGCGCGACCATCGCCTTGATCGCGGCGAGACCGGTGTACATGACACCGAGGACGTTCACCTCGACCAGTTCGCGGGCCTGCTCGACGTCGTCCTCCCACGGAAACGCCTCGTAGTTCAGCCCCGCGTTGTTGACCAGCCCGTCGATCGCGCCGAACTCGGTGAGACAGAGGTCGACGATCTCCTGCGCCTGCTTCGGATCCGCGACGCTGTGCCCGCTGGCGACCGCCCGTCCACCGAACCGGCGGATGTTCTCCGCCGTCCGGTCGGCCAACGCGACATCGATGTCGTTGACCACGACGGCCCCGCCCGCCCTCGCCACGTGCACCGCGAACGCCTCACCGAGACCCTGACCCGCCCCGGTCACGACGACGGCCTTGTCGTCGAGCAAACCGTTCATCGCCTTCACCCCTTTTGCCCGGCCGGCCTCCACCTCCAGACCGGTCTCCCCTCAGTGTTGACCCATTCGGCCCAGCCGCAGCTCCGGCGGCGGCGAACGGCGGGCGGGCTGCGCCGAGCGAGTGCGGAGCGATCGGCGCGCAGATACTCGCGGACGAGTCGAACCAGCGTCACTCACCGCTCAGAAGGCGTAGCTCGATCGGCCTAACAGGCGAAGGATCGGCCGGTCTTCTGTTCGTCTCCCTGTAGCCGGAGGCATACTGAACGTTGAACGGCGGGGTATGAACTGTGACTCCCTCGACGGCCTCGTAACAGAGCAGGCAAGAATGCGAGAGAGCTAAGTTCACCCGATCGGGGGGAGGTGGTCACCCAGTGAAGACGAACGCGGCGCCGCGGATGACCGCCGCCCTCGCGAACCGCGAGTTCCGCGCCCTCTGGCTCGCCGAGGTGCAGTCCCTGATCGGGGACCAGCTCACCATCGTCGCGCTGGCGATCCTCGTCTACGACCGCACCGGTTCCGCGCTGCTCTCGGCGGTGGTCTATTCGCTGACCTTTTTGCCTGCCTTGGCCGGCGGCCTCGGCCTCTCCCAGCTGGCCGACCGCTACCCGAGGCGCACCGTCCTCGTCTTCTCGTCGCTGATCCAGGCGGTGCTGATCGCGATCATGGCGATCCCCGGCACCCCGCTCGCCCTGTTGTGCGGGCTGGTGGTGCTGGCGCGGCTCGCGAACGCGCCCGGCAACGCGGCACAGAACGCGCTGGCCCGCGAGGTGTTCACCGACGACGACCTCTATCTCAAGAGCCAGGACCTCCGCGGCATCTCCACCAACACCGCCATGCTGCTCGGCCTGGCGGGCGGCGGCCTGCTGGTGTCACAGGTCGGGGCGAGCTGGGCGCTGGCGCTGGACGCGGCGACGTTCCTGCTGAGCGCGGCCGTGGTCCGCTTCTCCGTTTCCCGGCGGGCGGCGGCGTCCGACGGCGGCGACAGCTGGTTCGGCGCGGTGAAGCAGGTGTTCGGCAACCGTCACCTGCGGGTACTGGTCTGGTTCTCGTGGCTGGTCGGCCTGGCCGTGATCCCCGAGGGGCTCGCCGCGCCGCTCGCCGCGGAGATGGGTGTCGGGAAACAAGCCGTTGGCTGGCTGTTGGCGGCCGATCCGCTGGGATTCGTGATCGGCGCGTTCCTGCTGTCCCGGTTCGTCTCCGCGGAACAACGGAGGAAGCTGCTGGGTGTGCTCGCGGCCCTGCCGATGGTCGCCCTGATCGCCTTCGCGCTCAAACCGGGTCTGATTCCGGCGTTGCTCCTGCTGGCGGCGGCGGGTGCCGCGGGGGCGTACCTGATCACGGTGAGCGCCACGTTCATCACCTGGGTCCCGAACGAGCTACGGGGCGGTGCGGGTGGGGTGTACCGCACGGGATTGCGGGTGGCTCAAGGAATAGGGGCGGGACTCGGCGGGCTCGCCGCCGATCGGCTCGGAGCCGCGACCTCGGCCATCGCGCTGGCAGGCGTGGTCGGCCTGCTGCTGGCCGTACTGGTCGCGCTCAGCTGGGGGCACCTCAACGGATCCAGCCCGGAACCGCTGCTGTCATGACGAATCCACACTGGACGACCCCCGGGGCGGCGTGGCCGCCCGGCGGGTTCGTACTCGGAATTCTCGACGGGACACTGCTTCGACGCTCCGATCATCAACACCGGGTCCTTCGACGCCGGGGTAAAAAGAAACGACTCTCGATCAGAAGTCACGGCTCGACACTGTCACACACCTCCTGGCCACCTCGTCGCTGCGAACTAATACCTTGCCCGGGCTTAGAAGTCACGACTGGACACTATCCGTCACCCCTTCCGCGTCGCGTCTCGAAAAACATTCAGCTGTCAAGATCAGAAATCACGGGACACGATTGCCACCTCCGGTCCTCGTTCGGGGGCACCCTTGCCGGTGTCGAACAACTTATGCGATGGGATGATACCGGCCGTGGAATACGAACGGTGTCTCAGTCGGTACCGGTGAGATTACTCAGCCGTGCCGTCCGCGCGGAAAGAGGTAGCAATTGCCAGCCGAGTCCGGTGACCGCCGCCAGCGCGGCGACGGCACCGGCGACCTTGACGAGCGAGCGGCGGCGGCCGAGAGCGGTGCACCGGTGACCGAAGGCGGGCGATCGAGCCCGGAAGGTGACCAGGCCGACCCGCCGCAGCGCCATCCCTACGATCCCAGGGCCTGGGCGCTGTGGCAGCGGCCGAAGCGTTTCATCGCGTTCCTTTTCGCCATGGAGGCGATCGGAATCGCGATCATGGTCGTCGCGACAACGCATTCCGCTACCCCAGAAAGAATCGACTGGGTTCGTTTCGCGATTCTCGCCGTCGGCGCCACGGCGCATATTCAGTTCACCCAGCGGCAAGAAGAAAGACGGCGCGATCGCAGCCGCACCGTTCTCATCGACCTCACCGCCGTGTGGACATTTCCGGCCGCGGTCATCCTGCCGCTTTCGCTGACGCTTTCCATCATCGCGCTCGTCCGAATCCAGCATTGGTTCATCGCCCGGCGGCCCGCGCACAACTTCGTGTTCTCGTCGGTCACCCACGGCGTTTCGGTGACGTTGGCGTCGCTCACTTTCGCCGCGTTCGGCCCACATGAATGGGGGCGGATTTCCGACTGGGGCACCCTCGGCGAGTTCGGTGTTCTGATCATCACCGGACTGGTCTTCGAGGCGGTACAGATCGCCTACATCGGCGGCATCCTCGCGATCGGTTCACCAAAGCGGCCGTCGATGTCGACCGTGCTCGGCAATAGGGCGGACAACCTGCTGGAGGCCATCACGATCGGCCTCGGCGCGGTCACCGCGGTGCTGCTGTTGATCATGCCACCGATGGTGATCGTGATGGCCGTGGTGACGGTGGTGTTCAACCGTCTCGCCGAGATCGACCAACTGCAAAACGACGCGCGGACGGACCCGAAAACCGGCGTTCTCAACATGCGCGGATGGTCGGAGTCGGCCGATCGGGCGCTCGGCAGGACTGCCCGATCGGACGACAACCTGGCCCTTCTGATGATTGATCTCGATCACTTCAAGTGGATTAACGACACATATGGACACCCCGCGGGCGACGACGTCCTCCGCGATGTGGCACGGAAATTGGACGAGGTCACCCGGCCCGCCGACGTCATCGGCAGGTTCGGGGGCGAGGAATTCCTCGTACTTCTGCCGGATATCGACGAAACTTCGGCGAAACTGGCCGCCGAGCGAGTGCGCAGCGCTATCGCCGAACTGCATATAGTGACTACCGACAAAAGGGGCAGCCGCGTCACCATCTCGGGCCGTACCACCTCCATCGGGGCGGCCCTATTACCTCGTCACGGTGAATCACTGGAGGAACTCCTGCACGCCGCCGACGCCGCCGTCTACGTGGCCAAGGAGAACGGCAGGAACCAGGTGCGGTTCGCCCAGGACAGGGACCGGCCCGTTCCTCCGCCGCCCACCGCCGAGGACTGAACGCGACCATTCCCTCCCCGAGTACGTGAATCGTCACCGAGTCCGTGAAGGACTCCTTGAGGGACCCAGAGTCCCTCAAGGAGTCCTTCACGGACTTTCACTCGCGCCTCAGTGACCCCACTGGTCACCGCCATCAGGGCACCCGGTGGGTGTTCCCGGGGGTTGTCCGGATGTCGGCATCGATCGGCGGATGGCACCCTGGACGCCATGCCAGCGACAGCCGACCTCGACCGACCGCCTGCCCGGATCCGGCGGCCATGGTCGACTTCGGGCTGGTTACTGCTGGTCACGGTGCTGGTGTTCGGTTTCGGCCTGATCGCGTCGCGGCCCGCGTCGCCGCCGGACCATGGGCCGCCGGCGGGTGACCTCCTCGCCGCCCAGAACGCGGTCGACGCGCTGGTGCGGCCTGGCCCGGTCGAGAACGTCATCGCCGAACTGCCCGCCGACTTCACCGCGGTCAGCGGGATCACCCCTGGAGTGATGACCGCGCGGGACGGCACCGTGCGCGCCGTCCACACCGACGGTGGCTGCTCGGCGCCCTGGGGCGACGACAACACCAAATGGGACTACGCCGTCCCCTGCAGGGCCCACGACCTCGGTTACGACATCCTCCGCTACGCCGAGCGCAAGGGGCACCCGCTCGGCCAGGAGGCGAGGTCCGCGCTCGACGACCGGCTCTCGGCCGACATGCACCACGCCTGCGTCATCAACCCGATGGACTCGCGCGGCACCTGTGAGGTCGTCGCCTCCCTCTACACCGCCGGTCTCGTGCTCAACTCCTGGCATCAGCGCTGGGGTCCGCCGGTCGGCGATCCGCTCGGCCCGATGATCGTCGGGGTGCTGGTGGTCGGCGCGCTGCTGGTGTTCCGCCTCCGCGGCTGGGTCCGCATCCGCCGGACCGTCGTCACCCTCCCCCGCGAGCCGCGTCCGGTGGTCCCGGTCGGCCGATGGGCGTTGCTCGGGGTCGCCGGTGTCGTACTGATGTTGCTCGGCGAATCCGCCGTCGCGCTCGCGCACTGGGCGGGGGCGCCGGAGCGGTCGCTGTGGCCGTTCACCTGGCTCGCCCAGCTCTGTCCGCTGATCTTCTTCGCGGTGGGCCGGATCAACGAGGCGGGCTGGCGATCGATCCGCGCGACCGGCGGCCGCTATCCGCAGTACCTCGCCGACCGCGCGAGCCCGCTCCTGCGCCCGGCGCTGATCTTCGCCGTCGTCGCGCTGGGAGTCCCGCTCGCGCTGGAGGTGCTGGGGATCCCGACCGGCACGAACGCCACGGTCATGCGGATCGCGCTGCACCCGCTCTGGCTGCTCGGCGTCTTCCTGCTGGCCGTCGTGCTCGCGCCGGCGCTGCTGATGCTGTACCGCCGGACGCGGACCGCGTCGGTCGCCGGGCTGCTGACACTGATTTTGGCGAGCGAGGCGGCGGCGCAGTGGTCGGGCTCGGCCATCCCGCGCATCGCGGAGACGTTGTTCCTCGCCCTGTTCGTCCAGCAACTGGCGTTCGCCCACGCCGACGGCGTCCGCCTGCCGCGTGGCGCGCTCGTGGCGACGGCGTTCACCGGCGTCACCGGGCTGGGCATCGCGGTCGCCGTCCGCGGTGAAGGACCCATGCTGCTCGGCGGTCCCGGCGCCCCGGCGGCGCTGTCGGGGCCGCCGTGGGGCGTGCTCCTGCTCGGCCTGGTCCAGCTCGCGGTCCTCGGCCTGCTCGCCCGGCCGCTGGCCAGGCTCGGTGAACGTCCCGCGATCGCCGCCACCGCTCACCTCGTCCTCCGCGCCCCGATGAGCCTCTACCTCGGCTTCCTGTCCGCGATGCTGCTGCTCGTGGCGGTCGTCTACCTGCCGGGCCCGTTCGTGGACGGTCTCAGCTGGCTGGCCCGGCCGAGGGTCCTGCTCGCGCTCGCTCTGCTGGGCGTCCCCGCCGTCCTCGTCTTCTGGTGGTTCGAACGCCACCGGAACACTCAACCGCGTGGACCGCAGCAACGGGTGGTCGACGAACCGGGCCCGCGCGCCGCGCTGTTCTGCCGCGCCGCGGCGACGGTCGGGATGGCGTACGCGATGCTCGGGGTGTTCGGTTTCGCGCTGGCCCGCTTCGGCGGCGCCTCGGCCGACGCGGACCTCCTCGGGCTCCGGCTCGGGCCGGTCCAGAGCCTGGCCAATCTGCTGCTCGGCGTGTACCTGCTCCACACCGTGCGGAACGGCACCAGCCGGATGACCGGGACCTGGCTGGTCTGTGCGGTCGCGTGCGCGCCGCCGCTGATGGGCGCTCTGGACGGTAAACAGGTGAGCACCGCCTCCATCGCGCTGCCCATCGCGACGATCGTCGTCGCGATGCTCGCGGCGGCCGCCACGCTGGTCCCGGCCCGCGCGGCCCGACGCGTTCTTCCCTGAGCCGCGCGGCGCTGACCTGGCCTTATCCGTACCATTGACCGAGAACCGGTGGTGCTCGCCACATCTCCAGGGGGATGTGTAATCCTGCGACAACCCTCGACAGGCACCATGCGTCCCTTGAGGAGACCGTCAACCGGTAACGAAGAGAAGGAGCAGACCGCGTGGAGTACCCGCCTCGGAATGGGTATGGGGATCGACGTCCCGCCCGGCCAGGGCAGGACGCGCCCGGACGCATTCCTTCCCGCCCGGCCCCGCCGCGTGGGGCCAGGACGGCACCCGCCCGCCATGCCGCGGGCCCGCCGCCCCGGCGCCCGGAACCCCGGCGCACCCCGAGGCGATCGTTCCGCGGACCCAAGATCGCGCTGGGCCTCGTCTCGCTGCTGGTGGTGGGCCTGACCGGCTACGCGTGGGCGGCGATGGACGGCCTGACCTTCGCGAACGTCGGCATCGGCGCCGATGAGGGCGACAAACCCGCCGACGGCGCCCGCGACATCCTGCTCGTCGGCCTCGACAGCCGCACGGACGCGCAGGGCAACCCGCTGTCCAAGGAAGTCCTCGCCCAGCTGCGCGCGGGACAGGCCGACGGCGAACTGAACACCGACTCGCTGATCTTCGTGCACATCCCGAACGACGGCTCCAAGGCCGTCGCGATCTCCCTGCCCCGCGACTCCTACGTCGACATTCCCGGTGGCTTCGGCAAACACAAGATCAACTCCGCCTATGCCCGCGCGATGCTCGACGAGCGCAAGACGCAGCAGGAGAACGGCGTCTCCGACCCGAAAGAACTCGACCAGAAGGCCAACGAGGCCGGGGCGAAGACCCTGATCAAGACGGTCGAGCAGCTGACCGGTTCGACCATCGACAACTACGCCGCCATCAACCTGCTCGGCTTCAGCGAGATCACCCAGGCCATCGGCGGGGTCGACGTCTGCCTCAACGACGACGTCAACGACCAGTTCTCCGGCGCGAAGTTCACCAAGGGCCCGCACACCATCTCCGGTGTCGAAGCGCTCGGCTTCGTCCGGCAGCGCCACGGGCTACCGCGCGGCGACCTCGACCGGGTCGTCCGCCAGCAGGTGTTCATGGCCGGGATGGCGCGCAAGGTGCTCTCGGCGGGCACGCTCGCGAACCCTGGCAAGCTCAACGACCTGATCGCGGCCATCAAGAAGTCGGTCGTGCTCAACCAGAACTGGGACATCTTCGGCTTCGCGCAGCAGATGAAGAACCTGACCGGCGGCCAGCTCGAGTTCCGGACGATCCCGATCGTCAACATCGAGTACAAAACCCCGAACGACGGCGTCGCCATCCAGGTCGACCCGAAGCAGGTCAAGAACTTCGTGCAGGGGCTCGCGGGCCAACAGCCCGGCGAGCAGCCGCCGCCGTCCTCCGAATCGCCCAACAAGGCGACCACGGTCGACGTCCGCAACTCCACGAACCGGGACGGATTGGCCTCGACGGTGCTGAAGCAGCTCGTCGACAAGGGCTTCACCGCGGGCGACACGGCGACCGCCAGTGCGCGCAGGAAGACGGTGGTCTGGGTCGCCAAGGGCCAGAAGGCGGCGGGCCAGGCGGTCGCCGACGAACTCGGCGGCAATCCGACCGTCCAGGAGGACAAGAGCGTCGAGGCCGGGCACGTGATGGTCTTCCTCGGCTCGGACTTCAAGTCGGCGAGCGGCACCGGGGGCTCCGGGTCCTCACAGAACGCCGCCGGTTCGTCGGCCGCGGCGCCGCCGCCCGAGCAGTCCGGCGGGAAGCCGATCACCGCCGAAGGTGTCCCCTGCGTCAACTGACGCCCTCGCCGCACGGCGCCACCTCGGCACAGCACCTCCTCCGGCGCGTGTCGCGAAAGCCACTTTCGCGACCTCAGGCGTCCCGAAAGTGGCTTTCGCGACACGGCCGCACCGAGGGTGAGCGGCGTCGGTGTTCCACGACACCCACCCGAACACCTCTCAGAACAAGCATTCCTTCACCCATTCGGCCCAACAGGTCAAAAACGGTATGAAAAGCACCCCCGAAACCGCGTAAGAGCGGGCGTCCTGCCGACTTTCATACACGTGAGGGCGCTCGTCCCGCTTTTAGTCGAATGGGATGAGCGGTGGAGAAGGGCAGGGGATGGGGAGTGCTGATCGACGCTGAGAGCTATCAGCGGATACTCGGAGACGAGCTCCGCAAGCTCCGCCGCGAACGTGGCTGGACACGCAAGGAACTGAACCAGCATCTGCAGAGTGAGATCTCGCTCCAGACGCTGGCGACCTACGAGTTGGGCACCCGGCACTGTTCCGTGGTGCGCCTGGTCGAATTGTGCGTCGCGATGGACGAGCTGCCACAGGATCTGCTGGCCAAGGTGCATCGCCGGGTGTTCGTGGACGAACCGGGCCGCGTCCGGATCGACCTGCGCCTGGTGCTCAAGGACGACCAGGAAGAACTGTTCCCCCTGCGACGGTGGGCGGACGACCGGCTCAGGCGGTCGGGCGACGCCGGGAGCGCCGAAGTCGACCTCGACTTCGCGGCGCTGGAACGGATGGCCGAACTGTGCGGCATCCCCACCGTCGATCTCATCGGAAGGCTTCGCCGGCTCAACCCCTCATGAGCGCGGCATCCCCGGGTCCGTGAAGGCCATGCCCCCCATCTTGGCTTTCACGGACCCTCCCTCGTTCGTACTCAGCCGAGGAGTTCGTAGTCCTCGCGACGCACCTTGCGGGTGTCGAGCCAGTACCGCCAGGTGAAGCCCGGCCAGATCGTCCGGTTGACGCCCTTCGCGTCCAGGTACCAGCTCTTGCAGCCGCCCTGGGTCCAGATGCCCTTGGCGAGCTTGCGCTGGATCTCGGTGTTGAACCGCTCCTGTGCCTCCGGACGCGGGTCGAGCGCCTTGCCACGCCCGAGCCGCAGCGCTTGTGCGACGTAGGAGATCTGCGCCTCGATCATGAACACCACGGAGTTGTGCCCCAGCCCGGTGTTCGGGCCGAGCAGGAAGAACAGGTTCGGGAAGCCGGACACGGTGATGCCCTGATAGGTCCGCATCCCCTCGGCCGACCACTCCTTGCCGAGGTTGCGCCCGTCCCGGCCGATGATCTCCAGGTCGTCGAAGGCGTCGGTGACGTGGAACCCGGTGCCGTAGATGATCGCGTCGACCTCGTGCTCCACCCCGGAGCCGTCGACGACGCTGTGCTCGCGCACCTCGGTGACCCCGGTGGTGACGACGTCGACGTTGTCCCGCGCGAGTGCCGGGTAGTAGTCGTTGGAGACCAGGACCCGCTTGCAGCCCATGGTGTAGTCCGGCGTCAGCTTCCGGCGCAGTTCCGGATCCTTCACGCTCTTGAAGATGTTGCGCTTCGCGATGCGCTCACCGATCTTCATCACCCACGGCTGCCCGTTGAAACCGATCGCGCGGGCTTCGAGGCCCCAGTAGAGGACGTTGCGGAAGACGCGCTGCAGCAGGGGCACCGAGCCGAAGGCCTTCTTGAGCGCCGGCGGCATCTCGCGGTCCGGCTTCGGCATGATCCACGGCGGCGTCCGCTGGAAGAGCGTCAGCTCGGCGACGTCCGCCGCGATCCGCGGGACGAACTGGATCGCGCTCGCACCGGTGCCGACCACGGCGACCCGCTTGCCGTCGAGGTCGTAGTCGTGCTCCCACCGCGCGGAGTGGAACGCCCGGCCTTTGAAGTTCTCGATGCCCGGCAGCGCCGGGATCTGCGGCAGGTGCAGCGCACCGACTCCGGCGACCAGTGCCGGCGCGACGAACTCTTCGCCCGACTTCGACGCGACGTGCCAGCGATTCTCGTCGGCTTCCCAGCGGGCGCCGGTCATCTCCTGGCCGAAGCGGATGTAGCGGTGCAGGTCGTACTTCGCGGCGACGTCGCGCATATAGCGCCAGATTTCCGGCTGCGGCGAGTACGCGCGAGACCAGCCGGGGTTCTGCTCGAACGAGAACGAGTACATGTGCGAGGGGATGTCACAGGCGCAGCCGGGGTAGGTGTTGTCCCGCCACGTGCCGCCGACGTCGTCGGCCTTCTCCAGGATGACGAAGTCTTCGCGCCCCTCTTTCCGCAGCTGGATGGCCATGCCCAGACCGGAGAAGCCGGTCCCGACGATGACGACACCGGTCTCGGTGCGGTTGCCCATGACCCCGACCCCTCCTTCGTATTACCTGTTACCGAGAGTTCACCTTACTTGAAGTAGGTTACCTTCGGTAGAGTGTTGTGGTGACGACGGCGAAGCGCAAACGCATGCCCCGTGCGGAGCGGATGCGGCAGATGATCGAGATCGCCGAGGAGGTCTTCTCCGAACGCGGCTACGGCGCGGCGTCGATGGACGAGATCGCCGAACGCGTCGGCGTCTCGAAGCCGATGTTGTACGAGTACTTCAACTCGAAAGAGGGGCTGCTGCTGGCCTGCATCCAGCAGTCGAGGGCAGCGCTGCGCGAGGTCACCGAACGGGCGACCGTCGGCGCCACCACCGCCGAGGAGGCCTTGCGGCGGGGACTGCTCGCCTTCTTCGTCTTCATCCGGGAACGACGGCAGGCCTGGTCGCTGCTCAGGCACGAAATGGCGCTCATCGGCACCCCGGCCGCCGACGAGATCGAGCAGACCCGGCGCCAGCAGACCGACCTGATCGCCGCACTGATGAGCGGCTACTTCGAATCGGGCGACGACCTCCGCGCCGAGGCATCGGCGGAGTTCGTCGTCGGCGCGTGCGAACGGCTCGCGATCTGGTGCGAGCGACACGAGGACGTCAGCCCCGAAATGGCCACCGAATACGCGATGGACGTCCTCTGGTCAGGCCTGTCCGCGCGGGCCCACTGAAGCGACTGTGAAGATGCGCGTGCATTAGGCCATTCGGTCGTCACTCAGAGCACATTGCCCCCAGTGTCTTGTGACACAGAGTTGTCCTACTGTATCGATGACACTGTAGAAACCCTAATGGACCTCCACGACCTCCGCCAAGAGGGGGCGCCACCAACCGAAAGTGGCGTCATGGCGGTGGCGTGGCTCAGTCCACAGAGTGACGCATGCTCGCGAGGAGAGGGGTGAGGCGGATGACCGAACCGATCACCGCGTCGTATTTCCGAGAGGACGACGACTGGAAGGTCACGGTCAGCGGCTCCGGCAAGGAACTGACCGGTCGCGCGCCGGGCATCATCGCGGCGAGGGACCGGGCCGACCAGCTGGTCGAGAAACTGTCCCCGCCGGAAAGGTCGACCGTGGTGCACCTGCTCAACGGCAGTGCCCTCGAGTTCACCGCCGCCTACATGACGGCGCGGCTGACGCTCCCGGAGATCGAACCTCTCGAGGTTCCTCCCCCGGCGAACGGCAAGGCGAAAGAGAAGATCGCCGCCAAGCCGCCGATACCCCAGGGTAAGGAACTCCCGAAGGCCGTCGATGAGGCGAAGGTGCCCGAGGAGAAGACCGAGCCCGCCAAGACACCCGCCAAGGCGGCCCAGACCTCCTGAGAGCTACTTCAGGAGCTTGCGGATCAGCAGCACGCCGATCAGCACCGCCCCGCCGATGAGCGGGTACTTCACCTTGGGCTCATCCAGCTTCGCGCGCAGGCCGGTCTTCGCGGAATCCACCAGCTTCGCGGGGTTCGCCTTCGTGCCCAGTTGGTCGAGCGTGGCGACCAGTGCGTTCCTGGCCTGCTTGATCTCACGCTCGATGGTCTCGGGATCGCGAGCCACGTGTCCTCCTCGCCGCGACGAACTTGCAGGGGGCCCACGTTAGAGGACGCCACCCCCTCCGGCGGCACCGGCCACGCCGAGAAACGCCGATCGTGTCGCACGCTACGATTTCAGGGCGGTACTGGGGCCCGTAGCCCAATTGGCAGAGGCACACGGTTTAGGTCCGTGCCAGTGAGAGTTCGAGTCTCTCCGGGCCCACCCCACCTGCTCGCGGCTCGCTCAGCGGGCAGCAGCCACCCGGCGAGCCGTCTCGACCAGGGTCTGAGCCGCCCGGCCCGCGCGCTTGAACTCATCCGCCGTAGCCGGCGCTTCATCATGGTTCTCACCCCGCGCATGTTCGCCCAACCTGGCACAGCAGATGACGTCGGACGCGATTCCGGCGTGGACACACAAGGTCACGTATGCGTCGGCCGCGTCCTCGTGCTCGTCGGCGAGTTCACGGATCGTGTCCGCGGCCTCGATGAACTGGCTCGCCTTGTGCATGCGCCCTCGCCGGACACCCCCGCCGCACTCCCTGGTTCGCACGTCAGCCTTTTCTCTTTCGCAAGTGGCCTGCCAGCCATGCCCTGCTCCCGGCCACGGTGAGCCCGTCTCGTGCCACATCACGCAGAACGGCCTCGTCGTACGCCCGGTCGGCGAGTTCGGCTTCCGTGAACTCCAAAGGACGAGTGTCGTTTCCGACCCAGCGGGTCACCTCGATCGCCAATGCGTGAACCTGCGTTTCCCACCGGTCGTCGTCGGCGTCATCCGGCCGGATCAGCAGGAGGTCCACATCGCTGTCCTCCGTCATCCCGCCGCGCGCCGCCGAGCCGAACACCGCGGCATAGACCGGCGGGATCTCCCAAGACTCCAGGCGGTCTTCGATGCGTTCCAGGAGCGTCTTCTGAATCTGGGAGAGCCCGATGATGTGCTCCGCCGCGAGATGCTCACGGTTGAGCCGGTACGCGAAGGCGTTCCCGACCCGGTCGGACAGCACGACACCCTGCTTCGCCAGGCGCCGAAGCACCTTGCGAATCCCCTCCTCCGAATGCCTTGCCAGAAGACGATGCAACTGCCCGGTCGTGAAGATGCCGTCATGATTGGCGAGCACGGCGAGGACGTCGCCGTCGAGCGTGGGGGTGACCGTCATCAACGGTCGGCTCAAGTCCACGATCCAACTCCCTGAAGCAGTCTTCGGCAACGCCAAGTATAGTACTGAATACCCAACTATAGTACATATACCAGTCTTATAGTTGGCTCAGAGACTCCATCGGTGGCCATACCCGACGCGACGGCGCTCGAACGCGGAATCTCCGCCTGGTCAGCGCCCCTGGTACCGGGGATTTCGTTTCACGTGTCATGCCACCACGATCGCGCGGGAACACCCGGCGTCGCGTCGGTGACGTTCACCTTGTTCGGAGTGATCAGCGCACGCGGTCGTAGACCAAGGCCAGCTCGCCAAGCTCGCCGGCTTCCTGGTACGTCAGCTTCCACTTCGAAGCCGGCAGGCCGTCGACGAACAGCCGCTGCCCGCCGCCGGTGATCTCGGGGCAGATTATCAGGTACAGCCGGTCGATCAGGTCGTCCGCGAGCAGGGCCTTGATGACGCTCGCGCTGCTGTTGACCAGGATGTCGCCTTCACCGTCGGCCTTGAGATCGGCGACGACCTCGGCGGCGGGGGCGTTCACGACACGGGCGCGGTCCCACGGGGCCTCGGTCAGCGTCGTGGAGAAGACCACCTTTTCCGCGTCCACCAGCCACTTCGCGTAGGCGCGGTCGCGCGGGTCGGCGTTCTCGTCGCCGGCGACCATCGGCCAGAAGCCAAGGAAGCCCTCCGCGTTCAGTCTGCCGAGCAGCGCGGTCGTCGCGTTCTCGTGGATGCGGGCGAGGTGTCCGCGGGCGACGTCGGTGGTGGCGTACGAGACGATCGCTCCCATGTCACCGGGGCCACCGGGGCCGCTGTAGTGGCCGTCGAGGGTGAGGCCGATGTTCGCGGTGACGCGGCGGCCGGTCGAGTTCGTCATGTCGTTCAGTCCTTTTCCTGGGTGAGCCGGGCTGTGAGCTTGTCGAGCACCTGACCCCAGCCGGTTTCGATCCCGGCGATGAAGGGGACGGCCTCGACGGTGGTTTCGGTGATGCGCAGGTCCAGCCGGAGCCGGGTTCCGCCCGGCGCCTCGGTGAACTTCAGGTCGTAATGACCGGTGAAGAAGGTCTTTCCCTTGGCGTCCAGCACCGAGAGTTCGAACTCGAGTCGCTCGAGTTCCTTCGCGGCGTGGACTCTTCCGGTCGAGCGATACCGCCCCTCGGCGTCGCGATAGTCGAGAACGGCACGGCCGCCCGCCCACGGTTCGATGACGCAGTCGGTGACGGTCATCGACGGCGGAGCCCACCAGGACGCGAGCAGATCCGGCTCGGTCCAGTGCCGCCAGGCGACGTCCCGCGGCGCGGCCAGCAGGCGGTCGAACGAGAACGCGCGTCCGTCCGCCCACCTATCGCGGTCCGCGGCGGCGGAGTCCGCGCCGATCTTGGCTTGGTAGCGCGTGAGGACATCTCGCTCGCCCTCGTTCGCTCCGATGGTCGCGATCAGCTCGCCCAGCCGGTTTTCGAGATCCTTCAGCGGAACCGTCTCGACCGCGTAGACGCGACGCTGCCCGAGCGGGAAGACCGTCACGAGACCGACGCGAGCGAGGGTCTGGAGGTGCTTGGTGGTCTGTGGTTGCCGGAGGCCGGTCAGCTCGGCGAGCTCACCGACGGAACGAGGCCGTTCGGCGAGGAGTTCGACGATGCGCCACCTCGCTCCGTCTCCCAGCGCCGCTGCGATCTGCTGTTCCATGCCCCGAAGTATTCACTCATGAGAATATTCTTGTCAAGGAATATCTTGGATACGGAACTCCAGGAGGCTCCGCTCGTCGGTCAACGTCGTGACGGAGTCGAAGACCAGGTCGTGGGCGGCGGCGAGTTCACGAAGTTCGACGAGGCGCCGCTCGCGGCCGCCGTAGAGCACGAGCATGACCAGGTCCCACTCCGTTTGGGCCCCCAGCCCGCCGACCGCCTCGATGACGAGGACCCGGCCCCCGGGACGAGCCGCTTCGGCGCAGCGGGCCAGGATTCGGTGCGCGCGCTCGTCGTCCCAGTCGTGGAGGATGTCGGAGAGCAGATAGGCGTCCGCGCCGGCCGGGAGCGGGTCGAAGAAGCTGCCAGCGGTCACCTCGGTCCGGTCTTCGAGTCCCTGCGCACGCAGCTCCTTCTCGGCGCCTGCCGCGGTGGGCGCGAGATCGACGAGATGGCCGCGTACCGAGGGGTTGGCCGTCAGGATCGCGGCGAGCAGACTGCCGTGGCCGCTGCCGACATCGACGATCGTGCCGAAACGGGACCAGTCGAAACCACCGACGAGCCCCGGGATCTGCGCACTGAACCGCTGGGTCATCTGGTGGTCGAACGTCTCCCGGAGGCGCGGGTGCTCGGCGAGATCGGTCCAGAAGTCCTGGCCGTAGCGACGGAGGTAGCCCGCCTGGCCGGTGGCGATGCTGTGCGCGAGTTCGACGAACGCCAGCTCACCTCGCCCTCCGGCGGCCTTGATGTCCAGCAGACCGGCCAGGCCGTTTCCCGCGGCGGCGCGGAGATTCGCGCCGTATTCGGTGGTCCGGTAGCCGTTCGACGTCCGTTCGAGGACGCCCAGGGTGACGAGGTGACCCAGCAGCAGATCGAGCGCGAGCGGGGACTGGCCGAGTTCCGCCGCCAGTTCACCGGCGGCCGCACCGTCGCCGGACAGCCGGTCCGGCAGGCCGAGGGTGACCGCGACCCGCAGCGCCATCGGCGTCGCCAGCCCGGCCAGTCGAAGGAGTTCGTTTCTGTCGTCGTCTTGGTTCGCCACGAAGATCCACGATGGCAGCCCCGTCAAACGGGAATCCGGCCACGATCTCCCGCACACTGGCGGGCAATGTCTCCAGCCCGGCCCCGGCGGCCTTTCAGGGTGTCAGCGTCCGCCCGGTGAGGTCCGCGGTCTCCACGGCCTCGACGTAGCTCCGCGCGACCTCCGCCGCCGGGGTGCCGCCGTCCGGTTCGCCGAGCGCGGCCAGCGTTTCGCTCACCCAGCCGGGACTGACGGCGTTGACGCGGAGACCGCGTGGCAGTTCGCGCGCCGCCGCCGCGACGAACGCTTCGAGGCCGGTGTTCGTCAGGACGCCGAACGCGCTGCCGCGCAACGTCTCCGGGATCCGGCCAGCGGTCAGCGTCACCGACCCGCCGTCCGGCAGGTGCGGGATCGCGTGCCGCAGCAGGAACACCTGGCCGAGCAGTTTTCCTTGCAGGCCTTGGACGAACTCCTCGTCGCTGCCGCCGTCGACCGGGACGAGCGAGCCGCTCCCCGCACAGCACACGACGTGCTCGATCCCCGGTTCGGCGGCGAACACCGAGTCGAGCGTGCCGGGCCGCTCGACGTCCACCTTGAATTCGCCGGAGCGTGAGGCGGGGAGCACGGTGTGCCCGCGCGCGGTGAGGGCTTCGGAGACCGCGGCCCCGATCGTTCCGGTGGCACCGACCACGAGGATCTTCATCGGCGTCTTCCTTTCAGGGCTGGATAAGGGGTTCTGCCTGGTAAGCCTGGTGCAGCGAGGCCACGAAGGACGGAGCGTCCGGCATCGGCGTGGCGCCGATCCGGCGCACCGCGATCCCCGGCGTCCACGAGTTCATGACCACCGCGCCCGCGAGTTCCGGCAGAGCGGCGAGGGTGATCTCCTGGACCCGTTGCGGCACTTCCAGCCGCCGTCGCAAGATGTCCATCGTGGTACCCCGCAACAGACCGGCGTCGGGCCACACCACCGTATCGCCGTCCCAGAACGCCAGGTTCCAGATCGTCGCCTCACTGAGCCTGCCCTGGCTGTCGACGAACGCGGCGTCGTCGAACCCTTCGGCCACGGCCTGACGCCCGAAGTAGGTCTTCGCCATCTCGCCGGTGTGCTTGATCGAGGGCAGGACGCGTTCGTGCTCGACGGCCGCCAGCGTCAGCGGACCTTCCGGACCGGACGCCGGTGGCCGGGTTCGGATGAGGACTTCGAGTTCGCCCGGCAGGTGGATCGTCACGGTCAGGGAGACGTCGGCCGGACCGGACTCCAACGCCGTCCGCAGGTACGAGCGGATCCGGTCGTCAGGCACCGCACCGCCGAACAACTCCATGGACGCGGTCCGCAGCCGGTCCAGATGCAGGTCGAGACCGCGGACCCGGCCGTCACGCACCTGCATGGCCGTGAAGTGGGCGAACCCAGCGAAAGCCAGCGGCGCCAGGTCTTCCGCGGACGCCGTCCGCCCGTTTCGCTGTGCGACGAAGGAACTCATGCCCACAACATAATCCGGTCGCCTCGGCTCAGCGCGGCGTGCTGCCGGGAATAAACTTCGGCTCTCCCAAGGGCATCGAGCTGACCGCGACCGGGGTTTCCCCCTTGTGCGCCAGCAAGGCCTGTTTCAGTTCGAGAACCGCGTCCTCGTCGTCTCGTCCGACTTACTCAGCCGGAGCCTGGTCCGCACCTCACCGGACGGGCACCCGATGGTCGCGATGATGGGGTTCCCGGTCCATCCGCGGTTTGCGGTAGCAGCCCTCCAGACTGGCCAAAGAGGACAGTCGGAAAAGATTCCGCAGACCGGCCGCGTTCTCCGCGACCATGGTCGTACGCGTGTAGGCGCCGCCACCGGAGACGTCACCGCCGCGACGGTCCCAGAACACCGGCTTATCGTGGAAACGCGACTCGGGCGCGAGGGAAACCTCGATGCCGATCACCGGTTTGAGCCCGGCCTGGGTGGACTGCCGGTAGAACTCGTCGGCGCCCCACATGTTCCCGTGGTCGGTCATGCCCACCGCCGGCGTGCCGAACCGCTGGGCCTCGGTGAACAGCGGCGCTATCTTGGCCGCGCCGTCGGGCATCGAGTTGTCCGACAAGCGACACGCGGCGAGCGACAACCACGAGTGGTAAGAGGAGGACACATGGAACTCGACCTCGGCGCGGTGCGCGCTTTCGTCGCGGTGGCCGACGACCGGTACTTCGGCGAGGCCGCGATCCGGCTGGAGGTGAGCCAGCAGGCCATCTCCAAGCGGGTCGCGAAACTCGAAGCCGATCTAGGCGTGCGACTGCTGTCGCGGACGCGCGGAGGGGCCGAGCCGACCGAGGACGGCGAGGAGTTCCTCGCGCACGCTCGCGCGCTGATCAGCCTCGCGGACCACGCCGTCGAGCGTCTTCACGACAGGCGCCGTCCACTGCGCGTCGACGTCCTCGGCACACGATTGGCGACCATGGAAGTGATCCGGGCCTTCCACGCCGATCACGACGACGAACTGGAACTCGTCACGCCCGGACTGGGCGCGGTGCGCCGTCCGATGCTGCCCGAGTCGGTCGATGCCGCCTTCGCCCGTGTCAGCGCCGTGAAGGACCCCGCGATCGCCCGCACACCCGCCTACCTGGAGCCGGCGAACCTGCTGGTCGGGCGGCGGCATCCGCTCGCACGGCGACGGCGGGTGGAGATGGCGGAACTCGACGGCCTCACGGCCTGGATGCCGTACAACGCGCGGGCCAGCGAATGGGCGGAGTTCTGGCAGGAACTGTGCCCGGCGTTCGGCGTCCTCGTCGACACCGACGGCCCGAACTTCGGACTCGAACACCACATCGAGGTGCTCAGCGAGTCGAAGGACCGCCTGGGTTTCGTCGGCGCGAAGATGCACGTGCCCCGGCATCCGGACGTCGTCCAAATCCCGCTCGTCGACCCGACGCCGGTATATCCGTTCTCCCTGCTGTGGCGGCACGAGAACCGGCACCCGACGCTGCCGCTGCTGATCGAGCACGTGCGGTCCGGTTATCAGCCGTTCGACGCGGAGCGGCAGTGGCTCCCAGTGGCGGACCGGGCGGCCATGAGCGCCGCGGCCTGGAGTACATGAAGGCCCCCTTCAGGTACTTGGGCTTGCCTCGCAGGACGCCCCGTGGCTGTGTCTCGCAAATCGGGCGCCGGCGACCCTCCCCAGGTCTCCACCCCTTGACTAAACTATACGAACGGTCGTACGTTTAGTTTGTGACCTTCGCACTCGCCCAAGCCTTGGCCGTCGCCAAGAGCAAGCAGGACATCCCCGCCGCCCTGGACCTGCTCCATCCGGACATGACTCTCGAAACCCCCGCCTTCGGCACGACCGCGAAAGGCCGAGCCGAGAACGAAAAGGCGCTCAAGCGCTTCTTCGCCACCTTTCCCGACTACGACGTCACCCTCGACGGCCACGCGAGCGACGGCGCGACACTCGTCTGCTGGGGTACCGCGCGGATGACCATGACCGGCGACCGGTTCGGCGTCGTGCCCAACGGCGATCGCGCCGAACTCCCTGTCTTCATCCAGTTCACGTTCGCGGACGGCCTCATCGCGTCCGAACGGTTCTTCTTCGACCTCTCGGCGCTCTGCGCCCAGTCCGGCGTCTCGACCGACGCCGTCCGGCGGAAGGTTTTCAGCTCATGATCACGCGCGTGAAGGACGTCGGCGAACTCCGCACGGAACTGCTCTTCGACATCGTCGTCGACCTGCACCCGCGGCTGGACATCGGCGGTGGACGGGTGTTCTTCGGCGCCGCGGGCGGCACGTTCGAGGGCCCGGATCTACGCGGCGAGGTGCTGCCCACCGGCGGCGACTGGGCCGTGTTCCGACCCGACGGCACGATGACGCTCGACGTCCGGCTGACCCTCCGCACCCACGACGACGCACTGCTGCACATGACCTACGGCGGCCGCTGGCGGATCCCGGCCGAACTCCGCGCCGAAGTCGCCGATCCCGCGACCCGGCATCTGGTCGATCCGGCCCGGTACTACTTCCGGACGAACCCGCTGTTCGAGACCGGCTCCGAGCACTACTCTTGGCTGAACGACGTCGTCTGCGCCGGCTCGGGTTACCTGGTCGAGGGCGGGATCGCCTACCGGGTCGCCAGGATCCGCTGACTTTCCAACTCGGAAACGGCGTCCCACCGCCGTGGCGGTACTTCCTCGCCATGGCCGCGGCGGACTCGCGGTCTGGGCCGCGCGATTCGGGATCACGATCGGACGTTCATCCGTCAGCCGGGTGTCGTGTGGCGGCTCGTGCTGATCGGCGCGAGGGCGGTGGCCAACGTCCTGGACCAGGTCCGGATCTGGTTCGCCGGGTCTGGTCCTCGAACCGGCTGCGGATTTGTGCCCTGCTCGACACCGTGGAACGCGCCGAGTTCGGCGTGGTCCAGGAACGGCTCGAAGTCAGCGCTTCCGTGCTCGGCAACCACGTCAGCGCGAGATCCTCGCCCAGGATTCCGCACCGGTGACCCATGTGCACGATGCGCGAAGGCCCGCCGGTACGGAAAAGTGACAGCATGGGCGAGGGACTGATCGGCGCGAGGGTGACCCGGCGGGAGGACGTCCGCCTGCTCACCGGCCGGGCGCGGTACATCGACGACGTCCGGTCGCCGGGGATGCTCGAGGCCGCGATCCTCCGCAGTCCCCTGCCGCACGCGCGGATCGTGCGCGTCGACGTCACGGCCGCGAACGCCCACCCCGGCGTGTTCGCCGTGGTCACCGGCGAAGACGTGCTGGCGAGCACGAAGACACCGCAACCGGTGATCTGGTCGAACCTGCCGGACATGCGGGTGCCCGAGAACCACGCGCTGGCCGTCGGCAAGGTGCGGTATCCCGGTCAAGGCGTCGCGGCTGTCGCGGCGAAGGACCGGGCGACCGCCGAAGACGCGCTGGAGCTGATCGAGGTCGAGTACGAGGAACTCCCGGCCGTCAGCACGCTCGAACAGGCACTGGCGGACGGCGCGCCGAAGCTCTACGAAGACTGGCCGGACAACATCGCCGGCACCGGAACGATCCCGATGGGTGACGTGAGCGCCGCGTTCGCCGAGGCCGACGTCGTACTCACCGAATCGTTCCGCTTCGCACGCCAGATGGGCACGCCGATCGAAACGCGTGGCGTGGTGGCGACCTGGGACCCGTTCACCGACCGGCTCGACGTCTGGCTTTCGACACAGGCGCCGAATCTCGCGCGGGAACTGTTCGGCGAGGTCTTCGGGCTCTCCATGGACCGGATCCGCGTGCGCACTCCCGACGTCGGCGGCGGCTTCGGGAACAAATTCGACTTCTACGCCGAGGAGGTCGTCGCGGCGATCCTCTCTCGACGCACTGGGAAACCGGTCAAGCTCATCGAGGACCGGAGAGAAAGCTTCGTCGCCAACGCGCACTCGCGCGAGCAGAAGATCGACGTCGAACTCGCGGCCAAGGACGACGGCACGATCACCGGTCTGCGCGCCACGGTGTACGGCGTCCTCGGCGGCACGCTCGGGACCGTCGGCCCCAGCCCGTGCTGGACGACGACCGCGCTGCTGACCGGGCCGTACGCCATCCCGAACGTGGAACTGAGCCTCGTCGCCGTGATGACGAATCGCTCGCCGTACGGGTCGTTCCGCGGTTACGGGCTGCCGAAGGCGAACTTCGTGCACGAACATCTGGTGGAACAACTGGCGAAACGCCTCGGCATGGACGCGCACGCGGTGCGGCGCAAGAACTTCATCCCGCCTGAGGCGTTTCCGTACCAGAGCCCGGTGTTCGTCTACGACAGCGGCCGGTACGAAGACTGCCTAAATCTCTGCCTGAAAGCGGTCGAAGACGCGGGCTGGGCGAAGCGCCGTGGAAACGGTGTCGGCATCGGATATTCGTTTCACAACGAACTGACCGGGTTCGGACCGAGCCGAATCATCAACCTTTCCGGCTTGGGGCATTCCGGCTTCGACGAGGAGGTCGTGCGAGTCGACTCGACCGGTCATGTGACCGTCTACACGGGACTGTCCGCGATCGGCCAGGGCATTCACACGACACTGGCACAGGTGGCCGCGCACACGCTCGGCGTCCCGCTCGACCACGTCACCGTGCTGTCCGGCGACACCGACAGCTGCCCGTACACCGGTTACGGCACGGCGGCGAGCCGAGGGGCGGCCGTCGGCGGCGCCGCCGTGCTGAACGCGTCGACCCGGCTGCGGGCGAAGATCCTGCGGGTGGCCGGGCACATCCTGGAGGCCTCCCCTGACGATCTGTCCCTCGAGGACGGAGTCGTTTCGGTGAAGGGCGTACCGGGCAAGGAGGTCACCCTGGCCGCGATCGGCGACGCGGCGTACCGGCGGCTGAACGGTATCTGGCCGGAAGACGAGACGCCGACGCTGGAGGAGCGCGAGGTCTACGACCCGGTCAACGTCGCGACCTCGTTCGGCTGCACCGCCGTGCTCGCCGAAGTAGACCGGGAGACCGGCGTGGTGACGTTGCTGGACTACCTGATCGCGCACGACTGCGGCACGGTGATCAACCCGACGATCGTGGACGGGCAGTTGCACGGCGGTGCGGCACAAGCGATCGGCGGCGCGCTGTACGAAGAGCTGGTCTACGGCGCCGACGGACGGATGGAGACCACTTCGTTCACCGGCTACCTGCTGCCGACCGCGACCGAGATCCCGCCGTTCTCCGTGTCCCATATGGCGACCCCCGCCGATCACGTTCCCGGCGGGTTCAAGGGCATGGGAGAAGCTGGCGTGATCGGCGGTGGCGCGGCGATCGCACACGCTGTCGAGGACGCGCTGCGCGAGTACGGCGTCGACATCACTTCGCTGCCGATCACGCCGCCACGGCTGCTGGCCGCGCTGAAGCGGGGAGCCCGCCGGTGAAGGCCGCGCCGTTCGACTATCTCCGGGTGTCGTCGCTCGACGAGGCCGCCCAAGCTCTGGGCACACCGGACTCACGAGTGCTGGCAGGCGGGCAGAGCCTGGTGCCGTCGCTGAACCTGCGTCAGGCACGGCCGTCGCTGGTGGTCGACATCAACCGCGTCGACGAGCTTTCCTTCCTGCGCCGGGAGAACGGGCGCCTGGAGATCGGCGCGCTCACCCGGCACCGGGTCGTCGAGACGTCCGAAGTCGTCCGGTCGGAAGTTCCGCTGCTCGCCGAAGCCCTCGGTTACGTGGGGCACGTGGCGATCCGGAACCGGGGCACGATCGGCGGCAGCCTCGCCCACGCCGACCCGGCCGCGGAACTGCCCGCGGTGATGGTCGCGCTCGACGCCGAATTCACCGTCCGAGGCCTGGACGGTGAGCGCACGATCGCCGCGCGGGACTTCTTCCTCGGCCCGCACCGGACCGCTCTGGGGACCGGCGAACTGCTGACCCGGATTTCGGTGCCGGTGCTTCCCGGCGGCTGCGCCGTCGAGGAACTGAGCCGGCGCAGCCGCGACCTCGCGCTGGTCGCCGTCTTCGCCACCGTGACGACGTCCGGCGACGTCTGCGAAACCGCCCGGATCGCCGTCGCGGGCGCGGGCCCCACGCCGATCCGGGCCACCGCGGCCGAAGCGTCGCTCGTCGGGCACCCTCTGACGGAGGGCGTGATCGCCGCCGCGGCCGATCTCGCCGCCACCGCGACCGACCCGCCCGGCGACCTCCACGCCCCGGCGGGCTACCGACGCGAGATGGCCGCGGTCCTCACCCGGCGGGCGATCACCCGAGCGAAGGAGGGCGCATGATCACGGTCACCCTGACGGTGAACGGACGGACCTACAGCGCCGACTGCGAGCCGCGGCGGACGCTGGCCGACTTCCTGCGCCACGACCTGGGTTTCACCGGGGTGCACGTCGGCTGCGAACACGGCGTCTGCGGCTCGTGCACGATCACCCTCGACGGCGCGAGCGCGCGTTCGTGCTGTCTGCTGGCGGTCCAGGTGGACGGCGCGGAGATCGTCACCGTCGAGGGCCTCGCTTCGGACGGCGAGCTGCACCCGCTGCAGGAGTCGTTCCGGAAACATCACGGCCTGCAGTGCGGTTTCTGCACGCCGGGGATGCTGGCGACGGCACTCGAGTTATTGAAGGAGAACCCCGCCCCGACGGACGACGAGATCCGGCAGGGGATCTCGGGGAACCTGTGCCGGTGCACGGGTTACCAGTTCATCGTGGACGCCATCCGGGACGCGGCGCCGGGCCGCTGAAGGGTCACCAGCGCTCGTCGATCCGCTCGACCTGATTCCGCGGTTCCTTGGCGACCCGCTTGGGGAGGGCGAGAAGCACGCCTTCGAGTATTTCCCTGCCTCGAAAGGATCGCCGCAACACTCCCAGATGCCACAGCCCTCGGTCTCGACCCGAAGCCGCCGGTACGGATCAGCGGCGGCTTCTCGCCAGAGAGGCAGCGCGGCCTGGACCGATCCGGCGTTCCGGGATCGTTCGAGGCGAGCGATCTCAGCGTCGAGCGGGGGCGCTCTACGCGGCATCGCCCTTCAGAAAGTTCGTCACGCGCACATCGTGCCACAACTCGAAGTACAAGAAGGTCCCCTTCCTGTACCTAGGCGCAGGGTCTCGGCAAAGTCGAGGTCTTGCAGGTCAGGCGGTTCTCCGTCGCGGGATCACACTGATCGCGAAGCTTGACCAACAGAGGTTCAGGGACATACCCCCCGGCATCCGCCCGAGCAGTGCCGACCGGCAGCTCTGCGACTTTGCCTGGACCCTGTACCTAGGCGCGAGGAAGGGGGCCTTCATGTACTTCAACCGACAATGTCGATCTCGAACTCCATGTTCGAGCTGTACTCGAAGTCGGCCCACACCGCGCCCGGCAGGGCGTACCGCCGGTGCGAAACCGTCTTCGGGTTGAATCCGGGCGTCTGCAAGGGATTCCCGCCGACACCGACCTTGTCGCTGCCCCAGGCGTAGATGTTGCCCTGCCAGACGGGTGCCTCGGTGACGCCGTCGCCGTCGACACGCGGGCGGACGATGATCGCGGCCGTCTCGCTGCCGGAGAGCAGCAGCCGCACGGACCTGGTGGACGGGCTGGCCGGAATGGTCTTGCGTTCCATGAGTTCTGTCGTCGCCTTCCGGTTCGGGGCGGCGCCGCCGCCGGTCAAGTGGGCGTTCGTGTAGGACTCGTTGAGGTCGACGCTGCTCGCGCGGATGCCGGGGATCTGACCGGCGTCGGAGTACTGGTGCACGTCGTAGCGGCCCGCGGCGGCGTCGGGTCTGGCGCCGTAACGCGCGATCCAGATCACCAGGTCCGGTACGCCGAACTGGTCGGGGCGCAGCATCTTCGCGAGTGAGTTGTTCATGTACACGCCCGGCCGGAACCCGTGTCCCGCGACGCGGTTGCAGAACCTGATCGAGAAGTCCCGCTTGCGCCCGTCGGGGATGTTCGGCGCGCCCGAACCCGGCGGGTTGTCCTCGAGGTCGAGCATCGGGACGCAGCCGGTCGCCCCGAGCCGACGGACCTCCGCGATGAGCACGCCCGCCTGCGCCTCGGGCGACGGACTCTCCTGAGCGAAGTGGTAGCCGCCCACCGGAATTCCGACGGATCTCGCTCCGGCCACCAAGGCGTCACCGGTGTTGCGGCCGCCGTTCGGCAGGCCACCACCGTCGGTGAGCTTGACGAAAACGTACGAAACACCGTGATTCTTGACGGCTTGCCAGTCAGTAACGGATTGGAAGCGGCTGTAGACATCTATTCCCAGCGCCATCGTTACAGCCTGGCGGGTGGACTAGTCGGACAAAAGGGCCTAGTGGGCGATAACCCGGACATCCGATTCGCCCTTTCGAGCGGCCCTCCCTGGCCGACGCGGCTCATCCGTACCCGTACTGTGACGACATGGCGTCTCGAAGCCCCTTTCGCTGGATGACCCGGTGGGTGGACTGGTTCGAAGAGCGCGGCGTCTACGTCCCGGGCGAGGAGAGCCGCGCGGTCGACCCGATGCGTGATTTCGGCTGGTTGATCGTGGCCTGGGTGTCCGGTCTGGCGATCTTCATCCTGTTCTTCGCCATCGCCTTTTGACCCCTGACCGGTGTACCACCGAGGTGACGACTGTCACTAGCCGTACCCTTCCGATCACGGAACGGCCACGGCTGTACACCAGGTGCGCCTCAACCCGGCCTCGCCGCTCCTCTCAGCTGAAGAAGACCGTCACCCTGGACTCTTCGGCACTAATGACTACCTCGAACGGCCCACCCGCACCGCCGACTGGAGTAACCGCACATGGCGCCCCCGCGCACCCCGAAGCTCTTGATCGCCGCCTGCTCACTGATGCTGGCGGCCGCGTGCGGGGTTCCGGCACCGGAAAAGGGGGCCGCCGTTCTCGGCGCGGACGTCCCGGCGCAGGGGCTGGCGGCGACGCACGCGGAAGGCGACCTCGCGTTCGGCGCCCCGCACCGGTTCGCGACCGGGGTCACGATCTCCGTCTCCGCGCCGAAGTCGTTCCGTCCCAGCGCGTCGGCGTACCCGCAGAGCCCGCGCGCGGTGGCCTTCGGCATCGAGGTGACCAACGCGGGCGACGGGACCTACCGGCTTTCCGGACTGTCCGTGACGGGCGAGGTCGACGGCGAAAGCTCGTCGGTCAAACAGGTCGTCGACGCCGTGCAGGGTTACAACGGCATCGCGGACGCGGGCAAGGACGTGGCACCCGGCCGGTCGGTCCAGCTGAACCTGGCGTTCGCCGTTCCGGACAAGCCGGTGAAGCTGCGCCTGCAGGTGCGGCCGAACCCCGCGGAGCCCGTCGCCGCGAAGTACTGCGGGAAGGTCTGACGCCGCCGGTTCGCTACCGTGTGCGTCATGACCGACCAGCGACTCTCCCCTGGCGACAAAGCGCCCGACTTCACCCTCCCCGACAGCGAGGGCAACGACGTCAAGCTCAGCGACTTCCGCGGCAAGTCGGTCGTCGTCTACTTCTACCCGAGCGCCGGCACGCCGGGCTGCACGAAGCAGGCGTGCGACTTCCGGGACAGCCTCGCGCAGCTCAACGACGCCGGCTACCAGGTGCTCGGCATTTCCCCGGACAAGCCCGCGAAGCTCGCGAAGTTCGCCGAGGCGGAAGGGCTGACCTTCCCGCTGCTCTCCGACACGGAGAAGACCGTCCTCAAGGCGTACAGCGCCTTCGGGGAGAAGAAGAATTACGGCAAGGTCTACGAAGGCGTCATCCGCTCGACTTTCGTCGTCGACGCGGAGGGCAAGATCGCCGTGACACAGTACAACGTGCGCGCTACCGGGCACGTCGCGAAGCTGCTGCGGGACCTCTCCCTGACGTGAGTGGTAGGACCACGGTGAGTCGCGGTCGTGGGTCCGTGAAGGACTCCTTGAGGGACCCAGGGTCCCTCAAAGTTCCCCTCATCCGCCCGGGAACTCCACCTCCGGCCTCAGCAACACACCAGCCACAACGATGGCGCGTGAAGGTCTTTTCCCAGTACAGGAAGGTCCCTTCCTTGCGCCTAGTGTCGCGTGATCCTGCTTGCTTGACGTTGGGTTTCGTTCCTTGGACGGCGATCTCGCGTGATCAGACGGCGGTTACCCGTGATTGGACGGCGATCTCCGGAGATCGCCGGCTGATCACGGGTAAGACCTGCAGGATCACGCGACACTAGCGCAAGCAAGGGGCCTTCCTGTACTTCCAAAGCACTGGGCATGAGCCTCGTGAGTGGTAGTCGCGTCAGGACACGACTCACCACTCACGAGACCTAACCCGCCAGTTTCCCGAGTTCCCCTACCAACGCCCGCAACGCCTTCCCCCGATGCGACGCCGCGTCCTTTTCGGACGGTTCCAGCTCGGCGGACGACCGCGTCTCCCCTTCGGGCACGAAGATCGGGTCGTAGCCGAATCCGTTGGCACCACGGCGTTCCCGGCTGAGCGAGCCCCGCCATTCCCCGCGCACCACGGTCTCGCCGCCGCCGGGGACGACCAGCGCCGCCGCGCAGACGAAAGCCGCGCCCATGCGCTCGTCGGGAGTGTCGGACAGCTGTGCCAGTACGAGGTCCAAGTTCGCCTCGTCGTCGCCGTGCTTGCCCGACCAGCGGGCCGAGAGCACGCCCGGCATGCCGTTGAGCGCGTCGATGGCGATGCCGGAGTCGTCGGCGATGGCCGGGAGGCCGGTCGCGGCGGCCGCGTCCTGCGCCTTCGCGAGCGCGTTGCCCTCGAAGTCCGGAGCGGTTTCGGGCGCTTCGGGGAACTCGGGGACGTCGGCGAGGCCGATGACCTCGACGCCCTCGATCCCTTCCGCCACCAGGATGCGCCGGAGTTCGCCGAGCTTCTTCGCGTTGCGGGTGGCCAAAAGCAGTTTGGTCACTTCGCACCCTTCTTCTTGTCCGTGCGCGGCTCGGGCAGTTCGCCGGGGTACGGCAGCGCGAGCGCCTCGGTCTGCAGGCGGGTCAGCTCCGCGCAGCCTTCGAGCGCCATGTCCAGCATGGTGTCCAAAGTGGACCGCGCGAAGGTGGCGCCCTCACCGGTGCCCTGCACCTCGATCATGGTGCCCGCGTCGGTGGCGACGACGTTCATGTCGACCTCCGCGCGCGAGTCCTCCTCGTAGGGCAGGTCGAGACGTACGCGGCCGTCGACGACACCCACGCTCACGGCGGCCACCGAGGACGAAAGCGGCTGCGGGTCGGCGAGCCTGCCGGCCGCGCCGAGCCAGGTGATGGCGTCGGCGAGCGCGACGTAGCCGCCGGTCACCGCGGCCGTGCGGGTGCCGCCGTCGGCCTGGATGACGTCACAGTCGATGACGATCGTGTTCTCCCCCAGCGCCGCGAGGTCGATGCAGGCGCGCAGGGACCGGCCGATCAGCCGGGAGATCTCGTGCGTGCGGCCGCCGACGCGGCCCTTGATGGATTCGCGGTCGCTGCGGGTGTTGGTCGCCGACGGCAGCATCGCGTATTCGGCGGTGACCCAGCCGAGGCCGGAACCGGCCCGCCAGCGGGGGACGCCTTCGGTGACGCTCGCCGCGCACAGCACCCGCGTGTCGCCGAACTCGATCAACACCGAGCCCGCGGGCCACCGCTGGAAGCCGCGGGTGATCTTGATGTCGCGAAGCTGGTCGTCGTTCCTGCCGTCTTTTCTCGCCACGGCCGTCACTCTAGAACCCCGGGTCAGAGGTCGTAGACGGCGCCCTGCTCGACCAGCTCGGCGTCGGGGAACGCGACGGCCGCCTCGGCGAGCACGGCGTCGCGATCGGTCCAGGGCGCGACATGGGTGAGCAGCAGCCGCCCCGCCCCGGCTTTGCGCCCCAGTTCCCCCGCTTCCTTGCCGGACAGGTGGACACCGATCGGGCGGTCGGGCGAGTCGGTCCACGACGCTTCGGACAGCAGGACGTCGACGCCGGCGGCGAGGTCGGTCAAGGTGTCGCAGACGCCGGTGTCTCCGGTGTAGGCGAGCGTCTTGCCGCCGTGCGTGATCCGCAGGCCGAACGCCGGCGTCGGGTGGTCGACCGGGACCGCGGTGACCTCGAACGGCCCGATCTTCATGGGCTCCGTGCGCAGGACGTCGAAGGCGAAGACGTCGGAGAGATCGGTGGTCGCCCGCTCCGCCTCGTTCGCGGCGTAGGCGTAGGCGAGCCGCTCGTGCACGTCAGACGGCCCGTACACCGGCAGCCGTCGCGGCCTCGCCGGATACGGCAGCGCGGGGTGGTAGCGCCGCAGCACGGTCAGCGCGCTGACGTCGGCACAGTGATCCGGGTGGAGGTGCGAAAGGATCAGCGCGTCCAGGTCGAACGGGTCGCGCAGGGCCTGCAGCCTGGCGAGCGTTCCGTTGCCGAGTTCGAGCCCCAGCACGAACCCGTCCGCCTCGATCAGGTAGCCGGAGGTGGCGGCGTTGGGCCCGGGGATGCTGCCGGAGCAGCCGAGGATCGTGAGACGCACTGTGACACCTTAAGCGCGGATTCGGCGATTTACGCTCGGGTGGGAGCCAGCACACCCGGAGCGAAACCCATGAACCGCTGAGCGAGTCTGGTGAACGGCTCGGCGGATCCGGTGGCGACGAACTCGTGCCGCGGCGGGGTGTCGCGCTCGGCGAGGAGATCGTTCTCGGTGAGGACGCGCACGAGGTCACGCGCGGTCTCCTCGGCGCTGGACACCAGCGTGACGTCCTGGCCCATGACGATCTGCAGCACGCCGGACAGCAACGGGTAGTGCGTGCAGCCCATGACCAGCGTGTCGACCTGCGCGTCCAGCAGTGGCTCCAGATATCCCTGTGCGAGCCCGAGCACCTGGCGCCCGGTGGTGATCCCGCGTTCGACGAAGTCCACGAACCGCGGGCACGCGACGCTGGTGATCTCGACTTGCTGGGCGGCGTTGAAGGCGTCGTCGTAGGCGCGGGACCGGACGGTGCCCTCGGTGCCGATCACGCCGATCCGGCCGGAGCGTGTGGCGGAGACCGCTCGGCGCGCGGCCGGGAGGACGACCTCGATCACGGGGACGTCGTAGCGCTCCCTGGCGTCGCGAAGACAAGCGGCGGAGGCGGTGTTGCAGGCGATGACCAGCGCCTTCACCCCACCCTCGACGATGTCGTCCAACGCCGCGAGCGCGTACTCGCGCGCCGTCGCGATGGGAAGCGGACCGTAGGGGTTGCGGGCGGTGTCGCCGACGTAGCGCAACTGCTCGCCGGGCAACTGCTCCAGGATCGCCCTGGCGACGGTGAGCCCGCCCACTCCGGAATCGAAGACGCCGATCGGGGCGTCGGCGCTCGGCGTGGTCACCCGGCGAGGCTACCCGGACCGGTGGAGGTCCCTTTTGAAGAGGGCTGCCTGGCTCGGGACTTGTCCATCCGTGCCACCACCCAGGCCGCGAAGACCCCGGACAGCGCGCCGAACAGATGCCCCTGCCACGAGACGCTCGGATCACCCGGAAGCAGTCCCCAGAGCATCCCGCTCCAGATTCCCAGCAGCAGCACGGCCACCAGGATCTGCCCGACGGCCCGGTTGAAAATGCCTCTGACCAGCAGGAACGCAAGCCATCCGAAGGCGACGGACGAGGCTCCCACGGTCACCGTGTTGTCCGGCGCGATCAGCCAGACACCGAGACCGGAGAGCACCCAGATGATGCCGGTGACCAGTGCCCACCGGCCGATGCCCGCGGCCATCGCGAGGAAGGCGAACACCAGGACCGGGACGGTGTTGGCGAACAGGTGACCCCAGCCCGCGTGCAGCAACGGCGCCCAGAGCACGCCGTCGAGGCCGGAGACGTCACGGGCGACGATGCCGCCCTGGTCGAGGTCGGCGGGCAGCACGACGTCGACCAGCTCGACCAGGTAGAGCAGCACGGTGAAGGCCAGCGCCACGATCGCGGCGGCCTTCGGGTTCGGCGGCAGGACGCGTTTGGCCGGATCCGTACCGGACGACTCATTCGCCGGTACCGGCTGGGAAGGCATTGTGGTCACGCCCCCAGGCTACGACGGGGACCGCCGAGATCGCCTCCGTGAGAACCCTGAATTGTCGGTGGGCGGCGCTACGGTCGTCGGCATGGGGACTTCTTCTTCCGAGCACGTGGACGTGCCGGCCTATCTCGCGCGACTCGGCCTCGAGCACGAGCCGCCGTCCCTCGGCGCGCTCTTCCGGCTGCACGCGGCACACGTCGAACGGGTGCCGTACGAAGACTTCGAAATCCAGCTGGGCCGGGTGACCTCGCTGGATCCGGCGGTGTCGTTCGGCCGGATCGCCGCCGGCCGCGGCGGCTACTGCTATCACCTCAACGGCGCGTTCTCCGCGCTGCTTCGGGAGCTGGGCTACCGGGTCACGAGGCATCCGGGTGGGGCGCAGATGCCGGGCGACCCGGCCGGGATCCACCTCAACCACCTGCCGCTGACCGTGTCCGGGCTGGCGGAGACACCGGAATCGAGCTGGTTCGTCGACGTGGGGCTCGGCGACGGCATCCACGAGCCGCTTCCGTTGCTCGAAGGCGAGTACAAACAAGGGCCGCTGGTGTTCGGCATGCGGGCCTCGGAGGTCACGCCGGGCGGCTGGCGGTTCGACCACGATCCGCAGGGCAGTTTCGTCGGGATGGATTTCGCGCCGGAGACGGCCGTGATGCCGGACTTCGCCGAGAAGCACGTCGAACTGTCCACGTCCGCGAACTCCGGGTTCGTCCGCACGCTCGTGCTACAGCGCCGGGACGCCGAGGGCGTCGACTCTCTGCGCGCGCTGACTTTGAGCAGGCTGCCGGGCGACAAAACGGTGCTGGAGTCACCTGCCGTCTGGTGGACGGCGATCGAGGACGTCTTCGGCGTGCCGCGCGGCGGCTTCACCGGTGAAGAACAGGACAGGCTGTGGCGGCAGGCCTTCGAGCAGCACGAACATCACAGTGCGGGAGGGAGTGAGATCTCGCCGAGCGCGTAGTCCACGGCCGCTTCGGCGTGCAGCCTGGTGGTGGGGAACGTCGGCACCGGGCTGTCTTCGGGGCCGACGAGCAGTTCGATCTCGGTACAGCCGTAGATCACGCCGTCGGCTCCCGCCTCGACGAGCCTCGTGATGACCTCGCGGTACCGCTCGCGAGAGTCCTCGGTGACGACGCCGTGGACGAGTTCGCCGTAGATGACCTGGTGCACCGTCTCGCGATCGGCTTCGTCCGGCACGAGCACGTCGAGCCCGTGCGCGACGAGGCGTTCGCGGTAGAACGGCTGGGCCATGGTGAAACCGGTACCCAGGAGCCCGACGCGCTCGATCTTCGCCGCCTTGATCGCGGCGGCCGTGGTGTCGGCGAGGTGCAGTAACGGAATGCCGAGGCCGTCGATGAGCAGAGCGGCGACCTTGTGCATCGTGTTGGTGCACAAGACGATGAAGTCCGCTCCGGCCGCTTCGAGGCCGCGGGCGGCACGGTTCAGTTCCCGACCGGCGTCGTCCCAGCGCCCTTCGGTCTGCATCGCTTCGATATCGGCGAAGTCCACGGAGTAGAGCACGGTACGCGCGGAGTGGTACCCGCCTCGCAGCTCACGAACGCGCTCGTTGACCAGCCGGTAGTACTCGGCCGACGATTCCCAGCTCATCCCGCCGAGCAGCCCGATGACCTTCATGCCCGCCATCCTGCCAGCGTCCGTGCTATGAACGGACCTTTCCCAACAAATCCTGTCAGGGTCCCGGCGAAGTCGCAGAGCTGCTGGTCCGCGCTGCTGGCGGTAGTCCGAGTTGGACATTTCCGGTGCCTGCCAAATCCTCCCCACTCGGGCGTGTGCCGGGGTTCCTTAGGGGACGAATAAACCGCCTGACCTGCAAGACCTCGACTTTGTCGGACCCGGACAAATCCTGTTAGGAAAGGTCCGTTCTTACACGTGGTCAGGCCCAGAGCTGCCCGTCAAGCCTTTCGGCCGCTTCGTCGAGCGAACCGGAGTAAGCGCCCGTAGAGAGGTACTTCCACCCAGCGTCCGCGACCACGAAGGCCACGTCGGCGGGCTTCCCCGAAGCAGCGGCCTTCTCGGCGACGGCCAGCGCCGCGTGCAGCACGGCACCGGTCGAGATCCCCGCGAAGATGCCTTCGTGCTCCAGCAGCTCCCGTGTCCGGCGAAGCGCGTCGTAGGCGCCGACGGAGAAGCGGCCGTTGAGCACGCTCGCGTCGTAAAGCTCCGGGACAAAGCCCTCGTCCAGGTTCCGCAGGCCGTACACCAGCTCGCCGTAGCGCGGCTCGGCCGCGATGATCTGCACGTCCGGCTTCGCCTCGTGCAGGTAGCGCCCGACACCGACCAGTGTGCCGGTGGTGCCGAGGCCGCCGACGAAATGCGTCAGCGTCGGCAGGTCCTTGAGCAGTTCGGGCCCCGTGCCTCGGTAGTGCGCTTCGGCGTTGGCCGGGTTGCCGTACTGGTAGAGCATCACCCACTCCGGGTTCGCCTCGGCCAGTTCCTTCGCCCGGCGCACGGCCTCGTTGGACCCGCCGGCCGCCGGGGAGAAGACGATCCGCGCGCCGTACGCCTGCAGCAGTTGCTTGCGTTCGATGGAGGTGTTCTCCGGCATGACGCACACCAGGCCGTAGCCCTTGAGCTTCGCCGCCATGGCGAGCGCGATCCCGGTGTTGCCCGACGTCGGCTCCAGGATCGTGGAGCCGCGACGGAGGATGCCCTCCCGCTCGGCGGCCTCGATCATCGCCAGCGCGGGGCGATCCTTGATCGAACCGGTCGGATTGCGATCCTCCAGCTTCGCCCACAACCGCACGTCGTGAGTGGGCGAAAGCCGGGGCAGGCCGACCAGCGGGGTGCCGCCGAGCGTGTCGAGCAGCGACTCGAAGCGAGCCATGGATCAGCCTCCGGCCACGGCGGGCAGGATGGTCAGCGTGTCGCCGTCCTTGACCTCGGCCTCGAGGCCACCGGAGAAGCGGACGTCCTCGTCGTTGACGTAGACGTTGACGAAGCGGTGCAGCTTCTCTTCCTTGACCAGGCGGGCCTTGAGGCCGCCGTGGCGGGACTCGATGTCGTCGATCACCTCGAGCACGGTCTTGCCGGTCGCCTCGACGGACTTCTCGCCGCCGGTGTGCGTACGCAGGATGGTCGGGATGGACACGGTCACGGCCATGGTTTCTACCTCCGGTGGTGTTCTCTATTACGCAGACGTTCGGGTCGGCCCGCTTGTTCCGGGGCCGGGGTTCAGCCGGTGATCTCGACGGGCTCCTCGGTGATCTCCCCGTCCACGATCCGGTAAGACCGGAATTGGTGCGAATCGGGGTCCTTCGTGGACACGAGCACGTAGTGCGCGTCCGGTTCCGAGGCGTACGAGACATCGGTGCGCGACGGGTAGGCGTCCGTCGCGGTGTGCGAGTGGTAGATGACCACCGGGACCTCGTCGTTGGCGTCCATCTCGCGGTAGAGCTTGAGCAGATCGCCCGAGTCGAATTCGTAGAACGTGGGCGAGCGGGCCGCGTTCAGCATCGGGATGTACCGCTCGGGGCTGTCCGACCCTTGCGGACCGGCGATCACCCCGCACGCCTCATCGGGATGGTCACGACGGGCGTGGGCGACGATCTCGTCGACGAGTTCACGGCGGATCCGGAGCACATCGCACATCTTAGGTGCTGGACAGGCGCCTTCCACACTCTGAGATTGCCGCCACTCAGAGCGTGTAGATGACCGGCTCGGCCGGATCGACGTAGAGCGCCGCGGTGATCATGAGCTCGAGCTTCTGAAGCCACAGGGACTTCACCTCGCGGTCTTTTTTCGCATAGCGTTCGTCCGGCGGGTCGGACTTCCACCGCGGCTTGCGCAGGTACCGGACCTGGGCGTGGACGAGCGTGAGACGCAGGTCCTGCACCCCGCCCCGGTCGAGGGTCAGGACCTGCCCGCCCGGCCAGGCCGCGAGAACGCGGGCCACCGCGGCGACGACCTCACCCCGCATGGCCCGGCCGTGCCTCGCCCGGAAATCGGCGCTGGCGGCCTTTCGGGGGTAGGCGTCCGGGAACAGCAGATCGTCGGGCACCCCGTCCGGGCCCACGGGGTCGGCGGCCAGCGCGCCCGCGAAGTCGGTCAGGATGAACCGCAGCACCTCGGCCACGTTCTCCGCCATGTCGATCCGGGCGCCGTCGCCCTCGGGTGCCACCCGCGCCGCGTCACGCACGCCGGGCTTTCCGCAGCTTCGCGTTGAGGCCGCGGACCTGGAACGCGGCGACCAGTCGCTCCGCCTCGGCCTGAGCCACGGGCGTGAAGTCGCCCTGGCCGTGTTGATGGATGTCCTCGGCCATCTGGCGCGCGTCATCGGTGGACAGGCCGATCAGCTCCTCGATCACCAGCGAGACGCCCGTGTCGGTGTTGATGTGGTCATTGTGGATCTCGACGATCCACAAGCCCCCTTGTCGCATGCCGACTTGATCGTCCGCACCCGTTCCGCGTTACGCGCGTCGAGTTACGCGAAGGCCTCAGGCCACACGTCGCGGTACGCGCGCATGCCGCCTGCCGAAGTGGCGTTCAGCACACCGTGCACCATCGTCCGCCCGAACACCCGCGCGGCGGCCGAGCACAGCGTGTCCAGCACCGCCGCCCGTCGCGTCGCCGCGACCGGGCCCGCGCCGCCGGGTAGTTCCCGCTCGCCGGTCGCCAGCGCGAAGACCGTGTCGCCGTCGAACATCGTGTGCGCGGGCCGCACGGCCCTGGCGAGACCGTCCTGCGCGGCCACGGCGAGCCGTCGCGCCTCCGCCTTGGACAACGCCGCGTCGACCGCGACCACGCCGATGGTCGTGTTGAGCCCGGCGGTCTTCGCCTCGACCTCACCTGGCCGGTCAGGCCAGCGGACGCCGAACTCGCCGTCGACCTCGTGATCCGCCGCGAAGGCACGGCCGGTCGAGAGGCCGACGGCCTCACCGGCGGCGTTCACGGCGGCCACGACGCCGACGGTGAACTCACCGACCCGTTCCGAGGCCGTCCCGATCCCACCTTTGAGTGATCCCGCCTTCGCCCCGGCACCCGCGCCGACGGTCCCCAGCGGCACAGGACCGGCAACGGCCGACTCACAGGCCGCGTAGCCGAAAGAAGCGTCCGGACGGTTTCCCCAGTCACTGCGCGGCAGGTCGAACAGCACCGCGGCTGGCACGATCGGCACCACCTCGTGCGGCTCGGCACCGACCGGGATGCCCAGGTTCCGTTCGGCGAGCCAGCGCATGACGCCGTCCGCCGCGGCCAGGCCGTACGCGCTCCCACCCGACAGGCAGATCGCGTTGACGTGCTGGACCAGGTTCTCCGGCTCCAGCAGATTGGTCTCCCGCGTGCCGGGCGCGCCGCCGCGCTGGTCGACTGCCCCGACGGCACCGCCGGGGACCAGCACGACCGTCGTCCCGGTCGCCCAGCCGCCACCGACCCGCTCGTGGTGCCCGACCAGCACCCCTGGCACGTCGGTGATCATGAGGTCAGCGACTGGATGAGGGTCTCCTGCACCCAGGTCAACCAGTGGTAGACGCCGAGATGCGGCGCGCGGGGATCGTCCTCGGGCAGTTCGTCGGGCATGTCGTCGGTGACGTCGAGCGCGGTGCCCAGCGCCAGCCGGACGTCGTTGAGCGCGCCAAGCCACGCGTCGGCCTGCTCGAAGGTCAGCCGCACGTCACCGCCGTCACGCGGCAGCGTGTCCAGCACGATTTTGGCGACGCCGACCTTCTTGTCCAGCAGATCGGGCTCGTGGATCGACCGCATCGCGGCGGCCGAATCGATGTCCTCGCGGGTCGGGTTGTCCGGGTCCAGCTTGTGGAAGTCCGGCAACAGCCGCGAAAGCACCGGATCGTCGGGTGACTCGGTCGGGCCCGTGCGGATCCCGGTCAGCTCCGCCAGCTCGTCCTGCGGCGCCTCCTCGGCGCGCGCGGTGAGCATGTCCTCCAGCTGGCTGACCAGACCGCGAAGAACCGCGGCCTCCTGCTGCTCGAACCCGGCGACGATGGTTTCGCCTTTGCGGCGCCATCCGTTCATGACGGCTGCTCCATCGTCGCCCAGAGACCGGCCGCGTGCAGTTTCGCGACGTCGGTCTCGACCTTCTCCTTCGAACCGGAGGACACGATCGCCTTGCCCTTCTGGTGCACGTCGAGCATCAGTTTCGTCGCGTGGTCCCGGCTGTAACCGAACAGCTTCTGGAACACGTACGTCACGTACGACATGAGGTTCACCGGATCGTTCCAGACGACCGTCCGCCAGGGGCTGTCCTCAGAGGCGACTTCTACTCCCTGTGGATCAACCTGCGTCTGCTCGGATGCGACAGGCGTGGACATGCACTCCATGGTGTCACGGGCCCAACCCGGTACGGGCTGGCAGGTCCGGCCATGTGAGTGAATAGGCTGGCCGCATGGGTTTCCCCGAGGCGGCCACTAGCGCCGGCACCGCGTTGCTCACCGACCACTACGAGCTGACCATGCTGGCCAGCGCCCTGGCCGACGGGACAGCGGATCGGCCGTGCGTCTTCGAGGTCTTCGCCCGTCGCCTGCCCGACGGCCGTCGCTACGGCGTCGTCGCGGGCACCGGCCGGGTCCTCGACTCGATCGCGGACTTCCGGTTCACCGACGCCGAGCTGAGCCAGCTGGAAGCGACCGCTGTCGTCGACGACGCCACCCTTTCGTGGCTCGCGGACTACTCCTTCTCGGGGAACATCGACGGTTACCCCGAGGGCGAGCTGTACTTCCCCGGCTCCCCGATCCTGACCGTCACCGGTTCCTTCGGCGAGGCCGTCGTGCTGGAGACGCTGATCCTGTCGATCCTGAACCACGACAGCGCGATCGCGTCCGCGGCGGCGCGCATGTCGGGCGCCGCGCACGGCAGGCCGATCATCGAGATGGGCGGGCGCCGCACCCACGAGTGGGCAGCCGTCGCCGCCGCGCGGGCCGCGTACCTCGCCGGTTTCGCCACGACGTCCAACCTCGAAGCCGGACGCCGCTACGGGATCCCGACGCGGGGCACCGTCGCGCACGCCTTCATGTTGCTGCACGACAGCGAAGAGGAGGCGTTCCGCGCGCAGGTGGACAAGATGGGCGCCGACACCACACTCCTGGTGGACACCTACGACATCACCCAGGGCATCGAAACAGCCGTCCGGGTGGCCGGGACCGAGCTCGGCGCGATCCGCATCGACTCCGGTGACGTGGGCCCGCTGGCCCGCAGGGCCCGCGAACAACTGGATGCCCTCGGCGCCAAGGACACCCGCATCGTGGTGTCCGGTGACCTCGACGAACACGCCATCGCGGCGCTCCGGGCGGAACCCGTCGACGCGTACGGCGTCGGCACCTCGGTCGTCACCGGCTCCGGCGCGCCGACCGCCGGGATGGTCTACAAACTCGTCGATGTCGACGGCAAACCGGTCGCCAAGCGCAGCGCGCACAAGGAGTCCCGCGGCGGCCGGAAATCCGCGCTGCGACGGCACCGCGACACCGGCACCGCCGTCGAAGAGGTGATCTGGACGGCCGCCTCAGAGGTCCCGGAACAGGGACCGAACGACCACGAATTACAGATTCCGCTGGTCCGGGACGGCCGGACGGTGGATGATTTGCCCACGCTGGACGACGCGCGCCAGCGGCTTCGCCGGGCCTTGGTGAGCCTGCCGTGGGAGGGCCTCAAGCTCTCGCACGGGGAGCCCGCCATCCCGACCGTATTCGTCTGAAGAGAACTCAGGAGCAACACATGGGGACCGCCCTGATCGTGGTCGATGTGCAGAACGACTTCTGCGAAGGCGGGTCGCTCGGCCTGCCCGGTGGCGCCGCCGCCGCCGAAGCGATCTCCAAGCAGGCCGCCGAGGGTGGCTACGCGCACGTCGTCGCCACCCGTGACTACCACATCGACCCGGGCGACCACTTCAGCGAGACGCCGGACTTCAAGGACAGCTGGCCGCGGCACTGCGTCGCGGGTACTTCCGGCGCTTCGTTCCATCCGGCGCTCGACGTGGTCCCGATCAGCGAGGTCTTCTCCAAGGGCGAGTACACCGCCGCGTACTCGGGCTTCGAGGGCAACGCGCGCGACGGCAAGACGCTCGAGGCCTGGCTGAAGGAACACGACGTCACCGAGGTCGACGTCGTCGGCATCGCGACCGACTTCTGCGTACGCGCCACGGCGCTCGACGCGGCGAAGGCGGGCTTCACCGTGCGAGTGCTGCTGGACCTCACCGTCGGCGGTTCGCAGCCGACGGTCGACGCCTCGCTCAAGGACTTCGACGAGGCCGGCGTGACCTACACCGGGAAGGCGCCGGTCCCGGCCGCATGATCCAGCACCACCTCCAGGACACCCTGATCGAAAACCGGCTCATCGCGATCCTGCGAGCCGACAACGCGAACCGCTTCGCCGACGCCGCGACGGTGCTTCACGCGGCAGGCGTCCGGGTGCTCGAAGCGGCGTTGACCACGCCGGGCGCACCGGAAGCCATCGCGGCCATCCGCAAGAAGCTCGGCGACGACGCGCACGTCGGCGCCGGGAGCGTCCGTGAACCGTCCGATGTGGACATCGCGGCGGACGCGGGCGCGATGTTCCTGGTCACGCCCACGGTGAATCCGCTGGTCTTGGAGCGCGCGCACGAACGCGGGCTGCCGGTGGTCTGCGGCGCGCTGACCCCGACCGAGATCGACCAGGCCTGGCGCCTCGGCGCGGCCGCGGTGAAGGTGTTCCCGGTCGCCGCCGTCGGCGGGGTCGCCTACCTGCGGGCGATCCGGGCGCCGATGCCGGACATCCCGCTGGTGCCGACCGGCGGCGTCCACCTCGCCGACGTCGCGAAGTACCTCGAGTCGGGTTCGATCGCCGTCGCCGCCGCGACGCCGCTGCTGGGTGACTCACTCACCTCCAGCGGGTCGCTGACGGATCTCGCGACCAGGGCGAGCGAGTTCGTCGCCGCGGCCGCGAAGTACGTCTCGCGCACTTAAGCCCTTTCCGCAATTAGTCCTCTAGTTGCGGTACTTGCGTGTGCAAGGACCGCAACTAGAGGACGAAACGCGGGGCTTGCCACCCGGACGAGGGGATCGGCAAGGACCGTGAGGTGGCCGACATTCGGACCGCGACCAGTCGCCTGGCGTTAACCTCGGTTCACATTCGTGTACTCACAGGAGGTCTGAGTGTCTTCGCTGTCTGTGGCCGACCGTCGTGTCGTCCTCGCCGACCTCGTTCCCGGCGCACTGGTCCGTGACGCGATCCTGGTCGCCGGTGGTGCCGCGCTGACCGGTGCGGCCGCGCAGATCATGATCCCGGTGCCCGGCTCGCCGGTGCCGATGACCGGCCAGACGTTCGCCGCCCTGCTGGTCGGCACGGCGCTCGGCTGGAAGCGCGGCGCGCTGTCGATGGCGCTGTACCTCGCCGTCGGCGCGGCCGGCTTCGGCTGGTTCCAGAACGGCTCGTCGGGACTGTTCGGCCTCAGCGCCGGCTACATCGTCGGGTTCGTTTTCGCCGGCGCCCTGGTGGGCGCGCTCGCCGGCCGCGGCGGGGACCGCACGCCGCTGCGCACCGCGGGCACGATGGTGCTCGGCAACCTCGTCATCTACTCGTTCGGCGTGTCGTGGCTGATGGCCTCGGCCGGGTACAGCCTGTCGACCGGGCTGGAGAGGGGCGTCGTGCCGTTCCTGATCGGTGACGCGCTGAAAATCGCCATCGCGGCGGCGCTGCTTCCGGGCACCTGGGCGCTGGTCTCGCCTCTCCTTGAAGACAAGCACAGCCGCAAGGACGCGTGACCGGCCCTTTCACCGCTGTCCGGCGTGTGATGAACGGGACTTTCCTTGCAGAATTCGCAAGGAAAGTCCCGTTCATCACACGGGCCGCAGAATCCTGACGGTGGGCCCGGCTATCGTCTTGTCCCGTGCCAACCCGTGCTGACTTCCCCGGTGTCCTCGAACTCCTGACCCACGCGGTCGAGTCCGTGGGTGGTGCCGAGCGCGAGGGCCAGGTGCGGATGGCGGACGCCGTCGGCCGCGCCATCCGGACCGGCGAGCACCTCGCCGTGCAGGCGGGCACCGGCACCGGGAAATCGTTGGCCTACCTCGTTCCCGCGATCCGGCACGCGGTCGAGAAGGAGGCCACGGTCGTGGTCTCCACGGCCACCATCGCCCTGCAACGCCAACTGGTCGACCGAGACCTCCCCCGGCTCGCGAAGGCGCTGAAGAAGCCCCTCGGCCGTGAGCCCACCTTTGCGATCCTCAAGGGACGCCGTAACTACCTCTGTCTCCACCGACTCGATTCCGGCGCCCCGGACGAGCCGGAGGATCAGCAGCTGTTCGACCCGTTCGCCGTCTCCCGGCTGGGCAAGGAGGTCACGCGGCTGCGGGAGTGGTCGTCCGACACCGAGACCGGCGACCGCGACGAACTGGTTCCCGGTGTCTCGGATCAGGCGTGGCGCCAGGTTTCCGTCACGGCAAGGGAATGCCTTGGTGCCTCTCGTTGCCCCATCGGCACCGACTGCTTCGCGGAACGGTCCCGCGCCGAGGCCGGCAAGGCCGACGTCGTCGTCACCAACCACGCGCTGCTGGCGATCGACGCGCTGCAGGGCTATCAGGTGCTCCCCGATCACGACCTGGTGATCGTCGACGAGGCGCACGACCTGGTCGACCGCGTGACGTCCGTGGCCACCGGCGAGCTGACCAGCGGCATGGTCTCCGCCGCCGCCCGGCGCTGCGGGAAACTGGTCGACGACGAAGTGGCCGACCAGCTGCTGGAGGCGAGCGACGGGCTGGCCCTGATCCTCGACGACCTGCCGTCGGGCCGCATGGACTCGCTGCCGCAGGCCCTCACCGGCGCGGTCCCCGCCGTCCGCGACGCCGCGCACCGCTGCCTCACCGCGCTCGGCAAGGACCGGAAGGAGGAGGTCGACGAGGCCACGGCTCGTAAACTGGCCCGGTCGCTGCTCGAAGAGGTCCACGACACCGCGGTCCGGCTGCTCGAAGCCTTCGACGACGACAACGCGCATCAGCGCGACGTCGTCTGGTTGACCGGGGACCGCTTTTCCACCAACCCGCGTCCGCCCGCGCTGAAGGTCGCTCCGCTGGGTGTCGCAGGCCTGCTGCGCGAACGCGTCTTCAACCAGCACACGACCGTCCTCACATCGGCGACGCTGACGCTGGGCGGCACTTTCGACACCATGGCCCGGCAATGGGGTCTGCCGCCCGGCGGGGCCAGGGTCGAGAAGGCACCGGGCGCGGCGACCGACAAGGCCGCACCCGCCGACGGCGAAGACAAGGACGGCCCGAAGTGGACCGGGCTCGACGTCGGCTCCCCGTTCGACCACAAGCGCAACGGCATCCTCTACCTGGCCAAGCATCTGCCGCCGCCGGGCCGGGACGGGTTGCAGCCCTCGACCATGGACGAACTGGCCGAGCTGATCGAGGCCGCGGGCGGGCGCACGCTCGGCCTGTTCTCCTCGATGCGCGCGGCGAAACAGGCCACCGAGGAGATGCGGGAGCGGCTCGACGTGCCGATCCTCTGTCAGGGCGACGACTCCACCGGCCTGCTGGTACAGAAATTCTCCGAAGACGCGCGCACCTGCCTGTTCGGCACACTGTCGCTGTGGCAGGGCGTCGATGTGCCCGGCCCGTCGCTCCAGCTCGTGGTGGTCGACCGCATTCCGTTCCCGCGTCCGGACGACCCGGTCTCGTCGGCGCGGCAGCGAGCCGTGGAAGCCAGGGGTGGCAACGGTTTCCTCACCGTCGCGGCCACGCACGCCGCGCTGCTGCTCGCACAGGGCACCGGACGGCTGCACCGCTCGGTCAGCGATCGAGGCGTCGTGGCGATCCTGGATTCGCGGCTGGCCACGGCCCGCTACGGAGGATTCCTGCGGGCCTCACTGCCGCCGTTCTGGCCCACCATGGACCCGAAGGTCGCCCGCGACGCGCTACGCCGCCTCGACGCCGCCGCCCCGGCCTGAGTGGCCTGGAACACGGCCGAGTACCGTTAACAGAACGCCGAAGACAGGGAGAACCGGTTGTCCCACGAGTCGCCCAATGCACAATCCCGGACCGTCAGCGTCGATGACACCGGAGTGCGGCGCCAGCTCGCGGACGGAAGCGAGGAAGCCGTCAAGTGGTCCGAGCTGTCCGCGGTGGTGGTCCGAGTGATCCCTGAAGGCCCGTGGAAAGAAGACGTCTTCTTCATGCTCGCCGGCGCCAATGGGCAGGGCACGGCGATCCCCAGCGGCGACCCGGCCGCTGACGCGCTGATCGAACGGCTGCAGACGCTGCCCGGCTTCGACAACGAGAAGTTCATCGAGGCCATGACCACCGACGCCGACGAGGCGTACGTGGTCTGGAGCTCCGAAGGCCACGCCGCGAAGCACTAGAGAAGTGCTATGAACGGACGTTCATAACATCCCGGGGGCTACTCGGCCGGGAAGCTCTCCGTGACCGGGACACCCTTCTTCAACGTCCGGCTCACCGTGCACAGCCGCTCGATGGCGCGATCCACCGCCGCCGCGAGCGCCTCCCGCTCCGAAGCGGGCAGTGACGACACGTCGACGTCGAAGGCCACATGGACGGCGTCGAGTTCCGAAGCGCCTTCGCGCCTGTCCGCGGTCACGCCGACCCGAAACTTCGAATCTTCCCCGATCCGCCGGGTGATGAGGTTCTCGGCGGTGACGGCCGAGCAGCCCGCCGCCGCGATCTGAAGCAGTTCGGCGGGTGAGAAGGCGCCCTCGGCGCCCTTGCGGCCGATCACGACCTCGGCACCGCGTTCGTTGCGGCCGACGAAGCGGTGCTCGCCGTCGCGCTGGACTTCCAGAGACACGGTCTTCCCTTTCAGAGTGGTGGCAGCCTTGGCGCGATCTCCCCGGCGAGCCGCTCCGCCGCCGGGCACATCTCCGGCGGTTTCTTGACCTTGTCCGAGACGTAGATCTCCACCGTCTCGATCATGGCACGGCCATTCCCGGTGAAGGTCCGGTGCGGGATCTCAGCTTGGCAAGCCTCCCACTCGGGCGCGACCTCGACGAAGGCCTCCCGCGGTCCGAGAGCGACACGCGTGCCGTCCGCCTCGAACGGCGCCCACTCCCGCTCGAACCGGATCGTCACCTCCGTCTCACGATGGTTCCAGTAGCACTCCCAGTTGCCGAAGATCGGATCCGGCGCGGCCGGGCCGCCGACGATCGCCTGCGGTGCCTCCCCGCCCAGCGCGCAGGCGTCGAGACTCCCGAGCGTCCCGGCGGGGAAGGGAACGGGACGCCGCTTGAGCGGTTCCCGGTTCAGCACCTCGGCCGCGTGCACGGCCACTGGATCGACGTAGTCGCACAGGTGGGCATGCCAGTCCTGGATGTGCCGGGCGTGCACCCAAACCTGGTTGCCGTCCGGCAGCGGGATGACCCGGCCACACTTCTCTTCGGGTTCGCCCGGTATTTCGCGCACACTCAAGTGCCCCGGAACCGGCTTCTCCAGCAACGGCGATTTCGGAAACGTCAATTCGAGCCGGACGTCGACGATGTCACCGTCGTCGCGGCTCATGCGCAGCAGGATCCCGCAGGCGTTGAAGTTGCCGTTGGCGGTGTCCAGCTCGGGGGTACCGAACCGCTTCAGCACGGAGGGGTCGACCAGCGCACAGGGATCCGCCGTGCGCGGGTCGCCGACCGAATCGGCGGGGAGCGCGGCAGCCGCGATCGACGCCGGTTCCTTCGTGACGTGGACAAGGCCTCCCACCAGCACCAGCACCGCGGCGACGGCGCCGATCGCGACGGCGCGCCTGGTCACCCGGAAACGTCGCGACCGCACCGGAACGTCGACATCCGCGACTTCGGCCAGCAGCTCGGCGGCGCGGACGGCGTCCGGCCTGCCGGCGGGTCTGCGCCGCAGCAACTCGGTCAGCACCGGCGCCAGCCGTCCCGCCTGACGGATCGGCTCCAGGGTGTACGACGTCGCCCGCCGGAGCTGGACGAACGGTCCCGCGTTCCCGTCCCCCCACACCGAGGTGCCCTCGACGGCGGCGAACAGCGTCGCACCGAGCGAGAACACATCCGCCGCGGCCCCCGCCTGCTGCCCTTCGGCCATCTCAGGCGCGACGTAGCCGGGAGTCCCGACGTCGAGACCACCCCCGGTGCGGGTCACCTCCGCCCACTGCGCGATGCCGAGGTCGGTGAGTTTGGCGGTGCCGTCCTCGGCCATCAGGACATTGCCCGGTTTGAGGTCGCGGTGGACCATGCCCTTCTCGTGCATCGCCGCGAGCGCGGCGGCGAGCTGGACACCGATCTTCGCCACCTTGCCGGGCGGCAGTGGGCCGTCGGTTTCGAGGATGTTCGCGAGACTGCGCGAAGGCAGGTACTCCATGACGAGCCAGCGCTCGTCACCGTCCATCACCGCGTCGAAGACGGTGACCACGTTCGGATGATGCAGACCAGCGCCGATCCGCGCCTCGCGCCGGATCTGCCCACTGTCCCCTGCCTGCGAGCGCTTGAGCGCGACGACCCGGCCGAGGTCCTGGTCGGTGGCACGCCAGACCACACCCATACCTCCGGCGCCGATCCGCTCCTCCAAGCGGTAGCGCCCGGCGATCAGCCGGTCACCCATGCGGGGAGTATAGGAGGTTAAGCCCTTTGGGCCAGGACAGTGACCGTTCCGGGATCGACCTCGGTGAATCCCGCGTCGCGGACCGCCACGACACCGTCACGGCGCCACGAGCCCTCGGGGTCCTCGATCGGGTACAGCGCCTTCCAGGTCGCGACCGGCGGGGTCCGCACCGAGCAGCGGAAACCGGTCTCGGCCCAAGCGGTCAGTTCGGCCTCGTCCAGCAGCGAGGCCAGGATCATCGTCGCGTGCCCGACCTGGGCGGAGCCCTTGCCGACGGTCATCGGGACCTCGGGGTTCAGCAGCAACCGCGGGACACCGTCCGGTGCGGGCCCCGGCTCGTCGGCCGGGAGTTCGCTCCCGGAGATCTGCAGCCGCGAGACCTCTTTCGGCGTCTCGACGACGCGGCCGGGAAGCAAGGCCCGCGCCTCGGCGCCGTCGACCTCGACCGTGACGCCGGGCAGCTCCTGGACCGCTCGCCAGTGCGCGCCCCGCGCACGCCGGGCGACCTTGCGGATCCGGCCGTCGACCCAGGCCTTGAGTGGCTCGTGCCACTCACCCTCGGGTCCGGCGCGTTCGTCGAGGCAGACCGCGACGGCCGCCGCCGCGGCGGCCTCCAGCAAAGCGGTCCGTGACGGCGGTTCGGCGCGTTCCATCCGCAGGATCACCGGCATGGCGCGGACCTCGGCGGAATCCTCGTCCGAGGTGTCCTCCGTGGCCTCGGCCGGCAGGCCCAGCCAGTACGCGTAGCGCGCGGCCAACGGCTCCAACATGCTCATGGCCGGGACAGTTCGAGACCGTCTGCCGCGTCGGCGGCCTCGATCTCGCCCCGCGTGACACCGAGCAGGAACAGCACGGCGTCGAGGTACGGGTGCGAAAGCGCGGTGTCGGCCACCTCGCGCAGCGCGGGCTTCGCGTTGAAGGCGACCCCCATCCCGGCGACCGACAGCATGTCGATGTCGTTCGCCCCGTCGCCGACCGCGACGCACTGCTGCAGCGAGATCTCGTACTCCTCGGCGAACCGGCGCAGCGCCGTCGCCTTGCCCGCGCGGTCGACGATCTCCCCGACCACCCGGCCGGTGAGCTTGCCGTCGACCACTTCGAGTTCGTTCGCGGCGGCGAAGTCGAGGCCGAGGTCGTCCACCAGAGACTGGATGATCTTGGTGAACCCGCCCGAAACGACCCCGCAGCGGAAGCCCATCCGCTTCAGCGTGCGGATGGTCGTGCGGGCGCCGGGGGTGAGTTCGATCGAGGCGGCGACCTCGTCGAGCACCGTCTCGGGGAGCCCTTCCAGCAGCGCGACACGGCGCTCCAGCGACTCACTGAAGTTCAGTTCGCCGCGCATCGCGGCTTCGGTGATCTCGCGGACCTGGGGTTCGACGCCGGCGTGCGCGCCGAGCATCTCGATGACCTCACCCTGGATGAGCGTGGAGTCGACGTCGAAGACGACCAGCCGCTTCGCCCGGCGGGCGAGCCCGGCCCGCTCGACCGAGATGTCGATCCCGGCCGCGACGGCGGCGTCGGCCAGCGCGGCCCGCAAGGCGGCGTCGGCCTCCGGCGTGTCCTGGGCGAGCGAGGTGTACAGCTCCAGCCCGGTGACCGGGTAGTCGGCGACGCTGCGGATCGAGTCGATGTTGACGTCCAGCGCGGCGAGGCGGCGCGCGACGTCGGAGAACGCCCGCGCGGTCACGGGGCGGCCGAGCATCAGCAGGACGTGTGTCGAGTCCTTCTGGCCGATGGCGAACGGGTCGGCGCCGATGGCCGAGCCGATCTTCACCTCGACCTGCATCCCGACCGAGGCCATCGCCTGCTCGACGTACTCCTGCAGGCCTTCGGGGTCGCGGTACACCCCGGCGAGCACACCGAGCACCAGCTGGCCGCGGATGACCACCTGTTCCACGTCGAGGACGTCGACGTCGTGCCGGGACAACACGGCGAACAGGACCGAGGACACACCCGGCTTGTCTGGACCGGTGGTGGTGATGAGAACTGGTGTCTGCGTCACGGGCTCAGTCTTCCTTAGCCGGGCACAAGAATGGCGCGTGCCTTACCTCGGTGTGAGGCAGGGCACGCGCCATTTCCGCTTATCGGGTCACTTTTCGCTGGAGTTGTCCTTGGAGTGATCACCCGGCATGGCCGCCTCGGTGAGCACCTGGGAGGGCGCCCGGTGGGAGTTGACCTTCTGCTTCCCGAAGAAGCCGATCTCACCCTCCTTGTGGATGCGCTCCACCATATGCGGGTAGTGCAGCTCGAACGCCGGCCGCTCGGAACGGATCCGCGGCAGCTCGGTGAAGTTGTGCCGCGGCGGCGGGCAGGACGTCGCCCATTCGAGCGAGTTGCCGTAGCCCCACGGGTCGTCCACCGTGACGATCTCGCCGTACCGGTAACTCTTGAAGACGTTCCAGATGAACGGCAGCGTCGAGGCGCCGAGGATGTACGCGCCGATCGTGGAGATCGTGTTCAGCGTGGTGAAGCCGTCTGACTGCAGGTAGTCCGCGTACCGCCGCGGCATACCTTCGGCGCCCAGCCAGTGCTGCACCAGGAACGTGGCGTGGAAGCCGATGAACGTGGTCCAGAAGTGCCACTTGCCGAGCTTCTCGTCCATCATGCGGCCGGTGATCTTCGGGAACCAGAAGTAGATCCCGGCGAACGTAGCGAACACGATCGTGCCGTAAAGCACGTAGTGGAAGTGCGCGACGACGAAGTAACTGTCGGACACGTGGAAGTCGATCGCCGGCGCGGCCAGCATGATGCCGGTCAGCCCGCCGAAGAGGAACGTGACGATGAAGCCCATCGAGAAGATCATCGGCGTCTCGAAGGACAGCTGGCCCTTCCACATCGTGCCGATCCAGTTGAAGAACTTCACGCCCGTCGGGACCGCGATCAGGAAGGTCATGAAGGAGAAGAACGGCAGCAGCACGGCGCCGGTCGCGTACATGTGGTGTGCCCACACGGCCACCGACAGCGCGGCGATCGCCAGCGTCGCCCAGACCAGGCCCTTGTATCCGAAAATCGGTTTGCGGCTGAAGACCGGGAAGATCTCCGACACGATCCCGAAGAACGGCAGGGCCACGATATAGACCTCTGGATGGCCGAAGAACCAGAACAGGTGCTGCCAGAGGATCACGCCGCCGTTCGCGGGGTCGAACACATGCGCCCCGAGATGCCGGTCCGCCAGCAGGCCCATCAGGGCCGCGGTCAGGATCGGGAAGGCCAGCAGGATCAGGATGCTGGTGACCAGGATGTTCCAGGTGAAGATCGGCATCCGGTACATCGTCATACCGGGGGCGCGCAAGCAGACCACCGTGGTGATCATGTTGACGCCACCGAGGATGGTGCCGAGACCGGACACGACCAGACCGGAGATCCACAGGTCGGCGCCGACGCCGGGCGAGTGGATGGCGTCCGACAGCGGGGTGTAGGCGAACCAGCCGAAGTCGGCGGCGCCACCCGGGGTCAGGAAGCCGGACATCACGATCAGGCCGCCGAAGAGGTACAGCCAGTACGAGAACGCGTTCAACCGCGGGAACGCGACGTCGGGCGAACCGATCTGCAGCGGCAGGATGAAGTTCGCGAATCCGAAGAGGATCGGCGTCGCGTACAGCAGCAGCATGATCGTGCCGTGCATCGTGAACAGCTGGTTGTACTGCTCCTGCGAAAGGAACTGCTGCCCGGGACGCGCCAGCTCGGAGCGGATCAGCATCGCCATCGCGCCGCCCACCATGAAGAAGGCGAACGACGTGACCAGGTACATGATGCCGATTTGCTTGTGGTCCGTCGTGCGGAACAACCGCAGCAGGTACGAACCCTTAACCGACTCGCGCGCGGGGTATGGGCGCGTGGCGATCGGCTTGGGGGCTACGGCCGTCACTCCTGCCTCCAACACTCAAACCTTGTGGTGGTCAATGTTCTGCCGTCGGCCGGGGTGGGGACCCGTTTCGGCGGCTAGTGGGGATCGTAGCCCTCACTACCGACCGTCGCGCGCACCGGCTGGCAAGATCGCGCCGTGACCGACGAACACACCCGGGCGGGAGTGGCCGCGGCGATCGCTGTCGGTGACCGGTACGGGCTGCCGACCGGGCATCCCGAGGTCTTGCAGTTCCAGTCGAACGTGCTGGTGAGGCTGGGTCCGGTAGTGGCGCGGGTACCGGGAACGACGCGCTTCGCCCGGCCGTCCCCTGTGGACTGGCTCGCGCGCGACGTCGAACTGTCGAAGCACCTCACTGAACGTGATGTGCTCGTCGTCTCACCACCCACGGATCCCCCGGCCGGACCGCATTTCGCCAACGGCCTGCCGGTCACTCTCTGGCACTACACGCCCCATGAGCCCGGAGGCACTCTGCCACCGCGGGAGGTGGCGTCTTCACTCGCGCGAGTGAAGGCGGCGCTCATGGATCACCCCGGTGAACTGCCCGAACTCGGACCGATCCGGGAACTCCGGACGCTGCTCGACCGGAACGGGTCCTTCATGGCCGGTGCGGCGCCGCGACTGTACGAAGAACTCGAACGGGTCGCGGCGGCGCTGCCTGACCCTGCCTGTGCGGCCGCTGCACGGGGACGCCCAACTCGGGAAACGTCTTCGCGACGGCGGCCGGGCCGTGCTGGCTCGACTTCGAGGACACCCGACGCGGATCGCTCGGCCGGGACCTCGGTGCCCTCTACGCGGACCTCGGCCCTTCGGTCCTTTCCGCGTACCCGGCGGATGTGGCGCCTTCGTCGCTGCAGCCGTTCAGCGCACTTCGACGGTTGTCGAGTTTCCTGGCGGGTTCGTGATCCCGCGGCGGTTCCCTTCGCGACTCGGGGAAGCCGAGGCGGCCTTGGAGCACTACTTCTCCCGCGAGTAGTCGACTACTTGCGGTCGAGGTGAGCCCGGCCGAGCCGTGGGCGCCCTCCCCCCTCGCGCAATTAGTCCTCTAGTTGCGCGGCGGGGACGCGACACTCAGCGTCTCCAATGCCACATTGGGGACAGGGACTCGACCGGGCCCGGATCGCAAGTAGAGGACTACTTGCGATCCGGCCTAGACCGACGTCATCAGCAGCTTCGCCGCCACATCGGTCCCGTCGACCCGCACCTCACCACCGACCTGACGCGCCCGCTCCGCGACCTCCGGCCGCAACACCTCGGAAAGCGCCGAGGTCAGCGATGCCGCCGTCGGTTCCCCGGTGATCGAGGTCCCCATCCCGAGGTCCCGGACGCGCTGCGCGAAGTAGGGCTGGTCGAACATCCGCGGAACGAGTACCTGCGGGACCCCGGCCCTGGTCGCCGCCGTGGTCGTACCGGCACCGCCGTGGTGCACGGCCGCCGCGACCCGCGGGAAGAGCGCCTGCTGGTTGACGTCCCCGATCGCGATGCAGTCGGGTTCGTCGTCGATCAGCGCCAGTTCGGTCCAGCCGCGGGACACGATCGCCCGCCGCCCGTTCGCCCTCGCCGCCTCGATCATCGCCTTCGCGATCTCCTCCGGAGCGCGGATGCTCCCGAATCCGAAGTAGACCGGCGGCTCCCCGGCGTCGAGGAACGCCTCCAGTTCCGGGGCCAACGGGCTGTGGTCCGGCAGGATCCAGGCGCCGGTCTGGTACACGTCCAGCGCCGACGGTTCCCGCCACGGCGCCAGCACCGGATCGGCGGCCAGCCACGGCCGCTCGGTGAAGATGTGCCCGCGAACGTCTTCGACCGGCGGAAGGCCCAGCAGTTTCCGCCGCGCTTGGAGCACACCTCCCCATTGCCCGTTCCACCGTTCCGCGTCGTCGGCCCACAAGGCCGGGATGGCGGCGTCGGGGTTCTTCGGCGCCCATCCCGGGAAAACGGGCGGACGATGGTGCAGTGAAGGCAGCGTTATCGGGCAGTGAGCGGTAAAGAAATAAGGAATTCCTTTCAGCTCGGCGACCGAATGGGCGGCGATGTTCAAGGCCATTCCCGCGACGACGGCGTCGCAGTCCTCGGCCGCCTCCGGCATCGCCTCGAACTGGTTCACCACCATGGCCTCGGCCATCTCGCGCCGTCCTTCCGGCGTGGCCATCGCTTTGGTCAGCTCGGAGCCCGGCCTCGCGGTCGACCTGAGCTCAGGCCCCAGCGGGGCGAAGGAGATCCCGAGACCTTCGGCCCATTCACGGAATTCCGGCGGCGCGCAAAGCCGGACTTCTTGGCCGAGTTCCCGCAACCGCACCGCCAGTGCCACCAGCGGCTGTACCTCACCCCTTGTCCCGACAGTGGACAGGAGTACACGCATGGAAATCCCCCTTCGGCAAAACGTGAAGGCACGAATTGTGGACCGGCAATGGGGGCTTGCCGCAAGTCCCCCTGTCCGCTATACCTTTGAAGGGGCGAGGGAGACGTTTCTACGCGGGGTACCAGCCCAAGATCGCTTCTACGACTCCGGCCGGATCCTCCAGCGGCGTCAGATGTCCCGCCTCCGGCAGCACGACCAGTGTCGCGTCCGGCAGCGTCTCCACCAGGGTGTTCGCCGCGTCGAGCGGGGTCAGGCGGTCCTCTTCGCCGACCACGACCAGCGCCGGCACGTCCACCGATCGCAGTGTCGCGAGCGAATCGGGCCGTGCCGCCATCGCGCGCGCCGCCCACGCGATCCCCGACGACGGCTGCGTCGTGATCAACTCATGAAGCCGTTCGGCCACCTCGGGGCGGGCTTCCTCGGCGAGCAATCCGGGTGTGAGGACTTCGGACAGCCATCCGGCGCCTTCCGCTTCGACCCTGGCCGCGAGGTCATGCCGAGCCTGCGCGGCTTCGGAAGTGTCGGCCGTCGCCTTGGTGTCGATGAACACGAGACCGCCCACGCGTTCCGGTGCGGCGCGCAGCACCGCCATCGTCAGGTAGCCGCCCATCGAGCAGCCGCCGAGGACGACCTTGTCGAGTTCGAGCCGGTCGAGCAGCGCCACGACGTCGCGGGCGGCGTCGTCCAGGTTCGGCTCCCTGTCGGTTTCCGGCAGCGGGCTGCGGCCGAGTCCTCGCTGGTCGGGGGTGATCAGCCGAAGGCGTTCCGACAGCGGCGCGCGCACCGGGTCCCACATGCGGGCGTCGACGGGGAAAGCGTGCAACAGTACCAGCGGCAGATCCTTCATGGCGATAATTCTGTCGCACCCTGGGTCTACCGTCAGAACCGTGCTGACAGAGATCAAGACGGAGAGGCTGCTGCTGCGGCGGCTGCGCGAGGCGGATCGCGAGAACATCGTCGCACTGCAGGCCGATCCCGAAACGAACAAGTTCAACCAGGTGCCGCACACCATCGAAGGTGCGCGCGAACTCTTCGACGCCTGGATGAAGCAATGGGCCGAGCATGGTTTCGGCTACATGACGGTGTCCGCTTTGGACGATCCGGACGTGATCGCCGGCTTCGGCGGGGTCCGATATCACGAGTGGAACGGCGAGCGCGTGCTGAACCTCGCGTACCGCTTCTGGCCGTTCACCTGGGGCAAGGGCTACGCGACGGAGATGGCGGCCGCCGTCGTCGAATGGGCGGATCGGGAGATCCCGGACGTCCCGGTGATCGCGAACATCATGGAGTCCAACAAACCGTCGATCCGGGTCGCCGAGCGGCTCGGCTTCGAGATCCACACGAAGGAGGAGTTCGAGGGAGCGCCTTCACTACACCTGCGGCGCTGAATCAGGCACCAGGATCACCAGCGGCCGGGGCGGCGCCGGGACCGCGCGTCCCAGCACGCCCTGTGCCAATGGCGGCGGTCGGCGACCCCGCCGGTATCGTCGGCGGGCCAGACGACCAGATGCGGGGTCCCCGACCGGATCTCGTGGTCACAGCCGGGGCAGCGGTAGTCCTTGGTGGCCTGCGCACCGGGCACGGTCCGGACGAGCCACTCCCCGTCCGTGGCCGATTCGGAGCGCGCCCAGCCGGTCGACGCACCGAGGTCTGGGCGTCCACCGCGTTCGGGCCGGTTACGTCGAGGCACGCCGAGACGGTATATCGAGCCCGTGCCAGTCGCCGACAGGTGCCCGCGGACAGATCCACCTCGCCGAGCACCATCGCCGTGGCCATCGGGGGAAGTCTGGCCAGGCTCCAGGACGCCGAATTGACGCGTTTAGTCCTCTAGTTGCGGTAGTTGCGCATGCAAGGACCGCAACTAGAGGACTAAACGCGGGCTAGCCGCGCGCGAGTACCAGCGGGACGAGTTGTTCCGCCGGGGTCAGCGAGCCGTGCTGACCGACCATCGAGGACTCGACGGCCTCGGCCAGTTCCCGCACGAGCCCAAAACGCTCCTTCGACGCCACTACGACGTCGCCGATCCGTGGCCGGACCCGGTCGGCGACCGGCCCGAACCAGCCCGCCTCGACGGCCTCGTCGCGAGAGAGGATCCACGCCCGGTCGCCGATCACCTCGCGCCAGGCCGCCAGCACGTCGGCCTCCGCCCCCGGCTCGCTGTAGACGTGCCGTGCCCGGACCTCGCCCCCGATGGCCCGGACGCCGCCGAGCAGCGCGGGCGTCTCGTCGATGTCGAGCGCGCCCTCGACGGTCACCATGCCGTGGTCGGCCACCACCGCGAGGAGCGCGCCGGACGGCAGTCCGTCCACAAGGGACTCGACCAGTTTGTCGACGTGCCGCAGTTGCATCCGCCATGGCGCCGAACCCGGTCCGTAGATGTGGCCGAGCATATCGAGTTCGCTGTGATAGCCCCAGCAGAACGCCGGCCGCACCTCGAGACAGCGCAGGACGCACGCTGCCAGGTCGCCGAGCGCGTGGACGCCCACATAGCGTGCGCCGGATTGCGTCGCGCGGGTGAGCGCGGTGTCCGCGAACTTCGCCGACGAGACCACGCTGGTCGTGATCCCGGCGGCCGCCGCGCGCTCGAACGTCGTCGGCAGGGGTTGGACCTCGCGCGGCGGAAGCGCGCCGCGGAGATCGCCGCCGTCCTCGTGACTGGCCCAGCGCAACGCGTTCAGGACGCCCGCCCCGGGGACTTCGAAGCTGTAACCGACCAGGCCGTGCTCGCCCGAGGCCAGCCCGGTGCCGATCGCGCCGAGGCCCGCCGCCGTCGTGGCCGGGAAACCGACCCGCAGCGGCGACTTCGCCAGTTGCGTGAGCACGGGCGCGTCGGCCGTGTGCTCGGCCAGCAGTTCCCAGCCGAGACCGTCGATCAGCAGGACGCAGGCACTGGACGCCTCGGCGAGGCTCAACGAGTTCGCGAACTCGGCGGCACCGAGGGCGGAAAGGACGGACGGGACGACTTGGCCGAGGTGCGGCACGTGCGCCGCGACAGGCAGTTCCACCCGGCCAGCTTCTCATTCCGGAGCGGCTTCCGGGATGAGAAGATGAGCGCATGCCGACTTACGCCTACCGCTGCCGCGAATGCACCGAGACCTTCGAACTGCTCCGGCCGATGAGCGAGTCCGGCGCGCCCGCGCCGTGCCCCGAGGGCCACCGGGACACCGTCAAGCTGCTGACGACCGTGGCGCTGACCGGATCGGCGTCCGGTCCGGCCCCTGTTCCCGCAGGTGGGGGCGGCGGCTGCTGCGGAGGCGGCTGCTGTAGTTGAACCACTCGTTCGGGTGGCACCACGTGTGACCGTTTGACCACCGGGTATCTCGTTCCCACCAGTCTGGATCCTCCAGTTCGTGGGAAGGGAGAAACCCAGTGGCCACATCAGCACTGGCGGCCGTCGATTTCGGTCAAGGCGTGTCCAGCGCCTGGAGTTCGGTCGCCACGTTCGTCCCTAAGCTGCTCGCGTTCCTGGTCATCCTGTTCATCGGCTGGCTGATCGCCAAGGCGATCGCGAAGGCCGTGAGCATGGTGCTCGAGAAAGTCGGGTTCAACCGGCTCATCGAACGCGGGGGCTTCAAACAGATGCTCGCGCGAGGCCAGTTCGACGCGTCGAACATCATCAGCAAGATCATCTACTACGCGATCCTGCTGATCGCCCTGCAGATCGCGTTCGGCGTGTTCGGCCCGAACCCGGTGAGCTCGCTGCTCAACGACATCGTCGCCTGGCTGCCGCGCGCCATCGTCGCGATCGTCATCGTGGTGATCGCGGGCGCGATCGCCAAGGCGGTCAAGGATCTGGTGGGCAACGCCCTCGGCGGCGTCTCCTACGGCAAGGTGCTCGCCACCATCGCTTCGGTGTTCATCTGGGGTCTCGGCGTGATCGCCGCGCTGAACCAGATCGGGGTGGCCACCGCGGTCACGCTGCCGGTGCTGATCACCGTGCTCGCCACGGTCGGCGGGATCGCCGTCGTCGGTGTCGGTGGCGGCCTCATCAAACCGATGCAGCAGCGCTGGGAGACCTGGCTCGGCCGGGCCGAGGCGGAGATCCCGGCCGCGAAGGCGCAGGCCGAGGCCTACCAACGGGGTCGCGAGGACGCGAACCGTTCCGGTGACGTGCCGACCGAACGGACGACCGCTCACCAGCCGGTGTCCGCCGGACATCACGCGGTGATTGATCCGGACATGGCCGGTGGCCAGCACCAGCAGTTCCCGCCGAACCAGGGTCAGGTGCAGTCGCACCAGGATCCCGGCCAGCGGCCCCCCGGTGGGTCAATGCCCCCTCCGCCGGAGTACCGCTGACCCAATATGGGAACGGGTGGGGCGTCAGGCCGCCCTACCCGTTCCCGGTCTCCTGTGCCCGGTGGTCGTCCATCGTCGCGGCCAGCGAACACACGCCGACCAGGCGCGCGGTCGTCCAGTCGCTGGTGCTCCATGCGGACAGATCGGCCGGAGCGCGGAACGCCCAGCCCTTGGCCCTGGCCTCGTCCAGCAGTCCTCGCGAATAGCCGGCGAGAAGTACCACCCCGGCGACCGCCGCCGAACCCTCGACCCCCGCCGCGAGAATGTCCCGCACCGCGGCGGAGTGCTGATCGAAGACGGCCGACAGCCCGGGAAGGGCCGCCGCCGCGGCGAGTCCGGCGACGCCGATCTGCTCGTGAAGCCGCGAAAGCGTGTTACGAGCTGAAGATTCCACCCAGGACGAGACCAGATCTTTCACCCGACCAGGTTAGCCAGGTCAGGCGATTTGTCGACATCCCGGTGATCACTATCGCACTGATTCAGCACGCCTTGAGTGCCTGATCCAGGTCGTGCCAGAGGTCCTCGACGTCTTCGAGTCCCACCGACATGCGGATGAGCCGATCGGTGACACCCGCGCCGTGCCGGTCGTCCTCGGCGACGATCCGGTGGCTGATCGAGGCGGGATGCTGGATGAGTGAGTCCACGCTGCCGAGGCTGACGGCCGGGGTGATCAACCGGACCGCGCCGATGAGTGCGTGCGGATTGCCTTCCACCTCGAACGCGATCAGCGGACCGCCGATACCGGGGTAGTGCACCGCACCGACGTTCGAATGCGAGCGAAGGCGCTCGACGAGTTCGGCGGCCGTCGCGGAGGCGGCGTTGACGCGCAGCGGAAGCGTCGAAAGGCCCCGAAGCAGCATGTACCCGGCCAGCGGGTGCAGCACGCCGCCGGTGGCGAAGCGGATCTGCCGCAGCATCCCGGCGTCTTCGGCGCCGCAGGCGACCACGCCACCCATGACGTCGCCGTGGCCGCCGAGGAACTTGGTCGCACTGTGCAGGACGAAGCGGGCTCCGTCGCGTCCGGGACGCTGGAGCACGGGAGTCGCGAAGGTGTTGTCGACCAGCACGGGAACATCGCCCGCCGCACTAACGATCTCGGCGATGTCGACCTCGCGCAGGGTCGGGTTCGCGGGCGTTTCGAGCAGCACCAGCCCGGTGTCGGGACGCAGCGCCGAGGCGAGCCCTTCCGGATCGGTCCAGGTCACCTCGGTGCCGAGCAGACCGGACGTGAGCATGTGGTCGGTGCAGCCGTAGACCGGCCGGACGGCGACGATGTGCCGCTTGCCCTGTGCGACGGTGGCGAGCAGCGAGGCCGACACCGCGGCCATGCCGGTGGCGAAGGCGACGGCGTCTTCGAAACCTTCGAGTTCGGCCAGGGCCTTCTCGAACCGTTCGACGGTCGGGTTGCTCAGCCGCCCGTAGACCGGGAGTCCGGACAGCGAGCCCGTGGTGGCGAACTCGTCGATGCGACTCGCCTCCTCGACGCTGTCCCGCGACGGGTAGGTCGTGGACAAGTCGAGCGGAGCGGCGTGGACGCCGAGGTCCGTGAGGTCGTCACGGCCGGCGTGGACGGCTCGGGTGCGCAGCGTTGCGGTCATACCGAGATGGTGCGGTTTTCTCCGGATCGGAGGCAATATCCTCGGATATCATTCGCCGATGACGGGTACTGTCGAATTGAGTACGGTAGACCTACGGATTCTACGGCTGCTACAGAACGACGCCCGGATCTCGAACAAGGATCTGGCGGCCGAGGTCGGCATCGCGCCCTCGACCTGCCTCGACCGCGTCAACCGGCTTCGTGCGCTCGGAGTGATCACCGGACAGCGCGCGGACGTGGACGCCGCCAAACTCGGCCGCCCGCTCGAAGCGCTCCTGTTCGTCCAAGTCCGCCCGCACCGGCGGGCACTGGTGGACTCGTTCGTCGAGCACCTGCTGACCCTGTCCGAGGTCCGCTCCGTCTACCACCTGACCGGACCGGACGACTTCCTCGCGCACGTCGCCACCGCTTCGGCGACCGAACTGCAACGCCTGGTGCTCGACGAACTGACCGCCCGCGACGAGGTCGCCCGGGTGCACACGAACCTCGTCTTCCAGCACTGGAGCGGGGGACCTTTGCTACCGCCCGCCTAGTGTCCCGAGTCCGAGCACGCGAATGCGGTACCTGATCACGCCCGGGACGCTAGTGTCGCGTGATCCTGCAGGTCTTACGCGTGATTGGGCGGCGATTTCGGAGATCGCCGTCCAATCACGCGTAACCGCCGTCTGATCACGCGAGATCGCCGTCCGACGAACGAAACCCAACGTCAAGCAAGCAGGATCACGCGACACTAGTCAATCCGGACTTTGAACGGATGCGTGACGTCGGTGGGGCACGTGAAGACGTTCAGCACCCCCTTTCGGGCGAACGACCAGCCGACCGGTTCCGCTTCGGCGACCTCGCACCCGCAGTCGACCTCGTGCTCCTCCGTGGCCAACGCGATCGTCTGCCGCAGCTCGACGCCGCATTCCCGGCAGCCCAGCTCGTGACGATCGGTCTCGTACCAGGCGGTCCAGCCGCCGATCTTCGAGTACTGGTCCAGCTCCGGCCAGCCCTCCGGGTCGTCATGCGCGCCCTCGGGGATGCCGATCGCGGCGCGGGTCTCCGGCGGGAAGTCGCAGAGACGGGGCAGTTCGTCGATCGAGCACGGCTCGAACACGCAGGGCACCGGGAGGAGGGCGGCTTCGGCGTCCTCGGGCGCGGGCGGCGGGTCCGCGATGTCCTCGACTTCGCCGGAAGCGCGCCACACCAGCCGGACCGCGGGCCCTTGGTGATGCAAGCTGTTGTGCTGCATCGGGCAGAACAGGAGCTGCAGGACGTCGGTGCCCTCCGGGAAGGGCAACTCGGGGAAGTCGCCGCGGAAGAACTGCGCGGCACTGATCATCGCCGGAACCGGTTCGTCGAGCGGATGCCCGCCCGCCCACGCGTCGTCGGACGCGTCCGGGTCCGGCGGCCAGGTCACCGGGCATTCCGGCCACGGCTCGTCCGACGGCCAAAGCAACGGGCCGCCCAGATGGCTTTCGTCCGGACGGGGGTCGCCTTGCGCGGGATGCAGGCGGATGGCCGTCCGGACCAGGTCGTTCAAGCCGGGGATCGGCACCCCGTCGTATGTCAGCTGGCGCACCCGGCGAGCTTAGAGGTCCGGCAGCGGATCTTCCGGCTTTACCGCGTCACGCGTTGACGACGGAGACGTACTCGTCGTCGATCTCGCTGAACTCGAACCACGGAGTGGTCGCCGTCTCCACCGGCCCGATCCGCTGGACGCGCACCGCGATGAACACGCTGGGATTGGTGCTGCCGTCGATGTCGGCTGGGAACCCGTACTGGATCTCGTCGTCCGGATCGAGGAAACCGGCACGCCGTCCAGACTACTGACCGTTGGCGCAAGTAGTCGCCTACTTGCGCCAACGAGGCCTACCTGGCCGAGTAGTCCTTGAAGCCCTTCCCTGTCTTCCGGCCCAGCCGGCCGGCGGTCACGAGGTGCTCCAGCAGCGGCGCGGGCGCGAAGCCCTCTTCGCGGAACTCGTTGAACAGCGTCCGCTGGATCGCCAGCGAAACGTCCAGCCCGACGACGTCGAGCAGTTCGAACGGGCCCATGGGCAGCCCGCAGCCCACCTTCATCGCGGTGTCGATGTCGTCGGCCTGCGCGTAGTGCGCTTCGAGCATCTTCACCGCGTCGTTGAGGTACGGGAACAGCAAGGCGTTGACGATGAACCCGGCCCGGTCGCCGCAGTGCACCGGGTGTTTGCCCACCGCCGCGCAGAGGGCGTCCACGGTCGCGACCACGTCGGGCCCGGTCGCGATGGTCGAGACGACCTCGACCAGTTTCATCACCGGCGCCGGGTTGAAGAAGTGCACGCCGACCACGTCCGACGGCCGCGAGGTGGCGGCCGCGCATTCGATGACCGGCAGCGAGGACGTGGTCGTCGCCAGCACCGCGCCAGGCTTCACGACGTCGTCGAGGGCGGCGAAAACGGCCTGCTTGACGGCGAGATCCTCGGCCACGGCCTCGATGACGAGGTCGACGTCGGCCAGTTCCTCGAACTCCACCGCGGGTGAGATCCGGCCGAGCGCGGCCGCGGCGTCCTCCTCGGAGAGTTTGCCCTTGACGACGGCTTTGTCCAGGGATTTCTTCACCCGCGCGACCGACGCCGCGGCCTTTTCCGTGCTGCGTGCCCGGAGGATGACCTCGTAACCCCGTTTCGCGAAAACCTCGGCGATGCCGGTCGCCATGGTCCCGGTTCCGACGACACCGACCTTGCGCACCTCGCGCGGCGCCACCGTGTCCACTGTGGACGCCGTGACCGCGTCGGTCACCGTCGGCGAATCGGGCTCGTCGTAGGCGTAGAACCCCTGTCCGGTCTTCCGGCCGAGCAGTCCCGCGGTGATCATCTGCTTCAGCAGCGGCGCCGGCGCGTGGAGCCGGTTGCGCGACTGGTGGTACATCGTGTCGAGGATCTCGTACGCCGTGTCGAGCCCGATGAGGTCGAGCAAAGCCAAGGGCCCCATGGGATATCCGCAGCCGAACCGCATCGCCGCGTCGAGATCCTCACGCGTGGCGTAGCGCTGCTCGTACATCCGCACGGCGTGGTTGAGATAGCCGAACAGCAACGCGTTCGCGATGAACCCGGCGCGGTCGCCGATCACCACCGGGGTCTTGCCGAGGCGTTCGGCGAACGCGACGACGTCGGTGATGACGTCGGGCTCGGTAACGACGGTGCGGACGATCTCGACCAGTTTGAGGATCGGCGCCGGGTTGAAGAAGTGCATCCCGACGACCTTGCCCGGCCGCGCGGTGCGCACGCCGATCTCGGTGATCGACAGCGAGGAGGTGTTGGACACGAAAATCGTGTCCGCGCCGGTGATCTTGTCCAGCGCCGCGAACACGTCGGATTTGGCTTCGAGGTTCTCCGGGATCGCCTCGATCACCAGGTCCACATCGGACAGTTCGGTCAGCGACGTGGTGTACCGGATCCGATCCAGGAGAGCGCTCCGGCCGTCGGCGTCGAGTTTGCCGCCGGACACCGCCCGTTCGGTCGAATGCTCCAGATGACCCCGGCCCCGGCTGACGCCGTCGTCGTCGATCTCCACCGCGACCACGGAGACGCCGCTCCGCGCGAGCACCTCGGCGATCCCGGCACCCATGGTGCCGAGACCGATGACTCCCACACTCGAGATTTCCCGCGCCACAACCGGCCTCCGGAGGTTACTCGCTGGTAGTTTTCTCCGATCGTGCCATGCCGGGGCGCGGAAAGCAGCGGCTGTCACCCTCCGGATCGAGTAAGTGTCACTCGCGGACGAGAGCTGAAGGGGACTTTCCCCGCATGCGATGCAGGAAAAGCGTCCTTCACCGCGTGAGACGAGGGGAAAGTCCCCTTCAGCTCTCGCCGAAGTTCTGCTCGACCAGGTCCTTGACCTTGGCGAGCGCTTCGTCGGCCTGCGTACCTCGCGCGCGGACCTCGATCCGGTCACCCTGACGTGCGCCGAGAGCCATCAGTGCGAGCACGCTGTTGGCGTCCGCGGTCTCCTCGCCGAGCCGCACGGTGACCTCCGCGTCCAGCCCCGCGACGCTCCGGACCAGGACGGCGGCGGGCCGCGCGTGCAGCCCGACGTCGTTCCGCAACGTGAGTTCGACGCTGCTCTCGCCGTCTTGCGCACCGCTGTCGAACGTCAGGTCCGGCGGGGCACCGGCCGAGGCGGCGGCTCCGGCGACGGCCTGGCGGTCCGCCCCGCCCTGCGCAGCGACGGCGGCGGCGATCGCGCCCTCGACGAGCGGCGCGTCCGCGACGACCGCGGCCGACGGGTCGGAGAGCGATTCGACGGCGAGGTCCGCGGTCATCTGCGCGCTGCCGAGGTCGTACAGCAGGACGACGCCCGCCCCCGAATCGGCGCGCTGGGTCGCGGCGACGACCTCGTCGTAGTCCGTTCCGATCCCGCCTTCGGCCAGGCCTCCGGCCGCCAAGATGGTGACGTCCGGCGCCATCTGCGCGGCGAGTTCAGCGAGCCCTTCGGCGAGTTTGGCGCTGTGGGAGACGAGCACGATTCCGACGCTCACCGCGCCGCCTCCGCGAACGCGCGCAGCAGCAGCGCCGTCGAGCGGGCACCGGGATCGACATGCCCCTTCGCGCGCTCACCGAGATAGGACGCCCGGCCCTTGCGCGGTACGAGGTCCACAGTGGACGCGGCGCCCTTGTCCGCAGCATCCGCCGCCGCGGACAGGATCTCCGCGATGTCCGAACCGGCCGCCTCTTCGGCGGCGGAGACCGCGGGGATCAGCGCGTCGACCATGGTCGAGTCTCCGCCGACGGCCTTGCCGCGCGCCTGCACTCCTTCGAGTGCCGCGCGCAGGGCTTCGACGAGCAACGGGCCGTCCACCTCCGCCGCGTCGCCCAGCTTGACCGACGCGCGCAGGAAAGCCGTGCCGTACAACGGGCCAGCCGCACCGCCGACCTTCGAGATCAACGTCGTGGCGGCGAGTTTCGCCACCGCGGCGGGGGTTTCCGGCGTCGAGGTGTCCAAAGCGGACACGATGGCGGCGAACCCCCTGTCCATGTTCTCGCCGTGGTCGGCGTCGCCGATCGCGCGGTCGAGGTCGATCAGCTCGGCGCGATGTTCGGCGATCACCGCGGCCGCCGCCCGCAAGGCGGCGGCGAGCGTCTCGGCGGTGCAGGCCATCAGACTCCCCACCTCAGGGCCGGGGTGTTCACCGGCGCGTCCCACAACTCGGTCAGCTCGTCGTCCAGTTTCAGCAACGTCAGGCTCATCCCCTGCATCTCGAGGCTGGTGATGTACGGCCCCACGAGGCGCCGCTCGACCACGATCCCACGCTCGGCCAGCAGCCGCTCGGCGATGCCGTGTGCCAGGTACAGCTCGACCAGCGGGGTACCGCCCATCGAGTTCGTGAACAGCAGGACCTTGTCGCCGTCGGCGAAGGGCAGGTCCGTGACCACCGCTTCGACCATCCGCGCGACGAGGTCGTCGGCGGACAAGGCCGGTGTCCTTTCGATTCCGGGTTCGCCGTGGATCCCGATGCCGAACTCGATCTCGTCGTCGGCGAGGTCGAAACTCGGCTCGCCCGCGTGCGGCACGGTCGGCGCGCTGAGCGCGACGCCGATCGAGCGGACCTGGCCGATCACCTTGCGCGCCAAGGTCTCCACCGCGTCGAGGGTGTCTCCGCGTTCGGCGGCGGCGCCGGTGATCTTCTCCAGCAACACCGTGCCGCCGACCCCGCGACGACCGGCGGTGTAGGTGGAGTCCTTGACCGCGACGTCGTCGTCGATGACGACGCTGCGCACGTCCAGCCCCTCGGCGGCGGCGAGTTCCGCGGCGGTTTCGAAGTTGAGCACGTCGCCGGTGTAGTTCTTCACGATCAGCAGCGCACCCGCGTCGCCGGTGGTGGCCTTGACCGCGGCCTCGACGGCGTCCGGCGTCGGCGAGGTGAACACCGCGCCCGGGACGGCGGCCGCCAGCATGCCCTGCCCGACGAAGCCGCCGTGCAGTGGTTCGTGGCCGGAGCCGCCGCCGGAGATCACAGCGACCTTGCCAGCCACGGGCGCGTCCACGCGCACCACGACCGCCGGGTCGTCTTCCACGCGCAGGACGTCCGCGTGCGCGACGGCGAGCCCGTGCAGGGATTCCGCGACCACCGTCTTCGGGTCGTTGATGATCTTCTTCATGGCGGTCTCCGACACGTCGGCGGGTGGGATGTCCCCTTCCTACCTCGCCCGGCCGGATGCCGCCAGCGTCAGGGCTTCGGGAGCTTCGAGATCACCGATTTGGCGATCTTGGCCGCCTTCTCGCAGGACGCGGTATCGCCGGACTTCTCGTCGTAGTTCTTGTAGATCACGCTGACGATCTCGACGTCTTCGTCGATCCACGGTTTGTGCTGCCACTCGATCTTGCACTCGGCGTCGCTGCCACTGCCGACCTTCTGGTAGGCGGTGACGCCGCCGATCTCGACCTTCTTGGTCCCGTCGCGTTCCGCCGGCGGCAGGCCGGGGCGGAAGCCGATGGAGATCCGCGGGTTGGAACCCGGCGTCCAGTCACACGAGTGGAAACTCGACAGCGAGGTCGCGCCGTGCGGCACCACCTCGCCGAGGACGGCGGCGTCGGCGGCGGTGCACGGGTCGACAGCGGTGAGCGTACCCGCGCTGGAAGGGAACTTCGCCGGGGACGAGTGCAGGCTCTTCACGCCCTTCGCCGCCACCGCACGGGCCGCCGCGCAGGGGTCACCGCCGTCGTAGGTGACCGAGAAGCTCACCCCGCGCTCAGGCTGGCGCAGCGTCAGGACGCCGACCTCGCAGCTCTTGCCGTCCTTGGCCTTCCGCTCCACCTGCGGCAGGCCCTCCACCGCCGTGACGACGGCACCACCGGTGTTGGACAAGTAGGTCGACGCGCCGATGTCGACGCTGACGGAAAGTTTCTTGCCGCCGGCGTCGAGAACCTTCGCCCGGCAGGCGCCGAACGAGGTCGACCCCGGCACCGGGTCCTCGGGGGTGCCGAGAGCGCTCAGCGCGTCCTTGTTCACCAGCGGACACGGGTCGATCGTGCGCAACACCGCGGGGGTGACGGCCGGGTCGTTGATGTTCCCGCTCGGCACCTCTCCACCGCTGCCCGCTTCGGCGGCGACGGTGGTACGGGCGAAGTTGGACTTGCCGAGGTTCTGACCGCAGGCGGAAAGCACGCCGAGCGCGGCCACCAGGGCCAGCGCGGACGCGATCCGGCGACGTCGAGCGTTGAGCAGCACGAAGTGCACGGTAGCCGCAGCGCCGCGCCGCTGTCCGGACAACCCGGCTATTCGCCGTCCTCGCCGGTTTCGGACGTGGGCGGCACCACGATGGGCCGCAGCTTCGCCCACACCAGGAACAACGCCGCGAACACCAGCATGCCGACGCCCGCCCACAGGTTGATCCGGACGCCGGCGGCCTTGGCCAGCTCCGCCTCGGTGGTGAAGCCGATGCCCATGATCGTGAGCACCAGCCCGTAGACGCCGATGAGCAGGGCGATGATCAGCCGGATGTCGAAAACGCCGGCCTTCTTGGGAGCTTGGGACGCAGCCATCTCCGGCCTCCTAGAAGATGATGTTGAGCACGATGGTCAGGATCAGCACGATGCCAGCGAGCAGGCCCGGCTTGCGGTACCAGCCCGCGTCGTCGCCGGTTTCGTCGTGCTTCAGCGACTCCTTCGGGGTGAGGGAGTAGACGAGTCCGACCAACTGGGCTTCCGGCTTCGGCGCGGTGGCGAGCGAAACCGCGACGCTGACCACGATGTCGACGGCGAACGCCGTACCGGCGGCCACGAAGCTGACGCCCTGCCCGGTGAGGCCGAGAATCCCGGCCTGCGACAGGAGCCACACGGTGATCGCGGACGCGGTACCGGAGACCAGTCCGACCCAGCCCGCCGTCGCCGTCATCCGCTTCCAGAACATGCCGAGGATGAAGGTGGCGAACAGCGGCGCGTTGAAGAAGGAGAACAGGTCCTGCAGATAGGTCAGGATGTTCCCGGAGTTCGACGCGATGAACGCGGTGCCGATCGCCAGCACCGTGCCCGCCGCGGTGACCAGGCGGCCGAGACGGAGGTAGTAGCCGTCGGACTCGTTCTTCTTCACGTACGACTGCCAGATGTCGTAGGTGAAGACGGTGTTGAACGAACTCAGGTTCGCCGCCATACCGGCCATGAAGGACGCGAGGAGACCGGCGATCGCGACGCCGAGCATGCCGTTGGGCAGCAGGTCGCGCATCAGCAGCAGGATCGCGTTGTTCGCGGTGACCCCGCTGGGCGCTTCGCCGCCTTCGAGCAGGATCTGCTTGTCCTGGACGTACTCGGACACGGTGACCGCCGCGATCATGCCGGGAATGATCACGATGAACGGGATGAACATCTTCGGGAACGCGCCGATGATCGGTGTCCGCCGCGCGGCGGACATGCTCTTCGACGCCATGGCACGCTGGACCTCGACGAAGTTCGTGGTCCAGTACCCGAAGGACAGCACGAAACCGAGACCGAAGACGAGACCGAGGATCGAGAGGAAGCTGTTACCGAAGCCGGTGAGGTTGTCACCCGGCCAGGAGGACAGCTGCGCGTCGCCACCGGGGCTGGCGGTGACCTTGTCGACGAGGCCCTGCCAGCCGCCGACCTTCACCAGGCCGACGATGGTCAGCGGCAGCAGCGCCGCGACGATCACGAAGAACTGCAGGACCTCGTTGTAGATCGCGGCGGAGAGGCCGCCGAGCGCGGTGTAGGAGAGCACGACCGCGGCCGCGACGATGATCGACACCCACAGCGGCCAGCCGAGCAGGAGGTTCACGACACTGGCGAGCAGGAACAGGTTCGCGCCGGCGATGAGGATCTGCGCACTCGCGAAGCTGATGCCGTTGACGAGGTGGGCGGGTTTGCCGAACCGGCGGAGCATGAACTCCGGGACACTGCGGACCTTCGAGCCGTAGTAGAACGGCATCATCACGATGCCGAGGAACAGCATCGCCGGGATCGCGCCGATCCAGAAGTAGTGGAAGGTCGGCAGGCCGTAGAGCACGCCGTTGGCCGACATGCCCATGATCTCGACCGCGCCGAGGTTCGCCGAGATGAAGGCGAGGCCGGTGACCCAGGCGGGCAGCGAACGGCCGGAGAGGAAGAAGTCCAGGCTGCTCGAAACCGACCTTCGCGCCATGTACCCGATGCCGAGCACCAGCGCGAAATAGAAGGCGAGCAGGACGTAGTCGACAGGACTCGCGTCGAGCCGCAGGTTCGCATCGGCCAGCACGTGCAACCGACCCACCTCCATAGTGAAAATGTCCACGAGAAACGCCGGTAACGCGTCAATCGCGGACCATACTGCATGGATTCAGGAACGGCAGCATGGGCGGCGGGCGACCGCCCTGTAGTGTCTGTTTTGGGGCTGTTCTTGACAATTCCTGTCCGGTGATCGGCAGAACCGCCGTGGTCGATTCCCGTTCCGCGCTTGGCCGACGCGGCCATCGGCGGCGCGTTCAGCTTCCTGTTCACGGTGACTCCGGACCACGTGGACACCGGAGCCGTTGGCGGTGACGCTCCGCGGACCGGGCAGGAATGCGCCGCCGGTTCGGACCGGGATCGCCTCCGACCGGGAGTGCCACCAGAAAAGGGCCGCTCCGGTCAGGAACGACCCTTTCCCGCTACCGGCGGGGGTTTACCGGTCCGTGGGCAGGCCGACTTCGCCGTCCTCCTTGATCAACCGGGCGAGGACGTCATCCGGCATGAACGTGCGGTGCGGGTAGCCGGAACCCCACGAGTTGAGGAACGGCACCGCGCCGAGTTCGTCGGCACGCGGGTTGCCGAGTACCTCGTGCACCTCTTCGACGGTCTTCGCCCAACGGTAGGCCTGGATGCCGTTCTTGACGTCCGGCGTGTAGGCGGCCCGCTTGACGTGGTCGTCGTCGGCATAGCCTTCCGACCACAGGACGTGTCCCAGTTCGAGCAACACCTCGGCCGCCGCGCGGACGGACGTGCCGTTGTTGTCACCGGGATTGGTCTCGCCCCATTCGTCACGCAACTTCGACTGGTCCCACAGCCACCGCGCGCCGTAGAGATCGCCGTTGAACAACGTCATGCAGCGCGACCAGCCGAACCCGACGCAGGCGCCTTCCTTGCCTTGGTCGTAAAAGGCGTACTGGGTGTCGCCGTCGGTCGGTTCGCCGGGTTCGAGGCAGACGCAGTGCCCACCGCGGATACGGGTGAGCGTTTTGGCGCCGCCCTTCGCGACGAAGAACTCACCGGACTTCTCGTCCTTTTCCGGGACGTCGAACTCCTTGTACCAGTTGACACCGATGACGACCGGCGACCTCGTGGGCCGGTCCTCGGTGGCCAGCGCGGTCAGCGGATAGCGCTCGACGTGGCGCCAGTCGTCCGGGACGAACCGGCCGAGGCGGCCGTCCGCGGGTTCACTGCCGATCGGGCGATAACGCATGGGATCCTCCTATCCCTCATCCCACCGGAATACCGCCGGCGAGTTCACTGCGGCACAATCTTTTCCAGAAACCGCCGCGCGGCCTCCCGCCCGTTTTCGAAGAGGTGCTTCTTCTCCTCTTCACCGAGCCCGAAGTCGACGGCGGAGACCCCGGTCGTGTCGACGTACACCGTCCGCCGGTTCACACCTTCCTCGTGCAACCGGTAACGATTCCAGTCCGACATCAGGGTTTCGAGTGAACCGATGGCGATCCGCAACGCGCTCTTCACCGGTTCGTCCCTGCCGCCCACGGGTTCCCCGGAAAGCTTCACGCCCCAGGTCGGCCAGCGCGCGGGTTTCGCATCGGTCCGGTCGAACACGGTGATCGGGAAATTCGACAGCAGACCGCCGTCGACCCAGGTGACGGTGCCCGCCGGGCGGACACCGAACTGCACCGGCCGGAAGTAGAGCGGAATGGACATCGACGCGCGGACGGCGTCGACGATCTTTTCCGCGCCGGGATCGCGGCCGTACTGGGAATAATCCCAGGGCAAGCGGACGAGCGCACGACGGGTCAGGTCGCTGACGTGAACGACCAGGGAATACTGTTGACAAGGAAGCAAAGTACCTTCGGGATCGTTGATGGCGAGATCGGCGAAAGTACGCACACCGACCTCGTCCAGCAACGGCGAGAGCCATTCGGCGAGATAGTCACCGGAGTGCATCCCGTCGTGCAGGATCAAGTCGACGCCGTCGCCGATCACGCCGGTGACCTTGTCGAGCGGGGACTGATCCTGGAACCGGCGGCAGTCCAAGTCGTTCATCACCGCTTCCAGGCCACCGAGATCCTTCCCGGCCTTTTGATAAGCGGCGACCAGCGTCGCGACGATCGCCCCCGCGCTCGTCCCGGCGATCCGCGGGAACGAGTACCCGGCTTCGTGCAACTCCAGCACCGCGCCGAGCAACCCGATACCTTTGACGCCGCCGCCTTCAAGCACCAGATCGACACGCTTTTCGGAATCAGTCATGACCCATCACCCCTGCACCCACGACCACCGGATGTCGGTGGTACCCCTCGCGGAAATCGAGTGTGACACAGCGCGAGACCGAGGAATCCGGCGTTCACTCGAATGACCCATAAATAGCTGGTTCTTTTGCAGGAGGAGCCGAGTTCGTTAATTTCCCGCCGCCCCTTAGGGCATTCTGTGGCGCGGGAAAGAATGCAGATACAAAGCGCGGGACTCGATTGGATATCGGCTGTTCAGTGCGCCCCCACCGCAAGTAGTCCTCTAGTTGCGGTGGTTGCACGCGCAACTACCGCAACTAGAGGACGAATCGCGTGGGAAGGGGGAGGGTCAGAAGAGGCGGAATTCGTCCGACTCGATACCGCGCAGCGCGTCGTAGTCCAGCGTGAGGCACCGGATCCCCCGGTCCTCGGCCAGCACTCGCGCCTGGGGCTTGATGATCTGCGCCGCGAAGACACCCTGCACCGGCGCCAGCAGCGGGTCGCGGTTGAGCAGTTCGAGGTACCGCGTCAACTGCTCGACGCCGTCGATCTCACCGCGCCGTTTGATCTCGACGGCGACACTGCCACCCGAGGAGTCACGCGCCATGATGTCGACCGGCCCGATCGCGGTCGGGAACTCCCGCCGCACCAGGGTGTAGCCCTCACCGAGGGTCTTGATGTGCTCGGCGAGCAGTTCCTGCAGGTGCGCCTCGACGCCGTCCTTCTGCAGGCCCGGTTCCGCGCCGAGTTCCTGAGCGTGGTCGTGGAAGATCTCGTCGATCGTGATGACGAGCTTCTCCCCCTGCTTGTTCTCGACGATCCACAGCTTGCCGTCCTCGATCAGCCAGCACGGCGGGCTCATCCAGTTCAGCGGCTTGTAGGCGCGGTCGTCCGAGTGCACGGACACCGAGCCGTCGGCCTTCACCAGCAACAGGCGGGTGGCCATCGGCAGATGGGCGGTCAGACGGCCGGCGTAGTCGACCTGGCAGCGAGCGATCACTAAGCGCACCCCGCGAGGGTAGGACAAGCATCGCGATACTGGTCGCATGGACCCCATTCAGCGTGTCAGCTCGCGCGAGGTGTACCGGAACAACTGGATGACCGTGCGCGAGGACACCGTGCGGCGGCCCGATGGTTCCGAAGGGATCTACGCCGTCGTCGACAAGCCCACCTGCGCCGTGGTGATCCCCTTCGACGGGGCCAGGTTTCACCTGGTCGAGCAGTTCCGCTATCCGCTCGGCCTCCGGCGCTGGGAGTTCCCGATGGGTACCGCCCCCGACCGCGCCAACGTCCCGCCGCCCGAGCTCGCCGCCCGCGAACTACGCGAGGAGACCGGGCTGGTCGCGGGGTCGATGACCGACCTCGGCCCCACCGACATCGCCGCCGGCATGTCGAGCCAGCGCGGGCGCGTGTTCCTCGCCACGGATCTCACGCAGGGTGAAGCTCAGCGTGAGATCGAAGAGCAGGACATGCGGACGGCGTGGTTCGAGCGGGGCGAGTTCGAGAAGATGATCGCTTCGGGTGACATCACCGACGCGCAGACGTTGGCCGCTTACACGCTCCTGCTGCTGCGCGAACGCCACTGAACTCTCTCACCGCCCCTGGGGATCGGGTTTCTGCGGCTGAGCGTCCGTGAAGGGGTCTTCACGGACTTGCGGACGGCCTTCACTGCACTTCGGCCCTCAGTCGGGCCAGACCGGGGAACGCTTCTCCAGGAAGGCCGCCATTCCCTCGCGCGCCCCGGGCAGCTGCGACGCCGAGGCCATGACCTCCAGCGCCAGCGCGTAGGCGTCGGCCTCGGGCCGGTCCAGCTGCGCGTAGAGGGTCTGCTTCCCCAACGCCTTGCTCGCCCGGCTCCCCCGCGTCGCGCGCGCCAGGAGCGAGGCGACGGCGTCGTCCAGCGAGTCGTCCGGGACCACGCGGTTCACCAGGCCCCAGTCCAGCGCGGTCGCCGCGTCGACGACGTCGCCGGTGAGCGCCAGTTCCATCAGCCGTTTCCGCCCGATCGACCGGGCCACCGGCACCGCGGGGGTGTGACAGAACCAGCCGCCCTTGCCGCCGGGCAGGGCGAATCCGGCGGATTCGGCGGCGACGGCGAGGTCGCAGGTGGCCACCAGCTGACAGCCCGCCGCGGTCGCGAGCCCGTGCACCCGCGCGACGACGACCTGCGGCACTGACTGCATCGTGCCCATCAGGTCCGTGCACACCCGCAGCAGCTCACGCACGCCCGTCAGGTCGCGTGCGGAGACGTCGCCGAAGTCGTGTCCCGCCGAGAACACCGGTCCGGCGCCGGCCAGGACGATCCCGGTGGCGTCGGTCTCCCCTGCCGCGCGGAACGCCGCGAGCAGTTCGGCGAGGTGGTCCGCCGACAGCGAGTTCCGCCGCGCAGCGCGGTTCATGGTGATGGTGACGGTGTCGCCGTCACGTTTCACGAGGATGTGCTCGTACTCGGCCATGCTTCGACGGTAACCGACCGGAACGTCCGGCGATACGAATCGGGCCCGACGCCGACGTCGGCCCGCAGCCGTCGCCGCAGGTTGGCTGCGGTGCCGAGTCCGGAGCGCTGCGCGACCCGCTCGACCGGCAGCTCGGTCGTCTCCAGCAGTCGCCGCGCGAGCCGGACCCGCTGCGCGCGCAGCCACCGCCCCGGCGTCACCCCGGTGGCCGCCGCGAATTCGCGGTGGAAGGTCCGCTCGCTCAGCCCGGCGTGGCCGACGAGGTCGTCGACGCCGATGTCGTCGGCGATCCGCGCCAGCGCCCAGTCCATTGTGGACGAAACACTCGGCCGTGACGGCTTGGGCGGCAACGGGTTGTCGACGTACTGACGTTGTCCACCTTCCCGCGCGGGCGGCATCACGAGACGGCGGGCGAGCGCGGCCGCGACCTCCGCGCCATGATCGCGCCGCACCAGGTGCAGGCACAGGTCGAGGCCGCCGACCACCCCGGCGGACGTCAGCACGTCACCCTCGTCGGTGAACAGGACGTCCCGCTGGACGACGGCGTCGCGAGCGGCGGTTTCGAGATCATCCAGCAGCCGCCAATGCGTGGTGACCGAACGGCCGTCGAGCAGCCCGGCCGCGGCCAGGGTGAAGGCCCCGGAACACAGCGACGCCACGGTGACCCCGGCCCGGTGCGCCTTGCGCAGCGCGGCGACGGCGGCCGCGGGCACCTCGGCATGCGGATCGACCCTGCCGGGCACGAGGACGAGATCGCAGCCTTCGAGGCCGCCGAGCCCGTGAGTCGCCCCGAGCGACCCGAACGGATGACTGGCGACCGGCGTCCGGCCCGGCGAGCACAGGCGGACCTCGAACGGGCCGATGCCGCTGTCGGTCCGGTCCACGCCCCAGACCTCGCCGATCACGCCCAGGTCGAACGCCCGGCTACCCGGCAGAAGGAGAACGCCCACGATGCGCATGGCAGAAAAGTACCGCATCGCGCTTCTTCTGCCACTCCCGTCCGGCCGCGGAACGCAGGAAAATCGAAGCCATGACCACTGAGAACACCAAGGCCCTACTCGTGATCGACGTCCAGCGCGGCTTCGACAAGCCGGTCTGGGGACCGCGCAACAATCCCGGCGCGGAAGCCAACATCAAAGCGCTCGTCGACGCCTACCAGGAGCGCGGGCTGCCGATCGTGCTGGTGCACCACGACTCGGTCAAACCCGGCTCGTCGCTGCAGCCGGGCCAGGAGGGCAACCACTTCAAGCCCGAACTCGACGGCGTGCGCGCGGATCTGGTGTTCGGCAAGAAGGTCAACTCGGCCTTCCACGGCGACATCGACCTCGACGGCTGGCTGAAGACGCGCGGCATCACGTCGTTCGTGCTCGCCGGCATCCAGACGAACTTCTGCTGCGAGACCACCGCGCGTGTCGGCGGGAACCTGGGCTACGACGTCACTTTCGCGCTCGACGCCACGTTCACCTTCGACCTCGCCGGGCCGGACGGGAGCGTCCTCACCGCCGACGAGCTGTCCAGGGCGACCGCGACGAACCTGCACGGCGGCGGGTTCGCCACGGTCACCTCGACCAAGGAGATCCTCGGGAGCTGAAGGGGACTTTCCCCTCGTCCCACGCGGCGAAGGGCGCTTTCCCCGCATGACATGCGGGAAAAGTCCCCTTCAGCTCCCACCTCAAGCGCGGTCGATCACCGCCTTGAGAAATCGCCGGGTCCGGTCGTGATCGGGATCGTTGAACAACTTGTCCGGCGCGGCGCCCTCCAGCACCTGCCCCTGGTCGAACATCATCACCCGATCCGAAACATCGCGCGCGAACTGCATCTCGTGCGTGACGCACAGGATCGTGATGTCGGTCGACGCGGCGATCTCGCGCAGTACCCGCAGGACGTCCGCGACCAGTTCAGGGTCCAGCGCCGAAGTCACCTCGTCCAGCAGCAGCACGTCCGGCCGCATCGCGAGCGCCCGCGCGATCGCGACGCGCTGCTGCTGGCCGCCGGAAAGCCGCGTGGGATGCGCGTCCTTCTTGTCCGAAAGCCCGACCATCTCCAACAGTTCGAGGGCTCGTGCCTCGGCCTCGTCGCGGGCGACGCCGAGTGAATGGATCGGCGCCTCGGTGATGTTGCGCAGCACGTTCATGTTCGGGAACAGGTTGAACTGCTGGAACACCATACCGATCCGCTTGCGCACGGCCCGCAGGTACTTTTCGTCGGCGGGCACCAGCTTCTCGCCGCGCTTCATATGGCTGAGGTAGTCACCGCAGACCTCGATGGTGCCGCCGTCGACCCGCTCCAGGGTCATCAGCAACCGCAGGATCGTCGTCTTCCCGGACCCGCTCGGCCCGATCAGCGAGACGAACTCCCCCGGCGCGACGGTGAAATCGAGGTCCCGCAGCACGACGTGGTCACCGTAGGACTTGACCACCTGCGAGAACCGGATCATCGGGGAATCAACTGAGGGCGGCACGACGCTCCAACCTTCTCACCAGAATCGACGCCGGCAGGCTCACCAGCAGGAACAGCACCCCGGCCAGGGTGTACGGCTCGATGACGCGGAATGTCTCGGCGCCGACCTCTTTCGCCCGGTTGAGCACGTCGAGAACACCGATCCCCAGTAGCAGCGGGGTCTCCTTGAACAGCGAGATCGTGTAATTGCCCAACGCGGGCAGCACCCGAGGGACCGCTTGCGGCAGGACGACCGCCGTCCACACCCGTCGCCGGGGCAGATTCAGCGCGGTCGCGGCCTCCCACTGTCCTTTCGGGACAGCCTCGATCCCGGCGCGGTAGACCTCGGCCGAGTAGGTCGCGTAATGCACGCCGAGTGCCACGACACCGGTGACGAACGGCGACATCGTGAACCCCGTCAGCGGCGGCACCAGGTAGAAGATCGCGAACACCTGGATCAGCAACGGCGTACTGCGGACGAACTCGATGAACATCCACACCGCACGAGACAGCACCGGGATCTCCGCGCGCCGGACCAGGGCGAACACCAGCCCGAGCGCGTACGCGACCACCGAGGCGAGCAGGGTGATCTCGACGGTGACAAGCAAACCCTTCAACAGCAGGGGAATCGAGTCGAACGCCGCTTCCCAGCTCCAGTCCATCAGACACCCCCCGCCGCGGCCGTCATCTTCGACGGCGTCCTGCCGAGACGCCGCGCCGCGACCCGCTCCAGCGCCCGCATCCCACTGGTGATCAGCAGGGCGATCAGGAGGTAGAGCACGAGTTCGGTGCCGTAGATCCAGCCGATCTCGGAACCGAACACCGGTCGCAGCAGTTCACCTTGCCGTGCCATCTCCGGAACCGCGATGAACGAGAGCAGAGCGGTGCTCTTCAGCAACTGGATGAACAGGTTGTTGAACGGCGGCAGCATTTCCGCGAACGCCTGCGGCAGGATCACCCGGCGCATCCGCTGGGCGGGCGACAGGTTGAGTGCGACTGCACCTTCGAACTGCGCCCGCGGGACGGAGTTCACCGCGCCGCGGACGATCTCGGCACCGTAAGCACCGTGGTTCAGGCCGAGCACCAGGATCCCGGCGAACATCGGGACCAGCTGGAAGCCCACCAGCACCGGCAGGACGAAATACAACCAGAACAGTTGGACGACCTCCGAGGTGCCGCGAAAGATCTCCACGTAGACCCGGGAAATCCCCCGCACGACCCTGGACGGCGATCGGAGCGCGAGGCCCGCGATCAACGAGAGCACGACGGTGACCGCGATCCCGCCGAGCGCGGCGGTGACGGTCGCGGTCAGTCCACTGAGGACGGACGTGATGATATGCGATACCGACGACGACATGACGTCAGCCCCGTTACACCGCGCAGAGTTTCTCTGTGGTGACATCGGCCTTCGGCAGGTTGTCCGCCGAGAACCCGAACGGCGTCACGATCCTGGTCCACTCGCCGCTGTCGTGCAGTTTCTTGAGTTCGGCGTTGAACGCCTCGCGCAGCGGGTTGTCGTCCTTGCGGAAGACGAAGGCGCCCGCGGAAACGACCGGCTGCCCGTCCTTGATCGGATCGAAACCGGGCGTGACTTCGGCTGCCGCGCCAGGACTCTTGCTCAGGACGTCCTTGAGGGAGATGTCGGTCAGCGCGGCACAGTAGACGCGACCGTCGGTGACCGCGCGGAGCATGTTGTCCTGCGAATCGAGGGTGACGATCTGGTCTTCCGCGACGCCGGAATCGGTGGCGTAGCCCTTCTCGACGGCGGCCGAGAGCACGGCGACCTTGACCTTCTTCGCGGCGATGTCCTCGAACTTGCGGACCTGCTGCGGATTTCCCTTCGGCACCAGCAAAGCGGTCAGCGCCGAGTAGTCGGGGATCGAGAACGCGGCGGCGTCGCACCGTTCCTTCTTGATGTTCATCCCGGCCGCCACGAGGTCGTACTTCCTGGCGTTGAGGGCGGGAATCAACTGGTCGAAGGAGACCGCTTCGGCTTCCACGTTGTCGATGCCCATGGCCTTGAAGACGGCGCGCGCGACTTCCGGCGCCTCACCGGTGACCTTGCCGGTTTGATCCGTGAAACCGTACGGAGCTTCGTTCGCGATACCGATCTTGATCTTCTTGGAGCTCTTCGCCGCCTCCAGCGCGTTCCCGGAGGACGTCGACGTGCACGCGGACAACAGCACCGGGCCGCCGATCGTCACCGCCCCCAGAACGGCCGACCGCCGGAAGAATTCCCGCCTTGACCACTCGCCGTGCGCCACAGCAGCACCCCTTTTCGATTAATCGGTTCAATCGAAACGTAGGGGGGTACCTTTGCCCAGGCAATGTGAGTGACTCCCTCGCCAGCCGCCGTTACGGTACCGAGATTTACGGTGACTTTACGTGCTCAGGCCGTGGCGCTCCCGCACCAATCCCACGATTCCGTCCATGATGTCGGTGAGTTCGTAGTCCTTCGGCGTGAACACTTTCGCGATCCCGCGCTCCAGCAGGAGTTTCTCGTCGTCGGGCGGGATTATGCCACCGACGATGACCGGGATTTCGCCCGCGCCCGCGGCCCGCATCCCGTCCACGACCTGCGGCACGACCTCGAGATGCGAACCCGAGAGCACCGAAAGCCCGACCACGTGCACGCCCTCCTGGACGGCCGCCGCGACGATCTGTTCCGGCGTGAGCCGGATGCCCTGGTACACCACCTCGAAACCGACGTCGCGCGCTCGCACGGCCACCTGCTCGGCGCCGTTGGAATGCCCGTCGAGACCGGGTTTGCCGACCAGGATCCGCAGCCGCTCGCCGATCTCGGCGCTCGTCGTCTTGACCCGGTCACGCACGCGGCGGATCTCCGCGTTGCCCTCGCCCGCGGCCGCCGACGCGGAAACCCCGGTGGGAGCGCGGTATTCGCCGAACACCTCGCGCAGAGCCCCCGACCATTCGCCGGTGGTGACGCCGGCGCGGGCGCAGTCGATAGTGGCCTCGAACAGGTTCTCCGAGGTCTTCGCGATGGCCTTCAACGTCTTCAGCGACGACTCGGCGGCCGCGTTGTCGCGCTGCGCCCGCCATTCTTCGATCGCCGCGACAGCCTGCTTCTCGACGGCCGGGTCGATCGTTTCGATCGCCTTGGCGCCTTCGGCTTGCAACGGCGAAGGCTCAGTGGTCTCGAACTTGTTGACACCGACCAGGATCCGCTTGCCGTCCTCCATGCCACGCCGCAACTCGGCGAGCGAGGCGACGAGCTGGGACTTCATGTATCCACTCTCGACGGCCGCGACCGCGCCGCCCAGATCCTGCACCCGCGCGATCTCCTCGCGCGCGCCCGCCATGATTTCTTCGACCTTGGCCTGGATGACGTGCGAGCCGTCGAAGATGTCCTCGTACTCCAGCAGATCGGTCTCGAACGCGAGCACCTGCTGCATCCGCAGCGCCCACTGCTGATCCCACGGCCGGGGCAGGCCGAGCGCCTCGTTCCAGGCGGGCAACTGGATCGCGCGGGCCCTGGCGCCACGGGAAAGCGAGACCGCGAGCATCTCCAGCACGATGCGCTGGACGTTGTTCTCCGGCTGCGCCTCGGTCAGCCCCAGCGAGTTGACCTGCACGCCGTAGCGCAGTCGCCGCGCCTTCGGATCCGTTACGCCGTAACGGTCCCGCGTGATCTCGTCCCAGAGCGTGGTGAACGCGCGCATCTTGGACATCTCTTCGACGAAACGCACCCCGGCGTTGACGAAGAAGGAGATCCGCGCGACCACCTTGGCCATGTCGGCCCGCTCGACCTGCCCGGAATCCCGGACGGCGTCGAGGACGGCGATGGCGGTGCACAACGCGTACGCGACCTCTTGCGTCGGCGTCGCACCGGCTTCCTGCAGGTGATAGCTGCAGATGTTGATCGGGTTCCACTTCGGCACGTGGTGCACGGTCCACGCGATCATGTCGGTGATCAGGCGGAGACTGGGGCCCGGCGGGAAGATGTAGGTGCCGCGGGAGAGGTATTCCTTGATGATGTCGTTCTGCGTGGTGCCGGTGAGTTTGGCCAGCACCTCGTCCACGTCTCGCCCTTCGGCTTCGGCCTGCTCGCGCGCCACGGAGACGTAGAGCGCCAGCAGCCACATGGCGGGCGCGTTGATCGTCATCGACGTGTTGGCTTCGGCGAGCGGGATGCCGTCGAAGAGCCGCCGCATGTCGCCGAGATGGGAAACCGGGACGCCGACCTTGCCGACCTCGCCCTTGGACAGTTGGTGGTCCGGGTCGTAGCCGGTCTGCGTCGGCAGGTCGAAGGCGACGGAAAGGCCCGTCTGCCCCTTGGCGAGGTTGCGCCGGTAGAGCTCGTTGGACGCGGCCGCGGACGAGTGGCCCGCGTAGGTCCGCATCACCCAGGGGCGGTCCCGTTCACGGTCCGTGGGATAGGGCACGGTACACCTCCGGCGCTGGACGACCGCTTGAGTGTACCGGCCGGTAACATCACCCGCGTAGTTGAATCGGACACAGTCGGGTCATTCTCCGACGGCCGGTTCCTGGCGCTGTCGTGCCTCGTCAACGGCTTTCGCGAGCTTTTCCCGCACTTTCGCCGCCTCGCTGACACCCACCAGGATGACTGGCGGCTTGCGGTCCTTCCCGGAACCCGCGCCGAAGTTCGCCGACGCCCACACCAGCACGCCGAGCCTGCCGAACGTGATCGTCCCGGTCTTGCCGGGCCCGGGGGTGACGACGGGATCCGCCAGTTCGGCCAGTGCCGCGGACTCCTCCTTGCGGCGCACCAGCGAACTGGTCGCGATGACCCGGCCGTCCGTCACGGCGTAGGTGGTCGAGGCGAGCCTGAGGTACCTGATGAGCGGCCTGCCGACGAGATGGAACACGCCGGCAACGGTGAGCACGACCCACGCGACGGTGAGGAAGGCCGTTTCGTGGTTGTAGAAGAAGAACAAAGTGACGGCGGCCAGCCAGAGCAGGCCGAAAGGGACATTGAAGCAGTCACCGGGGTTGAAGAGGGGCCTGCGCACCGGAGTCCCGGCCCAGATGACCCGTTCGCCCGGCAGGAGGTCGATCTGCCCCTCATGCATGGCACCGCACACTACCCGTCCGGGAGGCGGGCGGCAGTGTCCGTTCGTCGGTTACCTACGGGCCTCGGCGCACCTCTCGCTGCGCCGAGGCGATCAGGTCACGAGCCACGGCCGGATGCTCCATGTCGAGCAGTTCCGGGCACTTCGGATCCAGTTTCACCGGGCACCAGCCCCGTATCCCCAGATACATGAGCGGACGACAAGCCCGCTTCATCCCGCTGACCAGGGTTCGCCGGAATCGTGGCGGGCGACTGTGACCGAAATTCGCGAGACTCGTCCGCGCCCGGCGTCTAGCGTCGGCAACCGTGACGTGGAGTTCGTACAGCAGCTATCTGCTCATCGTCGTCTTGATCGTCCTCGCGCCGGGACCGGACACGATGGTGATGCTCAAGAACTCGCTGTCCGGCGGCACCCGCGGTGGGTTGCTGGCGACGGCCGGGATCTTCGTGGCCAACTCCGTCCAGGGCACCGCCGCCGCGCTCGGCCTCGGCGTCGTCATCGCGCAGTCGCAGCCGGTGTTCGTGACGCTGAAGTGGGTCGGTGCCGCCTACCTGGTCTTCCTCGGTTTCCAGGCGCTGCGCGGCGCGTGGCGGGGCGACTACGCCGGTGTCGCGGCGGCGAAGCACCAACGGGCGAGCGGATTCCGTCGCTTCCGCGAAGGCTTCCTTTCCAACATCACCAATCCGAAGGTCCTCGTGCTGTACCTGTCGGTGCTGCCGCAGTTCCTCGACCCCGTGACGACCTCGGCGTGGGACGCCCTGCTGCTCGCCTACACCGTCGCGGTGCTGGGCGCGATCTGGCTGATGGCGCTGCTGTTGTTCGTGCACCGCGTGCGGACCTGGCTGGAACGACGCGAGGTCCGGCGCGCACTCGACGGCGTCACCGGAACCGCGCTGGTCGGTTTCGGCGCCGCACTCGTGCTCGAAGGCTAGGCCCGGTCGGGTTCGCCCGAGACGCGCTCGATCCGCGCGCCGAGACGGTTCAGGTTCTCCACGAAATGCGGGTAGCCGCGGTCGATGTGGAAGACGTCCCAGACCTCGGTGACGCCGTCCGCGCACAGCCCGGCCAGCACCAGCCCGGCGCCCGCGCGGATGTCCGCTGCCCACACCGGCGCGCTGGAGAGATTCTCCACGCCACGGACGACGGCGTGGTGCCCGTCGGTGCGCGCGTCGCCGGAGAGCCGCATCATCTCTTCGATGAACCGGAATCGGGCCTCGTAGATGTTCTCCGTGATCATCGAGGTGCCTTCGGACACCGCCGACAGCGCCACCGCGAACGGCTGCAGGTCGGTCGCGAAGCCGGGATACGGCAACGTCACCCAGTCGACCGCCTTCGGGCGCTCGGTCTGGACGATGCGGAAACCCTTGTCGCCGAACGTCTCGACCTCGGCACCCGCCAGGCGGAGCTTGTCGAGGACCAGGTCGAGGTAATGCGGGTTGACGCCGCGGACGGTCAGGTCGCCCCGGGTCATCGCGGCGGCGAACGCCCAGGTCGCGCCCACGATCCGGTCACCGATCACGCGGTGCTCGGTCGGGTGCAGCTTCTCGACGCCCTCGACGGTGAGGGTCGAGGTGCCGGCACCTTCGACCTTCGCGCCCATCTCGATCAGCATCGTGCAGATGTCGACGATCTCGGGCTCGCGTGCGGCGTTGTCGATGACCGTGGTGCCCTCGGCGAGCACGGCGGCCATCAGGATGTTCTCGGTGGCGCCGACGCTCGGGAAGTCCAGCCAGATCTGCGCGCCGCGCAGACCGTCGGCCTTCGCCACGACGCAGCCGTGCTCGATGGTGCTGGTGGCGCCCAGCTTGCGCAGGCCGTTCTGGTGCATGTCCAGCGGGCGGGAGCCGATGGCGTCGCCGCCCGGCAGCGCCACGACGGCTCGCTTGAGCCGCCCGACCAGCGGACCCAGCACGCACACCGACGCGCGCAGCTTGCCCATCGCGGCCGAATCGGCCCGGTGCGACAGTTCGGCCGGAGTGGTGATCTTGGCGGTGTCGCCGTCGATGACGACGTCGCAGCCGACACTGCGCAGGACGTCTCCCATCAGCGGGACGTCCAGGATCTGGGGGCAGTTCGTGATGGTCGTCGTACCCTCGGCCAGCAAGGCCGCGGCCATCAGTTTCAGGACGCTGTTCTTCGCCCCGACCACGTCGACCTCGCCGACCAGCCGTGCTCCGCCGTGCACGTCGAAGTGCTCGCTCATGGGCGCCAATCATGCCCTCTCGCCCGGATTTGCCTTACGCCGGGCCGGTAGAGTCGGCTCCATGGTCGTTCGCATCAACCGCGTTTACACGAAGGTCGGCGACAACGGCACCACGGCACTCGGCGACGGCTCCCGCGTGCCGAAGACGTCACCGCGGCTGTCCGCGTACGCCGACGTCGACGAAGCCAACTCCGTCATCGGGCTCGCGCTCGCGATGGGCGGTCTCTCCGGGGAGATCGCCGACGTACTGCGAGGGATACAGAACGATCTCTTCGACGTCGGCGCGGATCTGTGCGCGCCGATCGTGGAGAACCCGCCGTACGAGCCGCTGCGCATCACCGAGCGGTACATCGAGCGGCTGGAAGGCTGGTGCGACGAGTTCAACGAGCGCGTGCCGAAGCTGACGTCGTTCATCTTGCCGGGTGGTACCCCGGGGGCGGCGTTCCTGCACCAGGCCCGCACTGTCGCGCGCCGGGCCGAGCGTTCCGGCTGGGCGCTGTACGAGGCCGAGCGGGCCGCGACCAATCAGCTGGCGATCAAGTACCTGAACCGGCTTTCGGATCTGCTGTTCATCTTGTCGCGGCTGGCGAATCCGGACGGCGACATCCTGTGGCAGCCCGGCGGCGCGAGCTGAAGGACGCTTTCCCCACATAAGACGCAGCGAAGGACGCTTTCCCCACGTAAGACGCGGGGAAGGCGTCCTTCAGCTTCGGTCAGCCCTGTTCCTGTGCCGCCCAATAGCGCTCGAGGTCGACGTCGGGCGTGCCGTCTTTGCCCGGGTCGATCGCCTTCATCGTGATCGTGTCCTCCAGGGACACGGAATCGGGAAGGTGGCTCCAGCGGTTCGCGTCCTCGCTCTGAGTCATACGCCGAGAATAGACGGGGATCACGTTCGCAGCCCGGTAGAAATGCCGGTCGGTGAAGATCTCATGTGCGCGTCGCTTCCGAAGCCGCCCACGTGACCGCAACATTGCGGCAGAGAGGTTCACAGGCCCCAGGAGGCGCGAAGGGAGACGAGAGCGTCGTGGAAGGCCGGGAAGGTCTTCTTAACGCACCCCGGGTCGTCCAGTGTGATCCCCGGCGTACGCAACCCCGTGACACTGAACGCCATCGCGATCCGGTGATCCCGACGGCACTTCACGAGCGCCCCCGCGGGCGACGCAGGCCGAATCTCGATCCAGTCCCGCCCGGTCTCCACCGGAACACCCATCGCGCGCAGGTTCTCCTCGCACGCCGCGAGCCGGTCGCATTCCTTGATCCGCGTGTTGTAGACGTCCTCGATCCGCACCGGCCCGTCCGCGAACGGCGCGATGGCCGCGAGCGTCGGCACGGTGTCGGAGATGTCGCGCATGTTCACCGTGACGCCGCGCAGCCCGCCCGTTCCGGTCACGGTGACGGCGTCCGGGCCGACCTCGACGTCCGCGCCCATCTGCCGCAGGACCTCGACGAAGGCCAGATCCCCTTGCAGCGCGCCGTCGCCAAGGCCCGGCACCGTCACCGACTGCCCGGTCAAGACCGCCGCCGCGAAGAAGTAGCTCGACGTCGAAGCGTCGGGCTCGATCTCGTAGTGACAGGCCCGGTACGGCGTGGGCGGCACGATGAACGTGTCGCCCTCCCGGATGACCTCGACGCCGAAGCGCCGCATCATCGCGAGGGTGATCTCCACGTAAGGCACCGAAACGAGGTCGGTGACGGTGATCCGCAGCCCCTCCGTGGTCAGCGGGCCGACCAGCAGCAACGCGGTCAGGAACTGCGACGACAGGCCGGCGTCCAGCGTCAGGTCCCCGCCCTTGATCCCGGCGGCCCGCACCATCAGCGGATGGTGGCCCGGCGCGGCTTCGAAGGTGAGGTCGACGCCCAGTTCCATCAGCGCATCGGTGAGCGGTCCCAGCGGACGGGCGCGCATCTGCTCGGAAGCGTCGAACCGGAAGGTGCCGTGACCGGCGGCGGCCAGAGCCGGGAGAAAACGGGCGGTGGTGGCGCCGTCGCGGCAGAAGACGTCGGCGCTGTCGACGGCGGGACCCGCAGGCCTGCCGTCGATCGTCCACTCGTCGGAGGAACGGGAAACCTCATAGCCAAGCTTGAGAAGGCCCTCGGCGAAGCCCTCGGAGTCATCCGAACGCAGCGGCCTGCTCAACACGGTCGTTCCGTGGGCGGCGGCCGCGAGGAACAGGCCTCGGGCGGTGATCGACTTCGAACCGGGGATGTCGACGATGGTCACGGCGCGAGCATACGGCGTGCTCGAAGGGCGAACTCGCGTGATCAGATGGACAAGATCCGTGATCAGACGGAGAACACGCGTGATCAGGAAGCGCGCGGGAGGCGGCGGCCGGGTGGGGCTGACTCGAGCCAGGAGAGGAAGCCGGTGAGGGCGCCGGGGCCCATCGCGATCTCGATCGCCTCCTGCGTGGCGGACTCACACCGCAGGACGATCGAGCCGTCGGGGACGGCGTACGCCTCCGTGCCGGAGGGATCGCGCCGGTCCGCGATCTCCATACTCGCCCGTTGGAACACCCGGTCCGGGCCGTTCCGCATGCTCCACACCCGGAACCAGACGAACTCGTCGCCCTCGTAGCGGCCCAGCCCCAGATGCCAGCTGGACCGCGCCTCGTCCGGACGCCACCGCAGCGCGACGCTCACGCCACCACCGCGGCGCATCCGGACCCACCGCAACGAATACCAGGCCACGACGACGGCCAGGATGGTCAGGGCCCCGAGAACACCCACGGCGATTTCCACGGCCCGGCCCCTGCCCGTCGCCCGGTCAGACCGACTGACCGGCCGCGCGAAGCTGGGCGGTCGCCCTAGCCCGCTCTTGCTCGTCTTCGCCGCTCAGCGCCTTCTTGGCCGCATCGACGTCGATCTCGTGCGAAAGCTCCGCGCTCTCGGCGAGGATGCTCACGCCGGTCGCGGTGACCGACAGGAACCCGCCGTGCACCGCGGCGGTCACGGTCTCGCCGTCCGTGGTCGTCACCTTCACGACGCCACCCTCGACGAGCTGGCCCAAAACCGGCTCGTGACCGGCCATGATGCCGATCTCGCCCTCGGTGGTCTGGGCCACCACGAACGTGGCGGTACCGGACCAGAGACGGCGCTCGACGGCTACCAGCTCGACAGAAATCTCAGCCACGTAGCTTCCCTTCACCTCAGGTGCTGGCACCGAGTGTAATGGTCGAAGTTCCCTGTATGCGAACGACGGGACCAGCGTCCACAGTAGACACCGATCCCGCCGCTCATCGGAACATCACTTCTTGGTGATTTCCTTGTACTTCTTTTCGAGGTCTTCGAGGCCACCGATACCCAGGAACGCCTGCTCCGGGTAGTGGTCGAAGTCGCCCTTGGTGATGCGGTCGAAGGACTCGATGGTCTCCGACAGCGGCACGGTCGAGCCCGGGATCTGCGTGAACGCCTCGGCGACCAGCATGTTCTGCGACAGGAACCGCTCGATGCGGCGTGCGCGCTGAACGGTGAGCTTGTCCTCTTCCGAGAGCTCGTCCATCCCGAGGATCGCGATGATGTCCTGCAGTTCCTTGTACTTCTGCAGGATCCGGATGACCTCGGAGGCCACGCGGTAGTGGTCCTCACCGACGATGGCCGGGTCGAGGATCGTCGACGTCGACGCCAGCGGGTCCACCGCCGGGAAGATGCCCTTCTGGAACACACCACGCGAAAGCTCGGTGGTGGCGTCCAGGTGGGCGAACGTCGTCGCCGGCGCCGGGTCGGTGTAGTCGTCCGCGGGGACGTAGATCGCCTGCATCGAGGTGATCGAACGACCACGGGTCGAGGTGATCCGCTCCTGGAGCTGACCCATCTCGTCGGCCAGCGTCGGCTGGTAACCCACGGCCGAAGGCATCCGGCCCAGCAGGGTCGACACCTCGGAACCAGCCTGGGTGAACCGGAAGATGTTGTCGATGAAGAGCAGCACGTCCTGGTTCTGCACATCGCGGAAGTACTCCGCCATGGTCAGCGCGGACAGCGCGACGCGCATACGCGTGCCGGGCGGCTCGTCCATCTGGCCGAAGACGAGGGCGGTGTCGTTGATGACGCCGTCCTCGGACATCTCCAGGAAGAGGTCGTTGCCCTCACGGGTGCGCTCGCCGACACCGGCGAACACCGAGGTACCACCGAAGTTCCGGGCGACACGGGTGATCATCTCCTTGATGAGCACCGTCTTGCCGACGCCGGCACCGCCGAACAGGCCGATCTTGCCACCCTCGACGTACGGGGTCAGCAGGTCGACGACCTTGAGGCCGGTCTCCAGCATCGTCGTCTTGCCCTCGAGCTGGTCGAAGGAAGGCGGGTTGCGGTGGATGCCCCAGCGCTCCAGGTCGTCGCCGTAGCCGGGCTCGTCGAGGCACTCGCCGAGCGCGTTGTAGACGTGGCCCTTGACCTTGTCGCCGACCGGCACCGTGATGGGGCCGCCGGTGTTGGTCACCTCGGCACCACGCACCAGGCCGTCCTGCGGCTGGAGCGAAATGGTGCGGACGAGGTTGTCACCGAGGTGGCTGGCGACCTCGAGGGTCACCGTCTTGCGCAGCTGCTCGAACTCGATTTCGACCTTGAGCGCGCTGAACTGGTCGGGAACGGAACCGCGCGGGAATTCGACGTCGACGACCGGGCCGGTCACCGAGACGATGCGCCCCTTGGCACGCGGGGTTTCAGTACTGGTCATCAGTCATCACTTCCTGCTGCGGTCAGCGCGTTCGCGCCACCGACGATTTCGGAGATCTCCTGGGTGATCTGCGCCTGGCGGGCCTGGTTCGCCTCCCGCGTCAGCGAGTTCACCAGATCGTTCGCGTTGTCCGACGCCGCCTTCATCGCGGTACGGCGAGCGGCGAGTTCCGACGCCGCCGACTCGAGCATCGCCGCGAAGATCCGCGTGTTGATGTACTTCGGCAGCAACGCGGAGAGCAGCTTCTCGGCGTTCGGCTCGAACTCGTAGCTCGGGAGCAGACCGGCGGGCTTCTCCTCTTCGTCTTCGGTGTACTCGACCTCGAGCGGCGCGACGCGCTTGGCGACCGGACGCTGGGTGAGCATCGAGACGAACTCGGTGTAGACGACGTGGATCTCGTCGACACCCAGGATGCCGTCGGCGTTGCCCTCCTCGTCGTCGGCGCCGTTGAGGAACGACTCGACGATGAGCTCACCGGCGGTCGAGGCGTTGACATAACCGGGCTGGTCGGAGAACCCCGTCCAGCCTTCGGTCACCTCGCGGCCGCGGAACCGGTAGTAGCTCAGGCCCTTGTTGCCGGTCACGTACAGCACCGGCTCCTTGCCCTGCTTACGAAGCAGCGTGAGGAGTTCCTCGGTCGCCTTCAGCACGTTGGAGTTGTATCCACCGCACTGACCCTTGTCGCTGGTGATCACGAGGACCGCGACGCGCGTGGCGTTCGGCCGCTCGACGAGCAACGGGTGGTCGAGGTTGGACGAAGCGCCGGCCAACGCGGAGAGCACGTTCGTGATCTCGTCCGAGTAGGGCCGCGACGCCGCGACCTTCGCCCGCGCCTTGGTGATGCGCGCGGTGGCGATGAGCTCCATCGCCTTGGTGATCTTGCCGATGGACTTGGTCGCCTTGATACGCGACCTGAGTTCCCGGAGTTGTGCGGCCATGAGCTACCAGCTCACTTCTTCGGTGCGGGCTTGTTGACCTTGACGGTCTCCTGCCCGACCTTCTCGGCGTCCATCGCGTCGGAGACCTCGGTCAGGCTCTTGCCCTCGGCGGTGGTGAATTCCTTCTTGAACTCGTTCACCGCGTCGACCAGCCCGGAAGCGGTCTCGTCGGAGAACTTGCCCGACTCGCGGATGTCCTTGAGGAGCTCTCCGTGCTTACGACGCGCGGAGTCGACGAACTCGTCACGGAAGCGGCGTACGTCCTCGGTCGGGACCGAGTCGAAGTGCCCGTTGGTACCGAGGTACACCGTGACGACCTGCTCCTCGACCGGGATCGGCGAGTACTGCGGCTGCTTGAGCACCTCGTACAGGCGGACGCCACGCTCGAGCTGCGCCTTCGACGCGTCGTCGAGGTCCGAAGCGAAGGCCGCGAAGGCCTCCAGCTCGCGGTACTGCGACAGGTCGATCCGGAGCGAACCCGAAACCTGCTTCATCGCCTTGACCTGCGCGGCACCACCCACGCGGGAAACCGAGATACCCACGTCGATGGCCGGGCGCTGACCGGCGTTGAACAGGTCCGACTGGAAGAAGCACTGACCGTCGGTGATCGAGATGACGTTGGTCGGGATGTAGGCCGACACGTCGTTCGCCTTGGTCTCGATGATCGGGAGACCGGTCAGCGAGCCCGCGCCCAGCTCGTCCGAGAGCTTCGCGCAACGCTCGAGGAGACGGGAGTGCAAGTAGAAGACGTCGCCGGGGAAGGCTTCGCGGCCCGGCGGGCGACGCAGCAGCAGCGAGATCGCGCGGTACGCGTCGGCCTGCTTGGTCAGGTCGTCGAACACGATGAGGACGTGCTTGCCCTCGTACATCCAGTGCTGGCCGATGGCCGAGCCGGTGTACGGCGCGATCCACTTGAAGCCGGCGGAGTCCGACGCGGGGGCCGCGACGATGGTGGTGTACTCCATCGCGCCGGCGTCCTCGAGGGACTTCTTCACGGCGGCGATCGTGGAGCCCTTCTGGCCGACCGCGACGTAGATGCAGCGAACCTGCTTCTTCGGGTCGCCGGTCTCCCAGTTGGCCTTCTGGTTGATGATCGTGTCCACCGCGACGGCCGTCTTACCGGTCTTGCGGTCACCGATGATCAGCTGGCGCTGTCCACGGCCGATCGGGGTCATCGCGTCGATCGCGGTGATACCGGTCTGCAGCGGCTCGGCCACCGGCTGGCGCTCGACCACCGAAGCGGCCTTGACCTCCAGCGGGCGACGCTCGCTGGTCTCGATCTCGCCGAGGCCGTCGATCGGGGCGCCCAGCGGGTTCACGACGCGGCCGAGGTAGCCCTCGCCGACCGGAACCGAGAGGACCTGACCGGTGCGCTTGACCTGCTGGCCTTCGACGACGGTCTCGAAGTCACCGAGGATCGCGGCACCGATGGAGCGCGCGTCCAGGTTCAGCGCGACACCGAGGACCCCGCCGGGGAACTCGAGCAGCTCGTTGGCCATGGCCGAGGGAAGGCCCTCTACGTGGGCGATACCGTCACCGGCGTCGATGACGACGCCAACCTCTTCCCGGCTCACGTCCGGGGCGTAACTCGAGACGTAGTTCTCGATCGCGCTACGGATCTCATCCGAGGAGATCGTCAGCTCCGCCATTTCAATCCCGCTCTCGCTTCGTTCGTGCCAGTGTGCAAAGTCGTTGATGTGGGTCAGCCAGCCAACCGGCGACGCAGGGCGTCGATGCGCCCCGCGGTGCTGCCGTCGATGACCTCGTCGCCGACGCGGACGACGAGTCCGCCGCCCAGTGACGGGTCGACCTCGACGTGCAGCGCGAGCTGCCGCCCGTAAAGGGCGTTGAGCTTCTCGCTCAGCCGAGCCTGCTGCTCGTCGGACAGCGCGCTCGCGCTGGTCACCTGGGCGACCGAGCGTTCACGGCGTTCCGCGGCCAGCTGGACCAGCCGCTCGAGGGCGTTGGCGACCCCGCGGCCCTTGGCGCGCAGGACGACCTGCTCGACGAGGGTCTCGGTGACCACGTCCACCTTGTCGGCGAACAGGTTGCGGACGAGGGTCCGCTTCGCCTCGGCGGGGGCGGCCAGGTCGGACAGTGCCCGTTCGAGCTCCGGGGCGCCCGCAACGATACGGGTGACCCGGAACAGCTGGTCTTCGACAGTGTCGATGTTCCCGGACTTCTCCGCACTGGTGAGCAGCGCCGAGCGGCCGAGGGCCTCGAGCCCGTCGGTCAGTTCGCGCGGGCTCGACCAGCGGCTGCCCGCCACGGAGTCGAGCACCTGCAGGGCCGGTTCGGAAACCTTGCCCGCGAGAATCCCGCGGGCGAGGCCGATCCGGGCTTCGGGCGAAGCCGAACCGTCGGCGACGGCCCGGCGCAGGCCGATCTCCCGGCCCAGCAGGGTGACGACCGAAAGCAACTCGTCGCCGACCGTCGCCGGGTCCGTACCCGCGGCGGCCAGAACCTCGCCGAGACGATTCTCGGCGAGGTCGAGCGCTTCACGGCTCGCAGCATGCAGCGTCATTCTGGTCTACTTCCCCGCTCCGCCTGCGGCACTCGCGGTCTCCAGCTCGGCAAGGAACCGGTCCACGGTGCCGTGACGGCGCGCGTCGTCCGCGAGCGACTCGCCGACGATGCGGCTGGCCAGCTCGATGGAGTTACGGCCGAGTTCGGCGCGCAGCTCGGCGATGATCTGCGCCTTCTGGGCCTGCAGCTGAGCCTGGCCCTGTGCGACGATGCGCTGGGACTCGGACTCCGCCTCGGCCCGCAGCTCCGCCTTGATCTGCTCGGCTTCGAGCCGGGCGTCATCGCGGATCTTCGCGGCCTCGGAACGGGCTTCCGCCAGCTGCGCCTTGTACTGCGCAAGGTTTTCTTCGGCTTCGGCCTGCGCCTTCTCGGCCCGCTCGATGCCACCCTCGATCAGCTTGGTCCGCTCCTCGTATGCCGTCTCGAAACGCGGGACGACGTACTTCTTCAGAACGAACAGCAGCAGAAGGAAGGCGATGAAACCGAGGATGAGCTCGGGAATGTGCGGCACGATCGGGTTGGGCGCCTCTTCGGCGGCCAACACCAACTCGGTCTTCAGCACAACGTCTCCTTAAGCGATGAGCGGAACTCAGCCCTAGGCGGAGGCGAGGAAGTAGATAACAATACCGATCAGCGCGAGCACCTCGGTCAGCACGAAGGTCGAGAAGGCGATGCTCTGCAGCTTGCCCTGGGCCTCCGGCTGACGAGCGGTGCCGTTGATGACGGCGGCGAAGATCAGACCCACACCGATACCGGGGCCGATCGCGCCGAGGCCGTAACCGATGGCCGCGAGACCCTTGTTGAGGTTGATAGCCTCGGTGGCGGCCTGCGCAAGAACGATGTTGCTCACGTGCGTTTCCCTTCAAACTCGGTCCGCGCGACTCACGCGGATCGGGGGCTTTGGTGTTTCTCAGTGCTCCGACGCCAGCGCGGCGCCGATGTACCCTGCGGACAGCAGTGCGAAAATGAATGCCTGCAGGACCTGGATGAATGCCTCCAGGAAGGTCATCGCGATGGCGAAGAGGAACGCCACCGGCGACGCGACCTTCACGATGCCTTCGCCCTCGGTCAGCAGGAAGCTCCCGCCGAGCGTGAAGACCATGATGATCAGGTGCCCGGCGAACATCGCGGCGAAGACTCGGATGGCCAGCGTGGCCGGGGCGATGAAGAACTTCTGCGCGAACTCGATGGTGGAGTACAGCGGCAGAACGAACCCGGGAATGCCCGCCGGTGCCAGTTCTTTCTTCAGGTAACCCTTGAAGCCGTGCCGTTTGAAACCGACGTAGTGGTACACCGGGTAAACGACAAGGAACGCCAGTGCGACCGGGAAGCCGATACGCGCCATCGTCGGGAACTGGAAGAACGGGATGATCCCGAAGAGGTTGTTCACCAGAATGAAGCTGAACAGCCCCAGGATCAGCGGGATGAACGGCTTGAAGTCGGCAGAGCCGATCTGTTCCCGCGCGATGTTGTTGCGGCCGAAGTTGTAAATCGACTCGGCGATGAACTGTCCCTTACCGGGGACGACCTTCAACCGGCGCGACGACACCATGAAGTAGGTGATGAGGATGATCAGGGAGATGACCACCAGCAGCATCGGCTTGGTGAAGCTCAACCAATAGCCGGAGCCGAACAACGGCGGTAGGTTGAAGTCTTTGACGCCTGGCGGCGTGAACTCCGCACCCTCGGCTAGTACCAGCGCGCCCACTGGGCTCCTTCCGGTTCTCCCGGCCGGCGTTCACTCCGCCGGGGGAATCGTCACGATCTGGACTTAACGTACCCGACACGTATCGGGCCGTCGGAGGCGGCCACCCCACGATGTGCTGAACATGGTTTCACGTTCCGCACACGAGGATTCTCGATGCTGCGCCCCGGGAGACAGACGCCTGCCAGCGGGTAAGAGGGGACGATTCGACACCGTCGCCACACTGCTGTTCGGGGTTCGTCATCGGGGAGCCGGCAGCCGAGGCCGCCGCCCATACGCGGACCATATCAGCAGGTCCGGACGGGCCGTACAGGCGTACTACATTGCCCCCGATCGGCCGAGGACCTAGGTCCCGTCCCAGGTCAGGACCTAGGTCCCCCGATCAGCGGGAAGCGGGGATGATCGTCGGGATCTTGGTCTTGCGGAACGCCGCGAACTCCACGGCGGCGGCCACGAGGATCGCGACGATCATGGTGACGCCGAGCGCCATCGGGTAAATCGCGGTCACGCCGCGAAGCAGGCTCAGCGCTGCGAAAAGGAGGATGAGCTTGAGCACGTAACCACCGAGAGCGATCACCATCACGAACATCGGGTCCATACCCGCGCTGAAGCGCATGAGGCCCAGCGTCGCGATAGCGGACCCGATGGCGAGCACACCGCCGATGACCGAGCCGAGCAGGCCAGGGAGTCCATTGAGGATGGTGAACACCACGACGCAGATCAGCACCGCGGGCGGAACCAGCTTCAGGGAAGCCTTCATCATCGCGTTGGCCGCCTGCAGAACCACCTTGGCGTGGGGGTTCTCCTCCGCCTCGACGGTCTTCTCGGTCTCGCTCACAGAAAGCTCCCTGGTCGTCTCAGCCGAGAAGTGTAGGCCCGCGCCGATCCCGTCTTTCAGGCAGTCTGCTTTCCGCCGTTCAGGCGGTCCGGTTCCGCGACCGCAGCCTGGGGACGACCGACACCAGGGTCGCCAGCAGGAAACCGAATCCGACGATCCAGAAAACCGCGGCGTCGTCGAACAACGTCACCGAGACGGCGCCGAACGCGAGCAGACCCGCCCACAAGTAGATGAGCAGCACCGCGCGGCGCTGCGAGTGGCCGATCTCCAGCAGGCGGTGGTGCAGGTGCATCTTGTCCGCGGCGAACGGGCTTTCGCCGCGGCGGGTGCGGCGGATGACCGCCATGATCAAGTCGAGCAGCGGCACGAACAGCACCGCGGCGACCACCACGAGCGGGGACAGCAGCGCGAGCGCGTCCTTACCACTGAACTGCGGGTACGGCACCCGGCCCGACGCGGACGTCGTCGCACCGGCCAGCATGAGGCCGATCATCATCGAGCCCGAGTCGCCCATGAAGATCTTCGCGGGCTGGAAGTTGTACGGCAGGAAGCCAAGACAGGCCCCGGCGAGCGTGGCCGCGATGAGGGCGGGCGGGTACGCGCCGACGTCGCCACCCGAGGAGTCGAGCAGGCCGAGGGAGAACGAGCAGGTCGCCGCGGCGGCGATGAAGCCGAGGCCGCCGGCGAGCCCGTCGAGGCCGTCGACGAAGTTCATCGCGTTGACCATCACGACCACCAGGACGACGGTCAGCAGCGCGCCCTGGTTCTTGTCCAGCACCAGGACCTGGCCGAAGGAATCGCTCCCGCCGCCCCACGGCACCCAGAACGACACCCATTGCACGCCGAAGATCACCAGGATCCCGGCGCACATGACCTGACCGGCCAGCTTCGTCCAGGCGTCCAGTTCGAACCGGTCGTCGAGCGCGCCGATCAGGGAGATCACGCCCGCGGCGAGCAGGACGCCCAGCGAGTCGAAGGAGAAGTCGAAGCCGCGGCTCAGCGCGGGCAGCTGGTGCGCGAGCCCCATCGCCGCTGCGACGCCCAGGAAGATGCCGATGCCGCCCATGCGCGGGATCGGCGTGACGTGGACGTCGCGGGCCCGCGGGTTCGCGATCGCGCCGATCCGGATGGCGAACCGCCGCACGACTCCGGTGAGCAGGAAGGTAACGGCCGCCGCGGTGAGGGCGACGAGGATGTACTCCCGGATCGGGAGGCCTTGCGTAGGAGGCATGGTGCGTTACGCCGCCGAGGTCCAAGTCACTCGAACACGCTACCGCGCCAGGGGGATACGGCGGCGGACGGTACTAGGACTCGGGGATCAGGCCGTGTCCTAAGCGAGTGACTCCGCGGGCACTCCCAGTACTTCCGCGATCGCGGCGCGGCTGACCGCGCCCTCCCGCAGGATGACCGGGTCGTCGCCGGTGAGATCGACCATCGAGGACGGAACGGGGTCGCCTGTGGACCCGCCGTCGAGGTAGATCGCGACGCTGTCGCCCAATTGGTCGACGGCTTCCTGTGCGTTCGACGCCGGTGGCTGACCGGAGACGTTGGCACTGGAGACGGCCATCGGGCCGACGTCACGCAGCAGTTCCAGCGCGACCGGGTGCAGCGGCATGCGCAGCATCACCGTTCCGCGTGACTGGCCCAGGTCCCACTGCAGGCTCGGCGCGTGCGGCAGGACGATGGAGAGATCGCCGGGCCAGAAGGCCTCGATGAGCGCGCGGGCCGCCGGCGGCGTGCCGAGCACCAGCCCGTCCACAGTGGACCAGGAGCCGACGAGGACACCGACCGGCATGTCCGGGCCGCGGTTTTTGGCCCGCAGGAGTGACTGGACGGCGCCGCTGTCGAAGGCGTCCGCGCCGATGCCGTAGACCGTGTCGGTCGGCAGGACGACGAGACGGCTGGAGCGGACCGCGCTCGCCGCCGCGGCGAGCCCGTCGGCCCGTGATTCACGCTTGCTGCAGTCGTACACCGCGCTCATGGCAGATGAGCGTAGTCCTGCGCTATTCGGGGGCTCGCGAAGGTGCGCTAGACGCACGAAAAGAGGCCTTCGCGTCTCGCAGGTCAGTTGAGTCGTTAGAGGCGGCTGAAGGGAGCTTTCCCCGCATGGCATGCGGGGAAAGCTCCCTTCACCGCGTGAGATGCGGGGAAAGTCCCCTTCAGCCCCTCTAGAAGGCGAAAGCGGTACAGAACGACGTCGCCGTCTTGCCCGGATCGGCGATCGACGTCGCGGTCAGCTTGATCTGCGCGACGTGGTCACCGCCCCCGGCCCGTTTGGCGTGCGCCGTCGCCGACGACCGCCCGCCGAACGGGACGGTGGACAGCTCGTTCGGCAGCCGGACCTCCCAGCCCTTCGCCGTGGTGGACGCGCTCAGGCGGTAGGTGTCGGTGTTGTACGGCGCGGCCGAGCCCTTCGCGTTGCCCGTGTTGAACACCGGGAACGAGCAGGTCGCGATCCCCTGCTTGGCGAACGCCGGGATCGACGGCCACAGCGAAACGCCCCTGGCCTGCGAGCCGGCGCCGTCGAGCGAGGCCACCGTGACGACGTAGGACAGCACGCCCTTGCGGTCGCGCTCGACGTCCGAGACCAGGAACTTCAGCCGGTTCGCCTCGTCGGTGTACTCGTACTTGCTCGCCGAGCCGGTGCCCGCCTTGAACGCGGCGTCGTTGAGCTGGCGGTAGTCGCCGATGGGGATCGGGACCGGGGTGCCGTCCGGCTTCTTGTAGTCGGTCATGCCGATGTCGGCCGGATGCGCGTCGACGATCCATTCGAACGGCGCGTTGTCCTGGTTCTTCGTTTTCGCGATGAGAACGCCGGAATCGGGAGCGAAGGAATCACTGCCCATCCGATCGACGACCTCGACGGTGTAGTTGTGGTAGCCGCCGCCGTCGCAGAAGGGATCCTTCGAGCGATCGCATTTCGGCGAAAGGTCCCCGCCGCTGAGCGCGATGTTGATTCCGCTGTAGGCGCCCTGTCCCGGCAGGACCGAACGCGCCGTGATCCGCGTCGAGACCGGGCCGGTCTTGGCGAGCTGGTTCCGGTCGAGTTTGAGCACGTCTTCGGGGTCGATGATGTCGAGCTTCATCTTGGTGCGCAGCATGTGGTGCGATCCCATCGAGCCGCCCTGCGTCGCCGGGATCTGCCAGCGGGTGTGCGGTCCGCCGGGGCCGTTGAAGCTGCCGCGCGACATCATCTCCCACGGACCGGTGTAGGTCCTGGACGGCGGAGTGCCGAACGGGTTGTTGTAGTTGTCGCCGATGCCGAGGATGTGGCTCAATTCGTGCGCGTAAACCGCCTGACCCGAGCTTTCCGCCTGGGTCGAGGAACCGGTGACCGCGTTCGGCCAGATGCTCGCCGCGGATTTCCACGAAGTCCACGGGACGTAGCGGGTGGATGCGGCGTTCGGCATTCCCGCGACACCGGGACCGAACTCGTCGGGCACGTTCCCCGGCTCACCGAATTTCATCACGCCGAATTCCTGCCAGGTCGCGCTCTCGTCCTGGCCCGCGGAAAGATAGAAGATGAAGTCGAACTGCTTGGAGACGTCACCCACGTCCGCCCGCCAGGCGGCGCCCGCGTCGGCGCGCAGGTCACGCTTGCAGTTCGCGGCAGGCGGACACGCGTCCGGCTGGAACTCCATGCCGTATTCGAAGGACTTGCCGGGCAGCCGGTACGGTCCGAACGCGGTCAGTTCGACGCCCATCCTGCCGCCGGAGTCCTCCATCCAGTACTCGTTGATCGTATGCCCCTGGTTGAGCGCCTGGGGCTTGTTGAGGAAGTCCTGGTAGAACTTCGCCACGTTCGCGCGGGGGATGTTGCTGGCGGCGGGGCCGGGGTTGCCGAACACCGTCGAATGCGGGGCCTGCGTGACGGCGAACTCCTGGTCCGGGTAGTCCGCGAGCACCACGGCGCCCTTGAACGTCCGCTTGGTCGGCTTCAGCGCGGGATCGGCCCAGTTGGTGCCGGGCGGCTTGCGGTAGTCGTCCCACGTCATGTGGTCCTGGTTCTCCCAGGTCGACCCGTCGATGGGGGCGGGCCAGCCCTTCACCGGCACCGCGGCGGACGCGGGCTGGGCGACCAAAGCGGGCAACAGGGTGACGGCGGCGAGGACGGCGAGTGTTTTGAGTGGAGCTCGTCGGAGAGACGATCGCATCGGGGTACCTCCCAGTCGGACCGCCGATGAGGCGGCCGTGATCGACGGTAGGAGGTGGGCTTTGCCCTGGGCACCGCCGGAAGTCGTGAGTCCCGCTAACCATCCGGCGGCCCCTCTCCCGTGTTTAGTCCTCTAGTTGCGGTACTTGCACGTGCAAGTACCGCAACTAGAGGACTAACCGCGGGAGAGACGGGTGTCAGGAGACGCGCAGGGCGGTGACGAAACGCGGGCGACCGGCGAGGTCGAGGTGCCCCCGGACGTCGGTCAGCACCCGGCGCGCCCGCACCAGCGCCGGGACGGCGGAGCCGTGCGTGTCGTCGTGCTCGATCGCCATCCCGCCGGTGGGCCGCAGCAGCCGCGCGGCGGCGGCGATCGCGTGCCGGATCACCGCCAGGCCGCTCTCCTCCGCGAACACCGCCCGCGCCGGGTCGTGCTCGGCGACCTCGGCGGGCACCGGCGTGCCTTCGGGCACGTACGGCGGGTTGCACAGGACCAGGTCGACGAGCCCGTCGAGTTCGGCGAACATCGTGCTGTCGGCGACGTCGCCGGAGTACAGCCGGATGGGTGTGTCCCCCGCGTCGGCGTGGACGTCGGCGTTGTGCCGGGCCCAGGCGAGCGCCTGCGCGTCGATGTCGACGGCGTAGACGACGGCGTCCGGCCGCGCGTGCTGCACGGCCAGCGCCAGCGCGCCCGAGCCGGTGCACAGGTCGACCACCACCGGGTACTCGCGTCCGTGCAGCAGTTTGAGACCCCATTCCAGGAGCAGTTCGGTCTCCGGCCGCGGGACGAACACCCCGGCGCCGACGTTGACCGTGATGTCGCCGAGCGCGGCCCAGCCGGTGAGGTACTGCAGCGGGATCCGCTTGGCCCGCTGGTTCACGAGCTGGCCGATCGCGTCGATGACCGGCGGGTCCACCAGCGGCACCATCGGCAGGCGGCCACGTTCGACGCCGAGGACATGGGAGGCGATGATCTCCGCGTCCGAGCGGGGTGACGCCACCCCGGCCTCGGTGAGAATGCGGGTCGCTTCCATGATGGCGAGGCGCAACGGCTGCCGGTTCACTGGTGTTCCTTCACAGGGTCAAGCCTGACATACGAGGCACGCGTGCCGCGGTCGATACACGCGGGCTCAGGGTATCGATTCCTTTCAGCGCACCCGCCACGAGAGTGACGACAACGTCAGCGCCGCTTCGGCCACTCGCCGCGCGAGGTCGGTCTGAAGGCTCTTCGTCGCCGAAGCGATCCACTCGTCGACGTTCTGTACGCCGATATCGCGGTACTCGACGGCCTGGAGCAGCATCTCGAGTTTGTCCGCGTCGCGTGCGTAGAGCGCCTCCGGGCTCTTCGCGGTCTCGTATTCGTCGACGGCCTCGCGCACCGAGTCGCGCGCGGCGCCGGGAAGTGCCGACGTCTGCGCGGCGGTGATCGCTCGCGGGTCCGGCTTCTCGACGAAACCCTTGATCGTATGCGGGAGGTCCCCGGTCCGCGTCTCCTGCGTGTCGTGCCAGAGCGCGAGGTACGCCGCCTTCGCCGGGTCGGCGCCGCCCTCGGCCGCCAGCAGGCCTGCCAGCTGCGCGACCCGCGTGGTGTGCTCGGCGACCGATTCGGGATCACGGACCCCCGCCTGCCACCACCCGGCCCGCCGGATCCGTTTGAGCACACCCAGTTCGAACCCGAACCTGGCCAGGGCTTCCACGCTGCTCCCCTACGCGTCGACGGTGAGATATCCGGCCAGTGTCCCGCGACGCCGCCTGAGCGTGTCGATGTGGTCGTCCATCTCGGCCAGTTCGCGCCGGATCTCCGCCACGACCGTCGGGCACAGGTCGAGTTGCGGCAGTTCGCCGTTCACGCACGGCGCACCATGACGATGACCTGCGTGGCCAGCCCGGCCGTGAGCAGCGCGCGGATCTGCCTCACGGTGATGGCCGCGTCGTCGTGAAGGTGCGGTGTGCTTGACCTTCACCCTCGATGGCCTCGCCCGCACCCGGCACCGGAGCCGCAGTTCGCGCCGCGACCCGGCACCCCGGGTTCACGAAACCGGACAACCGGCTCTCGCTGGGCGGCGTCCGGCGACTGTTGGCGAAGTTCCTCATCTTCGCCGCCACTGGTGAGAAGCAACGGCATCGGCGTCGAGGCCCGCGACGAATGGCTCGGCGTGATCCAGAAGTTCCTCTCCTCAAGCGTTGGAGAGGGCACGAACTGATCACCCTCCGGAATCTTCTAAGGTGACGCGGGTGAAGACCTGGGAAATCCGACTGACCTCAGGCGTATTTCTAGCCGCACTCGGGGTCCTACTCGTCCGTTTCCTGGTTCCGCGCCCGATCGGCATGGCGGACAACGGCGACGGCTGGCGCATCCTGTGCCAGCTCGGCGCCCGCGAGCTGAACCGGCCTTCGGAATACTTCGTCCGCTTCTCCTACGGCCCCGCCCCGGCCTGCAACAGCGATTACATCTCCAGCCAGAGCTGGATCGACAAGATCGCCAGCGAGGTCGGGCAGCTGCTCGGCTCGTCGGCGATCCTGAACCTGCTGGTGCTGGGCGTGCTGGGCTGTCTGCTGGTCGCGGGCGGGATCGCCGCGATCGTCGTCGGCCTGCGCCTCTCGGTCCGGAACAGCGTCATCGCCACGGCCGCGCTGCTGCTGGTCGCCGCGGACTCGGCCTTCTTCGGGTACTTCGCCTCCGTGCTGAGCGAGGGCGCCGCGTTCGTCGGGATGCTCCTGCTCGCCGGCGGGCTCCTGCTGATGCACCGCACCGGGCCGTGGCGCTACACCGGCGCCGCGGTCACCGTGCTCGGCGCGATGATCGGCATCAACGCGAAGTCGCAGACGCTGCTGCTGATCCCGCTGTTCGCGCTCGCGCTGCTGTTCGTCCGCCCGGCGGGCAGCCGCGGTCTCGCCCGGTGGGCGTTGCCGCTGGCCGTGCTCGCCGTCGTCGGCACGGGTACCGCGCTGGTGCAGGGCGCGGGCGACTCGGCCAACGCTGAGTACCGCGAGGCCAATATGTACCACGTCGTGTTCAACGGGATCGTGGACGGAAACCACGACACCACCGCTGACCTCGCCGCGCTGGGCCTCCCGCCGGAGTTCGCCCGGTACGTCGGCACAGGCTGGTGGAGCGCGAACGCAGCGTGGCGCGACCCCGAATACGCCCAGTACCGCGACAAGATCAGCCGCCGCAACGTCGCCCAGTACTACCTCGATCACCCGGGACGGGTGGTCGAGATGCTGCACAGGTCCGCGCAGGAGACGCTGACCGCACGGGTGCCGAACCTCGGCAGCTTCGGCGAGCACGCCGGGCAGCCACCGCTCGCCAAGGAGTACCGGATCCCGGTGCTGTCCGGGATCACCGGCTCGATCGCGCCGCTGGGGCTGTTCGCCCTGCTGCCGATCTGGCTGCTCATCGGCTGGGCCGGGCTGCGAGCCTTCCGTAATCGCGCCGGGCGCCGCGACGTCGGCATCGTGGTGCTCATGTTCCTGCTCTTCGCGATGGGCCAGCTCCTGGTCTCCGGTCTCGCGGAAGGCATCGAGAACGTCAAGCACCAGCAGCTGACGATCTACCCGACCCTGCTCGCCGCCGCCTTCGCCGCACTCTCGTTCCTGCCTCGGCGCCAGGAAGAGGTGCCGGTCGCCGAGGAACACGAGCCGGAGACGGCGTCCATCTCCGGCTGACGCTCATCCGCAGGTTTGTGCGTTCTCGGGGTTCCGGTCGTATCGCAGTCCACTTCGACCGACTGAGTGGACGAGGTTGTCCCAGACGGTTCAACAAGGACGATGGCGACTACTTGGATCCCATTCCGAACAGCGGACGTACGGGGAGGCCGTTTGCTGGAGCATCGACTCAGCCAAGAAAACAAGACCTACATCGGCCGCAGGGAAGGGGACTTTCGCGGCAACCGCCAGAACCCACTCGCTGAGCGCAGCATGCCGGAGTATGAAGGCCACGAGGCGCGGCTTAAGCAGCTGCGAGGCGGGAGCTGCCCGTGAACCCGCCGCTGGCAGCGAACGATCTGCGAGCCGCCCTGGAGTCACTGGATCATGTCTTCGAGGCGTTCGCCGAAGAGATGGACGGAGAACCGACACTCGGAGAATTCCTCGAAATCCTGAGTATGTCGGTTCAGCCAGGAGACAGCACTCTTGCTGATGCTTCCTTTCCGCTTCTGATGAAGGCGAAGAAGAAGGACAACAGTTGGTACAAAGCTGAGCCTTCAGACAGGGTCGTTTCGCTCAACGACAACACCTTCAGCGTGGCAAGCGCGTTCCTGACACTTCTCATCGACCGGAGTAGTGCAGGTAGCCCCCAGACGATGTCGACCGAAAACCTCGCGAGCCGCATCCTCGAGGTGCTTGAGGCCAGTAACCGTCCCTTCGCCGACATCGCGGGTCGAGAACATTCAGGCTTTGTCCTTAACCTGCGACGAAGAACGCACAGCCGCAGGTCGGCGACGTCGTCGCGATCCCCGCGGAGCCGCGAGGGCATCACTTGGCGGTTGCACTCGGGGCTGACACCATGGGCCTTGCCGTCGGGCTACTGGCAGGCGTCTCCTCTCGACCGCAGGTCGGCGACGTCGGTGCCATCGCGCTCGACACATTCCGATCTACACTGGCCATAGGTTGATCAGGAACAGTACTCGGCCGATTGTCGGAAACTACCCGGCGCTCCTCGAATCGTTCCCTGATCCACCCTAGGTCTATTGGAATGCCGTGACGGGCTCGGGCCATCGGTTCGGTGAGTACGGCGGTGCAGGACCTCTCGAAGGACCATTTCGCCTTCTTGGCAAGGCCGAAGCGAAGGCTGTCGGCCTCCTGGACGGAACCTATCGGGCGACTTATATGGACGAGTACTTCCAGAAGCAACTCAACGAAGGGCGCTTCGACAACGGTCCGGCGCCGAGGTCCTGGCTCTGACCAGTAGGTGTCATGCCGGGCCTACGTTCGCCTAAGACCCGACTTCGCGGCGCCGACGTCGGCCGGCAGATGCTCGACGCGCATCTGCCGGCCGACGTATTGATTCCTGCGAAAGTTTCACCGCTGGAGAAAACCTCGCGACCACATATGACGCCACGCCACAAAACGCGTGTCCTCGAGCACCCTCACAGGACGGGTGTCGTTCCACCCGACGTGCAGTCCGCGTAGGCTTGGCACACCCGCACTCGCCGAAGGGCCAGCGAAATAGTCATGGATCTCCGGGAAACGGAAGTCGTCACGCGGATATCCGCGAATATCGAAACCGGCGATTTCGCCGCCGCCACCGCGCTGGGCGAACGTCTCATCGGTGAGTTCGAAGCCACCGAGCTGGAGATTTGCCGTGCGGACCCCGAAGGCGACTGGAAGGGCTACTCAGTCTCCGTCGGCTATCGCACGCCTCCGGCGAACGGCGAGGAACCCGCCGAGACGCTGCACCGGGCCGCGGTACCGGCGCTTTTCCACTTCGGCCTGAATGCGGAATTCTTCGAAATCCGCGGCACGCCGGAGACCGGCCATTACGGAAGCTACGACGCCTACGACACCCAAGCCGACGGATACACGCTTTATTCACTGATGGCGGCCGTCGGCGGCACCGATCCGCGCGAACCGGCGTACGTCCCCCGGCACGATTTCACCCCGCGTGAGGAAACAGATGTCATTTCGCGGGTGCATCTTTACGTCCCCACCGGCGACCTACGGCTGGCCGTGGACCTGTGCGGCGGGCCCGCGACCGACCTTTCGGCGTCGCTGGTCCGGATCAGCACGGACGCGGGGCCCTGCGAAGCGGTGCTGCTGTCGGCTTTCCCTGCCGTCGCCGGGGAAAGTGGCGAAGAGGCGCTCCGCCGGGTCACGAACGAGGTGACCGAGCGGCTCTCCCACGTGGGCATGTCCGTCCGGGCCATCCACACCGGACTGGAGGACGACCCGTTCGCCACCGAACCGGGCTAGCTGTGCCGTGATCGTGCCTGCCTGGCGCCATCCTTCGGCAGGCAACACCCGGTCACGCGACACCAGCCGTCCGGCTACCTGGTTTCCGAGAGGACCGCCAAGGCGGCCTTGGCCGCGGCCACCACCTGAGGCCATTCGGCCGAATTCAGGTATTCCTCGTCCGACAGCTTCGTGCCCAGCTTGCCGAACAGGTTCTCGAAAGCGTCGCTCAGCGGACCGAAGACCGCCACCTCACGCTCGTCACGCAAAATGTCGCCGATGGTGTTTTCCGGCGCTTCGAGCATTTGGACATCGTCCAGTGCGTTCAGCTGCGTCGTGAAGTTGTCCAGGCGCGCGGGCCGACTCTCTCCCCGGACCCACTCTCGCCCTTGGTAATCGACATCCGAGAACGCCTCGACGGCCCTCGCGACCATCTCCCGCATCGCCGGGTACGCGACACTGTCGTCCGACACTGGCCGTCAGCCCGCGTGTTCGGCCAGTCGCTCTTCGCGGTCCGCGGTGATGAGCGCGTCCAGCACGCCGTCGAGGTCGCCGTCGAGGACCTGGTCCAGGTTGTACGCCTTGTAGTTCACCCGGTGGTCGGCGATGCGGTTCTCGGCGAAGTTGTAGGTGCGGACCCGCTCAGAGCGGTCGACGGTGCGGATCTGCGAGCGGCGGGCGTCCGATGCCTTCGTGGCGGCCTCTTCCTCGGCGATCGCCTGGAGGCGGGCCTGCAGCACCTGCAGGGCGCGGGCGCGGTTCTGGATCTGCGACTTCTCGTTCTGACACGAGACGACCACGCCGGTCGGGAGGTGCGTGATGCGCACGGCCGAGTCGGTCGTGTTCACGCTCTGGCCGCCGGGGCCGGACGAGCGGTAGACGTCGATCCGCAGGTCGTTCGGGTCGATCTCGACCTCGACGTCCTCGGGTTCGGGGTAGATGAGCACGCCGGACGCGGAAGTGTGGATGCGGCCCTGCGATTCGGTGGCCGGCACGCGCTGCACGCGGTGCACCCCGCCCTCGAACTTCAACCGCGCCCAAACGCCGTCGATGGCGGCCGAACGGCTCTTGATGGACACGGTGACGTCCTTGAAGCCGCCGAGGTCCGAGTCGACAGAGTCGAGCACTTCGGCCTTCCAGCCGTGACGCTCGGCGTAGCGCAGGTACATGCGCAGCAGGTCGCCGGCGAACAGCGCCGACTCCTCGCCACCTTCACCCGATTTGATCTCCATGACCACGTCGGAGCCGTCGTACGGGTCGCGCGGCAGGAGCAGTTCGGTGAGCTTGGCCTCGAGCACGGGGATCTTGGCGGAGATCTCCTCAGCCTCGGCCGCGAAGGTCGCGTCTTCCGACACCAGCTCCTTCGCCGTCTCGAGGTCGTCGCGGGCGGCGTCGAGCTCTCGGACCGTCTTGACGACCGGGCTCAGCTCCGCATATCGGCGGCCGAGCTTGCGCGCGCGTGTCTGATCGGCGTGCACGGACGGATCGGCCAGCTGCTCTTCCAGCTGGGCGTGCTCTTCGAGCAGACCCCTTAGTGAACTCGAATCCACCACTCCACCTCTCAACTGCCCGGGCCAACCAAGGCTGCAACACCACGAAAACGGCGCCTACCCGGACATGCGGGTAGGCGCCGTCGTTCAAGCTACTTGGCGTCTTCGGCCTTTTTGCGCTTGCCGTAGCGAGCCTCGAAGCGCGCGACGCGGCCGCCGGTGTCCATGAGCTTCTGCTTGCCGGTGTAGAACGGGTGGCAGTTGGAGCAGATCTCGACGTGGAGGTTGCCGGAGGTCTTGGTGCTGCGCGTGGTGAAGGTGTTACCGCAGTCGCAGTTCACGTCCGTGACCACGTACTCGGGGTGAATACCGCTTTTCATGGTGTCCTCTCTCGTTGGCCCCGGGTCCCCGAGCGGGGTGAACCGGTGCCGGACTTCAGCGGATGAGTTTGCCAGATGCGCTGGCAGTGGGGTTAACGCACCCCTCCCCCGGCATATTCCGACACGTGGAGTAGTCAACCATCGACACCGAGTTGTACGAAATTTGTACTCGTTCACGAGACCGTCCCCCTGTTGGAAAATACTCCACGGGAGGTTTGCATCATGCGCACTATCCTCGCCAAGGTGGCGAAGCCCGCGTCCGTCGCGGCGCTGGCCATCGCGGCTTTCGCCATGGCTCCGGTCGCCGCGGCCGCTCCGGCCGCCCCCGAAGCGGGCGCCACCATCACCGCCGCCGACATCAACCCCGCGGCGGGCACGTTCACCACGGTGCCCGAGGGAGACCTCACGATCCAGGGCGCCGGAGACGGCACGCCCGCCGGTGCCGTCCAGTGGTTCAAGAACAAAGCCGGCTCCACCGCGTACCAGGGCCTCTGCGAGAAGGCCGTCGAGAACGCGTACGGGACCACTGGCGTCTGGGCCTCGGCCAACGCCCACTGGAACGGCGCGAGCCCGAAGCACACGACCGGAACGCCGCCGAAGGGCTCCTTCGTGTACTGGAACATCAGCCAGTGGGGGCACGTCGGCATCGCCGACGGTTCCGGCGGGATCTACGCCTCCAGCATCGGCGGCAAGATCGGCCACGCGTCGAGCGTGCACTACTTCAACAACTACCGCGGCTGGACTCCTGCCGCCGTCCCGCACCGCTGAGCACCTGATCTCGTGAGTCGTGTAGTGCCCCCGATGTGGCATTGGGGACGTTGAGGGTCTCCAATGCCACATTGGGGGGCACTACACGATCCGCGTTTCAACGGCGGCCGCGACGTCCAGCCAACGCCTTGTCGCGCGCGGCGAGGTCAGCCGCACCACCGGCACTCCGGGATCCGCGTCCCAGTCGCGGAGGGTCCGCCGTTTGCGGGCGAAGGACCGGAAGTGCCACACGATGATCGAGTCGCCGGAGAACATCCCCCGCAGCGTTTCGACGTTGCCGTTGCAGACCGGGCGACGGGTGACGCAGCGCACCACCGTCCGGCGCACCAGACGGCTCAGCGAAACCCAGCGCGGATAGTCCAGCGCCACGATCAGCTCGGCCCTGGGCACTGCGATGTCACGCCATTTGGCGAACATGCCATCGATGACCCAGCGGTCCTCGGCGACCAACCGCGCGATCCGGCGCCGCTGTTCCTCGTCGGCCACGGCGATCCAGCCCGGTTCCCAGGCGAGATCGTCATCCACCGAATGCCACGGCAGACCCGTGCGCTCGGCCAGCCGCCGGGCCAGGGTCGTCTTCCCCGAACCGGTGACGCCGTAGACGACGATCCGCTCTGGTAGCGAGCCCATAACGCCCCTGTCTGGCTGCGATCTCGCCGCATCTCAAGTACAGGAAGGCCCCCTTCCTTGCGCCTGGCGCAAGGAAGGGGGCCTTCCTGTACTTCGAGACCGAAAGATCAGTCGTCGTCGTTCGAGCCGAGGGCCGTCTTCGAGACCTGCATGAGGAACTCGAGGTTGGTCTTCGTCTTGCGCAGACGCGAGATCAGCAGGTCGATGGCCTGCTGCGAGTCCAGCGCGTGCAGCACCCGGTGCAGCTTGTGGATGACCGCGAGCTCGTCCGGTGAAAGCAGCAGATCTTCCTTGCGGGTACCGGACGGAGCGATGTCCACCGCGGGGAACACCCGCCGCTCGGCGATCTTCCGGTCGAGCTTGAGGTCCGCGTTCGCGGTGCCCTTGAACTCCTCGAAGATGACCGTGTCACCGGTGGACCCGGTCTCGACCATCGTCGTGGCGAAGATCGTCAGCGAGCCGCCGTTCTCGATGTTGCGTGCCGCGCCGAGGAAACGCTTCGGCGGGAACAACGCCGTCGAGTCGACACCACCCGAGAGGATCCGGCCGGATGCCGGAGCCGCCAGGTTGTACGCACGACCCAGACGAGTGATCGAGTCGAGCAGCACGACGACGTCGTGTCCCATCTCGACCAGGCGCTTCGCCCGCTCGATGGCCAGCTCCGCGACCGAGGTGTGGTCGGACGGCGGACGGTCGAAGGTGGAGGCGATGACCTCACCCTTCACCGACCGCTGCATGTCGGTGACCTCTTCCGGACGCTCGTCGACGAGGACGACCATCAGGTGGCACTCGGGGTTGTTCGTGGAGATCGCGTTCGCGATGTCCTGCATGATCGTGGTCTTACCCGCCTTCGGCGGAGACACGATCAGGGCACGCTGCCCCTTGCCGACCGGCATCACCAGGTCGATGACGCGGGTGGTGAGCTTGTGCGACTCGGTCTCGAGGCGCAGCCGCTCGTTCGGGTACAGCGGGGTCAGCTTGGTGAACTCGGGACGCCGCTTCGCCTCGTCCGGCTCCAGGCCGTTGATCGAGTCGACGCGCACCAGCGGGTTGAACTTCTGCCGCTGCTGCTCGCCGTCCCGCGGCTGGCGCACGACACCGGTGATGGCGTCACCGCGGCGCAGGCCGTACCTGCGGACCAGCGAAAGCGAGACGTACACGTCGTTCGGCCCGGCGAGGTAGCCCGAGGTACGCACGAACGCGTAGTTGTCGAGCACGTCCAGGATGCCCGCGACGGGCAGCAGGACGTCGTCCTCGCGGATCTCGGTGTCGGGCGAACCGGCCTGTTCACGGCCACCGCCGGCACCCCGGCGGCGACGGTCGCGGAAGCGACGGCCACGACGGCCGCCTTCCTCGTCGTCGTCGGCCTGCTGACCTTGGCCCTGACGCTGGCTGTTGTCCTGGCCACCGCCCTGCTGGTTGCGCTGGCGGTTGTCCTGGCCGCGGTTGTCGCGGTTGCCGTCACGGTTGCCCTGGCGGTTGCCGCCCTGCTCACCACGATCGCCGCGCTCGTTGCGGTCGCCACGCTCACCACGGTCGCCGCGTTCGTTCCGCTCGCCGCGCTCACGCTGCTCGCCGCGCTCACGCTGCTCACCACGGTCACGCTGCTGGCCACCCTGCTCGGGTGAACCCGCGGCGCGGTTGGAGCCGCGGCGACGACGGCTACGGCCGCCCTCTTCCTGCTGCGACTGGCCGTCCTGCTGGTTCTCCTGCTGCGCGGGCCGCTCGGCGGCGGGCGCGGAGCCGTTCTCCGAGACCTTTTCGGCCTTCTCGGCGCGTGGGGCTTCGGCCGGGGCGGCTTCCGCCTTCGGCGCTTCGGCCTTCGGGGCCTCCTGCTTCGGGGCCTCCGCCTTGGGTGCTTCGGCCTTGGGGGCCTTCCGTGGCGCGTCGATCCCCTCGAGCGGAAGCGTTTCGCTCGCCGCGGCGGGGGACTTGCGCTTGGTCTTGCCCTGGCGCTCGCGGATAGCCGCGATCAGGTCACCCTTACGCATACCCGTGGTCTCGCCGATGCCAAGGTCCCCAGCGATCGAGCGCAGTTCGGCGACGGTCTTGCCGGTCAATCCGCCGACCGTGCGCTTGGGAGCGACGACGCCGTTCGACTCGGCGGCGCCACCTTCGACGTCGCTCAAAAGATCGGTGTTGCTCACAAATGTCCTTCCTGACCGATCCACGCCTCCAGGTGGATCAGCGGACCGCCGTTCGCGTCCGATTGCGAAACGGCGTATCTGGCCCCCGATACGGGCGATCAGCTCCTCAGCCGTATTGAACACAGCAGAGCTGTTCCAACAGGACCAAGAAAAGGCCTCCTGCACAGGGGTTTGCGTCCTCCAAACGGAGGAAGCGGAATTCGGCACCGCCGGAACCGGGAACCCGCCTGCGTCCCTCCGCCACTCCCGCTTGCCAGGCGGTGTACGGAACTGGCGGATCAACGAAGGATGCGGGCCAAGGATGACACTGTCCACCTGGACCGGCACCGGGTGCGGAAACGCACGGTGATCGAACGCCCCCGAGGGTAGACCGCACCACGGCCCGGTGCAACAACCACCCCCCGCGTGGCGGGACGTGGGGCGTCGCCTGTGACCGAGGCTTTACTGAGCCGCAACCTGAACTCCACCCGGATCGATCGGCAGCTCGGTGACGTCGAAGGATGTGACGTCGACACCCGTCGGGAGTATTCCTTCGGTGGTCAGCGCCAGCACGCTCGGACCGGCCCCGGAAATGGCCGCGGCCACCCCTTCGGCCCTCAAGGCGCGCACGAGTTCGCTGCTCGCCGGGTACGCGGGCGCCCGGTAATGCTGATGGAGCCGATCTTCGGTAGCGGAGAGCAACAGGTCGGGGCGCGCGGTGAGCGCGTGCACCGCGAGCGCCGCACGGCCGGCCGTGAACGCCGCGTCGGCGTGCGGGACCTGGGCGGGAAGCAGTCCGCGCGTCGCGTCGGTCGAGGACCGCAACGCCGGGATCGCGACCACGGGCCGGATGTCGTGGTGCGGCTGGAGACGTTCGGCGCGGAACCGCTCGCCCTCGTTCCAGGCCACCACGAAGCCGCCCAGCAGGCTCGCCGCGGCGTTGTCGGCGTGCCCTTCGAACTCGGCCGCCAGTTGCAGCGCGTCGTCGTCCAGGGCCTTCTCAGCCAGCGCGTACGCCGCCGCGACACCGGTCACGACGGCGGCCGCGGACGAGCCGAGGCCGCGGGCGTGCGGGATGGCGTTGAAGCAGCGCAGGTGCAGGCCCGGCGGCCGGAGGCCGAGGTGCTCGCAGCCGCGCCGGAAAGCACGGACGACCAGGTGCGATTCGCCGGTCGGGACGTCGTCCACGTCGCCCGCGCCGACGTCGATCACCTCGATCTTGAGCCCCGCGTCGGTGATCTGGAGTTCGACCCGGTCGTAGAGCGCCAGCGCCAGTCCCAGCGTGTCGAACCCCGGGCCGAGGTTCGCCGAAGACGCCGGGACCTTGACCTCGATCAGCGTCATCGCAGGTCCAGCGCCGCGGCGACGGCGGTCGGGTCGACGGCGAGCGGTTCGACCTCGACGTTGCCTTCCAGCGCCGTGGCCGGGTCCTTCAGGCCGTGTCCGGTGACGGTGCACACAACGGTCGAGCCCTTCGGCAGGCGTCCGTCGGCGGCCGTCGCGAGCAGGCCCGCGACGCTGGTCGCCGAAGCGGGCTCGACGAACACGCCCTCCTTGCGGGCGAGCAGCCGATACGCCTCGAGGATCTCCTCGTCGGTGATCGCCTCGAACAGCCCGGAAGAGGCGTTCTTCGCCTTCATCGCGCCGTCCCAGGACGCGGGGCTGCCGATGCGGATCGCGGTCGCGATGGTGTCCGGATCGGCCACCGGCTCGCCGTGCACGAGCGGCGCGGCACCGGCCGCCTGGAAACCGAACATGCGCGGGGTGTTCTTCACCACACCGTCCCCGGCGTACTCGGAATATCCCGCCCAGTAAGCGGTGATGTTGCCCGCGTTGCCCACCGGCAGACAGTGGATGTCCGGCGCCTTGCCGAGTACGTCGCAGATCTCGAACGCGGCCGACTTCTGACCGGCGATACGCACCGGGTTGACCGAGTTGACCAAGGTCACCGGGTAATCGATCGCGGTCTTCTGCGCCAGTTCGAGGCAGTCGTCGAAGTTGCCGTCCACCTGCAGGATCCGCGCGCCGTGCTGCACGGCCTGAGCGAGTTTGCCCATCGCGATCTTGCCCTGAGGCACCAGCACCGCGCAGGTGAGCCCGGCACGGGCCGCGTAGGCGGCGGCCGACGCCGACGTGTTGCCGGTGGAGGCGCAGATGACCGCCTGCAGCCCGCTGGCGAGCGCGTGCGTGATGGCGACGGTCATCCCGCGGTCCTTGAACGACCCGGTCGGGTTCACGCCTTCGACCTTGAGGTAGACCTCGCAGCCGGTCAGTTCCGAGAGGTGCGCCGCGGGCAGCAACGGGGTGTTGCCCTCGCCGAGGGTGATCACCTTCGCGCCGGGCGGGACCGGGATCCGGTCGGGATAGGCCTGGATGATTCCTGGCCATGGTTGGGGAATCACTGGTCTTCGCCTTCCACACGCATCACACTGACGACCTGGTTGACCACGTCGAGCTTCGCAATGTCGTCCACAGTGGACCGCAGAGCGGCGTCCGGCGCCAGGTGGGTGACGACGACCAGGCTGGCCGTGTCGTTGGCGTCCCGCTGCCGCACCGCGGCGATGCTGACACCGTGCCCGGCGAACGCCTGGGCCACCTGGGCGAGCACGCCCGCTCGATCGGCCACGTCGAGACTGACGTGGTAGCGCGTCGGCGTCTGGCCCATCGGCCTGACCGGGAGCGCGGCGTGCGCGGATTCGCGCGGGCCACGGCCGCCGACGACCCGGTTTCGAGCCACCGCGACGAGGTCGCCGAGCACGGCACTCGCGGTCGGCGCGCCACCGGCGCCCTGACCGTAGAACATCAGCTCACCGGCGGCGTCGGCCTCGACGTAGACGGCGTTGTACGCCCCGCCGACCCCGGCGAGCTGGTGGCCGCGCGGGATCATCACCGGATGCACCCGCGCCGAGACGGATTCGGCGCCGTCGTCGGAGGTGACGCGCTCGCAGATCGCGAGCAGTTTCACCGTGCGGCCCAGCACGTTCGCCGCGGCGAGGTCCGACGCGGTGACGTCGGCGATGCCCTCGCGATGCACGTCGGAGGCCGTGACACGGGTGTGGAACGCGAGCGAGGCGAGGATCGCGGCCTTGGACGCGGCGTCGTAGCCGTCGACGTCGGCCGTCGGGTCCGCCTCGGCGTATCCGAGCCTGCTGGCCTCTTCCAGCGTTTCCGCGTAGCCCGCGCCGGTCTGGTCCATCGCGGAGAGGATGAAGTTGGTGGTGCCGTTGACGATGCCCATCACTCGGGTGATGCGGTCGCCCGCCAGCGATTCGCGCAGCGGGCGCAGCAACGGGATCGCCCCGGCGACGGCGGCCTCGAAGTACAGGTCCACGCCGGACGCGTCGGCGGCCTCGAACAGCTCCGCGGCATGCTCGGCCATCAGCGCTTTATTGGCCGTGACAACGGATTTTCCGGCCTTGAGCGCGTCGACCAGCCACTGCCGCACCGGCTCGATCCCGCCGACCAGCTCGACGACCACGTCGACGTCGTCGGAGGTGACGAGCTTCGTCACGTCGGAGGTCACCAGCTCCGGTGGCAGCTCGGGGTGCTTGTCGGGGCGCCGCACCGCGATGCCTGCCAGCTCCACCCTGGCGCCGGCCCTGGCGGCGAGCTCATCGGCCTGCTCGGTGAGCAGCCGGACGACCTCACCGCCGACCGTCCCACAGCCGAGCAGGGCGACCCTGATCACGCGTCCGTCCACAGTAGACACTTGCTAGACCTCCAGGCGCAGCATGTCGTCCGTCGTCTCCCGCCGCAGCAGCACGCGGGCGCTGCCGTTGCGCACGGCCACCACCGCGGGCCGCGGCTGCCGGTTGTATCCGCTGGCCATCGAGTAGCAATACGCCCCGGTGGCCGCCACGGCGAGCAGGTCGCCGGGAGCAAGAGTGTCGGGGAGCCAGCAGTCCCGGACGACGATGTCGCCGGACTCACAGTGTTTTCCCACGACCCGGGACAGCGCGGCGGCGGCCTGGCCGTCCCCGTCGTCGTCGGCGGAGCGGGAAACGAGACGGCAGTCGTACACCGCGTCGTAGAGCGCGGTGCGGATGTTGTCGCTCATCCCGCCGTCGACGCTGACGTAACGCCGGGCGGCCTTGTCGCCGAGCGAGACGTCCTTGATGGTGCCGACCTCGTACAGCGTGATCGTGCCGGGGCCGGCGATGGCGCGGCCGGGCTCACCGGCGATCTTCGGCACCGGAAGGCCCGCGTACTCGCATTCCTTGCGGACGATCTCGCGGATCTGCGTGATCATCTGCGCGGGCGGGGGCGGGTTGTCCTTGTCGGTGTAGGCGATGCCGAAACCGCCACCGAGGTCGACGATCGACAACTGGTCGAGCAGGTCGGTGCCGTGCTCCTTGGCGAGTTCGGCCAGCAGGCCGACCACGCGGCGGGCGGCGACCTCGAAACCGTCGGCGTCGAAGATCTGCGAACCGATGTGGCTGTGCAGGCCGATCAGGTTGAGCGACGGCGCGTTGAGCACCCGGCGCACGGCCTCCGCCGCGTCACCGGAGGCCAGCGAGAAACCGAACTTCTGGTCCTCGTGGGCGGTCGCGATGAATTCGTGGGTGTGCGCCTCGACGCCGACCGTGACCCGGATCAGCACGTTCTGCGTGACGTCGTGCCGGACGGCGACATCGGCCAGCCGCGCGATCTCGTAATACGAGTCGACCACGACCGTGCCGACGCCTGCCTCGACGGCCGCTTCGAGTTCGTCGAGCGATTTGTTGTTGCCGTGGAAGGTGATCCGCTCGGCCGGGAAGTTCGCGCGCTGCGCGACGACGAGTTCGCCGCCGCTGCAGACGTCCAGGCTCAACCCCTGCTCGGCCACCCAGCGGGCGATCTCGATGGACAGGAACGCCTTGGACGCGTAATGCACGAGAGCCGGGTCGTCGAACGCCTCGGCGTAGTCGGCGCAGCGCGACTTGAAGTCGGCCTCGTCGACGACGAACAGCGGCGTGCCGTACTGCTCGGCGAGTTCGCGGACGTCGACGCCCGCGATGCGCACGACGCCGTCCCCTCCGCGGAAGGTGTTGCGGGGCCAGACCTTCGGATACAGCCTGTCGAGTTCCGCTGGACTCGACGGCGGGAAACCGGAGGCGTCGGCGTGGGGGTAGACGTCGGCGTGGCGGGGGCCGGCGGGGTGAGCCATTCTGCGTTACTCCGCTCGATCAAGGCCGCGCGAACGCGTAGCCAGGGCGTCAGGTAGGTCGAAAAAGTTACGTCGCGCTCGTAGGACGCCCTGCCTCCGTGTTAGCGAGCCCTTCGGGTGGAGCGCGGGCGTCGTTTCGGCGCCGTGTCCCATCACATCCGCTCCGGAGCGGAGACACCGAGCACGGTGAGGCCGTTCGCCAGCACCTGGCGAGTCGCTTCACAGAGCGCGAGCCGGGAGAACGTGAGGGGGGTGGTCTCCTCGTCGCCCTTCGGGAGAACCCGGCCGACGGCGTTCCACTTGTGGTAGGCGCCGGCGAGTTCTTCGAGGTACCGGGCGACGCGGTGCGGTTCACGCAGCTGCGCCGCTCGGCGGAGGACGGTCGGGAATTCGCCGAGTGTGCGGATCAGATCGCCCTCGGCGGGCAGCGTAAGCAAACCGAAGTCGACATCGCCATCGGTCTGTGTTGATGAGCCCTCGGCGGGAATACGTACTTCGGGCTTGAGACCGAGGTCGGAAGCGTTGCGCTGCAAGGAGGCCAGCCGCGCGTGGGCGTACTGGACGTAGTAGACCGGGTTGTCGTTGGAGTGCTTGCGCAACAGGTCGAGGTCGATGTCCAAAGTGGAGTCGACCGAGTAGCGGATCAGCTCGTAGCGGGCCGCGTCCACACCGACGGTGCCGACGAGGTCCTCCATGGTGATCACGGTTCCGGCGCGTTTGCTCATCCGGACGGGTTTGCCGTCGGCGACCAGGTTGACCATCTGGCCGATCAGCACCTCGACCACGGCCGGGTCGTCGCCGAACGCGGCGGCGGCGGCCTTGAGCCGGGCGATGTACCCGTGGTGGTCGGCACCGAGCATGTAGATGCAGAGGTCGAAACCGCGCTTGCGCTTGTCCTGGAAGTAGGCGAGGTCACCGGCGATGTAGGCCGGGTTGCCGTCCTTCTTGATGACGACGCGGTCCTTGTCGTCGCCGTGTTCCTTGGACTTCAGCCACCAGGCGCCGTCCTCGAAGTACAGGTTCCCGGAGTCCTTCAGCTTCTGCACCGACGACGCGACGGCGCCGGACTCGTGCAGCGAGTTCTCGTGGAAGTAGACGTCGAAATCGGTGCCGAAATCGTGCAGGCTCTGCCTGATCTCGGTGAACATCAGCTCGATGCCGACCCGGCGGAAGGTCTCGGCGCGCTGGTCGTCGGGCAGCGACAACGCACTCGGCTCCTGGCGGAGGACCTCGGCGGCGATGTCGTTGATGTAGCCGCCCGCGTACCCGTCCTCCGGGGCGGGCTCGCCCTTGGCGGCCGCGATCAGGGACCGGACGAAGCGGTCGATCTGCGCGCCGTGGTCGTTGAAGTAGTACTCGCGGGTGACCAGACCGCCCTGTGCGGACAGCACCCGGCCCAGCGCGTCGCCGACCGCGGCCCAGCGAGTGCCGCCGAGGTGGATCGGGCCAGTGGGGTTCGCCGAGACGAACTCGAGATTGATCTTGACCCCGGCCAGCTCGTCGCCGAGACCGTACTTGTCCCCGGCGTCGAGGACCTGCTGGACGATCTGCCCCTGCGCGTCGGCGGCGAGCCGCAGGTTGAGGAAGCCCGGCCCGGCGACCTCGGCCGAGTCGATGCCGTCGGCCGCGGCGAGGGCCTCGGCCAGCGCGTCGGCGAAGTCGCGGGGTTTCATCCCCGCCTTCTTGGCCACCTGCAGTGCCAGGTTGGTCGCGTAATCGCCGTGCTCGGGGTTGCGGGGACGTTCGATCGTCACCTTCTCCGGCAGCACGGAATCGTCGAGGCCGCGCGCGGTGAGAACCTGCACGGCTGAGTTACGGACCAGGTCGGCGAGAGCTGCGGGAGTCACTCGCGGAATTCTAGGTGTCAGCTGGTCGGGGCTTCGCAGCGACCGCCGGAAGGTGTGAGCCAAGCCGGTGATCATCCGATGCGTTCACGGTGATCAGACGTGCGGTCTCTACACTGGCCCGCGCAGGGACCACCCCTTCGGAGAACGCAGGAGCCATGGCTAACGGGACAACCAGAAAAAAGGGCGCGTCGTCGAAGGACGCCATGAAGGCCGCCCGTAGTTCCGTCGTGTCCAAGAAGGGCACGCCCTGGGGCACGATCATCGCGGTCGTCGCGATCGTCGCTCTGGCGGCCTCGGTGGTCACCTACTACATGGTCGCCTCAGCACCGAAGCGCGAGCAGAAGACCCGTGAAGAGACCGCGGCCGCCTTCGCGCCTTCGCAGCAGGACCCGGATCCCTCCAAGCGGATCTCCGGGGTCGTCACCGCTGAGTACCCGGGCCAGGCACACGTCACGGCCGCCGAGCGCGTCGCCTACGACAAGCTCCCGCCCTTCGGTGGCCCGCACGACCAGGCCTGGGCCGCGTGCAACGGCGTCGTCTACCCGAACGCCGTCCGCAACGAGAACATGGTCCACGGTCTCGAGCACGGCGCGATCTGGATCGCCTACAACCCGCAGCAGGTCACCGGCGAGGCGCTGGATCTGCTGAAGGTCCGCGTCGAGGGCAAGCCGTACACGGTGATGTCGCCGTACCCGAACCTGGACAAGCCGATCTCGCTGCAGTCCTGGGGCCACCAGCTGAAGCTGGACAGCGCCTCCGACGAACGGATCGACCAGTTCATCGCGGCGCTGCGCACCAACCCGTACGGCGCGTACCCCGAGCGTGACGCCACCTGCGACGCGCAGATCGAGCCGGGCGAGTTCGACCCGACCCCGCCGGGGCCGGACGCGAAGCCGATGGACTACAAGGGCACCGCGGGCACCCAGCAGGACGGGCAGCCCAGCGCCGGTCAGCCGTCGCAGCCCCCGGCCACCCAGCCCTCGGCGCCCGCGAGCAAGTAGTGAGCCAGATGGACCCCGATCTCCAGTACATCGACGAACCGGACGACACTTCGCGGTCGGCGGCGAGCCGGTGGCTGGTGATCGGGGCGGCCCTGGTCGTCATGCTGATCCTCGGCTTCGGCCTCGGCGCCTTGACGACCAGGTTGCTCGACTCAGGCCCGGAGTCGACGACCCCGGGGGCGGGGTCGATCGAGGTCGGTTTCGCGCAGGACATGTCGGTGCACCACCTCCAGGCCGTCACCATGGCGGGCTGGGCGCGGGACCACACGGCCGATCCGGCGATCAAGACCCTCGCGTTCGACATCGAGCGCACGCAGACCGGCCAGGTCGGCCGGATGAAGGGCTGGCTGGGCCTGTGGGGCCAGCCCGAGCAGACGACCGGCGCGTACATGACCTGGATGACCGAACCGATGTCCGGGCACGCCGGGCACGGTGGCGCCGACCCGAAGCCGTCGAACGGCGCGCCGATGCCGGGCATGGCGACGTCGGCCGAATTGGCCAAACTGCGGTCGCTGACCGGCAAGGAGATGGACGTCTTCTTCCTCCAGCTGATGCTGCGGCACCACATGGGCGGTACGGCGATGGCGCAGTACGGCAACGATCACACCTCCGTGGCGGACGTGAAGTCGCTGACGCGGAGCATGCTCGTTTCGCAGGGTGCCGAGATCACCCTGATGAAGGGCCTACTCCAGGAGCGGGGCGCCGCCCCCCTCCCCGACTGACACCCTCCCCCTTCACGCAATTCGTCCTCTAGTTGCGGTAGTTCGTCTTGCCAACTACCGCAACTAGAGGACGAATTGCGTGAAGGGGGTGGAGCTACCAGGAGAGTTCCCGGCAGCGTCGCGCGCACTGGGGCACTTCTATCTGCAGCGTCGCGTGCTCGATCGAGTAGCGGTTCGCCAGGAGGTTCTGCGCCTCGGTCAGCACCGTGGCCTGTTCGACGGTCGGCGCGATGGTGAGGTGCACCGAGGCGACCTCCATGCCCGAAGTCAGCGTCCAGACGTGCAGGTCGTGGACGTCCTCGACGCCCTTCAGCGCGCCCAGTTCGGCTTGGATCCCGGCGACGTCGACCCCCTTCGGCGCGTGCTGGAACAGGATCCGCAGCGCGCGGCGGGCGAGGGCGTAGGTGCGGGGCAGGACGAACAGGCCGATCGCGACGCCGATGATCGGGTCGGCGTAGCGCCAACCGGTCATCAGCGTGATCGCACCGCTCAGCAGTACGCCGACGGAGCCGATCAGGTCGGCGAGGACCTCGAGGTAAGCGCCCCGGACGTTGATGCTCTCCTCCGCGCCCTTGCGCAGGATCAGGAAGGAGACGATGTTCGCGACCAAACCCGCGGCCGCCGCCAGCAGCACGGGCAGGCCGGGCACGACAGGCGGGTCGCTGATCCGGCCGATGGCCTCGATCAGGACGTAGCCCGCTACGCCGAACAGCAGGATGGCGTTGCCCAGCGCCGCGAGCACTTCGGCCCGGTAGAACCCGAAAGTGCGGGTGAGTGTCGGGCCGCTGCGCCGGGCCAGCATGATTGCCGCCAGCGCCATGCCGACACCGAGGACGTCGGTGAACATGTGCGCGGCGTCGGAGATCAGCGCGAGCGAGCCCGTGGCGAACCCGACGATGAACTCCATGACCATGAAGCCGGCGCCGATGACCAGGACGATCGTCAGGCTTTTGAGGTAGCGGCCTGACGCGCTCGACGGCGACGCTGTCCCGTGCCCGTGCCCGTGACCCATTGCTCCGCCTCTCGTGAAGTCGACAGGCCGAATATATTGTCACATGCGCATATGTGCAATACAGGTGAGCCTAAGTTCACCATGTCCTAAGCCATACAAGGAAGCCATCCCCCAGGAGGGCCTTCCCAGCACCTGAAACCGACACGCACCGCTACCGAAGCGACCGGAAGAACCCCCGCAACTGGCCGACGAAGACCTCAGGCTGCTCGAACGCCGCGAAGTGACCGCCCTTGGCCAACACCTCGTACCAGCGAAGATCGGTGTAACGCAGCTCCGCCCAACGCCGGGACGGCCGGATGATCTCGCGCGGGAAGATCGAGATACCCGAAGGAACCTCAATCGCGGAAACGTCCCGCTCCTTGTTCTCCCAGTAGATCCGCGCCGACGAAGCAGCCGTTCCGGTGAACCAGTAGACGGAGATCGCGTCGAGCATCTGCCGCCAGGACAGCGCGGTCTCCGGTGAGCCGTCGTTGTCGGTCCACTCCCAGAACTTCTCGGCGATCCAGGCGGCCTGCGCCACCGGCGAATCGGTGAGCCCGTAGCCGACCGTCTGCGGGCGGGTGCCCTGCTGCTGCGAGTACGCGGACCCGACCGTGCGGAACCGGGCCAGATCGCCGATCGCCGCCTTCTCCTCCGCTGTCGGTTCACCCAGCTTGGCCTCGTCGTACGGGACGCCCGCCATGTTCACGTGGACGGCGATCAACCGCTCCGGCGCGACCTTGGCGAGCATGTTCGTCACTCCGGCGCCCCAGTCGCCGCCCTGCGCCGCGTAGCGCTCATAGCCGAGCAGGCCCATCAGCTCGTCCCACGCCCGCGCGATGCGCTCGACGTTCCACCCCGTCGACGACGGCTTGTCGCTCCAGCCGAACCCCGGCAGCGACGGCGCGACGACGTGGAACGCGTCCGCGGGGTCACCTCCGTGCGCGGCGGGATCGGTCAGCGGGCCGAGCACGTCGAGGAACTCGACGACCGAACCCGGCCAGCCGTGCGTGAGTACGAGCGGGGTCGCGTCCGGCTCCGGCGAACGGACGTGCAGGAAATGGATACCCAGACCGTCCACAGTGGTCTTGAACCCCGGGAAAGCGTTGACCCGCGCGGCCAAATCGAAGTCGTAGTCCTCGGCCCAGTAGCGGCACAGCTCCCGCGCGAACTCCAGCGGGACACCCTGCGTCCAATCGTCCACAGTGGCAGGCTCGGGCCAGCGAGTGGCACGCAGCCGGGCTCGCAGGTCGGCGATGGCGGCTTCGGGGATCCGCACCTCGAACGGCTCGATCACGATATTCTCCCAGTCCGTTGGTGTCACCAACGCTACGCTGTCCCGATGAGCACCGCACCCGTCCGGCTTCGCGGCAAGGCCAGCTGGCTGGTCAACCAGGCCGCCACCGTGGCCCACCGGCTCGCGATGGACGAGTTCGCCCGCAGCGGAGCCCGCCGGTACCACTACGGGATTCTCGCGGCCATCGACGAGAACGGCCCGTCCAGCCAGGCCGCCTTGAGCCGCTCCACCGGCATCGACCGCAGCGACGTCGTCGCCGTCATCAACGAACTCACCGGCGCGGGCCACGTCGAGCGCGCCCCCGACCCCGCCGACGGCAGACGCAACCTGATCACCCTCACCGGCACCGGCGTCCAGCGGCTCCAGCACCTCGAAGACCTGGTCAGCGAGACCCAAGACGCCTTCCTCGCGCCACTGGAACCCGCCGAGCGAGAGCAGCTGACCCGGCTCCTCGCCCGCCTCGTGGACCATCACCACGGTTAACGGCCACCGCCTGCGAGGACGCCGGACGGGATGCGCTAAGCTTTCCGAAGTCGCTCAGGCGGCTACGCCCTCGTAGCTCAGGGGATAGAGCACTGCCCTCCGGAGGCAGGTGTCGCAGGTTCGAATCCTGCCGAGGGCACGCAGCACAACGAACCGCGCTAAGGACAATTCAGCGCGGTTTTTGGCATTCTCCGGCAGAACGACGTGCCCGGGCGGGGTCTGAGACGGCGCGCCCTTCGGGGTCCGTCTGGTCAGAGCCGTCGAGCACTCGCCTCGGGTTCGCCGCGCGGCCCGGCATTCACTCTCCGCCTGACAGACGGCCGACCGAATACATCGAGGCGCATAATTCCGCTAACCGTGAACCACCGCGCTCGATATCTCGAACCACGGCAAGAATGCAAAGCCTTTCACTGAATCGGCGTGTTCGACCGTTTCATGAAGATCTCTTGGACCGACGAGATGATCGAAGCCAGGACTGTTTCCTAACTTCCTCCTTCGGCCAGGCCGCGCGGATGGCGTGATCACCGCCGGAGACCGGCTTTACCGGACCGGGACATCGTCCGCCACAACGCGAACGGCGACATCGAGTACCTCGGGCGCCTCGACGACCAGGTCAAGATCCGCGGCTACCGCAGCGAACCCCGAGAGGTCGAAGCCGCCCTTCTGGCGCATCCGGGCATCTCGCAGGCCGCCGTCGTCGCACACGAAGACGCTCCCGGTCAGAAGAGGCTCGTCGCCTATCTCAAGTGCCCGGACGGTCTCGACGACGCCGCTCTGCAGGCCGGACGGCACCGTCATCCCGTACGCCCTCGCGCTCGACCAGGAATTGATTCTGGTCCCGAACAACTGACGAAGGCCATCAGGGCGACTTTGAAGTTGTAAAAGGGAGAACAATGGAGACCAACGAAACCCTGGATCGCTACCAGCGGGCCAAGACGCCTTCGACGCCGTGCTCGACGCCGTCCCGGCGGAACAGGGGAACAAGGCGTCGGCGTGCGAACTCTGGACGGTGCGTGACGTGGTGGGTCACGTCATCTGGGGGCGGGAAGTGCTGCGCCATCACGCGGCGGGCCAGGAGTACACGGTACGAAACGGCCCGGCGGGTTCCGAGAATCCCGGCGAACTCGCCGGCGACGACCCGCTGGCCGGATGGCGCGCGACCCGCGACGCGACCGCCGCCGTCGTCACCGATGACCTACTCGACCGGCCCGCCCCGTCGTGGTACGTGGCCAACCGCCCCGATGCGACGGTCACCGACCACCTGGCGCTACTGACCTTCGACACTCGGCGTGAAGGTGCGCATGGAGCTGATCTCGTCGCGCCGTCGTTCTCCCTCGCCCGGTTGATCATCAGCCGCACGCCGGGCACCTTCGGGCCAAGCTGAAACCGGCACCGGACGTCGACCAGCAGACTCGGTTCCTGGCCTTCCTCGGGCGGGTCTCGTAGCGGGTAAAAACGGATAACCGTCCTTACCGCTCAGTCCCTATGCTCCCGTCATGGAAATCATCGGGCCGGACGATGCCCTTCCCGAACGACGGATCCGGCGGGTCGCGGTGGCTGGCCCGCCGGATCCGGCAAGTCGACGCTGGCACGAATTCTGTGCGAACGCCTGGGGTTGCCGTTCGTCGAGTTCGAGTCCTTCTTCCACGGACCGAATTGGACGGTGCGGGAGACCTGGCAGGCCGACGTCCTGAAGTTCCTCGACGGCGACGAGTGGGCCATCGAATGGCAGGGCGAAGAGGTTCGGGAGCGGATGACCGAACGGCTCGACGCGCTGGTCTGGCTCGATCATCCGCGCGCCGTGACCGTGACCCGCGCGGTCATCCGGACGCTGAAACGCCGTGTCGGGCGCGGCTCGAAGATCGCCGGTGGCAACGTCGAGGGTCCGTTGCACACCTTCTTCACCGATCCCGACCACATCGTCAAGCTCGCCTGGCGCTACCACCCGATGATCCGGGCACGCGTGCACAAGGTCATCGAGGAGAACCGGCATCCGGACCTCGTCGTCGTCCGCCTGCGTGGTCAGCGTGAGGTCGACCGCTGGCTCGACGGCCCCTTCGCCCGGAATCTCGGCTAGCGGAGGTTGCGGACACGCCAGACCACGCCGAGACCGGGGTCCTCCGTGGAACTCGGTTCGATCCGCTCCACCGTGAAACCTTCGCGCTCGTAGAAGGCACCCGCACGCTCGTTGGCCACGAAGTGCTCGATGTACAGCCGATCGGTGTCCGAGGGCAACTGTCCGATGAGGGCATCGAGCAACCGCGGGCCCAGCCCGCCGCCACGATGCCCAGGGTGCACGTAAAGCTTGTAGATCACGTGGTCATCGCCGTCGAGACCGCGCTGCCCGACGCCGATCACGTTCCCGTCGACCGCGACCACCACCGAGTCGCGGGCGACGGCCCCGCCGATGTTCGTCTCGTGCCACCATTTCCGGATCTGCTCGTCCGCGGCTTCCGCACCGATCAGCGGGGCGTAATGGGCTCGGACGTGCTCTTCGCCGAAGTGACAGATGGCCATGACGTCGTCCCGGTGGGCGGCCCGCACGACCGGCCTGTTTCCTGACACGTATCCCCCTCATGACCGGAGCCTCGCACCTCGATCGGTGCGAGGCTCCGGTGGCCGTCATTCCTCCGGCGGTTTTTCGTTCGCCGCGGGTGGGATGCCTTTCGTCAACTCGACGATGGTCTTCCCTGCCATACCCGAGGCACCGTAGGTCGGATCGCTCAGGATCTTGGTGACCTTTTCGATGTTTTCCGCCGCGGTCTTGCCGATCCTCTTGGTCAATTCGGGCATCGGCCAGCTGGTCCAGTAGTCGAACCGTTCCATCAGCTTCTTCATCGCGCCCTCGGACAGCTCGCCCTTGGCCCGCAGTTCCTTCAACAGCTTTTCCCGCACGATCCACCCGGCCTGGTCGCCGAGCTTGTCCGGTTTGGGTTTGGCCAGGGGGTCGGGTTTCACGTCCTCGATCCGCGGCGCCCCGGGCGGGGCGGCCTGCGGCGGCGGCTTCTTGCCGCCTCCCACCGGGACCTTGATCTTGTCGATGTTGCCGCTGAGCTTCATCTTGACGACGTCGTCGGCCGCCCCGCGCGTCTTGGCCAGGGCCTTGAGCATCTCGGCGAGCCGCTTGGCGATGTCGGCGATCTGCTTGGCGATCTTCGCGATCGCCACGCCGACCGTGACCATGATGGAGGTGATCGCCGCGATGATCGAGGCGCCGAAGGTGACGGGCGCCAGCGCGACCGCCACGATCGCGGCCTTGAGGATGCCGGCCAGGGTCATGGCGATGATGTCGCGGACGATGCCGCGGACGGCGCCGATGATCGCGCCCGCGATGCCCATCTGCTTGCCGGCGAGATTGACGTAGCCGGCGAGCGCGTCGAGCTGCTCGGCGACACCCTCCATGTCGGACCGGAACGCTTCGGCGGCGTCACCTTTCCAGGTCTCCAAGAGGTCTTTGGTGGACTTCTTGTGGTCTTCCGACCACTGCTTCACCGTCTTGCCCTCTTCGTAGATCGCCTCTTTGGCGGCCTCAATGCCCTTCGGGTCTCCCAGCAGGAAGTCCAGCGGCCAGCGGAAGATGACGATGTGCTCCATCAGCCAGCCGATTCCGGCGGTGAGCAACGACCCGATCGGGTCGAGGACCATGCCGAGGATCTCGATCCCCATCCCGATCGAGGCCATCGTGATGGAGAGGGCGTCGCCTTCGTTGGTCGCCCGTTTCAGCGCGAACGCCGAATCGAAGAAGCCCGCGCCCGCGGTGTCACCACTGCCCGCGAGGAAGTCGTTCTTCTCGTCTTTGAAGTCGTCGGCGCTGACGCCGCTATTGCTCCCGAAATCGTTCCGGTGGTACTCGCTCACTTGACCTTCACCTCGTCGATCCCGTCGCCGGCGGCGGTGATCAGCTTCTCCGAGTCCTGCTCGTTGGACTCGTACAGCTTCGCGGCCTCGTGCATCTTGTCGGAGAACTTCTGCATGTTCTCCGCGTACTTGTTCAGCTGGTCGCGTGCCTTGCCACAGTGCATGCTCGCGCCCGCGCCGTAGGCCTGGCCGCCGAAGATGCCGAAAAGGCCGGGGTCGGCGACACAGCTGCCCACCATGTCGGCGCTCTTCTGCAGCGATTCCTCGAGCCGGTCGAGGTGCTTGGCGAATTCCCTCAGCGCCTCTGTCGTGACCTCGCGTCCACCGCTCACCACGGGCTCATTTCGTCGTCGTCGGGGCTGGACGGCCGCCGGGTGCGCGGCGGCGCCGGCGGGTTCGGGGGCCGCACGGGGCGGCCCGGCTGCGGCGGCATCGGGGGACCAGCCTGCGGCCGGGCGCCACCCGGCTGCGGCGGCGGCATCCACCGGCCCGGCTGCGGCGGCCGGTCCTCGTTGTGCGCCTCCGGCGTCCACTTGTCCTGTTCGGGGCTCTCTTGCGCGCCGCCCTCTTCGTCCTCGACCTTCGGCATGAAGGTGCGGACCAGTTCCGCGGCCTCGTCGTTGCCGTTGATCTCGGTGTAGGACTCCGTGACCTTCTCGACGGTCCTGCGCTGGGCCTCGCGCACGGTCTGCATGACGAGTGAGGAGAGTCTGGCCGCCCCCAGCGTGAGCGCCCGGTTGCTGAACTCGATGGAGCTCAGCGAGCCGTTGGCCTCGACCTTCACCGTCACCGAGCCGTCCGCCGACTGCGCGGTGGAGGCGGACGCGGCGAACGCGGCGGTCAGCGCGCTGGCTCTTTCCTCGAGTTTCTTGGCTTCCCGCTCCAGGAGGAGGGCGAAATCCTCACCGGCGTCGAAGTTGGGTTGCATGGGCCGCCTTGCTCGGTCTGGTCAGGGTCACCACGGGGCACGGCTCGACGACGCGGACGGCCGGCAAACCGTTCACCACGCCTCAAGCCGAAAAAGAGCACAAAACACTGTTCCTGCAAAAGGCATCCTAGGCAGGATCGCGGATCCCCCGTGGCACCGGGCAGTGAGGCTTGCCCGTACGAACAAGCCTCACTGCCCGAGAACGCAATCCGGCCGCTCAGCGCCGGACCCGGCGGCGTGCGCACCGCGGCATCCGCCGCGTCGTCGGGCGCCAGGAGTGGTGGAGGTGACCGCGTTGCTTGCCGTGCCGGCGAAGCAGCTTTCGGTCGGCGCGACCGAGCCACTCGTGGCCTTCACGTCGCCGTTGCAGGTCGCTCCACTGAGGACACCGGCCAGGTAGTCGGCCACGGCGGCGTCAGTGTGCAGGTGACCTTGCCGCCTGGGGCGGCACTGTGCGACGACCACGAAGAGCCTCCCGGTGACGAGCGAACTCAGCCCGATGCTACGAGCCCTATCACCACACTCGACTCGAAAGTCGGGGCACCACCTGAACTTGACTGATCGAGGGTGAGGCGAATCCGGTTCCGCTCCGGCCGCCGGTGTGGTTTCGTTCGGATCGTGACTGAGCGGGTGAACATCTCCTCCGGTGGGGACTTCGAGCAGATTTTTGGTTACAGCCGGGCGGTGCGCGTCGGCGAGCACATCCACGTGTCCGGGACGACGGCGCGCGAGCCGTTCCGGTCAGGTGACGCGTACGAGCAGGCGGCGGCCGTGCTTTCGATCATCGAGACCGCTTTGCGGGAGGCCGATTCGAGCCTGTCCGCGGTGGTCAGGACGGTCACCTACGTGACCGACATCAAGGACGCCGACCTGGTGGCGCGGGCCCACCGCGAAGCCTTCGGCGACGTGCTGCCCGCGGCCACGATGGTCGAGGTCTCGGCGTTGCTCGACCCGAAGATGAAGGTCGAGATCGAGGCCTACGCCATCGAGCAGTAGCTGGGGTACGGCATCGGTCACTGTGGTCGTGACTGTCGCCGGCGCCTTGGTCACCTGAGGTACATGAAGGCCCCTTCGTTGCGTCTAGTGTCGCGTGATCCTGCAGGTCTTACCCGTGATCAGACGGCGATCTCCGGAGATCGCCGTCTGATCACGCGTAACCGCCGTCTGATCACGCGAGATCGCCGTCTGATCACGCGAGATCGCCGTCCGAGGAACGAAACCCAACGTCAAGCAAGCAGGATCACGCGACACTGGCGCAGGGAAGGAGGCCTTCACGGACCTTCGATCCCGACCTATCCGCCGGTAGGTACCTGGACCGGGCGGCCCTATCCCGAATCGCCACTCAAGACCACCTCGGTTAACTACTTCCCGAGCGAACCGACCAGCACTTCGGCAGCCTCACGCGTCGCGTAGAGCTTCCAGAACGCGTCGGCGAAGACGTCCGGGTGGATCACCTCGGGTTCGAAGTCCAGCGGCCCCGAGGTGAGCACCTGGTGCGGAACGCTGCCCTCGATCAGCGCGCCGATGTTGACCGCTCCGGCGTAGACGCCCTTCTCGGCGAGCACGGAGTTCAGGTTGTGGAAGTAATTCCGCAACGCCGCCTGTGCCATCCCCACGTTGCCGAGGAACGGCACCGGGTGCAGGCCGGATTGACCGGCGGTGAACAGGATCGCGCCGTCGCCGCGCTCGGTCATGTCCGGCAGCACGGCTCGCACCAGTGCCACCGCGGACACCAGGAACCGGTCCAGGATGAGCCTCAGGTTCTCCGGATCGACGTCGAGTACCGGCGCGATGCCCTCCCCCCTGTTCCCGCCGCCGGGGTTGAACGCGACCGCGTCGATCCGGCCGATGGCGGTGACGGCGGCCGCGATCCGGGCCGGTTCATAGACGTCGGCGGCGAACCCGCTCGCCTCGATGCCGTCACCGTGGAGTTCGGCGACGAGGGCGTCGAGGTTCTCGGTGGTGCGCGCGACGAGGGCGACGCGGAAACCTTCGCGGCCGAAGCGGCGGGCGAGTGACAGTCCCAGCACCGGCCCGGCGCCGAAGATCGCGAACGTTTTGGTCATATGTCCTCCCAGAAACTAAAGTTGAGGGTCTCCTCAACTTCTTCGAAGGTACACACAACTTGAGGCCAGCTTCAACTTGGCTACGATGCGGGCGTGACCAAACCCCTCCGGAAGGACGCCCAGCGCAACCGCCACCTGCTGGTCGAGGCCGCCAGGGGGCTCTACGCGGTGCGAGGACTCGACGTCGCGCTCGAAGAGATCGCCAAGACCGCCGGTGTCAGCATCGGCACGCTGTACAACCACTTCCCTCAGCGCACGGATCTGGTCGACGCCGCGTTCGCCGACCGGACCGAGACTGTCGCGGCCATCGCCGAACACGCGCTGGCCTTCGACGACGCCTGGGCCGGGTTGACGTCCTTCATCGAACGGATCTGCGAACTGCAGGCCGCCGATCGCGGCTACAACGAGCTGGCCTCGACACGGCCGCCGCAGACCGAGGACCTCGAACGCGGGTACGGCCTCATGACCCGTGTCATCGAGCGCGCCAAGGAGAGCGGGGCCCTCCGCGGCGACTTCACCCTCGAGGACATGGCCTTCGTGACCTGGGGGATCGCGCGCACCGTGGAGGCGACCGCGGCCGTCCGGCCGGAGGCCTGGCGCCGCCATCTCGCCCTGCTGTTCGACGGGATGCGTGCCACGGCCGCGAGCCCGCTGCCGGAACCGCCGCTGCTGCCCGACGAGCTGGCGCGGCTCCTGGGCGGCTGCGGCTGAACTCCTCAGGCAACCCATCTCCCCTCCGGAACGTGTTCACGCCGGAACGTGGCAGCTGGACTCCTCCCAGAGCCAGACCGCACTGGAGCCGCTCATGGAGACCACCGACCCCTTCGCGTCGGTCAAAAGGAAACGCCGGATCTACTGGCCGCCGTCGCCGCCGCGAAGAAATGCGTGCCCGCTCCTTGAGACCCTCAAGAAGCGATCTCCGGCGTGATCCCACCCGCCGCGGCGAGCGCGCGATGCAGCGCGAGTTCGGCCGTCGCCCCCTCGGCCAGCACGATTCCCGTACAGGACCGCTGATCCGCGAGGTGCCGGATCTCGTCACCGGGGCTCGCCGTCGGATACCACTCCGGCGCGCCGGGCAGACCGGGTAGCCGATCGAGCCCTGACCAGCCCGTCAGCACGCCTTCCTCGGCCGGATAGGCCAGGACGAACCCGACACCCGGTCCTTCGCTGAACCTTTGGGTGAGCAAATCGGGCTCCTCGCCCAGCGCCATGGAGATCATCGCGGAATAGACGTTGGTGGCCAAAGAGCGGCACAGTGCCTCGCCGAGCATCGCCCCGCCGATCCGGATGTTGATCTCGACGACCTCCGGCCCGTCGGCGGTGAGGACGAATTCGGTGTGCGCGAAGCCCTGTTCGTGCCCGGCGGCCTTGAGTACCTGACCGATCCACTCGGCCAGTCCGGCGTGCTCGGCGTCGGGGAAGGCCACCGGGAACGCGGCGGCTTCCTCGCGACGCACGGGCTCGGGCGACAGCTGACGGGAGAGTACTCCGAGCAGCCGGGTTCTTTCTTGCCAAGTAACGGTTTCCGCGCTGTAGAGTGGCCCGGCGAAGTACGGTTCGGCGATCAGATGCCCCTTGAGTGGCGTGTCTTTCGCCTCCAGCCTCGCTCGCTCGAGTTCGGCGGCGTCGCGGACGAGCCACACTCCTCGTGACGACGTCCCCGACGAATCCTTGACCACCAAGGGAAACCCGAGTTCTTCGGCGACCATGACGGGTACCGGGCGACCACGGGTGAGCCCGTGTTCGTACAGCAGATCGCGCACCGCACCCTTGTCCCGCAGCACGCGGACGGCCGCCGCGTCCGGGCCGGGAAGGCCGAGCCGGGCGGTGAGTTCCGCGCCCGGCAGCGCCCAGGTGTCGGTCGAGTTGATGATCCCGGCGAGATCCGGGATGGCACGCAACGCGGTTTCGCAGGCCGCGATGTCGGCGGTGTCGATGTCGACGACCTCGAGCCTGTCCGGTCCGAGCGTGCCGAGTTCGTAACGGTAGATATCGCGGTTTCCGGTGAACAGCACCAGTTTTCGCCCGGCTTCCGCCGCCGCGTCGGCCAGCCTGCCGAGGCCGAAGGTGAGTGCTTCCAGCAGGACGACGGTCACGATGCCCGATCCTTTCGGTACGACTGCTGGGAAGGCAGCGAAGGTTCCCCGAATCGGCGGCGTCGCCAGTCCATCACCGCCCACGGCAGGGCGAGGTCGTCCAGCGAAGCAATCTCGCGTGGCGCGAGACCCGCCGGGTCGACGGCCTCGCGGTGCCGCGCGAAGACCTTTGCCGTGTAACGATGTCCGGTGTCGGCGCCGATCACGACGTGCGTCCGGTCCGGGTTCCGCGCCGCCTCCCAGCCCGCCGCCAGATACGCGGCACCGGTGGAAAGCCCGGCGAAGACGGCGTGATCACGCATCAGGCCGATGGTCGCGGCCATGGCGTGCACGAAGTCCAGCCAGTGGATCCGGTCGTACAGTTCGTGATCGACATTCTCGAACGGGATGGCGCTGCCGATGCCCGCGATGATCGCGTCCGGATCGGTGAACCGTTCACTGCCGAAGGTGACGCTGCCGAACGGCTGGACCCCGGTCAGGCGGACGTCCGGATCGCGTTCGCGCAGCGACCGCGCGATCCCGCCGGTCGACGCGCCGGTGCCAACACTGCCGACGACGGTCAGCGGCCCGGCAGGCAGCGCACGGGCTACCAGGTCGGCGACCTCTCGGTAACCCAGGTAGTGCACGGGATCGTGGTATTGGCGCATCCAGTGCATGTCCGGATGGCACTCCAGCAGTTCGTGCACGCGCGTGACCCGGCGCCGCTGGTCGAGGCGGAGGTCCTCCGAAGGCGGCATCTGGTCCACGGTCGCGCCCAGGATCTCCAGCTGCGAACGCATGGTGAGATCGACGGTGGTGGACGCGACGATGTGGCAGCGCAGACCGTAGCGGTGACAGGCCATCGCCAGCGCGAGGGCGTAGATCCCGCTGGAGCTGTCGATCAGCGTCTGTCCTTTTCGGACGACACCGTCGGCGAGCAAGGACCGGACCGCGCCGAGCGCCGCGTAGACCTTGAGGGTTTCGAACCGGATCAGCACGACGTTCGGCGCGAGCCGGATCAGCGCCGGTGTCTTGATCGCGTCCGTGACGTGCTCGTGCACCAAGGATTCCATCTCGACGGGCATCGCGTTCACCGGCCGACCGACCGCAGGTAGGCGGCCAGCGACTCGGCCCCCGCGGCGTTGCGCGGGCCGCTCACGAGGTCTCCGTAGGAAACGACGTGGAACCGGTTGTCGCGCACGGCGGGTGTGTTCGTCAGCTGTGGCGCGGATTTGATGAACGCGATCTTGTCCTGGGCGGGCTGGTCCGCGTAGTCCACCACGACGATCACCTCGGGTTCGGCCTTCACCACCGCTTCCCAGCCGACGCTGCCCCAGCCGTCCTGGAGTTCGCGGAAGACGTTAGTGCCACCTGCGGCGTCGATGATGTCGTTGGGAGCGGCGTGTTTCCCGGAGGTGAAGGGCTGGTCGGTGCCGGAGTCGTAGACGAACACCTTGGCGGGTGGGGTCTTAGGCGCTCCGGAGCGGACCTTGTCGAAGCGCCCCTTGAGTTCCGCGACCAGCTCGTCGGCCCGCTGGCGGACTCCGAAGATGTCGCCCAGGTTGCGCAGGTCGGTGTAGAGCGCCTCCAACGGCGTCACCTCGGCCTTCGCGGTGGGATATTCCCAGCAGGTCTCGGTGTGCAGGTAGCTGCGGATGCCGACCTGGTCCAGCAGCTTCGGGGTGATCCCGCGCTCCTCGCTGAACCCGGAGTTCCACCCGGCGATCACCCAGTCCGCTTTGGCGTTGACCAGGATCTCGCGCGTGACCCGCGAAGTGCCGAGGCGTTCGACCTTCGCGTAGTCGTCCTTCCACGGCGAACTCGCGATCGACGGATCACCGAGGGAGTTCATCACGTAGCCGCGCATCCGGCCGGCGAGTCCGAGCGCGAACATCTTCTCGGCACCGGAAACGTCGTAGGCCACCGGACGTTGCGGCGCCGGGAAGGTGACTTGCGCACCACAGTTGGTCACCGTGGCCTGTGCCGGCGCGGCCGGTCCGGCCTCGACCTGGGCACCGCAGGCACTCAGGAGCAGTGCCGCGGCGAAGAGCGCGGCCACCCTGGACGGCTTCATCGTGAGATCCCCTCGGTTTCTTCGGCGGGAAGGTCGTAAAGCAGTTGGAGCGCACCGGTCACGGGATGGGTCACCTGGGTGACCTCGACGCCGAAGACAGCGCGGACCGTTTCGGGCGTGAGCACTTCGGCCGGTGTCCCGCAGGCGGCGAGGGATCCACCACGCAGCAAAGCGATCCGGTGACAGATTGCGGCGGCGAGGTTCAGGTCGTGCAGCGCGACCAGGACGGTGAGCCCGCAGTCGCGCAGGAACTTCAGCAGTTCCACCTGGTGCCGGACGTCAAGATGGTTGGTCGGCTCGTCGAGGACCAGGACCTCCGGCTCCTGGACGAGTGCCCGCGCCACCAGGACGCGCTGGCGTTCACCACCCGAAAGCGTCAGCACACTGCGCTGCGCGAGATGTGTGATTTCCAGGCGCCGCAACGCTTCCCGGCACAGCGCGCGTTCGCGGGCCGACAACCGGAGATTGCCGCGCTGATGCGGCGACCGGCCGAGCGCGATGACCTCCTCGACGGTGAAATCCAGATCCGCGCGGCTGTCCTGGGTGAGCGCGGCGATCCGGCGGGCGGTGTCGCGCAGGCCCTGCTCCGCGAGGTCGGTGCCGTCGAGGAGGACCGCGCCGCCGGACGGTGTCAGCACCCGATAGACGCAGCGCAACGCCGTCGACTTGCCGCTGCCGTTGGGGCCGAGGAGACCGACGACCTCGCCCGCGCCGACGTCCAGGCACAGCTCGCGGAGCAACGCCGAACCGGCCACCTCGACGGAAAGTTCGGTCAGGGACAACATCAGCGACCCCCGAACGCGTAACCGCGCCGCCGCATCACCACGAGGAACACCGGGACGCCGATCAGCGCGGTGATCACGCCGAGCGGCAGTTCCTCCGGCGCGACGAGGGTGCGGGCGAGCAGGTCGACCCAGACCAGGAAGACCGCGCCCACCAGCGGCGCGAGTGCCAGCACGCGACGGTGTCCCGAACCGGCGACCATCCGCACCACATGCGGCAGGACCAGCCCGACGAACCCGATCGAGCCGCTCACCGCCACCAGCAGGCCGGTGACGACCGCGGTGAGCAGGAAGAGCCAGCGGCGCAACGCGGCCGCGTCCGTGCCGAGGCTCATCGCGGTCTCGTCGCCCATGGACAGGACGTCGAGCGCGGTGCCGTACCGCAGCAGGACCACGATCGCGACGGCCACCCCGAGCGCGGCCAGCGGCAGGGACGCCCAGGTCGCCGACCCGAGACTGCCGAGCAGCCAGAACAGCACGGTCTGCGCGGCCTGGCCGTTCGGCGAGAGGTAGACGAGCACGCTCATCACGGCCTGGAAGGCATAGGTGAGCGCGACCCCGGTGAGCACGAGACGCAACGGCGTCAGGCCGAATTTGCTGCGGGCGGCCAGGTAGACCAGCGCCGTCGCGCCCAGCGCGCCGAGGAACGCGGCCGTCGACAGCGCCAGCACACCGAGCCCGGCGAAGAGGCCGAACACCACGACGGCGGCGGCGCCGACCGAGGCGCCCGAGGAGATCCCGAGCACGAACGGATCGGCGAGGGCGTTGCGGACCAGGCCCTGCACGGCGACCCCGACCACCGCGAGCCCCGCGCCGACCACTGCCGCGAGCAGCACCCGCGGGGTCCGGACCTGCCACACGATCGAGTACCCGGCGACCTCGTCTCCGGTGATGGTGCCGCCGACGATCGCCTTTCCCAGGTAGCGCAAAACATCCGGGAGGGCGACGGCGGTCGGGCCGAGCGCGATGCCCGCGATCAGCGAGATCAGGAGCGCCGCCGACAACAGGACCACCGGACCGGTGAGCCGGAGCGGGCGGGCGGTCTCGTCGTCGGGCTCCGCGAACAGGCGAAGCGTTTCAGCCGGCACGTTCACCACGCACGATCAGGCGGCGCGCGTGGTTGTCGTAAGGCGAGCCGTCGAAGTCGCCGAAGCACTCGACGTCCGTGAAGCCCACCGTCTCGAACAGCGCCTTCAGTTCCGCGGCGCTGTAAAGGAAGGACAGGATCGACGCCTGCTTCGCCACACCCTCGCGGACCAGGGTCCAATCGGTCTTGAGCCGGGTCCAGTCGTCGAGAATCGTGTCGCGCATGAACACCGTCCCGCCGTCGACGTCGACCGCTTTCGGGCGGCCGACCCAGCCGGCGAGCACCTCCTTGCCGAGCACGTCGATCAACAGCCTGCCGCCGGGCGCGAGGCTGGCGTAGGCGTTTCGCAGCACGGTGAGGTTGTCGCCGGGCTCGGTGAAGTAACCGAACGAGGTGTACATGTTGATGATCAGGTCGTACGCGCCGGGCTCGACGTATTCGAGCATGTCGGCCTCGATCAGCTTCGCGGCGACTCCCGCGCTTTCACAGGCCTCACGCGCGCGTTCGAGCATGGCCGGGCTGAGGTCGACGCCGGTCACGTCGGCGCCTTTCCTCGCCAGCGGCACGACGTGGATCGCCGGGCCGCAGGCCAGGTCCAGCACCTTCGTGTCTTCCGTGACCGCGAGCAGCGGCGACGTGGCCGTCAGGCGTTCGGCCTCTTCGGCCCGGCCGCACGGGAACATCACGTCCGCGAAGCCGACCCACAGGTCGTCGTCCTCGTACCAGTGCATCTCTCTCCGCTCGCCGGGCCGCACGACTCAGCCCCACAAGTCGTCGGGAGGTCGTCCTCGGTTCCCGGTGTTCCGACCTTTCTCGTGGAGTGATCACGGGCGCGCGGATCGGCACGCTGAGTTAGGGCGCAATTGGTCTGGACCGGTCAAGGTCCCGCTCTCAAGGAGGCGGGATCAGATCGATGAGGAACATCTGGTCGGGCGCGCCGGAGCAGCGTTCCCGGACGACCTCGGTACCCGCGTCGGTGTCCAGGTCACGCAGGCCGAGGCACTGGCTGGTCCCGACGGGACTGATGACGTAGTACGCGGCCTCGGGCGGGCCCGCCGCGGCGATGGTGAACAACTGGTCCGCACTGTCGTCGCCACAGTCGTCGCGGGGCTCGACCAGGTCGTGTCCCATTCCTTCGTTCACGACCGTGAGGCAGCCGACCCCGGTGTCCGGATGGTGCCACTGGATCTGCACGGCGTTCACCTCCCCGATCGGGTCGATGAACACGCGGGGCGAGGCGGCTTCCCCGCAGGGTTGCTGGGCGACGATGGTGCCGGAGTAGAGCTGGGTCCGGTCCTTCCCCTCGGCGAGGCAGAGCTCGGGAGAGCGGGCCGGCCGGATCTGCGCCCAGCTGCCGATCTCCCGGAGGGCGAGCCCGGGCATCAGGGCCTCGGCGACCTTGTTCTCCGAGGGCGTGTCGAAGGGCGAGATCAGATATCCCAGCGTGCCGACGAGGACGACGAGGACGACGACCACGATCAACGGCGCGCGCCAGCGCTGCCAGCGCCGCGGTGCCGGCTCCGGCCGCGCGACGGCGTTCACCCTCTCGTCGTCGGCGGCCCGTTCCTCGGCCCGCGACGGGCTTCCCATCGCGATGCGCGTCCTGGCCTCGAGCCACCGCCGCACCTGCTCGTCACCGAGTCCGCACGCGCGCGTGAAGGCTTCGACGAATGACTCGCGAGGCAAGGTGGTGCGGCCGAGAGTGGTCGCGATGGTGCTCGCCGGAAGTGCTCCCCCGAGTTCCGCGGCCCTTCCGGACAACTGCCGATAAGTCAGTCCGGACCATGTTCTCAATACACGCAGTGCCGCTGTGAACTCAGCCGGTGAACCGGCCGAGTCCGGTGGCAGGCCTTCCGTCGGCGACTCCCCATCATCGCCCCCCTCTTCAACGATCATCGCTCTAGATTGACTGAGGCCATCTCGGCGGCGATACCGCCAATCAGCGGCGCCGGAATCTGCTGTTCGGGCGCGCTCGAACGGTTTCGTACAAGCCCGAACTGGCCGGAGGTTGCCCATGCGCTGGCCAGGAAGTCAGGCTGATCAGTGTTGGTCCCACATCAACCGCACCGGGGGAGGCGCGGAAATGCCTGGGCTCCGGAAGTGAGCAATCGAAAAGAACCGGCGGGATCATCGTCAGTGGCGACGGGAAACTCGACGGAAACACCAGGGTTACCTCGGAAGGCATCCACTGAAATTCTGTTCTGAAGATCGGGCGGCGCTCGTCGCCGCCCGCATTGGGGAAGCGATCAGGCCTGCTCGGAGGGGTGAATGAGCAGCCGTCCGCTTGATACCGGGGAGCACCCTCGCGCGCCGCGACTCTGAGCACACGCGAGAAGAGAGCTGTGATCCCGGCAGCGGACCGACAGTTCGCGAACGAACGGTTTCCTGATAACCGAATCGACTCAGTGATCGTGAGTTGATAACGGCAGGCGCCGTTACCCCGAATGCCTGCCGACCGCCCGGCCACGCGGCCTGGCTCGAACTCGGTCAATCAGAAATGGCGAACACCGGATTACGTGGAGCGTTGTTGATGCGCAGTGGGCAAAGTGATGTCGCCGAGCGGCAGGTCGTCATTGTCGGGGCGGGGAATGCGGGTCTCTGTGCGGGTATAGCCGCACTGCAGGCGGGCGCGACCTCCGTCGCCGTCCTCGAAGCCGCGCCGAAGGAACTTCGCGGCGGGAACAGTTCCTTGACCAGGACCATGCGTTTCTCCTGGCAAGGAAGATCATTCATCGCGGGCCTGCTCCGGGAGGCTGACGAACACCGGGCCGAAGAGATACTGGCCGGCCGATCGGAATACACGGACGAACAGTATCTCAGCGACTGGTTGAAGGTGTCCGGAAGTCAGGTGGATGTCGCCCTGATCGAATCGATCATTCGCCGTTCGACGGACACGATCACCTGGATGCGCGATTTCGGCCAGCGGTGGGCACCGAGGCCGACCCCGCTTCCCGGCGATGTGCCGATCGTTCTCGACGGCGGCGGCCAGAGTCTGCAGGACCGGAATTTCGCCCGGTTCGAGGGGCTCGGTGGAGCGGTCTTCTACGACAGCGCGGTCACCGATTTCGAAAAGGCCGCCGACGACCGGTATCTGCTCCACGGTTCGGGGCCCGCGTTCCCGGTGCTCGCCGACGCGCTGGTACTGGCATCGGCCGGCTTCGAGGCGAACACGCGACTGCGTGAACTCCACCTCGGAGAGGACTGGCGGAACGTCAAGCTGCGAGGCGTCCCGTTCAACGAAGGCGCGCCGCTGACGGCCGCCGTCGAGATCGGCGCCGACGTCGCGGGCAACTGGGAAAAGTGCCACACCACGCCGCAGGGCGTGAAGTTGCCCGACTACATGCTGCCGGGCCAGATGCACAAATCCCACGGCCTGGCCAGGTACGCCTATCCGCTGGGCATCGTGGTCAACCGGCAGGGGCGTCGCTTCTTCGACGAATCCGGCTACAGCAACCTCAACTACGTCACACTGGGACAGAAGATCCAGGAGCAGCCCGGAAAGATCGCCTTCCAGATCTTCGACGACAAGGTCGTCTCGGCCGGCACACTCCCGGACGGCTACCTCGGCGACCCGGCGGCGGTGATCGTCTCCTCGGTCGAGGAAGGCGCACGACGGCTCGGTATCGACGCCGAGCACCTGACAGCCGAAGTCCGGCGCCTGAATTCCGGGCAAGGACAGAAACGCCTCGACACACCTCCGTTCCTGTTCGTTCCGGTGGTCTGCGGCCTGACCTTCACCTACGGCGGGCTGTCCGTGACCGCCGACGCCGAAGTGCGCGGCGGCGGCGAACCGATCAGCGGCCTCTACGCGGCGGGCGTGATCGTCGGCGGCCTTTACGACCAGGGATATCCGGGTGGCACCGGGCTGATGGCGGGATCCGTACTGGGCCGGGCGGCCGGAACGTCCGCCGCCGGCCACGCCCTTCGGACGCGGGGAGGGAAGGCTCATGCCGTCACCATCGCCGAATGAGCTGAAGATCGTGATCGTCGGGCTCGGCAAGATCGGGTCGCTCTATGCCACGTGCTACGGCGAGGCGGGTCACCGGATCCGCACCGTGGACACCGGGAACAACGCCGACTGGGACCGCGTCGATCACGTTCCCGATCCCTCGGGTGTCGACGCCTGGGTGGTCGCCACGCCGACGGCCACGCATCTTTCCGTCGTCGGCGAAATTCTCCGGATTCAGCCGGATGCCCGCGTCCTGCTCGAGAAACCTGCTTGCTACCCGGAAGACCTCGCCGCTCTCCAGCGAACGATCCGACGGAATCCCCGCGCCCGGATCATCGTCAACGACGTGTACTCCCGCAGTGAGGCCGTGCGGCACTTCGCGGAGTCCGTGCGGCAGGTCGGTGCATCCGGTCCGATCAAGAAGATCACCGTGGAATTCACCAAAAACCGGGAACTCGACGTCGCGAACGGCAGGTTCGTCGACACCCAGTACGGCGAAGCCGGCTACGAGGGTTTCCACATGCTGAGCATTCTGCGCGCGATCCTTCCCACCGAGCAGTATCGGACGTATCTGCGCACGATGCCGGAGTCGGTGACCGCGGAAATGCGGGTGCGGACCTCGGCCGCGGGACTGCCGGACGTCGAGCTCTACACGTCGTCGACCGGCGCCATCGCCTTCGCGGGCTTGGCGGAGTTCGCGTTCTCCGAAGGCGTTTCACGGAACTACCTCGACCCCTCCGAAATTCCCTACGGGTCCGAATTCCGGTATCGGTTCGCCGACGTGGAGTTCGATTCCGGCGAACACGTCACCTTGGTCTTCGAGCCGTTCTTCGACTCGGACCTCGACTACAAGAACCTGCACGTCGTCCACCTCCGGAACGCGACGTGTCCTCCGGACGCGGCATCGGCACGCCGTTCCGTGATCGCCGTCAACCATTTCAAGGAGGCGCTTCTGACCCAGCTGGAACTCCTGCACCGCATCGACGAGGGCACCACGGTGATACGGCCGGCCGAGCACCGGTTCCTGGCGGCGCTGGGTTCGGCCATGTTCACCGGGACCTTCCCCAGCACAACGGAATCCGATCACCTCGACCACCGGGTAACCGACGAGAAGTTCACACGAATTGGGAGCGAAGCATGACGCTGATCATTGAAGACCTTTCGACACTGCTGAGGCCGGCCAAGGACATGCTGGCCGAAGTCTCCGACAAGGAAGCTGCTTTGGCGCAGGTGACGAGCCAGATCAAGAACGACGCCGCCGCCCGCGCGTTGTTCGCGCAGGCGTGCCGCTTCGAGGCTCCCTTCACCGCGAGCTGGGTCCACGGTCCCGGTGACAATTCCCCATACCTGTCCTTGGAACTGGCCGCGTCGTCCCTCGACGACGACCGGTATCGCGCCCAGCTCGCCGACATCGTGCTGTCGACGTCGACGTCCATTCCCTTCGACTACCGGGCGCTGGCCGCGGAGAAGCTCGCCCAGCTCGGGACGGGCGAGTTCGCCGGGGCTCTCAAGGAGGTCGTGGACTCCTACGAACCGCTGCCTGTCCGCGGCCTGCAGGCGAAGATCGCCGTCCCCACCGACGGCATCGACCACCTTTTCGACATCCCGGACACGGTGACCGGCAGGCTCAACATCCTGATCGCGGCCAGCAGGGCGAAAACCCTGGAGAGCCGGTACCTGCTCGCCGGGCGGCTCCTCGGGAACGGGGTCCAGGTGACGGAGCCGGCGGGTGAGCCGGAGCGGCTGATCCTCGAGGACGTCGGGACGACCATGGTGTCCCCGTCGGACTACCTGGTGCCATGGGACCAGGAGTTCCCCGGTGAGAACGGCAGCAACCTCACCCTCGCGGAGTTGATGCGCATCACGCTGATGTGCGGGGAATTCCAGCTCCCGGACACGACCGTGCGGCCGATCCTGGTCGACTTCTACCGATCGGTGCTGCGGACCGGCGGCCGCTCGATCATCGGCCTCGCGGCCGGCGTTTTCCATGTGGAGCACGGCACCCTCGCCACGCCCTCCTACTACTACCAGGGCCGCGACGCGATCCTCGGCAAGGGCTGCGTGATCGACTGCGTCGGCGGGGCCGTCCTGCAGGCGGGTTCGTTCCTCGGCGGGGGCTACATGCCCATTCTGATCCACACCCACAAGCACATTCGCAAGAGCAACCAGGCAGCCGCCTCGGAGCGGAAGCAGATCCTTCCCTGCATCTTCGCGGCGGAGGCGGGCGCTCGCTACCCGATGGACGCGATCGGGCTGTTCGAGACGGTGGACTACCTCGGCAGGGAAACCCCCTACGAAGGAATCCGGGCGATCCCGCACGCGAAGTAACGCACGGCTTGTTCACCTGAACACGGAATTCGCATCTCGATGCCGCCGGGCGGGACGGCTTCGCCCCGCCCGGCGGCATCGAAAACAGGAGGGTCAAGGGAAATGAATGCAACGTTCGGGACCAAGGTCGCCGTGATCGGCGCGGGCTATGTCGGGTTGACCACGGCCGCCTGCCTTTCGTCACTGGGACACCAGGTCGTGTGCGCGGACGTCGACCGGGACAAGGTCGACGCCTTGAGCCGAGGTGAGGCGACCATCCGGGAGCCGGGGATCTGCGAACTGGTGGTGGACGGGCTGGCGTCCGGCAGGCTGGGCTTCGTCCTCGGCGCGAGCGCGGCGGTGGCCGACGCGAGCATCGTGATCCTTTGCGTGCCGACGCCGATGAGCGCCACCGGCGCGGCGGATCTGACGACGCTGGAGTTCGTGGTGGCCGAGTTGCGGGAACTCCTGCAGCCCGGATGCGTCGTGGTGAACAAGTCGACGGTGCCGGTCGGCACGGCGGCCCGCGTCGCGGAACTGATCGATCGAACGGACGTGGCGGTCGTGTCCAATCCCGAGTTCCTCCGTGAAGGGTCCGCGGTCCACGACTTCCTGAATCCCGACCGGATCGTGGTCGGCTCGGCCGATCGTGACCCGGTCTCCGCCCAGCGCGTCGCCGACCTGTACGGGAAGCTCGACACTTCCGTCCTGGTGACCGATTCCGCGAGCGCCGAGATGATCAAGTACGCGTCCAACTGCTATCTCGCGACACGTCTGTCCTTTGTGAACACCGTCGCCGAACTGTGCGAGTACCTCGACGCGAGTATCGACGACGTGACGCTGGGAATGGGTTACGACGCACGGATCGGCAAGTCGTTCCTGCGACCCGGCCCCGGCTGGGGTGGTTCCTGCCTGCCGAAGGACACCTTCGCCCTGCTGCACATCGCGGAGTCGGCCGGCAGCGACTTTTCCCTGCTGCGAGCGGCGATCGAAACCAACCTGAAGCAGCAGGAACTGGTGGTCGACAAGGTGCGCAAGGCCGTCGGCGGCGACCTGGCCGGCGTCCGGATCGGCCTGCTCGGCTTGACGTTCAAGGCCGGGACGGACGATTTGCGGGACTCCCCGGCGCTGGCTGTCGCCGGACGGCTGGCCGCCGAAGGCGCGGAACTGTTCGGCTACGACCCCAGCGTCCACGCCCCGGTGCCGGGGGTGACGGACGGGGTGCGGATCACGGGAACCGCCTATCACGCGGCGAACGGCGCGGCGGCGATCGTGCTGCTGACGGAATGGCCGGAGTTTCGCGCTCTCGACTGGGCGCGGATCGCCGACCGGCTCGACGGCCGGTCCGTCATCGACACCCGGAACCTCCTCGATCCGCTCACCGTGGCCACGACGGGCCTTTCCTATCAGGGCATCGGCCGTCCGTCGGCCCTGCCGCGCACCGGCGACATGGTCCGGCAGGCAGGCTGACCGGGGGTGGACGGCGAGTGGTTTCCGGGCCTCACTCGTCGTCCCCTCGCCGTCGAGGACGGGAAGAACGATGACGAAGCGAGTCAAACCCTGGTCCGCGCTTTTCGCGCTGTGCCTGGGTTTCTTCATGGTCATGCTGGACATGACCATCGTGAACACCGCGGTGCCTTCGATGGTGCGCGAACTCGGCACCGAACTGACCGCGGTGATCTGGGTGACCAGCGTGTACCTGCTCGCCTACGCCGTTCCGATCCTGCCCGCCAGCAGGCTGGGTGACCGGTTCGGGCCGAAGCGCGTCTTCGTCGCCGGGCTCGTGGTGTTCACCGGGGCGTCACTGTGGTGCGGGCTTTCCGGAAGTGTGGAGACACTGATCGTCGCCCGCGCGGTGCAGGGTCTCGGCGCGGCGCTGATGACCCCGCAAACGACGGCCTTCATCACGCATTTGTTCCCGCCGGACAAGCGCGGTCCGGCGCTGGGCGCCTGGGGCAGTGTCGCGGGCGTCGCCATGATCACCGGGCCGGTGCTCGGCGGTGTGCTCGTCGACAGGCTCGGCTGGGAGTGGATCTTCTTCGCGAACGTGCCGATCGGGCTGGTCGCCTTGGCGCTCACGGCCGTCCGGGTGCCCGACTGGCGACCGGGGAACTCGCACCGCTTCGACGTTCCCGGCATCCTGCTCTTCGGCGCGGGTCTCGTCTGTGTCGTCTTCGGAATCCAAAATGGACAGACTTACGGCTGGGGGACCGTCGGCGCGGGGATCGCGATCTTCGACATCGTCGGGGCGGGAGTGCTGCTGCTCGGGGGTTTCGTCCTGTGGCAACGGGTCAACCGCCGCGAACCCCTGCTGCCGTTGCGGATCTTCCGCAACCGCGACTTCTCCCTCGGCGCCGCGTCCGCGGTGATGGTCGGGTTCGCGATGACCAGCACGCTCTTGCTGCTGGCCATCTACCTCCAGTCGGTACTCGGCCTGTCCCCGACCGATGCCGGCCTGCTCACCGCGCCACTCGCCCTGATGTCCGGCGCCGTCGCGCCGTTCGCGGGGCGGTTGTCGGACCGGATGAACCCCAAGTACCCGCTGATGTTCGGGTTGTTCTCGCTGTGCGGCGGCCTGTGCGTCCTCGCACTGGTGGTCATCCCGGCGAGTTCACCGCTGTCCCTGATCCCCGGACTGCTGTGGTGCGGTCTCGGGGTCGGGTTCATCTTCTCCCCGATGGGCAACGTGACCCTCAACTCGGTCGAGCGTTCGCTGGTCGGCAGCGCGTCGGGCATCTTCAACACGGCGCGGCAGATCGGCGGGGTCCTCGGCGGGGCGGCCGTCGGTGTGGTGCTGCAGGCGCAGACCGGTGCCTCGATGGTCGGCAGGGCGAACGAAGCCGCGGCCGCGTTGCCCGCCGAATTCCGGCAACGCTTCGTCAGCGGCTTCACCGGAGAGGCCGGAGCGGCGGGCGCCGCCGCCGAGTTCGGCGGGGAGGCACCCGTGCTCCCGGCGGACCTGCCACCGGAGATCGCCGTCCAGGCAGGGGAACTCGCCCTGCGGATCACCGACGCCGCGCTCACGGACGCGGTCAAGACCGCCTTCCTGCTCCCGATAGGCATGCTGGTCCTCGGGCTGGCGTGCTCGGTCGCCCTGCGCGCCACGCGGCGCCGTTCCCTGGTGGAACCCGCCTTCGTGCATGCTCGTGGTCATGATCGATGACTTCGCGAAGAAGTACCTGCACGGCGACCTGCGAGAGCTCCGTGAGGCGATGCTCCGGAAGCTCGACGGGCTGTCCGAGTACGACATCCGCCGTCCGCTGACCTCGACCGGGACCAACCTGCTCGGCCTGGTCAAGCACCTGTCGGTGTGGGAGTCCCGGTACTTCGGCGAGGTCTTCGGCCGGCCGTTCCCCGAGCCCGTCCCCCGGTGGAACGACCCCGGCCCGCGCGGCACCGACTTGTGGGCGACCGAGCACGAGACCCGCGAGGAGATCACCGGTCGCTACCGGCGCGTCTGGGAACACGCCGACGCGACCATCGCCGCTCTCCCCCTCGATTCGCCCGGCCACGTTCCCTGGTGGCCGCGTCCCGACGTGATGCTGTTCAACGTCCTGGTCCACATCCTCACGGAGACCAGCCGTCACGCCGGGCACGCCGACATCCTGCGCGAGCAACTGGACGGCGAGGTCGAGGTGGCTGCCCGGCGGGGGCAGGACAAGGCCTTCTGGGAGAACCGGCTGGCGGAAATCGAGCGGGCGGCCAAAGTCGCCGATCGGTCCCCGGCTGAGGGAGAATCCCTTCGAAAAGGTCCGGACTCGATGTCCGGTCTCGCCTGACGGCTCCGCGCGCATCTGTTCGAGATGGCCGGAGATGTCGTCAGGGCCGTCGAGTCCTATGTGGAGGCCGCACGGCGCGCGACGAGCCTGCCGCACCAGCGTTATCTTCACGCACGGGCCGTCCGCCTGCGCTGACCCCCGCACGGGATTCGGCACCTGATCGCGAAGTTCTCGCGATCAGGTGCCGAAGGGCGAGGGTGTTAGCAGATGAGCAGGAGCCCGGTGATCGCGGTGCAGGTCGACGACGCGGTGTTGTTGGCCGCGTTCGGGTCGGCGACGGAACTCTGCGTGATCTTCGCGGTCGTCTTGACCGGCCCGAGGGCCAGCAGTCCGGCGGCCACCGAGAACTTGGCCGTGGCGCTGGTTCCGGACGCGAGCGACGAGACGTCGCAGTTGACGACGTTCGTGCCGCCCGGGTTCGAGCAGGTGGACGAGCCGGTGAACCGCAGCCCGTTGCCGGGGGTCGACGCCACCCGGATCCCGGACGCCGTGCCCGGTCCGGAGTTCGTGACCTTGACCGTGTACTCGATCGTCGACGTCAGGATCCCGCGTGGGGACGCGGTCAGCGTGACACCGAGATCGGCGGCGCTCTGCGCGCCGGTGATGGTCAGCACGGGGCCGTCGAGGATCTCGAAGCTGTAGTTGTCACCGACGAACTGGTGCTGCAGGGTGACACTGCCCAGTGGGGCGTCATCCTTGACCCGGAAGGTGAACAGCACGGTCTTGCTCTGGCCGGGCGTCACGGTGCCGACTCCGCCGCGGATGCTGCCGCCGAGCATGTCGCAGGCGAACGCGCCGGGACACGACACCAGGTCGACGATCCCCGGCAGGGAGGATTCCTTGCCGTAGAGCGTCGCCTTGCCACCTTCGATGGTCGACGTCGCGTCGGCGTTGTAGACGGTCTGCTCGACGGTGAACGTCTGTCCACGTTGGACGGTGGTCGGCGAGACCTCCACCGCGCTGGTCGGCGGGGCCGCGAGGGCGGAGGACGGCGCAACGAACATGATCGCGGCCACGGCGGCCACGAGAGACAGAAGTGAGGCTCTTCGAAGCTTCATCGGTTCTCACTATTCCGGTCGGGGGCGTCGCGCCGATCGGTGCGGACAACGATCAGTCGCCCAGGAACGGACATTCGTTACCGTCGTCTCCTTCCAGCGGCCTGAGGTTCTCACCCGCTCGGAGTAACCCCGCCGTATATTCCCAGGTCCGGAGCACGCGCCTTCGGCCAGTGGTTCCCAAGCTGTGACAAAAGCAGCCGCTCAGGGCGACATCGCGCCGTCCTCGCGGAGCGCCGGGAGCAGATTCGCCTCTTCGTAGCTCTCCCTTACCCCGCAACAAGTCGTCAAGGGTCGAGCAGTGCGCGAGCCACGGTTTCGCGCTCCGCACGCAGCCGGTTCAACGCCGACGCGAGTCCGGGATGAGCCTCTGGATCGCGTTGAACGAACTGGCCGAACGGCTCAAGGTCGCCCCGGGCCGCGGTGAGCCTGATGGTGGGCGACCTGACCAAAAAGGACGTTCTCGCCCGGATGCGGCTCGCGATCGACGGCTGGTTCGCACCTCCTGACGGGCTGAGGGAAGCGCGTACGCGAGAGTCTCTTGTGGACGTGCGAAGCAGCGCTCCCCTTGCCGGACGATCTCCGCGCGCAGTTCCGTGGCGACCAGGTTCAGTTCCTCGGTACAAGGATCATGGAATCGCCGGGCGAACCGGTACAGGCCCTGCCGAGGGCGCCTCGGGCCGATCGGCCCGAGGTCTTCGTCGCTGAACAGGGTACCGGGTGACGCATTCCGGGACGCTACACCAGCACCATTCGAGTGAACGGGGCCAGAACACCCGAGGGGTCGGTTTCGTTGCGGTAACCGAGGGGTCCGCTCCTACCATCGCGTTCGTCGCCGGTGACCCGAGTACCGGCACGAAAAAGGGAGCGCAATGAGCAGGATCGTCATCTTCGGGGCAGGCGGACGTGGCGGACGCCGTGCCGTCGCCGAAGCCGTGAGCCGGGGCCACCTGGTGACCGCCGCCGTCCGGGATCCCCGCCGTCACGCGGATCTCGCCGGGGACAACGTCACCTTGATCGCCGCCGACGTCACGGTCGCCGACGACGTCGCGAAGGCCGCCGCCGGGCACGACGCCGCGGTCAGTTCCGTCTACCGCGCGGATCTGCCGTCACAGGAGTACTACCCCGCCGCCGCGCACGCGCTGATCGACGGCCTCGGCCGGGCCGGCGTCACGCGGCTGGTCGTCGTCGGCGTCGGATCGGCGCTGGAGATCGCACCGGGCGTCGCTTTCCACGACCAGCCGGGCTGGCCGTCGGCGCACCGCGAGTTCTCGCTCGGGCACACGGCGCAACTGGAGGTCCTCCGTGCGTCCGGCGGCGGGCTGGACTGGGTGATCGTCGCGCCACCGCCCGCGATGATCGACGAACATGCCGAACGCACGGGCGGATACCGCAGCGGGGACCACCGGGTACTGCCGCGCGCGGAGGACGCCGGACCGTTCTCCTACGCGGATCTCGCGGTCGCGCTGGTCGACGAGATCGAACGGCCGAAGCATTCGAGGGAAATGGTCGCCATCGACCACTGACCGGGGCAACCTTCCGGGCGGGTGGTTCGTAAGGAGTTCACCTGCACTCCCGCGACAACTGGAAGGGTCCCAGATGCAAGGCGTAGCAAGACGATCCGCGCTGACCGTGTCCGGCCTGGTCCTCGGCCTGTCCGGCCTGCTCACGAGTACGGCGTCGGCGAGCGAGGGCTGGCGGCTCGAACAACCGCTGGACAGCACGGTGAACCGGATCTACTACGGCGTCGCGGCCACCGGCACGAACGACGCCTGGACCGTCGGCAGCACCTGGACCGGCAGCGCCGAGGTCCCGGTCGCGGTCCGGTGGGACGGCACGACCTGGGCCGACACCACCCCGGCCCCGGTCACCGGCACCAGCGCCCGGTTCACCAAGGTCTCCGCCTCGGCACCGGACAACGTCTGGGCCGCCGGTGACCGCACGGTCGAAATGGGCACCCGGCAGGTCGCGGATCCCCGGCGTCCGCGGCCTGCCCGTCCGGCTGCGGCCGGCTCGTCGACGCTGGTCCAACGGTGGGACGGCCGAGCGTGGACCGACATCGAACGCCCGAAACCACCATCGGGCATGGAAGGCTTCACCAGCGACATCGCCGCGTTCTCGCCGAAATCGGTGTGGCTGATCACCTACGACTACGACTTCAAGACGAACAAGTCCGTGGACCACTTCGAACACTGGACCGGCACGGCTTGGGAGCAGGTCGAGATCCCGCAGATCGGCGCCCGTCCCCTGCGACCGACCCGCGTCAGCGGCACGGGTGACGACGACCTCTGGGTGTCCGCGACGTCCGTGGCGGCAGACGGCAAGGAGACCCCGTTCCTGCTGCACTGGAACGGCAAGGGCTGGCGGCAGGTCGAGGTGCCCGTTCCGGCGGACTACCGCACCGGCTGGCTGGTCAACCACGTCGTGCCCGACGGCCGCGGCTCGGCCTACGTCGTCGGCCGGGTGAACGAATGGAACGCGACCGGCATCCCGGCGTTCGTCACGCGCTGGGACGGGCAGAAGTGGAGCCCGCTGCCCGCCGTCCCGTTCGACGAGGTCAACGCCGCCGCGCTCGACGGCGCCGGGAAGCTGTGGACCGCGGGCTGGGTACCCGGTGACGGTCACATCCTGATGGCGGTGTGGAACGGGACCGAATGGCGGAAGGACGCTCTTCCGCCGGAGGTGGCGAAGGCGGCTGACGGGAGCTCGATCCTCGGGTTCGCCGCTGTTCCCGGTACGCCTGGGATGGTGACGGCCGGGCTGGGCAGTTCGAGTGGGCTGCAGAGCACTTGGGGTGTGATCGCCTCGCTCGGCTGGCACTGACGCTTCCCCAAGTACATGAAGGCCCCTTTCTTGTACCTAGGCGCAGGGTCCCGGCAGAGTCGCAGAGCTGGTCAAGCGCGTCGTGAGTGGCGATTCGGTTTCTGCCCGACCCGTTTTGCCTACTGGCTGAAAACGGTGTCATCCTCCCCACTCGACCGAGTTGACCATGATCAACGGAGGATCGGGGACGTCGGATGTCCCCCATCCTCCGTCAATCAAGGCCCGAGGCCCCGCGCCGTCGGCCTGACCACACGTGGGCAAGCAACTACCGATCCGCCCCCACCCGACTTACCCACCCCCGACCAAACGTGACTCAGACGTCAAGCGCGGCCGCCCCCCCGGTGTCGCGAAAGCCACTTTCGCGACACCAGAGGTCCCGAAAGTGGCTTTCGCGACACCGAAACGGCAATTGCGCGACTTTGCCGGAGCCCTGCCCTGAAAGTAGGGAAGGAGGCCTTCATGTACTTCAGGCGAGGCGATCAGCGCTCCGGCGTGTCGCCACCGTTCTGCTGCTCGGCCAGGAACCGCTCGAACTGTGTCCCCAGTTCCTCCGCGGTCGGCATGTGCTCGACCGACTCCGCGAGCAGGCTCTCCTTGTCGGACGCCTCCATGAACGTGTCGTACTGCTGCTCCAGCGCACGCACGATGTCGGCGACCTTCTCCGATCCGGCGACCTGGCGGGCGATCTCGGCTTCGGCCTCTTGCGAGGCTTCCCGCAGATCACCGTCCGGCAGGTTCAGCCCGGTCGCCTCGGCGACGGCCCCGAGCAGGTGCAGTGCCGCACTCGGGTACGTCGAGTCCTCCAGGTACGGCGGCACGTGCGCGGCGAACCCGGACGCGTCGTGCCCCCACTCACCGAACCGGAACTCCAGCAGCCCGGCGACGCTGCCCGGCACCTGAAGCCGGTTGGGCAGCGGGCGGTGCTCGCCGACCAGTTCGTTCCGCGTCGCGTGCGCGGTCAAGCCGAGTGGGCGGGTGTGCGGCGCGCCCATCGGGATGCCGTGGAAGCCGGTGGTGAGCCGGACGTCCCAGCGTTCGACGAGCGCTCGCACGGCCGCGCAGAACCGCTCCCAGTCGTGGTCCGGTTCCGGCCCGGTGAGCAGCAGGAACGGCACGCCATCGGCGTCGTGCAGCAGGTGGACGACCAGTTCGGGGGCGTCGTAGGCCGCCCAGTGGTCGACGGAGTAGGTCATCCTCGGTCGGCGCGAGCGGTAGTCGATGAGCCGGTCGACGTCGAAGCGCGCGATCACGCGGTGCTCGGACGAGTTCAGGAGGTGCTCGGCGACGAGTCTGCCCGCCGAACCCGCGTCCATGAACCCGTCGAAGTAGTGCAGGAGCACGGCCCCGCCGAGGTCAGGGACGTCCGAGTCCACCTCGTACAGGTCTTCCGGGTCCAGCGCCACCAGATCCTCCAGGTTTCGTGCGTACACCTCTACGGGTGGCAACGCCCCGACAGGGGGCATCCATTCCGCCGATGGTGGCCGAGATCCTATCCAAGCGTGACGGTTGTCGTGGGCGGTCGGTGCCGGGGTGGTGCCGGGGTGGTGCAGGCTGAAGGGGTGACAGAGGAGACAGCACCGGCGGAACGGCTCAGCCTGCGCCCGCCGGCCAACCGGGTCAGCCGCCGCGCCATCGGGTACTGGACGGTGTGGGCCGCGGTCGGCTGGGCGGTGCTCGCCGGCGTGCAGGCGGTGTTCGTGGTCACGAGCGACGGCCCGCCGACGTGGCTCACGGTGACACTGACGATCTCGTGCGTGCTCGCGCCGCTGCATCTGCTGGTCATGCCGCAGTGGCGCTACCGGATCCACCGCTGGGAGGTCACCGGCGAGGCCGTGTACACCCAGGAAGGCTGGCTCAAACAGGACTGGCGGATCGCGCCGATCTCGCGGATCCAGACCGTCGACATCGAACGAGACCCGGTCGAGCAGCTGTTCAAGCTGGCGAAGATCACCGTGACGACGGCGTCGGCCGCGGGCCCGGTGAAGATCGCCGGGCTCGACCACGCCGACGCGCTGGCGCTGGCCGCGGAACTCACGAAGACCACGCAGGCCACCCCCGGTGACGCGACATGAGCACCGAAGCTCCGCCGGACGCCGCCGTCGACCAGTGGTACCGCCTCGACCGCCGGATGCTGCTGATCCGGCCGGTGCTCGACGTCGTCAAATCGCTGCCGGTGCTGATCGGGACGGTGCTCCTCGGCCGGGGCAACGGCTGGGAGTGGATCGGGCTGGGCATCACCGCGCTGACCGTGCTCGTCGGCATCTCGCACGTGCTCACGTCGCGCTATCGCATCGCCGGCGGCCAGGTGGAATGGACCACCGGACTGTTGCTGCGCAAGCATCGTGCCATTCCGCTCGACCGTGTCCGCACGGTCGACGTCACCTCGGAACCGAAGCACCGCCTGTTCTCCCTCAGCGCCGTGCGCATCGGCACCGGACGGCATTCGGCAGGCCAGGGCGCGGGCGGCGACCAGCTGGTGCTCGACGCCGTCAGCGCGACCGAAGCACACCGGCTGCGCACGGTGCTCCTGCACCGTAAGGAAGTCGTCACCGAAGCCGAGTCCGCGCCGCCGCCGGAGCAGGTCGTGGCGGAGGTCGACCGGAAGTGGGTGCGGTACGCGCCGTTCACGCTGTCCGGGCTCGCCGTGGTGGGCGCGATGTTCGCCGCGGTCTGGCATTTCGCGCACCAGTTGAACATCGACCCGGAGAACGTCGGGCCGCTGCGGGATCTCCTGGACGATCTGGCGAACACCGCGGTGTGGCTGATCGTCGTGATCGCGGCCGTCGCCCTGCTGGTGGTCGTCTCGCTGCTTTCCGTCGGCGGCTACGTGCTGTCGTTCTGGAACTTCAAGCTCACCCGGGAGGCCGAAGGCACCCTGCACGTCCGGCGCGGACTGATCACGACGCGTTCGGTGTCCATCGAAGAGGACCGGCTTCGCGGCGTCGAGGTGAAGGAACCGCTGCCGCTGCGGATCGCGGGCGGGGCGCGGCTCACCGCGATCGCCGGCGGGCTGCGCGAGGGCAAAGGCGGGGACAAGGGCGGGGGTCTCCTGCTGCCGCCCGCGCCCGTCGGCCGGGTCCACGAGGTCGCGGCCGAGGTGCTGCGGGAGAACTTCGACCCGGCGACCGTGCCGCTGAACCGGCATCCGCGACGGGCGCTGACCCGGCGGCTGACCCGGGCGATCGGTGGCGTGCTGATCCTGGCGGCGGCGCTGTTCAGCCTCGCGTGGATCGATTTCCTGCCGGACTGGATGTGGCAGGTCGCGCTCGGGCTGGTGCCGTTCGCCGCGCTCGTGGGCTGGGACCGCTACCGTAACCTCGGCCACGCGATCGTCGGGCGGTACCTGGTCAGCCGCTCCGGTTCGCTGGCGCGGGCGACGGTGGCGGTCCGGCGCGAGGGGGTCACCGGGATCGTCGTCAGCCGCTCGTTCTTCCAGCGCCGCGGCGGGTTGATCACCGTGACCGCCCCGATCGCGGCGGGCCGGGGCGGCTATCACGTGGTCGACGTCGGCGAATCGGCCGGGCTGGCGATGGCGGAGCGGGCCGCGCCGGGCCTGCTCACGCCGTTCCTGCGGCGGACGCCTCAGCGGTAGCCGGTGGCGTCCGCCGGCTTGCCGGGATCCTGGACGGTGAAACCGTGTCACCGGCCAGCGCCGTGACCGCCCCGCCGACGAAGGCCGGGCTTCCAAGAATGGCGAAAAGCGGCTGGATCTTCGTCGCGTCCCGCCAATTCTCTCGGTCACCCGATAAGCGTCGAGTATCGCTTCGGAACGCGACCAACCTGGCGTGACCGTCACCGCGGTACCGCCATGCGGTTCCAATCGTGGGCGTTCCGCGAGTTGCACTCGGTGACCAGCGCGCCCGGATTCCTGATCATGAGCGGGAGCGAGATGGCGAGCCGCAACGTCCGCAACCCGGTGTCCAAAGTGGACCCACAGACCGTCTTATTCCCTTGGATGGGCGCGCCGTAAATGTCGTTGACCAGGATGTTCGGCGCGCCCTCCTCGGCGTCGACCCGGGCCACCAGCTCACGGTGCTGCGACCGGTCACGTAAACGGTCGCACCAGCGGTATTCCCCGCCCGGCCCCGCGAGTCGCTCCGGCGACCAGGGCGATATTGCCCGCCAACGACTTTCCATGGTCCGAACCCGGCAGGAAGTCCGCTTGTTCGTGGACCAAAGACCCTGGTCCGCAATTCACACAATGTGCTACTTTCTTGACTCTTTGTGATTGCCCCGGCGAGAGGTCGAGATGACGCCTGCCGCACGATCCCTGGACTCCACCGCTCCCCCGAAACGCACCCCCGGCGCCAGCAGCTCACGGAAAGTACTGCAGCTGCTGCTCTCCTTTTCCGAACGGCGCTGGGACGCGAGCGTCGCCGAACTGGCCGCGAGGATCGGTACCCCGGTCGCCACGACGTACCGCTATGTCGCACTACTGAAGGAACTACAGCTTTTGGAGGAGGGCAGGACCGGGCGCTATCACGTGACGAGCCAGGTGATGCCGCTCGCGCGGGCCGCCCAGCTGGCCAACGATCTCGCCAGGCTGGCGCGTCCGGCGATGGAGGAGGCCGCACGCGACCTCGGCGAGACCGTCCTGCTGTTCCAGCATTTCGGTGACGCGGCGGTCTGCGCGGACCGGGTCGAATGCGAACGCGCGATGCGCTTCACCTTCCAGCCCGGCCATTCCGTCCCGCTCGGCGCGGGCGCGTCGGGCAAGATGCTGCTCGCCATGCTGCCGGAAGGCGAACGCGAAAGGCGGCTTTCGTCGATCGTCCAGCGTCGCGGGCCGACCGTGCGGGAAGAGGTCAAACGCGCTCATCTCAACCGGTATTCGGTCAGCTGGGGCGAACTGGACGACGGCGTCTGGTCGTGTTCGGTGCCGATCCCGAGCACCGGGCATCGGCCCGCGGTGCTGAGCCTGGCCGCCCCCGCGACGCGGATCAGCGACGACGCGAAACGGGCCGCCATCGTCACCCTTCAGTCGTACGCGGGCAGGATCCATCGGGCCGTTTCGTCGTTTTCCCTCTGAAGCGGCGGAAATTCGCGCGCGATCACTCTCGCGGCGGGGTAGAACTCGATCCGTGATCCGACTCGCCGTGCCCGAAGACCTGCCCGTGCTCCAGGACATCGAACGCGCCGCGGGCGAACCGTTCCGCGCGCTCGGCATGGCCGCGATCGCCGACGACGACCCGCCCTCGCTCGCGGACCTCGCGGCCTACCGGAGCGCGGGGCGCGCCTGGGTCCTCGACGACGGGAACGGCCCGGTGGCGTACCTGCTCGCCGAGGTCGTCGACAGCTACGGCCACATCGAGCAGGTGTCCGTCCATCCGGACCACGCGCGACAGGGTCTCGGGCGGCGACTGATCGAGCACGCCTCGGAGTGGGCCTCGCGCGAAGGACTCGCGGGGCTGACGCTGACGACGTACGCCGAGGTGCCGTGGAACGCGCCGTACTACGCCCGGCTCGGCTTCGTGACGCTCGGCGAGGAGGCTCTCACCGAGGGGCTGCGAGCCATCCGAAGCCACGAAATCGCCCGCGGGCTGGACGCGTGGCCGAGAGTGACCATGCGGCGATGACCCGTGCGGGGGGTTCGGTTGGCCACGTCTATCGAACGTGTGTTCTACTGTCCGCGCCGGCCCCGGAGGGGGAAGCTCCGCGGGCCGGCACCGGAGCAGAGGAGACACGGATGGCGGTCAAGATCACCCATCTCACCAATGGCCAGCAGGTGCGCTTCGCCAACGCGGACGGCGCCCGGCGCTACGCCGAGATCATGGGCGGCGGGGTCGACAAGTGGCGGTTCACCGTGGTCAGCGGGTATGAACTCCCGGAATTGTCGGGGCGGGTGGTTAATGTGCCGGTATGGCGTATGACTTCCAGGTAGTACCGAGGCCGTCCGCGTGGTTCACCATCGCGGACCCCGAGGGCACCGAACTCCGCCTCTGCTGAGGCGGGCCCACGCGGGCCCGTCGCACTGGGGGTGTCATGAAGGGACCTGGTCCCGTCGGCTGCGCCCTTCATGACCGAGCGCGAGGCCCTCGTGCGCGTCACACTCCGCGTCCCTGATCGCGGAGGTGATGCCATGAAGGGGCCTTTCATAGCGAAATTCGCCGTGAAAGGCCCCTTCATTGCGTTTTGCATCCGTAGGAGGTGGCGCACAAGGGGGCACTGTGTGGATTTTGGGACGTCAGAGGTCCCAAAATCCACACGGTCACGATGCTCGCCGGGGTTCCGAGGCTCGCGAGGTGGTGAAGGCCTCCTTCACGGACTTGGAAGTCAGGGTCCGGCAAAGTCGAGATTTTGCAGGTCAGACGGCTCTTCGTCGCTGTGTGAGGCTGACGATGTAGGAGTTGGGATGTTGAGTGTCCCCATTCCTCTCGTCGCGGGGGTCACACCGGTTGCGGAGCTTGATCGACAGAGTTTCCGGGACATGCCCCCTCCGGCACCCACTCGGCCCTTGCGGGCACCAGAAACGTCAAGCCCGGACTACCGCCAGCAACCCTGCGACATAGCCGGGACCCTGACTGTGTTACCCAGCGTCTTTCCCAAGCGCAGAGCCTGCTGGAATCGACCGACCTCCCGGTGGGGAGGATCGCGAAGCTCAGCGGCCTTGGCACCACTTCCTCAAACAGGCCGGCGTCTCGCCCGGCGCCTACCGGAACGCGTTCCGGTAGGCGGCCACAGGTGACCGCCGTCGCCGGGTGACTCAGCCGAGGCGGTCCAGCGCACGCGGCAAGGCCGAAGCGAGCAGGCCCAGTTCGGCCTCTCCGGCGATCAATGGCGGCGAGACCGCGATCCCCTTGGCCAGGTTCCGCACCAGGACGCCTTCCTCCCGCGCGATCCGCTGCAACCGGTTCGGCGCAGCGGCGTCGGACGCCAGGAAGTCGGCCTTCAGTTCCACCGCGCCGAGGAAACCCAGCCCGGCCCGCACCTGGCCGACCAACGGGTGTGACGCCAGCCCGGAAAGCGCGTCCGCCAGCGGTTTCTCCAGTTCCCGCCCGCGCGGAATGAGCCCGTCACGCTCGTAGATGTCCAGCGTCGCGTTCCCCGCCGCGCAGGCGACCGGATGCCCCGCGTAGGTCGCGCCGTGCCGCAACACCGGCGCACCCGGCTTGCCGGTGAAGAAGGGCTCGGCCACCTTCGGCGAGACGATCAGCGCGCCCAACGGGATCGTCCCGCCGGTGATGCCCTTCGCCGTGGTGATCATGTCCGGTTTCACCGGCCACCGGTCGATCCCGAACCAGGTCCCCAGGCGCCCGAACGCGGCGATCACGCAGTCCGCGACGAACAGCACGCCGTGCTGGCGGCAGATCTCGGCGACCGTCTCGAGGTAACCCTCCGGCGGCAGCAGGACCCCACCCGCGCCGATCACCGGTTCACAGAAGAACGCCGCGACCCGCTCCGGGCCCACCCGCTGGATCTCCGCTTCGAGCGCTTCGGCGCTGTCGTACGGCACGTGCGAGATGTCGCCCGGCAGCGGCCCGAAGCCCACGGCGTTGGCCGCGATGCCTCCGACGGCCGTGCCGAAACCGTGCGTGCCGTGGTAACCCTGCACTCGCCCGATGACGTGCACCTTCTCCGGGCGCCCGGTATGCGCGAAATACGATCGTGCGATCTTGACCGCGGTGTCGATGACGTCACCGCCGCCCGAGCCGAAGAACACCTTCGAACCCGGTTCCGGTGCGAGCGCGGAGACCCGCTCGGCGAGTTTCAGCGCGGGCTCGTTGGCGTTGTAGCCGAACAGGTTGTACGAATCGAGCGTCCGCAGCTGGTCCGCGACGGCCTGCGCGATCTCCTCGCGCCCGTGCCCGAAATTCGCGTACCAGAGCGACGCGGTCGCGTCGAAATAGCGCTTCCCCTCGTCGTCCCAGACGTAGGAACCCTCACCGCGGGTGATGACCAGCCGGTCGCCATCGACCGCCCCCATGTCCGCGAAGGGATGCCACAGCGGATTGTGCGCGGACGCCGACGACACCATGATCTTCCTCCTTGTGCTCGTGCCCCCATCCTCACCCGGATCCGGCCGCGGCGCGAACACTCCATCGTGCACAGTTCACCGCGCGGACCTGTCCGGTATGTCAGCGCGACCGTCGGCGGATTCCGACCCCATCCCCCGGCCCTTGACCCGCGCCCGTCGATCCTGTTGTTTGATGCGTGAGTTTGTTCAGAGTTGAGCATTCTGAACGAACTATGCGTCGTCTCGCTGGCGCGCTCGTCGCCGCCTGGCCAGAGGGCTGAAACGCCCCGGGACTGGGCTGGCGAGTGACGCGCGTGCGATGTGCTTTTCACCCTGGGTAAGGAGCAGTTGTGGCGATCCGCCCCCCACGCAGCGACGGAGACTGCTCCCCGAGCCTTCCATCCGTGCGGCGCCCGAAGGACTCTCAAGGCAGTGAAGGCCTCCTTTCCCTACCTTGAGAGCAGGGTTTCGGCAAAGTCGCGCAACTGCAGTTCAGTGCCGCTCTTGGCGATCCGGGCCTGGACTCGTCAAGTGTCCGGAATGGGTTGGGTCGGGGTGGTCGCGAGTGGCGATTCGTGCCAGAGCCATGAGTGTCTTGGGTAGCTACTGTCACTTTCGGGACGTCTGATGTCGCGAAAGTGGCTTCCGCGACACCGGGGGGCGGCCGCGCTTGACCACCATCTCGACTTTGCCGGGGCCCTGCCTTGAGAGTAGGGAAGGAGGCTTTCACGGACGCTCAGCCTCGACGGTCGTAAAAGGCCAGAAGCTGCTTCTCCGCATCCCGCAGGTACTTCTCCAACGCCGCCTCCGCGGGCCCGAAACGCCCTCGCTCCAGATCTCGCAGGATCCGCTCGTGCCGCTCCAGGAACGGTTCGAAGAACGTACGCGTGTTCTCCGCCAGCACGAAGAAGAGCCGCGTCTCCGCCAGCACCTGGCGCATCGTCGTGCTGACCCGCTCACTGCCCGCCAGGTCGCCGATCGCCTGATGGAACGCGATGCTCGCGGTCCCGACCACCTGCCAGTCACCTTCGTCCGCCGCGGCGAGACCTTCCTCCACCGCGCGGGCGATGCCCGAAAGATCCACAGTGGACAGTTCGGACGCACGCCGCAGCGCACCGCATTCGGTGACCCGCCGCATGACGTAGAGGTCCGAGATGTCCTGCGCGGTCAGCTCCCGGACGAACACGCCACGGTTGAGTTCGTGCACCGCGAGCCGTTCGTGCGCCAGCAACTGGAACGACTCGCGCAGGGTGTTGCGCGACACGCCGAGCGCGGCGCTGATCGACGGCTCGGAAAGCCTCGACCCCGGCGGGAAAACACCTTCGGTGATGCGCTGGCGCAGGATCCCGGCGACCCGTTCCGCCGTCCCGCTCCGTTCGAGCAGGGGCCGGTCGCCGGCCAGTGTCTCCTCGGCGGCAGGAGTGGACATGGCGCTACCTGACGCCGAGTTCGAAGTCGAGACTGTACCGGTTGCCGGGCATGGCGCCGGCGGCCTTGGCACCGTCGATCGGGAGCGCGACCCCGTTGATGAACCGGGATTCGTCGCTCGCCAGGAAGACGACGGCCTTCGCGACTTCCCACGCTTCGCCGACCCGTCCGGCGGGTGTGCTCGCGGTCAGTTGGTGTTGCTCGGTCTCGAATTCCTCCGGGGAGGCGAGCGTGCCGCGCAACATGTCGGTGTCGATCGCGCCCGGGTTGACCGTGTTCGCCCGGATCCCCTGGTGTGCGTGCGCGACGGCGATCGATTTCATCATGCCGACCAGCGCGTGCTTGGTGGCGTTGTACACCGGGTCGCCGGGGCGGCCCATCACGCCGCCGTTGGACGACGTCGTGATGATGCTGCCCGCCTTGTTCGCGATCATGTGCGGCAGGACGGCTCGCGTGCCGAGGAAGGCGGCCCGCACGTTCAGCGCGAAGATGTTGTCGAACTCCGCCGGCGTGGTGTCCGTCAGCGGTTTTCCGAGGTGGATGCCGACGTTGTTGAACAGCACGTCGACCCGGCCGGTTTCGGCCAGCACCCCGCGCACGAACTCATCGACCGGCACCTCGTCGGTGGCGTCCACAAGGGAGTGTCGGGCACCGTCGACGAATTCCGCGGGTTCGCGGATGTCACTGGAGAACACAGTCGCGCCCTCGGCTACGAACTCCTTCACAGTGGCGAGACCGATACCCCTCGCGCCGCCGAAGACCACCGCGACCTTGCCGGCCAGCCGCCCCATGCTCATCTCTTCCCTCTGTAGTCTTCCGGAAGCCGCACCAGCGCCCCGGGTTCTCCGTGATAGGTGACCTCGACGCCGTACAGTTCGCGCGCCGCTTCCACCGAGACGTAGCCATCGACGACGTCGGCGAGCACGGCCTCCGGCTCCCGGTCGAACGGATCGCCGTATCCGCCACCGCCGGGCAGGATCACGTCCACGACGTCGTCCGGCCGCAGGTTCACCCGGCTCTTCGACGGCAGGTCTGTCCCACCGCAGAGCCCGAACCGGCCGACGGCGCCGTCATGCCCCGAGTCCACACCGGACGCCGGTCGAAGCACTCGATCGACGTTCCCGTTGACACTCCACGAGATCTCGCCGCGTGGCGCAATCGACGTGCGCTGGCCGAGGCCGCCGCGTCGTCGTCCGGCGCCGCCGGAATCCGCTCTCAGCACGCGTTCGCACTGGATCAGCGGCGCCATCGTCTCGATGATCTCGGTCGGAGTGGACCGCAGTCCACTCGGGAACCCGGTGGTGCTGAGACCGTCCTTCGTGGCCCGTGCGCCGATCCCGCCGGTCTGGAAGACGTTGAGCATGAACTCGTCGCCCGCCGCGTCGGCGCCGCGCCAGATCGTCATCCACAACGCGTCCGCGCTGTGCGCCAACGCGTTGCCCGGTAACGCTTCATGGAGCGCGGTGATCAACAGCGACGGCAGGAAGTGCCCGATCAGGTGCCGGGACGCGACCGGCGCGGGCGGCGTGCAGTTGAGCACCGATCCCTCCGGGGCGGTGACGTGCACCGGCCGGAACGAACCCGCGTTGTGCGGCACTTCCGGGGAAATGGCCGCCTTGACCGCGAACGAGGCGTACGCCCGCGTGTAGTTGAGGACGACGTTGATCCCGCGACGGCTCTGCGGCGACGACCCGCCGAAGTCGAGGCGGATCTCGTCGCCGTCGATGGTCACGGTGATCTTGAGGACGACCTCTTCGTCGTCGAACCCGTCGGTCACCAGTTCGCTGGTGTAGGTGCCGTCCGGCAGTTTCGCCAGCGCTTCCCGCAAGGCGCGCTCGGAGCGGTTCATGATCTCGGCGGCGACGTCGTCGAGCGACTCCAGTTCGAATTCCTCCAGCAACCGAACCAGACTCGCGGCGCCGACCTCGTTCCCCGTGACCTGGGCGTACAGGTCGCCGATGGTCTCTTCCGGGGTGCGGACGTTCGCGCGGATCAGCAGTTCGAGATCCGCGTTGACCTCGCCCGCGCGGAAGAACTTCATGATCGGCAGGCGCAAACCCTCTTCGAAGACCTCGTTGGCTTCGGCCGAAACGAGCCGGCCACCGATATCCGGCGCGTGGCAACAGGAAGCGAACCACGCGACCAGTCGTCCACGCAGGAACACCGGCGTGGCGACGGTGATGTCGTTGATCTGCCCCGCCGTCTGCCACGGATCGTTGGTGAGCAGGACATCGCCGGGCACCAGGGTGTCCGGCGGATACGCGGTGACGAAGTGGTGCATCCCGGTCGCCATCGCGTTGATGTGGCCGGGAGTCCCACCGACGGACTGGCCGATCATCTCGCCGCGCGAGTCGAATACCGCGCAGGCGAGATCGAGCGACTCCCGCACCACGGAGGAGAAGGCCGTGTTGACGAGCGCGTTCTGCTGCTCGGCCAGAATCGAGTGCAGGCGGTTTCCCAGCACACCCACGAGGATCGGGTCGACGCTCACACCGTCACCACCAGACTGGCGTCTCCGCCGACCACGCACCGAGCGCCCGGAGGAATGACCACGGTGGACTCGCGCTCCTCGACGATGGCCGGACCCTCGACGCGATCACCTGGCTCGAGCCGGTATCGATCGAACACAGCCGTGTCGACAAATCCACCCTCGGCGGGGAAGTACGCCGGACGGCTGCCCTTGCGCGCGTCACCTTCGGCCGTGGCGACCGCGAGTCTCAGGGTGACCTCGGGTACCGGACCGCTCGACACGACACGCCAGTTGAGCACCTCGATGGCGACGTCCGGCCCGGTCCGCCGATACAGCGTCCGATAGGTCTCGGTGAACGCGTCGACCAGCGACTCCGGCCGGTTCCCCGGCTCGACCGGCACGCGGATCTCGTAACCCTGCCCGGAATACCGCATCTCGGCGATCCGACGGTGCGTCACCCGCGCACCGTCCACACCGGACTTCCCCAGCAGTTCCCTGCCCTCGGCCTCCATCTCGGCGAACAGCGCGCCGACCTGCTCCCCGGAGAGATCGAGTACCGCCGAACGCGCCGAGCGCACGAAGTCGAAGGCCAGCGGCGCGGTGAGGAATCCCGCCGCACTCAGTACTCCAGCCGCCGGAGGGGCGACCACCTTGGGTGCGCCGAGCGCCCGCGCCACGCCGACGCCGTGCACCGGCCCGGCGCCGCCGAAAGTGAACATCGGCAGCTTCCCCGGATCCTTGCCACGTTCGACGGCGTGGACGCGGGCGGCGTTGGCCATGTCCTCGTTGACGCTGGTGTGGATACCCCAGGAGGCCTCTTCGACACTGACGCCGAGCGGTCCGGCGATCTTCGAGCGGATCGCCTCTCGCGCGCCTTCGGCGTCCAAAGTCATTCCGCCACCGAGGAAATACGCGGGATCCAGGTAGCCGAGCACGAGATCCGCGTCGGTCACGGTGGGTTCGGTGCCGCCCCGCCCGTAGCAGACCGGGCCGGGCTCGGAACCGGCTGAATCCGGGCCGACGGTGAGCAGGCCGAGCGCGTCGATGCGGGCGATCGAGCCGCCGCCGACGCCGATCTCGATCATGTCGGTGACCGGCACCTTGACCGGCAGCCCGGATCCCGGCAGCAGCCGGTACTTCCGGTCTACTTCGAACTCGTGCGTCACCAGCGGGGCACCGCCGGCGATCAGGCACAGTTTCGCCGTCGTGCCACCCATGTCGAAGGACAGTAGATCCTCGACACCGGCGCCCGCCCCGATCGCGGAGGCGGCCAGTGCCCCGCCCGCCGGGCCGGATTCGAGGATGCGGATCGGGTAGCGCGCGGCCGTGTCGACGGTCGCGATCCCGCCGTTGGACAGCATGATGTGCGGCGACGGCCGGACCCCGGCCTTGTGCGAGCGCCGTTCCAGGTCGCGCAGGTAGCGTTCGGTGAGGTCCTGGACGTAGACATTGGCGACCGTGGTCGACGCACGTTCGAACTCGCGGATCTCCGGGACGACCTCGCTGGACAACGCGACCCGCAGCCGCGGCGCGACCTCCTCGAGCACTTCGGCCGCCCGCCGTTCATGTGCGGGATTCGTGAAGGCGTGCAGGAAACAGATCGCCACCGCGTCGATCCCGCGGGCGTCGAGTTCACGGCCGAGACGAGCGACGTAGTCCTCGTCCAGTCCGGTGTGGACGGTCCCGTCGGCGAGGATCCGCTCGGGGACGTCGAACCGCAGGTGGCGCGGAACCAGCGGGGCGGGGAGTTCGATGAGCAGGTCGTAAAGTTCGTACCGGTGCTCACGCCGCATCTCCAGCACGTCGCGGAATCCGGCGGTCGCCAGCAGCGCGGTGCGCGATCCCTTGCGTTCGATCAGCGCGTTCGTGACCAGCGTGGTGCCGTGCACGAACTGCTCGACGTCGGCCGCGTCCAGCCCAGCGTCGGCGAGTGTCCTTTTGAGACCTTCCTCGACCGCGCGGGCGGGCTCGTCGTGCGTCGTCAACACCTTGCCGACAGCGATGACACCGGTCTCGTCGAGCACGCAGAGATCGGTGAACGTGCCGCCGATGTCCACACCGACGCGGAGGCCGGTCACGAAGAACCCTTGCGGTACCAGCGCGGCGAGGTGTTGAGCGGCGGTGCCATCTTCGCGCGCACGACCAGCACGTTCGGCTCGTCGGACTCGACGAACTCGCCGAGCAACCGCCGGAACGCGCGCCCGAACCCGGAGACGCGACCCGCGTGCACCCCGAAAGACCGTGCGAGGCCGACGAAATCGGGGCTGTCCCAGTCGACGCCGCGGCGCGGCACCCCGGCGCGGTCCTGGTCGTACCGGAGCATCCCGTAGCCGCCGTCGTCGACGATGATCACCGTGACCGGCAGCTGTTCCTGCGCCAGCGTGGCGAGATCGCCGCAGCCGAACAGGAAACCGCCGTCACCGCTGATACAGATCGCGCGCCCGACGTCCGCCGCACCGGCGCCGAGCGCGGCCGGGAAGCCGTAGCCGAGTGTGCCCCAGCCCATCGGGTACGCGAGTTTGCGCGGGGCGCGGACGCGATGGAACCCGCCGATCCAGTACCCGGCCACGCACATGTCCGCGACCACGACGGCGTCCTGGGGCAGCACTTCGTCCAAAGTGGACAGCAGGTCCGCTGCCTGCGGCTCCTCTTCCTTGATCCGCTGCCGGACCCGCGCGGAGACCTTGGCGAGCCTGCCGACGAGCGCCGCGATCCCTGGCCGTTCCTCCACTTTCAGCGCCTCGGTGAGCACGCGGGCGTCACCGACCAGCGTGATGTCCGGCTGGTAGTTCTTGGCCGCGTCGTCCGGGTCGACGTTGATCGCGATGAGCTTCTTCGGCGGCGGCATCAGCCAGTTCTGCGTCATCAGCCCGTCGAAGTCGGTGCCGATGGCGAGGACGACGTCGGCCTCGTCCCACAGCGCGCCGACTTCGGGCGCGTGCACCGGGTTCGGGGCGAGACAGGGGTGGTCGGCCGACAGGAGCCCTCGGGCGCCGAAAGTCGTGAGCACCGGGGCGGCCAGCCGTTCGGCGAGTTTCCCGATCGCCTCACCCGCCGCGGCGCGCAGCGCGCCGCCGCCCGCCCAGATCACCGGCCGCTCGGCGGTGGCCAGCAGCGCTTCGGCCTCGGAGAGGTCGGGGATCTCGAACGGCCGGGCGTGCGACCTCGGCGGACGACGGGCAGGCGTCCGCTCCGACAGGAAGTCGGTGGGGATGCCGAGGTAGACCGGCCCGCTCTGCGGCTGAAGCGCGAGCCGGGCCGCGCGGTGCAGGGTGGCGGCGACCTGGTCGGCGCTCTGGACGGTGAACCCGGCCTTGGTGACCGGCGCGAACATCGCCTGCTGGTCCGACGTCTCGTGCAGGACACCGCGGACCACGCCCGGGCGCCGCAGCGTGGACGGGATGTCGGTCGCGATGACCAGCATCGGCGCGGCCGAGGCCATCGCCTCGCCGACGGCGGCGAGCGTGTTCGCCGCGCCGGGCCCCGTGGTCACCATGGCGATGCCGAGTTTCCCGGTCGCGCGGGCATAACCGTCGGCGGCGTACCCGGCCGTCTGCTCGTGCCGGACCCCGATGAGCCGGATTTCCGTATCGGCCAGCGCCTCCCATAACGGCAGGTTGTGCACCCCGGGGAGACCGAAGACGACTTCGGTCCCCAGAGCGGTCAGCGCGTCGGCCAGATGCTGGGCTCCGGTGGGTGAAGGCACCCCGCCGATAGTGCCAGATCGTTCAACGATCCAGCAACCGTGACCTACTGCCTCGTAAGTGGCAGGGATGGTTAGAACCGTCCTTACCGATCACGAGGTCAGTACAGACCGGCCGAATACCTGCTTGGCTCGTAATACGCCTCCAGGTCGGCCACACTGTCCTCCGGCCGCTCGAAGGTCTTGGAGATGACCGCCCTGGACGGCAACGCGCCGGGCGTCCAGGTCTCGGGCGACCAGAGCTTCGACCGCATGAACGCCTTCTGGCAGTGATGGAAGATCTCGTCGATGTCGACCACCAGCGCGAGCTTCGGCCTGCTTCCCTGCACGATCATGTCGTCGAAGAACGGCGCCTCCCGCACCAGCCGCGCGCGGCCGTTGATCCGCAGCGTGTCGCCGCGGCCCGGGATCAGGTAGATCAGCCCGACGTGCGGGTTCGACAGCACGTTGCGGAACCCGTCGGCGCGGCGGTTGCCGGGACGCTCCGGGATCGCGATCCGCGTGTCATCCACTACCAGCGTGAACCCGGCGGGATCGCCCTTCGGCGAGACGTCGCAGGTGCCGTCCGCCGACGACGTCGCGATCAGCACGAACGGCGACTCCGCCAGCCACCGCCGGTCCATCTCGTGCAGCTTGGGCCGTGCCTTGTTCGCCGTCCGTTCCAGCGGCGGCGGCAGGATCTCCCGCAGCTCCGCCTCGGTGGTGACCTCGATGAACCCGTCAGACAATGTTGTGCTCCTTCGTCGAGGCCCGGTCGCCGGTGAAGCGGCGCACGTCGAGGCCGGTGATGTCGATGGCCGGGACCCGCCCCAGGTAGAGGTCCCGCACGAGCTCTCCCACGGCCGGGCCCATCTGGAACCCGTGTCCCGAAAACCCCGTCGCGTAGAAGAACCGTGACAGGTGGACGCTTTCCCCCACGATCTGGTTGCGGTCAGGGGTGACTTCGTACAGCCCGGCCCAGCCGCCGCGGATCCCCGCGCCGAGCACGGCGGGCACCCGCCGCGCGGCGATCTCGGCGAGTTTCGGCAGCCAGTCGCCCGGCTGGTATCGGGTGTCGAACCCGGGATCGCCGTCACCGTCGCAGAAGGACATCGCCAGGCCGAGGCCCTCACGGTGGAAGTAGAACGCCGACGGCATCTCGATGGTCAGCGGCACGGATTCGGGCAGGCCTGCGACCGGGCCGGTGAACACGACCTGACGGCGGAACGGCCGCACCGGGAGGTCGACACCGGCGAGTTCGCCGACCCGCCCCGACCACGCCCCCGCCGCGCAGACCACCGCCCCCGTCGACGCGATGCCTTCGCTGGTCCGGACGCCGGTGATCTCGTCGCCGTCGCGTTCGATCCCGACGACTTCGACACCGGTCTTCAACATCGCGCCGTGCGCGCGGGCCGCCCGCGCGTAGCCCTGGACCGCGGAGTCCGGGGTGGCCTTGGCGTCGTCCGGCGACCACAGCGCCGCGACCACACCTTCGGTGTCGATCAGCGGGGAGAGCCGCCGCGCTTCGGCCGGTTCGACGAGCCGGCTGCGCACACCGTAGGAGTTCTGCAGTTCGGCACAGCGCTCGAACTCCGGCAGGTCCGCGGGGTCGGTGACCAGGTACAGGTAGCCGTCGCGGCGAAAGTCGATCTCCGCCCCGTACGTCTCGGTGAAGGAGGCGTACTCGGCCAGGCCGCGCAGCCCGATCTCGATGTTGACCCTGGTGGTGAACGACGACCGGATCCCGCCGGCCGCCTTCCCCGTCGAGCCAGCGCCCAGGCTGTCGCGTTCGAGCAGCAGCACCGAGACACCGGCGGCGGCGAGCCGGTACGCGCAGCTGACCCCGATGATGCCGCCGCCGATCACGACGACGTCGGTGCGTTCAGGAAGTGGCTCCATCCGGTTCCCCGATCCGTTCGTCCTCGGGCGGCGGCCCCGGCGGTGTGCCGTCGCCGAACGGGCGCCCGCCCAGCCGCTCCCGGTGATGCGGCGCCGCCCAGCCGGACAGCTCCGGTCCGAGTGGGACGATCCGCGTCGGGTTCACCTGCTCGTGCACCGCGTGGTAGTGCCGCTTGATGTGGTCGAAGTCGACGGTGTCACCGAAGCCCGGCGTTTGGAAGAGGTCGCGGGCATAGGCCCACAGCACCGGCATTTCGGCCAGTTTGTTCCGGTTGCACTTGAAATGCCCGTGATAGACCGGATCGAAGCGGACGAGCGTGGTGAACAACCGGATGTCCGCCTCGGTGATCGTGTCACCGACGAGGTAGCGCTGGTGTTCCAGCCGCTCGGAAAGCACGTCCAGCATGGCGAAGAGCCGGGTGTACGCGTCTTCGTACGCGGCCTGCCCGGTCGCGAAACCGGCCTGGTAGACGGCGGCGTTGACATCGGCGAAGACCCCCACGTTGACGGCGTCGATCTCGTCGCGCAGCCGCTCGGGATAGAGGTCGGGCGCGCCGGGCCGGTGAAGGCTGGTCCATTCGGTGGAGAAATCGAGCGTGATCCGCGGATAGTCGTTGCTCACGAGCCGCTTGCTCGGAATGTCCACAATGGCCGGAACGCTGATCCCGCCCATGTAGTGCGGATCCGCGGCGTGATAGGCCTCGGCCAGGTACTTGATGCCCAAGACCGGGTCCCGGTCATCGGGATCGAGGGTGAACCGCCAGCTCTTGTCGTCCTGGATCGGGTCGGCGACGGCGACGCCCAGCGCGGGCTCGAGACCGAGGAGCCGCCGGACGATCAGCCCCCGGCTCGCCCAGGGACAGGCCCGGCTCACCACCAGCCGGTATCTTCCCGCCTCCACCGGCCAGCCTTCGCGGCCGTCGGCGGTGACGCGCGCGTCGAAATGGTTGGCGGACCGACGGAACTCTCCTGTGGGGTTCTCGGCGGGAAAACGTGCCTCGAACCTGCCCGTCTTCGGATCGGTCGGGATCGTCATGTCAGTCACCCTAAAGCGTGAGAAGGTGGTTGCGGTGTGCGTAGACTCTCGCACCCGGCGTGCTCGCACGCCGCCGCGCGGAAGGTGGTCCGACGATGCCATTCATGCCCGTGACCGACTCGATGTTCCTTCTCGTGGAGACGCGCGAACATCCCATGCACGTCGGCGGGCTGCAGCTGTTCAAGAAACCCGAGGACGCCGGACCCGACTACCTGCGTGACGTCCGCCGGAAGCTGCTCGATTCCGACAACATGCGCTCGGTGTTCCGGCGTCGTCCCGCCCGGCCGGTCAACACCGCCGGGCACATCGCCTGGGCGACGGATGTCGATCTCGAACTCGACTACCACTTCCGGCATTCGGCGCTGCCCCAGCCCGGCCGGATCCGCGAACTGCTGGAACTGACCGGACGCTGGCACAGCACCCTGCTCGACAGGCACCGCCCGCTGTGGGAGATCCACCTGGTGGAGGGCCTGCAGGACGGCCGGTTCGCGCTCTACAGCAAGATCCACCACGCGCTGATGGACGGCGTCTCGGCGCTGCGGCATCTGCAGGGCACGCTGTCGGACGACCCGAACGACCTGGACTGTCCGCCGCCGTGGGGCCGACGGCCCAAACCGGACGGCGGCCACAACGGCAAGGCGCCCCCCTCCCTGTTCCAGACCATGGGCAAGACGGTCAACCAGCTCGCCGGCATCGCCCCCGCCGCGCTGAAGGTGGCGCGGGAGGCGTACCAGGAACACAAGCTCACGCTGCCGTCACAGGCGCCGAAGACGATGCTGAACGTGCCGATCGGCGGGGCCCGGCGGTTCGCCGCACAGTCGTGGTCGCTGGACCGGGTGCGCAAGGTGGCGACCGCCGCCGGGGTATCGCGCAACGACGTCGTCCTCGCGATGTGCTCGGGCGCGCTGCGGGACTACCTGATCGAACAGAACGCCCTTCCCGACGCGCCACTGACCGCGATGGTTCCGGTTTCCCTGCGACGCAAGGACAGTGGTGACGCGGCGGGCAACAACATCGGCGCGCTGCTGTGCAACCTCGCCACCCATCTCACCGATCCGGCCGCGCGGCTCGCGGCGATCAACGCGTCCATGCGCAACGGGAAGAAGCTCTTCTCGGAGCTGACTCCGCTGCAGACGCTGCTGCTGTCGGGGATCAACGTCGCCCAGCTCGGCGTGTCACCGATCCCTGGCTTCGTGAACAACACGAAACCGCCGTTCAACCTGGTGATCTCCAACGTGCCGGGGCCGCGCAAGCAGATGTACTGGAACGGCGCGTCGCTCGACGGCATCTACCCGGCGTCGGTCCTGCTCGACGGGCAGGCGCTGAACATCACGCTGACCAGCAACGGGGACAACCTGGACTTCGGCATCACCGGCTGCCGCCGGAGCGTCCCGCATCTGCAGCGCATCCTGACCCATCTGGACACCGCGCTCGCCGAACTCGAACACGCGGTCTCCGCCTCCTCCCGCAATTAGTCCTCTAGTTGCGGTCCTTGCACACGCAACTACCGCAACCAGTCCTCTACTTGCGGCGGTGAACCGCAAGTAGAGGACTAATTGCGCGGGGGTCAGCTCCCGTCGGAGACGTAGAGGGCGCCAGGGGTGATCGTGTACAGCTGGCCGTCGGGACCGGCGACGGCGTCACGCGTGCGGCCGAGGTTGGTCCAGAGCTTGCCGCCGTTGCCGTTCAGGTCGAGCTTGTACGTGCCGCCCTTGAGCGAGGCCAGGTACAGCGAGCCCTTGTAGGCCGCCAGCCCGCTCGGCGTCGCCGAAGACGTCGGCCAGGCCTTGACCGGGTTGGTCATGCCCGCCGTGGTGCACGGGCCCTCGCAGGTCGGCCAGCCGTAGTTCTTTCCCGGGTCGATCTTGTTCAGCTCGTCGAGCTTGTTGGCACCGATGTCGGAGACGTACAGCTGTCCGTTCGCCCAGGTCAGACCCTGGACGTTGCGGTGGCCGTAGGAGTAGACGCGGCTGTTGAACGGGTTGCCGGGAGCGGCCGCGCCGTCGGTGGTGACACGCAGGACCTTGCCGCCGAGGGAGTTCTTGTTCTGCGCGTTGGCGCCGTTCTGGCCGTCGCCGGTGCCCGCGTAGAGGTAGCCGTCGGGGCCGAACCTGATCCGCCCGCCGTGGTGGTACTGCGAACCACGCGGGATGCCGGTGACGATCGGCGTCGGCGGCTGCCCCAGCTTCAGCTTGGCGATGCGGTTGTCGGAGCTGGTCGTGTAGTAGATGAAGACCGTCTCGTCGGTGGCGTACTTCGGCGAGACGGCGATGCCGAGCAAGCCCGCCTCCGCCGTGACGCTCACTCCGGGGATGGTCTGGACCGTGGTGACCTTGCCCGCCTTGTCGATCCTGCTGATCGTCTTGGCGTCCTTCTGGGTGAAGAGACCGGTGCCGTCGGGCAGGAAATCGATCGACCAGGCCTGCTTGAGGCCACTGGCGAGCTGTCTGATCGCCTGGATGGACGGCGCTTCGGCGGCGGCCGCCGGAACGGCCGCGATCGACACGGCCGTCGCGGCGGCGAACGTGACGGCGAGAGTACGACGTAAGGACATGGGACGCCTCCTTCAGCTACACCCCTGGAGCTCGGATGGCGGCGGAAGACGGGCGGCCGGGGTTCGCCCGTCAAGTTGGATACAAACACACCATGGGATGAAACGGACACCACTGGTCGGGGTAAGGAAAGCGCTTGCCGTTAACCGTTGTGTGCGCCGAGCGTGACCGATGTGACGACTCGATCCCCCATAGGTAGGAAACTTTACAAAACACCGCTCGAACTTGCACCTTACGTCTGGTCAGAATCGGCGACGCGCTTCTAGGGTGACGGTGCTCGGCCCGGTTCGTTCCCATGTGGACGTTCCGGGGATGAACGTCAGCGATCCGAGGAGTACGAAAATGATCGAACCCATCGAGGTATGGACCACGCCCGACTTCGTCGAGTACGAAACTCCCATGGAAGTCACCGCATACGCGGCCCGCATGGAGGACTGAATTCCCACCCGGTGGTGGGGGCCGTCCCCCACCACCGGGCCGCCGTCCCGATCAGCGAGCCGCTGGAGTGCTGCACCGTGTCTCTTCCCCTTTCCGCCGCGCCGATGTCGCCGCCGGAATTCGTCGCGGCCTTGCGCGGGCTTTCCCACCGCTATTGGGGTACGCACCCGTTCCACCACCGGATGCACGGCGGCGACCTGTCCGAGTACGAGCTGAAGGTCTGGGCCGCGAACCGCTGGTACTACCAGTGCGTGCTCCCGCAGAAGGACGCGGCGATCATCAGCAACTGCCCGGTGCCGGAAATCCGCCGGGAATGGCTGGACCGCATCGTCTATCACGACGGGATGAAAGCCGGAGACGGCGGAATCGAGCGGTGGCTCCGTTTGTGCACCGCGGTCGGGCTCGCCCGCGAAGAGGTTCTCGATCAGCGGCACGTCGCTCCCGGCGTGCGATTCGCCGTCGACGCCTACGTGAATTTCGCCCGCACGAAGCCCTGGCTCGAAGCGGTCGCTTCGGGGCTGACCGAAATGTTCGCCGGCCATCTCATGCAACGTCGGGTCGCCGGCATGCTGGCCAACTACCCATGGATCGCGCGGGAAGACCTCGCCTACTTCACCAATCGCATCGACAAGGTCTCCGGTGAGGGCGAGGGGACACTCGACATCGTCGTGCGGCACGCCGTCACCCGTGAACAGCAGGAGAAGGCGATCGCCGCGCTTTCGTTCAAGACCGACGTGCTCTGGTCCATGCTCGACGCCATCGAGCGCGCCGCGGCCAAGGAGTAGCGATGACACCCGAGATCGGCTCGGTACCGCGTCTGCGGCGAGGTGTCCGGCTGAGTTATGACCAGACCAGGGAAACGCACGTCCTTCTGTTCCCCGAAGGCGTACTCGTCCCGAATCCGACCGCGGCGGCCGTTCTCTCACTCTGCGACGGGGTCGGAGACGTCGCGGCGATCGCTTCGGCCTTACGCGAGCGCTATTCCGGCGTACGAGAGGAAGAGATCCTGGACGTCCTGTCCCGGCTGGGAGATCGGCGGATCGTCGAATGGACCTGAACACCTCCACCGCGGCGGCGCCACTGGGGATGCTGGCCGAACTGACCCATCGCTGTCCGCTGCACTGTCCGTACTGCTCGAATCCGGTGGAACTGATCACCCGTGCCGGCGAACTGTCCACAGAGGAATGGCTGTCGGTGCTATCGCAGGCTCGGGAACTGGGCGTGCTCCAAGTGCACATGTCCGGCGGCGAACCACTCGCCAGGCCGGATCTTCCCGTGCTGGTCGAGCACGCCACGAAACTGGGCTGTTACGTCAACCTGGTGACGTCCGGGCTTGGACTGACCGAGTCCAGATTGGACGATCTCGTCGAACGCGGCATCGCGCATATCCAGCTGTCCGTCCAAGGCGCGACCGCCGAGCGCGCGGACCGGCTCGCGGGTGCCCGGGCCCACGACCGGAAACTGGTCGTCGCCGAACTGATCAAGAAGACCGGGCTGCCGCTTTCGGTGAACGTCGTCCTGCACCGGCAGAACCACGACCAGCTCGCCGGGATCATCGGCCTGGCGGAGAAAATGGGCGCGGACCGCCTCGAACTGGCCAACACGCAGTACTACGGCTGGGCGTGGGAGAACCGCGACGCCCTGATGCCGACCAGGCGGCAACTCGACGAGGCCGAGCCGATCGTGCGCGCGGCCACCGAACGGCTGCGCGGCACCATGCAGATCATCTACGTCGTCGCCGACTACTACGAGCGGTACCCGAAACCGTGCATGTACGGCTGGGGCGCGCGGCAACTGACCGTGGCGCCCGACGGGAACGTGCTGCCGTGCCCCGCGTCGACCGCGATCGAGACACTGAAGTTCGACAATGTGCGGGACTCGCCGCTGGCCTGGATCTGGTACGAATCCAGTTCCTTCAACGCGTACCGCGGTGAGGACTGGATGCCGGACACCTGCGGCACCTGCGACCGGCGTTCGATCGACTTCGGCGGCTGCCGGTGCCAGGCGTTCCAGCTGACCGGCGACGCCGCGGCGACGGATCCGGTGTGCTCTCGATCGCCGCGGCGCGACGTCGTCGATCTCATCCTCGCCACACCCCCGAAAACAGACGAACTCGTGATGCGGGCGCCGCGATGAGGGTGATCGTGCTCGGCACCGCGGCGGGCGGCGGCTTCCCGCAATGGAACTGTGCCTGCGCCCTGTGCGCTTCGGGCGCACCGCCTCGGACACAAGACTGCGTCGCGGTGAGCGCGGACGGCGCGGGCTGGTACCTGCTCAACGCGTCACCGGACATCCGCACGCAGATCCTCGCCACCCCACCGCTCCGGGCCGGGCCGGGGCCGAGGGAGATCCCGCTGCGCGGGGTGCTGCTCACCGATGCCGAACTCGACCATTCACTGGGCCTGCTGCTGTTGCGGGAAGCCGGCGGACTCCCGGTATGGGCACCGGACGCGGTCCTGCACGCGCTGTCCGAGCAGTTCCCCGCACGGTCGATCATCGACGGTTACGGTGGCTGGGATTGGCTTCCGGCGTCGGAAATCGCCATCGACGGGCTCCGGGTGAGCTCGCTTCCCGTGAGCGACAAACGTCCGAAGTACGCGCGTTCGTCCACTGAGGACGGCCCGTGGGTGGTGGCGTACCGGATCGAGGACGTCCGGACCGGTGGCGTCTTCGTGTACGCGCCCTGTCTGAAGAGCTGGCCGGACGGGTTCGACTCCTTTACCGACGGCGCGGATCTGGTACTGCTGGATGGAACCTTCTACGCGCCGGACGAGATGTCAGGCGCCACCGCGGCCGAGGTCGGCGACGGCGCCCAGCTGGCGATGGGGCATCTGCCGATCACCGGCAGTCTTGCGAAGCTCCGGCCTGGCCCGCGTTGGGCCTACACGCATCTGAACAACACGAACCCTGTCGTAGACCCGTCCTCGCCGGAGCACGCCGCAGTGCTGGACGGTGGCGCCTCGCTTCCCTCGGACGGTACTGAATTCAAGCTCTAGCGATGCCTTCGGGGCTCGCACCCGACACGGGAACGGCGTCGGCGGTGAGGCGATCGATCTCCGCGAAATCGTCCGTGGTCAGGTCGACATCGGCCGTGGGCGCGCCCACGATCGCGACGTGCACACCCGGCTGGACGAGTGTCCACGCGATCGCGAGCCGACTGACCGAGGTTCCCTCGTCCGCGGCGAAATCCTCGTGCTTGTCGACGATGGCGAGGTTGTGCCGGAAGGTCTCTCCCGTGAACCCCGACGAGCGCGAGCGCCAGTCGGTCTTCTCGAACGTCGTCTCCGGTATGAAAGAACCGGTCAGCAGGCCACTGCCCAGTGGGCTGTACACGAGCACAACGATGTCGTTCTCCCGTGCGTACGGCAGGGGATCGGTTTCGATGTCGCGACGGAACAGGGTGATACGGCGGCTGGAGGGTTTCCACCGGACGGGTCTTGTCGAAGTCGGCCAGTCGCGCGGCGTCGTAGTTCGAAACGCCGATGTGCCGGATCTTCCCGGGCGTCGACGAACTCCTGCGGGATCCCCGCGGTCTCTTCGGCCGGGGCGTCGGAATCGGGCCGGTGGACTTGGTAGAGGTCGATGTGGTCGACGTCGAGGAAGCGGAGACTGTTTTCGATTCCTTGCGTCAGCCACTCGCGCCGGGAGTCGCGCGGCCGTTCGGAACGCGGTTTGATGCCGCCCTTCGTCGCGACGACGAGGTTGTCGCGGTCACGCTTGAGTTCCTCGCGCAACGCCTTCCCGAGCATCGCCTCGGCAGCCCCCGCCGAGCTGCCAGGTGCCGAAGGCGATCCTCGAGACCGCTCCTGCCCAATGTCGTCGTACGCGTACCTCAGCAGAACACACATCGGATCATTGCACCGCATCGCCCGACCAACGAAACCCCCAAATAACTGTTTGACGGTCGACGTCCCGGCAGTCGATACTCGGCCCCGTGACCGAGTCCTCCAGCCTTGACGAGTTGCGTGCCCTCGCCCATCCCGTGCGACTGCGCATTCTGTCTCTTTTGACCGGTGCCGCGATGAGTGCGGCCGAAGCCGCGCGCGAACTCGGTGAGACACAAGCGAATGTCAGCTATCACCTCCGACGGCTGCACGAAGCGGGACTACTCGACGTCGCCGAGGAGGTCCGGATCCGGGGCGGTCTGGCGAAGCGTTACCGGCACGACCCGGAGTCCGGCGGGCGGTTCACCGCGGCGAATCCGCAGGAGGAGCAGCTTCTCATCGCGGCGATGACTGAAGAACTGAAGCGCCGCAGCGAATTCCGTGTCCCCGGCGAGCGGGGCGCGACGACCGACGCGGAGATGTGGGTCGACCGCGAGACCTGGGAACAGGCGCTCGAACACGCCCGCGAACTGGGCAGGATCCTGCACTCGGCAGCCCGGCCGCCACGCACCCGGGGCACGATCCCGGTCAGCGCGACGGTTTCGCTGTTCGAAATGACACGATCGTGACGTCACTGCGCGAACCCCTGCGCCACCACAACTTCCGCTGGCTGATCGGCGGCCGCACGTTCGGGGAGTTCGGCAATGCCGTCGCCCCGCTCGCGCTGGCGTTCGCGGTGATCGACCTGACCGGTTCGGCCGTCGACATCGGCATCGTCGTGGGTGCGCGGTCGGTGGCGAGCGTGGTGTTGCTGCTGTTCGGCGGGGTACTGGCGGATCGGCTGCCCCGCTCGGTGATCCTGCAGGGCACCGAAATCGCCGCGACACTGACCCAGGCGACCATCGCGGCGAGCGTCCTTTGTGGATTCTCGTCGATCCCCCTGCTGGTCGGGCTGAGCGTGGTCAACGGGGCGGTGACCGCGATCTCCGCGCCCGCCTCGGCGTCACTCACCCCGCTGACGGTGCCCGCCGCCCTGCTGGCGCAGGCCAACGCGCTGGGCCGATTGCTCTCGAATTCCGGCCGGATCGGCGGCGCCGGGCTGGGCGGCATCCTGGTCACCGCGGCCGGTCCCGGCTGGGCGCTCGGCGGGAACGCGCTGTTGTTCCTGGGCTCCGCCCTGTCCTATCGGCGCATCCGCCTCAGCCGCCGGGAACGAATCCCCGGCAGCCGCCCGCTGGCGGAACTCGCCGAAGGCTGGCGCGAGTTCCGGTCACGGACCTGGGTGTGGGTCGTGGTCGTGCAGTTCATGGTGGTGAACGCCGTCATCGCGGGCGGGATCGCCGTGCTGGGACCCGTCGTCGCCGACAGCACCTTCGGCCGCTCCGGCTGGGGATTCGCCCTCGCGGCGCAGACGGTCGGCTCACTCGTCGGCGGGGTCCTCGTGGCTCGGTGGCAGCCGCGGCGCGCGTTGTTCATCGGGGTCGCGGTGATCCTTTTCGAAGCACCACCGTTGATCCTGCTCGGCCAGGCGCCTTTGCTGCCCCTGCTGCTGGCGGTCATGTTCCTCTCGGGCGTGGCGCTCGAGCAGTTCGTGGTGGCGTGGGACGTCTCGCTGCAGGAGAACGTGCCCGAGGAAAAGCTCGCACGCGTCTACTCCTACGACATGCTCGGCTCCTACATCGCCCTGCCGCTCGGCCAGATGGCGGCGGGGCCGGCCGCACAGCACTTCGGGACCGACACGACCTTGCTCGCGTGCGCCGGGCTGGTCGTGGTCGCCACCTTTTTCGCCCTGTGCAGCGGCCAGGTGCGCGGCCTGGTCAGGAAGACCCACGCCGCCCGATCCTGACCTCCCGGACCTCGCGACCCCGCCGGGCGATAGCAAAGGTCCCTTGCTCCCTTTCCCCGGGTCACGGCCAGGGACGGACCTCCTCGAGGAGTTTCGCGACCGCGAGCACCAGGTCGTCGGAGTGCCGAGGACCGACGATCTGCAGGCCGACCGGAAGGCCGCTGGAGGTGCGGCCCGCCGGGACGCTGATGGCGGGTTGCTGGGTCATGTTGAACGGGTAGGTGAACGGCGTCCAGTCCGGCCAGCCGCTCAGCCCGCTGCCCGGTGGCACCTCGTGCCCGGCTTCGAAGGCGGGGATCGGGAGGGTCGGCGTGATCAGCACGTCGTAGCGCGTGTGGAACTCCCCCATCAGGATGCCCAGCGCGGCCCGCTCGGCGTTGGCGCCGAGGTATTCGCTCGCCGAGAAGGTCTTGCCGAATTCCCACACCTTCCGAAGGCCGGGATCGACCTTGGTATCCGATCCGGCGGGAAAGGTGTCCAGCCACTTGGCCGCACCCGTCGACCACAGGATGTCGAAGGCGGGCTTGGGGTCGGCGAAGCCGGGATCGGTCTCTTCGATGTGCAGGCCCGCGTCGCCCAGCGACTGGACCGCCGATTTGACGATCGCCGCGACTTCCGGATCGACATCGACGTAGCCGAGTGTCGGCGAGTAGGCGGCGATCAGCCCGCGTACGTCCCTGCGGACGGCTTCGCGGAAGGTCGAGACAGGCGGAGCGAGCGCGGCCGGGTCACGGTAGTCGGGCATCGCGAGGACGTCGAGGAGCAGTGCCGTGTCGTCCACCGAACGCGCCATCGGTCCGGCATGCGAAAGCGGGCCGAACGGACTCGCCGGGAACAGCGGGATCCGGCCGTGTGTCGGCTTGAGACCGACGATTCCACAGAACGAAGCCGGAATCCGGATCGAGCCACCGCCGTCGGTGCCGACGGAAAGCTCGCCCATCCCGGCCGCGACGGCCGCGGCGCTCCCACCGCTGGATCCTCCCGCCGTCGTCGACGGGTCGTGCGGGTTACGGGTGACCCCGGTCAGTGTGTTGTCCGTGACGCCCTTCCACGCGAGTTCCGGCGTCGTGGTCTTTCCCAGCAGCACCAAGCCGTTTTCGCGTAGGCGGGCGGTGACGGGACTGTCGACGTCCCACGGCTGGTCGGGGTCGATGCACCGCGAACCGCGCAGCGTCGGCCAGCCCTGCGTCAGGAACATGTCCTTGATCGAGGCGGGGACACCGTCGAGCCAGCCGATCGGATTACCGTCGCGCCAGCGGATCTCGGACGCTTTCGCCTGTTCGAGTGCGCCATCGGCGTCGACCAGGCAGTAGGCGTTGGTCTCGCCGTCGCGTTCTTCGATGACGCGTAAAGCGTTCTGGGTGGCCTCGACCGGTGACAGTTCTCCGGTGGCATACGCGGCGACCAGCTCGCTCGCGGTCAACTTGGTGTCGTTCATCCGGCCCCTAACCTTGGCGAAGCGTCTCCGACGGCACGTATCCGAGTTGCTTGTCCACGACGTTGCGCAGCGGCTCCCCCGCGCGCCAGCGACGGAAGTTGTCCGCGAACACCTCTACCAGAGTATTCCGCCAGCCGACGAAGTCACCCGACATATGCGGCGAGATCAGCACGTTTTCCATGGTCCACAAAGGACTCTCGGACGGGAGCGGCTCGGTGTCGAAGACGTCGAGCGCCGCCCCTCCGAGAGGCCCGTCCCGGAGGGCGCCGACCAGGTCGGAGGGGACGACAAGCTCACCGCGGCCGACGTTGACGAACCGCGCGCCGGGTTTCATCGCGGCGAAGGTCCGGGCGTCGAACATTCCCTTCGTCTGCTCCGTCAGTGGCGCGACCGCGACGACGTAGTCCGCCTCGGGGAGATGGCGTGTCAGCTCCGCGGACACGTGCACGTCCCCGAAGTCGGGATCGCCCGTGCGGGCACGTCGCCCGACGCCGGCCACCGACATCCCGGCCGCCCGCAACAGCCGCGCGATCGCCCGGCCGATCGGCCCGGTACCGACCACGAGGACCCGGCGACCGGAGACGCGTTCGCTCTCCCGGTGCTTCCACTGCTTCTGCCGCTGCAGGTCCCACGAACGGACGAAGTCCTTGGCGAACGTGAGGACGACCCCGAGGACGTACTCGGCGATCGCGCCGTCGAACACGCCGCGCGAGTTGGTGAGCACGACGTCGCTCTCCTGCAGCCCGGGGAACAGCACGGGATCGACGCCCGCGCTGGCGATGTGCAGCCAGCGAAGCCGGTCGGCCGCGTGCCAGGCACCCGGAACGGCGGTCGACAGGAAATCGTAGACGAAGAGCGCGTCCGCTCCGGACAACGCGTCAGCCAACCCGGCCTCGTCGGTGTAACGAACCACCGTTTCGGCTTCGATGGCGCGCATATCCGGTGGGCGAGTGTCTCCGCAGAGCACCGCCAGAACAGGGGTCTCCGAAGCGATCACGTTGACACCGTAAAAGTGGCTCGTATGATTGTCAACAATCCGAGGAACGACCCCCGGAGCACCGGACCTGTGGCAGCAGAAGTTCTCCGGAGGCTGAGACTTGGATTTCGACTTATTGGAGTTCGAAGGGCCCTTGGCGCAGCGCGGCATCGGCGTGATCGCTCCGTTCGACCTTGCCCTAGAACGAGAGCTGTGGCGCTGGGTGCCCATGGAGGTCTCCCTCCATCTGGCACGGACGCCGTACGAACCCGTGCCCGTCAGCATGGAGATGGCCCAGCTCGTCAGCGACAGCAGGCATCTCGCCGCCGCCACGAGAGACGTACTCCATGTGGAGCCCGAAGTCGTCGCCTATCTGTGCACCTCCGGCAGTTTCGTCAACGGTGTGGACTACGAGCGCTCCTTGACCAAGGCGATCTGCGACGCCGGAGCGTCGGACGCCGTCACCACCTCCGGGGCGCTGGCCGAGGTCCTGCACCAGCTCGACCTCCACCAGGTCTCGGTGCTGACGCCCTACGACGGTGACCTGACCGGGAAGCTGCACGACTTCCTGGCCGAACTCGACGTGCGCACCGTCTCGAGCGACCACCTCGGCCTGGGCGGCGGCATCTGGAAGGTCAGTTACCGGACCATCGCCGAACGCATCCTCGCCGCCGACCACGCCGACGCGGACGCCATCTTCGTCAGCTGCACCAACCTCCCCACCTACGATCTGATCGAGCCACTCGAAAGCGCGCTCGGCAAACCCGTCCTCACCGCGAACCAGCTCACGATGTGGGCCTGCCTCCGGCGGATGAACCTGCCGATCGTCGGGCCCGGCAAGTGGCTCCGCGAGGTCGATTGACCTCTTCCCCTACGATTGTCGACAATCTGCCCTCCGGAGGTCTCGTGCCCATCACGCCGCTCATTCCGCCTGAGCCCCCGTCCGAGACGACCACGATCGGGTTCATCTACCCCGACCACGCGGCCGAAGACGACTACCCGCTCGCGGAGCAGCTCCTCGGCGGGGACATGGCCGGGATCAAGCTGCCGGTCGAGCACATCTACGGGACCGATCTGCACGCCGTACCCGAACTCCTGGACCTCGGCAGCGAAAGCCGTCTCGCCGACGGTGCCGCGCTGCTGGCCAAGCATGAACCGGACGCGGTGGTGTGGGCATGCACCAGCGGTAGCTTCGTCTACGGCTGGGAAGGCGCTCGCGACCAGGCCGACCGGCTGGCCGCCGTCGCCGGCGTCCCGGCGTCGAGCACCTCCTTCGCCTTCGTCCACGCCGCTCAGGCACTCGGCGTCCGGCGGGTCGCGGTCGCCGCCAGCTACCCGGACGACGTCGCCAGATTGTTCGTCGAGTTCCTCGGCGCGGGTGGGATCGAAGTGGTCTCGATGGGCAGCGCGGACATCGACACCGCCGCCGAGGTCGGCGAACTCAGCCCGGAAGCCGTCTTCGAACTCGCGGTGAGCCGCGACCATCCGGCCGCCGACGCGCTGCTCGTCCCCGACACCGCCATGCGGACGCTCGGCGAGATCAACACGCTCGAGACCCGGCTCGGCAAGCCGGTGCTGACCGCCAATCAGGTCACCGTCTGGGAAGGCCTCCGGCTCACCGGCAAGGCTCCGCTCGTCCGAACACTGGGCGCGCTGTTCGGCAAGAGAGGCAACTGAACCATGTCCTTGCCGGATATCGAGCCGGTCAGCCGGGAATCGACCGCCGGGATCATCGCGCGCCAGTTGCGGGACGCGATCATGACCGGCGCCCTTCCTCCCGGCACCCAACTCGGTGAAACCGACCTGGCCTCCCGGTTCCAAGTCTCGCGGGGACCGCTGCGAGAGGCGATGCAGCACCTCGTCTCCGAAGGGCTCCTGCGCAGCGAGCGTCACCGCGGCCTGTTCGTGATCGACCTCGAACCCGGCGACGTCTACGACATCTACTCGGCACGCTCGGCCATCGAGCGTGCCGCGATGCTGCGAGCCCTGCGCGGCGACCGGGAGAAGGTCGCCACCGAACTCGAACAGGCCGTGGGAGCCATGGCCGTCGCCGCCGACGACGACGATCCGACCGCCCTGTCGTGGGCGGACCTCCGGTTCCACGAGGCACTGATCGCCGCTTCCGGCAGCAAGCGGCTCGTGCGCATGGCGCGAACCCTGCTGATCGAGACCCGGATGTGCCTCACCGCACTGCAGGGGACCTACCAGCAGGTCGAAGAACGGGTCACCGAGCACACCCGGATCATCGAGGCCCTGCGGGCGGGCGACGAAGAGACCGCGCTGTCGTTGCTGGAAGCCCACATGGAGGACGCGGTCCAGCGGCTGGCCCCGGGGACCAGTCTGCGGGAGGGCGAAGCACCCGCGGTGCCTTGAGAATTCAGCCACGGCCCCGCGCCCCCAGAACCGGTTGCCCGCCGGTCCCGCCGCGAAACTCCCTGTCCCACGGCCAGTTTCCGTGCTCGTCCTCGTAGACCATTTGCAGAGCACGGAAATCGTCGCCGTACAGAAGGACGGCAGTGAGCATGTGCGCCGACGGTGAACTGAGCGGAACGATCTCGAACGCCGGCCATCCCACCGCCGCGGGCAGCACCTCGCCGGATTCCGGCGGCCCCGACCGGACCACCTGCTGAGCGAAATAGTTCAGCAGCTGCCCGGATCTTCGCTCCCTCAGGCCGGTGACGACGAGCTCCGGCAGCCCGGCATCAGTGAGCCCGACCGTGTAGGCGAAACCGGGTTGGACGGCTCCGCGCTCGACTGTCTGCACCATCCAGCCGTACTTCCGGATCAGCGGGCGGACCTCCTCGATGAGGTAGTCGTCGCGAGTCTTCCCAAGGTTGTCACAATGCCAGCACATCAGCACTCCTCCAGTCGTCGAATTCGATGATCGACACTGTGCACCGAGGCACCGACAAAAACTCACGGCTCGAGTGAGCGCTCGTGCGACACAGAGGCCTTTTATCCGCGTTTTCCTTTGCAGGGCAGGGAATTTCACGAATTTTGGCGTGTTGGCCCACCGGAATTCGGGTGGCCGGACCGGGTGGGTCGTGAGCGGTGTCCGAGGGTGACGATGAAGGATTCGGGACTCCTTCATCGTCTCGTGGCAGCTCCGGCCTCGGACTTGCTCAAGGCTTCGGCGGCGGACTCGGTCGCCGAAACCAACGGGTAGGCAAAGCCAGACCACCAAAACCAATCACGACAACCCAGTCCGTGAAGGCCTCCTTCCCCACTCTCAAGGTCAGGGTCCCGGCGAAGTCGAGGTCTTGCAGGTCAGGCGGTTAGTCGTCGCTGCGTAAGGCTGACGATGAAGGAATCGGGACGTTGAGTGTCCCCATTCCTCCATCGTCGCGGGTTCGCACCGGTCGCGGAGCTTGAGCTACAGAGCTTCAGGGACATGCCCCCTCCGGCACACGCCCGAGCGGGGAACATTCGGACGTTCACCGTCCCAAATCCCCCCGCTCGACCCTGGCAGGCACCAGAAATGTCAAGCTCGGACTACCACCAGCCGCGCTGACCAGCAGCCCTGCGACTTTGCCGGGACCCTGACTCTCAAGGTAGGGAAGGAGGCCTTCACGGACTTTCGACCGGCATCGCGGAAACAATGTGAAGTACATGAAGCCCCTTCCTTTCGCCTGGCGCAAGGAAGGGGCTTCATGTACTTCACGCGTCACCTTGGCGACCGGCTCGCCCCACCCGAAGTCATGAACGGACCATTCATGACATCCCGGGACTTGACACGCCTCTATGCGGATGGTTCAAGATAGAGCGGCGACCACCGCGGACCCGAGTTCGGCGGTGGTGGACTTCCCCCCGAGGTCAGGGGTCTGCACGGTCCCTTCCTCGAGCACCTTCTCCACCGCGGCGTGAACGTCTTGTGCCGCAGCGGTTTCCCCGAGATGATCGAGCAGCATCGCACCCGCCAGGATCTGCGCCACCGGATTCGCGATGCCCTGTCCGGCGATGTCGGGAGCGCTGCCGTGCACCGCTTCGAACATGGAAGGAAACTCGCCAGATGGATTGATGTTGCCCGAAGGCGCCATTCCGAGCCCGCCCGTCACGGCCGCCGCCAGGTCGCTCAGGATGTCGCCGAAAAGATTGGAAGCGACCACGACGTCGAGCCGTTCCGGTGCCTGCACCATCCGCGCGGCGAGGGCGTCGACATGGCACTGTTCAGCGTGTACGTCCGAATATTCCGAAGCGATGTCGAAGAAGATCTCGTCCCAGAACGGCATCGAGTGAATGAGCCCGTTGGACTTCGTCGCCGAGCAAACGCGTCCAGTCCGTGTCTTCGCCAGCTCGAAGGCGTAACGGATGATCCGCTCCACCCCGACCCGCGTGAACACGGATTCCTGTAAGACGAACTCGTTCCCCTGACCGCGATTGTGCCTGCCGCCGATCTCCGAGTATTCGCCCTCGGAGTTCTCTCGGACGATCACCATCTCCAGTTCTTCGGCGCTTCGGCCGGCCAGTGCCGACGTCGTCCCCGGCAACAAACGGACCGGCCGGAGATTGACGAACTGGGTGAACGCGCGCCGCACCGGAATGAGGAGACCCCACAACGAGACATGGTCCGGCACACCGGGAAATCCGACGGCACCGAGGAGGATCCCGTCGAACCGGGAAAGCTGCTCGATACCGTCGTCCGGCATCATCGAGCCGGTTTTGGTGTACCGCTCACAGCTCCAGTCGAATTCCTTCCAGGACAAGGAGAAGCCATGTGACGCCGCAGCACGGTCCAGCACCTTGCGGGCCTCGACCGTGACATCGACGCCGATCCCGTCGCCGGGAATGCTGGCGATGCGATAAGAGGTCCCGGCTTGCGAAGTCACTGCTTGAGAAATCACAGAGCCACCGCGATGTACTTGGTCTCGAGGAACTCGTCGATGCCGACGGTGCCGCCTTCACGACCGAGCCCCGACTGCTTGATCCCGCCGAACGGCGCCGCCGGGTTCGAGACCAGCCCCTGGTTGAGGCCGATCATGCCGGCCTCCAGTCGTTCCGAAACCCGCAGCGCCCGTTTGAGATCGGAGGTGTACACGTAGGACACGAGACCGAATTCGGTGTCGTTCGCCGCAGCGATGGCCTCGTCCTCGCTGTCGAACGGAGTGATCGGGGCGACCGGCCCGAAGATCTCCTCTGAGGCGAGCCTGGCGTCCTTGGGCACGTCAGTGAGCACCGTGGCCTGATAGAAGTTGCCCGGACCGTCCACAGTAGACCCACCGGTGAGGACGCGTGCCCCTCGCTCGGTGGCGTCCGCGACGAGGCCGCTCACCTTCTCGACCGCGGCTTCGTCGATGAGCGGGCCGACGACGACACCTTCCTCGGTGCCGCGGCCCATCGGCAGGGCCTCCATGCGCTCGGTGAGGCGCCGGGAGAACTCGTCGACGATGCCTCGCTGGACATAGAAGCGGTTCGCGGCCGTGCAGGCCTCGCCGATGTTGCGCATCTTCGCGGTCATCGCGCCTTCGACCGCCGCGTCGAGGTCGGCGTCTTCGAAGACCAGGAAAGGAGCGTTGCCGCCGAGTTCCATCGAGGTGCGGAGCACCTTGTCCGCACACTGTTCCAACAGCTTCCGCCCGACGCCGGTCGAGCCGGTGAAGGACAGCTTCCGGGCACGGCCGTCCCGGATGAGGGGCTCCATCACACCGCCGGAGTCCGACGTCGTGAGCACGTTCAGCACACCTTCGGGCAGTCCTGCCTCGGCGAGGATCGCCGCGAGGGCCAGTATAGAAAGGGGGGTTTGAGCGGCGGGCTTGATGATCATCGTGCAGCCTGCCGCGACCGCGGGCCCGATCTTGCGGGTGCCCATCGCCATGGGGAAGTTCCACGGCGTGATCAGCAGACACGGTCCGACGGGCTGCTTCGTCACCAGGAAGCGGCCGGCGCCGTTGGGCGAGACGGCGAAGCCACCGTCGATCCGGACGGCCTCTTCCGCGAACCAGCGGAAGAACTCGGCCGCGTAGGTGATCTCGCCCTTCGACTCCGCGAGGGGCTTGCCCATCTCGAGGGTCATCAGCAGCGCGAGTTCGTCCGCGCGCTTGATGAGCAGCTCGTAGGCGCGGCGCAGGATCTCGCCGCGTTCGCGTGGGGCGACGTTCGCCCAGTCGGCCTGTGCGGCGACGGCGGCGTCGAGTGCGCTGACACCGTCCGCCGGTGACGCGTCGGCCACCTCGCACAGGGCTTCACCTGTCGAGGGGTCGAGAACGGGGAAGGTCTTCCCGCTCGTGGCGGGCACCCACGTGCCGCCGATGAACAGTTCCTTGTCGACCGCCGCGACTACGCCGGCCTCACTGATCGAGCTCATCCCAACGCTCCTCCATGTTGTCCCGGACGCCATGCTATGGATATTGTCAACAATCGACAACAGCTCAGCCGACCTAGGAGCGCAGCCCATGGCCCAGCTATCACCGCTGCTCAAGCAGGCAACGCCGGTCGTGGTCGACCACGGTGAAGGGGTTTACCTCTACGGCACCGATGGCAAACGTCACCTGGACTTCACCGCCGGTATCGGCGTGACCAGCACCGGCCACTGCCACCCGCACGTGGTGAGCGCGGCGCGGGAGCAGATCGGCAAGCTCATCCACGGGCAGTACACGACGGTCATGCACAAGCCGATGCTGGAGCTGACCGAGAAGCTGGGCGGCGTCCTGCCCGAGGGCCTGAATTCCCTCTTCTACGCGAACTCGGGCAGTGAGGCGGTCGAAGCGGCACTCCGGCTGTCGCGGCAGGCGACCAAGCGGCCCAACGTCATCGTCTTCCAGGGCGGGTTCCACGGCCGGACCGTCGCGGCGGCGACCATGACGACTTCGGGCACGCGATTCAGCGCCGGGATCTCGCCGCTCATGTCCGGTGTGCACGTCGCGCCCTTCCCCTACGCTTTCCACTACGGCTGGGACGAGGAGACCGCGACGAAGTTCGCCCTGCGCGAGCTGGACTATCTATTCGCGACGGTCTGCGCGCCGAACGAGACAGCCGCGTTCTTCATCGAGCCGGTGCTCGGCGAGGGCGGGTACGTCCCGGCGAACCCCGAGTTCTTCGCCGGGCTGCGGGAACGCGCCGACAAACACGGGATCCTGCTGGTGATGGACGAGATCCAGACCGGCTTCGGCCGGACTGGGAAGTTCTGGGGACACGACCACTTCGGAGTACGGCCGGACATCGTGCTCATCGCGAAGGGACTCGCGAGCGGATTCCCGATCTCGGGCATCGCCGCGTCCGAGGAGTTGATGTCGAAGGCGCTCCCTGGTTCACAGGGCGGCACCTACGGCGGTAACGCGGTGGCCTGCGCGGCGGCGATCGCCACGCTCGAGGTGATCCAGCGGGAGGGGCTGGTCGAGAACGCCGCCGAACGCGGACGCCAGCTGCTCGAAGGTGTGCGGGTGATCGCGGACAAGTCGCCGTCGATCGGCGACGTCCGCGGACTGGGGCTGCTGGTCGGTTCCGAGTTCACCACGCCGGACGGCGAGCCGGACACGGCGAAGGCCCAGGCGGCCCAGAAAGCCGCGTCAGCCAACGGGCTACTACTGCTGACCTGCGGGGCGTACATGAACGTCGTCCGGATGGTGCCGCCGCTGATCGTCGACACCGAGCAGGTCGACGAAGCGCTGCGGATCTGGGGTGACGTCGTGGCGGGGGTCGAGTGATGGCCCGCTACATCACGATCACCCTCGACAAGCGCGGAGTGTCCTGCCGGGCCCGGTTGCTCGACACCGAGGCCCCGCGGACCTGCCGCGCGGTGTGGGACGCGTTGCCACAAAGCGGTTCCGCCTACCACGCGAAGTACGCGCGCAACGAGGTCTACACCCTCGTGCCACCCTTCGCCGAACCGAAACCGGGACGCGAAAACCCCACGGTGACCCCGATTCCGGGTGATGTCGTGTACTTCGGGTTCGAGGCGTGGGAGATCGGCAACCCGGCGTACGGCTACGACGATGACAGTGCGGCGCACAGCGACCAGGGCGCGACGGATCTCGCGATCTTCTACGGCCGCAACAACCTGCTGATCAACGGCGACGCGGGCTGGGTGCCCGGCAACGTGTTCGCGACGATCGAAGAGGGACTGGCCGAAATGGCGGAGGCCGCGCAGGACCTCTGGCTGCGAGGTGTCGAGGGCGAGACGCTTTCGTTCGCACGCGCGTAAAAGCCTGCGGGCGATGAGGGTTCCCCACCCTCACCGCCCACAGGCCGGCACCCCTCCCTGGCTTACTGAACGCCGGTGATCCGGTATTCGACGCCGCCGACTTCGTTGCCGCGCTGGTCGACCTGGGTCACGTGGACGGTGTACTTCCCACCGAGAGCTTCGGCGCCCGCGGTGAAGCTCAGCTGTGCGGGCACCTGCTCACCCGACTTGAACGTCAGCCCGCTGATCCGGGCCTTCTGCGGGTTCACGATGGCCAGTTCGGTCTCGCCGACCCGTTCGATGCCCTCGCCCTTCGCGCCGCCTGCCCGCCAGCGTGCGGCGAGGTCGGGACCGAGGTCGATGGTGATCCGTCCCGGACCGGTGAACGGCTTGCCCGGCTGGGTGAAGACGATGTCGCCGACCGCCGTGGGTTCACGGCCGTCCCAGCCGAACACGATCGGCCGGAACTGCGGGACCTTGATCTTCGCGGGCACCGCGTTCACGTTGTGCCAGGCGATGTTGTTGTTGTTCCGCGTATTCGCGGACGTGCTCAGACCTTCCGTCGGCAGGTCGGTCGGCGAAAGCCACCGGGCCAGCAGGCAGAAGTGCGAGCCGATCGGGACCTGCCACGGGATGACGACCGTCTTGGTGCCGAACGGCACGGCCACGTTGGTCTTCGACCCGATGTAGGTCCACTGGTTCGGCCACTGCGCCACGGTGCCCTGCTTGGTGTACCAGACCTGCAGGTTCCCGTTTTCGAGGTCGTCCCCGTACGGGCCGGGGCGGTTCGCGGTGACGTGGATGTAGGCGGTGGTCCCCTGGACGATCGGGTCGTCGGTGGCGCACAAGACCGTCGCCGAGAAGCACACCCGGACGTCGGGACTGGAGTAGAGCGAGCCGCTCGAGGACTCGAAGCCCACGTCGGACGCGTTGTCCCGGATGAAGACGTCGCTGCGTGCCTCCGGCGCGGCCTGTACCGCCGGCGTGACTCCCGCGAACAACGTCGCGAAGGCCAATGCGGCTGAGGCGATCAAGGTTCGCCGGCGCCGCGGGTTCCTGCTGATCATGTTTCCCTCCTTGGGCGAAACATTCGACCCGCTGACCGTCGGACAGGCTGGTTGTGGCGCGGTTGTCGGAATCTTGTGCCCTAATTGGCCGATTTCGGTGAGTCTTCGCCCGGATACGCTCACCGAGGTCACATGCCGGAGGGAGCAGGGTGCCCGGGCCAGGGGAATTACGGGTGCTGGGCGCGGTCGAAGCGATCGGCCCCACCGGGCGGGCGGAGCTGCACGGCGCCCGCCAGCGAGCCGTGCTCGGCGTTCTCGCCCTGCACGCGGGCTCGGTCGTCCCGATCCCCCGGCTGGTCGACGTCCTCTGGGGCGAGGATCCGCCTCGCACCGCGGTGAAGACCCTGCACAGCCACGTCGCCAGGATCCGGCAGGCACTGGAGGACTGTGGATTCCCACCGGTCTTGCTGACACGCAAACCCGGGTACCTCCTGACGGTCGCGCCATCCTCAGTCGACGCTCTCCGTTTCGAAGAGGAGCTTCGTGCCGCCAAACGGAACAATCCCGGCCAAGCGGTGACCGCCTTGCGCGAAGCGTTGCGGCTTTGGCGCGGCGAAGCCTTCGCGGACGCCGAACTCGACGGCTGGGGGCTCCACGAGGTCGAGCGTCTCCAGGAACTTCGGCTGTCCGCCTGGGAAGAACTGTGGGACGCCGAACTCCGGCTCGGGGGCCACGAAGAGGTCGTCCGGGAATTGCCGCGCCTGCGGGCCGGGCACCCGTACCGTGAGCGACTCGCCGCGCTGCACATGCTCGCCTTGCATCGTTGCGGCAGGCACGCCGAAGCGCTCGAAACCTTCCAGATCGTACGCCGGGGCATGGCGGAGGAGTTCGGCGCCGACCCCGGCCCGGAGCTGGTCGACCTGCATACGGCGATCCTGCGCCGCGCGCCCGAACTCGACACGCCCGCGCGGGGCACGGCGCCGGCGCAGCTTCCCGCCCGTGTCGGGCATTTCACCGGACGGCAGCAGGAACTCGCGTCACTGGACCGGCTGCTCGACGAACCCGAACCGCCGGTCGTGGTCATCTCCGGCGCCGCCGGGATGGGTAAATCCGCGCTCGCCGTGCAGTGGGCGCACAGCATCGCGGACCGCTTCCCCGACGGCCAGCTCTTCCTCGACCTCGCCGGGCACGACCCGCACGAGGCGGTCTCGCCGGGCGACGCGCTCGCCCATCTGTCGCGGGGGCTCGGCCTCCCCGACGATCGGCTGCCCGACGCGACGCCCGAACGCGCGGCGCTCTACCGCTCGCTGCTGCACGGCAGGCGTTGCGTGATCGTCGCCGACAACGCGGGCAGCGTCGACCAGATCCTGCCGCTCGTCCCCGGGACGGCGAAGGCGATGTTGATCGTGACCAGCAGGCAGACCCTGGCCGCGCTCGGCAGCAGGCACGCCGTCCGCGTGCTCGCCCTCGACGCACTGGCCGACCCGGAATCGATGACCCTGCTCACCCGGGTACTGGGCGCCGACCGGGTCGCCCGCGAACCCGGGCAGGCCGCGCGGCTGGCCAGGCTGTGCGACGGGATGCCGCTGGCGTTGCGGATCGCCGCCGCGCGCCTGACCGGGGAACCGGGCCGTCCGATCGCGGAGCTCACCCACGAACTCACCGGCGTCGGACGCTTGGAAACCCTTGCGGTACAAGGAGATTCTCGGACCGTCGAGACCGTTCTCGCGAGCGCCTACCTGCCGTTGGAGCACGCGCCGGCGCACCTGTTCCGGCTGTCCGGGTCGACTCCGGGGACGTCGTTCAGCTCGGCCCTCGGAAGCGCGTTGTGCGGGGTGCCCGCCGAAGCGGGCCGGGCCGCGGTCGCCGCGCTGTCCGCCGCGCATCTGATCACCCCGGCGGGCCATGACCGTTATCGCTTCCACGATCTGATCCGCGAGTTCGCCGTCGCGTGCGCCCGCGCCGACGAAACGACGTCGAGCCGCGCCGAGGCGGCGGACCGGCTGATCGATTGGTACCTGCACGTCGCCGCCGAGGCGAACCGGATCATCGATCCGAACCGCGATCTGGTCACCCCGGCGTTGCGCCACCCCGCGCCCGAGCGGCCGTTCCCGGCGGAAAGGCGTGCGGCATTGGCGTTCCTGGGTGCCGAACGCGCGAATCTGCTGCCCGTGGTGCGATTCGCGCGCGAACACGGCCGCAGCACCGCCGCCTGGCAGCTCACCTATCTGCTCACCAGCTTCTACGACACCACGGGAGGCTGGAACGAGCGGATCGGGCTCTGCCGAGAGGGAGCCGTGGCGGCCGCCGAACTCGACGATCCCTTGGCGGAGGCGGAAATGCTGCGCGCGCTGGGCGCGGCCTACTTCATGACCCGCAGGCTGACCGACGCGCTCGAGACCAACGCCCGCGCGTTGAAGGCCGCCCGCGCCGCGGGAGATCTCGAAGGCGAAGGGCACATCTACAACAACACCGCGAACGCCTATGCCGCGCTGCGCCGGTTCGACGAGGCGATCACCGCGTACCGGCTCGCGGTGGAACGGTGCACCTCGGCGGGTAACCGGCTCGGGCGCGCGCTGTCCCAGCGCAACCTCGGCCACGCCTACATCCGCCGCGGCCAGCCGATGGACGGCCTCAGCCCGCTGACGGACGCGCTGGAGGCGTTCCGCGAACTCGGCAACGCCCGGCTGGAGGCAGCCACTCTGGACACGCTCGGCGAGGCCTACGAGGAACTCGGCGATCACGACGTCGCGCTGGAGCATCTCGGGAAGGCGCTGGCCGCGTCCCGGGCGATCGGCGACCGGTGGCAGGAGTGGGAGTCACTGCTGCACGCCGGTCAGGTCCATCTCTCCCGCCGCGACTTCCGGGCCGCGCGGGACGATTTCGACCAGGCGCTGTCGATCAGCCGGGACGTCGGGAACCGGCACAGCGAAGCCGCCGCGCTCGACCGGCTCGGGCGCGCCCACGTGGGTCTCGGCGACCTGGCGGCGGCCAGGGAAAACCTCGAGCGCGGCCTCGCGGTCCGGGAGAGTGTCCCGGATCCGTACGAGGAGGCTCATCTGCACCGCGACCTCGGCGATCTGGAGACGCGGTGCGGCGACACGGCCGCCGCGGCCGCCCACTGGGCTCGAGCGATCGAGCTGTACCGGCGGGCGAACGCGACGGCCGACGCCGACCTCGTCACCGGGCGGGGCTGATCACCACGGTCGAGGTCGCGTACACGAGCCTGCCCTGCGACGGCCCGAAGAATTCGACCCGCGCCTTTCCTGCTTGATCGGGCAGGTACGTGAATTCGGCGTACCCCCTGGTCTCACCGCGTGGGAAGGTGACGACACCGTCCTTCACCGGCACGTGGCCGGAGCCCTCGGTGCGATAGCGGATCGTGAGCGGCCCGGTCCACGGCCGGGAGAGCACGACGGGCACCCTGCAGGTGCTGCCCGGTGCGAAATTGGGCGGGATCGACCAGCAGATCTCGCCCTCCTGGGTGGTGGCCAGCGGCCCGGTCTTGGCCGCGTCGTCATCGGCCACCCAGGCGACGCCCACACTGTGCCCGATCCGCACGCCCCGCTCTCCGTAAAGCCGGAGAGAGAACATCTCGTCGTTCTCGACGAGGGCGTCGGCGCGGACCTTGACCGCGATGGTCTGCGCGCCCGCGCTCCCGGACCAGGTCAGCGTGCCGCCGGTCGGCAGGTAGTCGACACCCTCCTTCGCGGTGACCGCCGGATCGATCGGCGAGCCGTTGCCTTCGATCGTCCGGTACTCGACCGAACCTTGCGGTGCGCAACCGCCGTCGGCGACGGAAACGGTGAAGAGGAGGGTGGTGTACCCGGCGCTCGTTCCCTCGGCTTGACTGACGCCGCCGGCGTTCACCACGGGCGCCGTGCAGCCCGCCTCGCCGCTTTCGGCCACTGGTACCGCGAGCCCGAACGTGACCGCGAGCGCCGCCCCCAGCGTCGTGATCCGTCTCATCGTTGGTCCCATCGAGCGTCCACCCCTTCCGGCGGGCCGCCGCGACCCGCTGCGACATGGGTAACCGAATGAGGTTGTCGCGAGGTTGTGGCCGATGGCCCGCCGAATACGGTCAAACATGAAAATGATTCATGGCCATCGCCGCCCACGACGTACTACGCTTCGGTAACCAGGCAAAGGCGCGAGGAAGGGCTGTCGATGGGCGATGTTGCGGCACGGTTCGCCGAGATCGTCGGGGACACGAATCTGCTTTCCGGCGAGGCGATCCCTGAGGACTACGCACACGACGAGGCTTTGACCGCTACCCCGCGGCAGCCCGCCTACCTGGCGAAACCGGGAAGCGCCGAGGAGGTCGCGGAGCTGCTCAAGGCAGCTGGCGAAACCGGCGTGCCGGTGACCGCGAGGGGGTCGGGCACCGGGCTTTCGGGCGGCGCGCAGCCACGCGAAGACAGCCTGGTGATCTCGTTCGAGCGAATGAACGCGGTGCTGGAGATCGACACGGAAAACCATGTCGCCGTCGTCCAGCCCGGCGTCACCCTGTCCGAATTGGACGAAAAGACCGCCGAGGCGGGGCTCGGCTACACGGTCTACCCCGGTGAGCTGAGCGCGAGTGTCGGCGGCAACGTCGGGACGAACGCGGGCGGCATGCGCGCGGTCAAGTACGGCGTCACGCGGCACAACGTCGTGGGCCTGCAGGCGGTCCTGCCGACCGGCGAGATCATCCGGACCGGCGGCAAGACCTCGAAGATCTCGACCGGCTACGACCTGACCCAGCTGATCATCGGCTCCGAGGGCACGCTCGCGATCGCGACCGAGGTCATCGTGAAGCTGTACCCGCGCCTGCCGTACGGCGCCACGGTGCTCGCCCCGTTCGAGACCTTCGACGAGGTGATGACCGTCGTCCCGAAAATCATCTCCAGCGGGCTGGCGCCGCACATCGTCGAGTACATCGACAACTTGACACTCGCGGCGATCAGCTACAACGAGAAACTCAGCCTCGGCGTCCCGGACGACATCCGCGACTCCGCCCAGGCGTACTTGGTGGTGGCACTGGAAAACCGCGACAATGACCGGCTGCACGCCGACATCGAGGAACTCGGCGGTCTGCTGGGCGATCTCGGCGCGATGGACGTGTACGTGCTCGAAGGCGGCTCCGCGCGCAAGCTGATCGAAGCGCGCGAGAAGGCGTTCTGGACGGCCAAGGCGGTCGGGGCCGACGACATCATCGACGTGGTGGTCCCGAGGTCCGCGATGCCGGAATTCCTGCGGCGGACCAGGGAAATGGCGCTGTCTCGCGAGACGGGCGCACTCGGCTGCGGACACGCAGGTGACGGCAACGTCCACCTCGCCATCTTCTGCAAGGACCAGGAGAAGCGGAAGAAACTGCTGACCGACATCTTCGCGCTCGGCATGGAACTCGGCGGCGCGATCTCCGGCGAGCACGGCCTCGGGAAAGCCAAAGCCGGCTATTTCCTCGACCTGGAAGACCCGGCGAAGATCGCGTTGATGCGCCGGATCAAGGAGAGCTTCGACCCGGCCGGGATCCTCAACCCCGGTGTTCTTTTCGCTGAGAGGGCTTGAAAGTGAGTGAGATGAACGGCGCCCAGTCCCTGATCCGCACACTGGTCGACAGCGGCGTCGACGTGTGCTTCTCGAATCCGGGCACCTCGGAGATGCATTTCGTGGCGGCGCTCGACACCGTGCCCGAGATGCGTGGCGTGCTCGGCCTGTTCGAAGGCGTCGTCACCGGCGCCGCGGACGGGTACGCGCGCATCGCCGACAAACCGGCGGCCACCCTGCTGCACCTCGGCCCCGGCCTCGGGAACGGGCTGGCGAACCTGCACAACGCGCGCCGCGCGCACACCCCGATCGTCAACGTGATCGGTGATCACGCGACCTACCACAAGCAGTACGACGCCCCGCTCGAATCGGACATCGAAGCCGTCGCCGGTTCCCTCGAAGGCTGGGTCCGCCGCTCCGAGCACACGAAGGACGTCGGCGCCGACGCCGCAGCGGCGGTCGCCGCGGCGCAGGACGCGCCCGGGCGGATCGCGACCCTGATCCTCCCTGCCGACGCGTCGTGGGGCGAGGGTGGCCAGCCCTGCGCGCCGATCCCGCCGAGGATCCCGCAGACCGTCGACGCGACGACGGTGAAGAACATCGCCGAGGTGCTGGCAAGCGGCGAACCGGTCGCGCTGCTCGTCGGCGGCGGCGGCTGCCGCGAAGCCGGGTTGCGCGCGACCAGCCGGATCGCCGCCGCGACCGGGGTGAAGGCGTTCGTCGAGACCTTCCCCTCGCGACTTGAGCGCGGAGAGGGCCTGCCGACGATCGAACGGCTGGGTTACCTCGCCGAGCAGGTCGCGTACCAGCTCGACGGGATCAAGCACGTGATCGTCGCCGGGACGAAGGCGCCCGTGTCGTTCTTCGCCTACCCCGGCAAGGCGAGCAACCTGGTGCCAGAAGGCGCGCAGGTCCACGTGCTGGCCGAGGTCGGGCAGGACGTCCCGCGTGCCCTGAACGACATCGCGGATCTGGTCGCCGCCGAGACCGAGCCGGTGCTGCAGGAGGCCACCCGGCCCGCGCTGCCGTCCGGGCCGCTGACACCGCAGAACTGGGTCGAGGTGATCGGCGCGTTGCTGCCGGAGCGCGCGATCATCGCGGACGAGGCGAACACCTCCGGTCTGCTGCTGCCCGCCGCGACCGCGGGGGCGCCACGACACGACGTACTGACCCTGACCGGCGGCGCGATCGGCTACGGCATGCCCGTCGCGACCGGCGCGGCCGTCGCGGCCCCGGACCGGCCGGTGATCAACCTGCAGTCCGACGGCAGCGCGCTGTACACGATTTCGGCGCTGTGGACGCAGGCGCGGGAGAACCTCAACGTCACCACGGTCCTGCTGAACAACCGCGCGTACGCGATCCTGCGGCTGGAGTTGCAGCGCGTCGGCGCGGACGCCAACGGCCCCAAGGCGAACGAGTTGCTCGACCTCTCGCGGCCGGACATGGACTTCGTCAAGATCGCCGAGGGCTTGGGCGTTCCCGCGACACGGGCGACGACCGCCGAGGAGCTCGCCGAGCAGTTCCAGCGCGCGCTGGCCGAGCCGGGACCGCACCTGATCGACGCGATCGTTCCGACGCTGTTCTGAGTGCGTGAGATGAAAGGCCCCTTCACCGCGAAATTCGCGATGAAGGGGCCTTTCATCTCACGGGGCTAGTGGACCGCGGCCACCAGAGGTTCGGGCTGGCGTTGCTTCGGGACGAGAGCGGTCAGCGCGAGACCCAGGAGCGCCGCACCGGCGGCGACCACGAAACTCATCCGGAAGCCCTCAGCGGAAGGGACCGAAACCCCGCCGACGGTGATCGCCAGCGACGCGAGCATGGTCGCCATCACCGCGCTGGACGTCGACGTGCCGACGGACCGCATCAGTGAGTTCAGCCCGTTCGCGGACGCGGTTTCGGTGACCGGGACCGAGCCCATGATCAGCGCGGGCATCGCCGCGTAGGCGATGCCGACGCCGCCACCGATGATGATCGAGGCCGTGATCAGCTCGAGGGCGTTGTCCATCAACAAGGTCGCGAAGACATAACCGGCCGCGATGGTGGTGGCGCCGACCATCAGCGTCGTGCGCGGTCCGTAGCGCTCGATGAGCCGGGCCGAAACCGGCGACAGCATGAACATGACCACCCCGTTCGGCGCCAGGCAGAGCCCGGCCTGCACCATCGTCAGGCCGAGGCCGTAGCCGGTCGACGCGGGCGCCTGCAGCAACTGCGGGAACGACAGTGCCATCGAGTACAGCGCGAACCCGATCATGATCGACGCCAGGTTGGTGAACAGCACCGGCCGCCGCGCGGAGACCCGCAGGTCCACGAGCGGATCGCGGCGCCGAAGCTGGTAGACGCCCCAGACCAGCAGGATCGCCACCGCGGTCCCGGCGAAGCCGACCGTGCGACCGCTGCCCCAGCCCCATTCACCGCCCTTGACGATCGGCAGCAGCAGACAGACCAGTCCGGCCGTCAGCCCCACCGCGCCGAGGTAGTCGAACGGCGCGGGTGTCTTCACCGGTGACTCCGGCACCACGAACAGGATCAGCAGGCCGCAGACGAGCCCGAGCCCCGCTGACGCCCAGAAGAGGACGTGCCAGTCGGCGTTCTGCGCGACCAGGGCCGACACGGGAAGCCCGATGGCACCGCCGACCCCCAGCGTCGAACTCATCACCGAGATCGCCGCGCCGACGCGTTCGGGCGCGAGTTCGTCGCGCATGATGCTGATCCCCAACGGGATCGCACCCATCGCGCAGCCCTGCAACCCACGGCCGACGACCATCAGCGCGAGCGAACTGGTCAGCGCGGACACCACCGAACCGGCGACCAGGAACCCCAGGCTGATCAGCAACAACCTGCGCTTACCGTAGAGATCGCCGAGCCTGCCGCTCACCGGCATCACCACGGCCCCGGCGACGAGGGTCACCGTCACCACCCACGACGCGTCGGACGGGGCCGCGTTGAGCAGCCGGGGAAAAGCCGGGATCAGCGGGATGACGAGCGTCTGCATGAACGAGGCCACGAGACCACAGGTGGCGAGTACGACGACGAAGATTCGGGGCGAAGGCGCCCGGCCGACCGGTTTCACCATGCGCGTCCCATGATCCGACCTTACCCAGCACCACCCTTCGAGGTGAATGGTTGACCGACAGGATCACAACCAAGTGCGGACCCCACCGTGTCCGGAACAGGTACCGCGGCGATTCTGGCTGTAGCTATAAGAACCGTCCTTGCAGATAGCGGTCGCGCCGTCTGCCGCCCCGGGTCCGGTCGCCGGGCGGTGGACACAGACACCGTCGGTGTTGCGGTAGTAGTCGCTTCCGCACTCCGCCAGATTCGGCGCCTTCGCCGTGGGCGTCGTCTTGGGCCGTGCTCTCGACGGCGGCGGCTCGACCTGCTTCGGCACCTCGACCGCGGCAGTGGTCGGCGGCACGACCTGCTGGGGCGTCGGTGCCGGAGTGGACGTGGTCGTGGTGGGCGGCGTCCAGCTGCTGATCGGCGTCGACAGCGTCGATGACGTCGACACCGAGCCGCTCTGCGGCGTGACCCGTCCGGTGGGCACGGTCTCCACACCGCAGCCCCCGGCGACCAGAAGCCCGATCGCCAGTGCCACGCCCAGTTTCGTCGTTCTTTTCGGCATAACGGCCTCCCCGGCACGTGGTAGTGCCGCGTAGTCGGGAGATCGTTCGCCGGTGTTACCGCCGGACAGGGGTCAGTCTGTGTCTCTCACAGCGCGCTATCGGATTTTCGTAGCCGGGCCATGGCATCCGCTGGTCACTCACCCAGCCATCTCAGCGGCCCGCCCTCCGCAAACCCGAGTCCTCCGGCCGAAAAGAAACGCGTGCGCGTGTCCTCGCCCAACCTGCCAACCTCAGTTTGGGAGACACGGCCTAATCGACCATCGCGCCGCAACTGATGTTCAGCGCCGTCGCCGTCATGCCGCGCGCGTGGTCGGACGCGGCGAAGGCAGCGACGCGGCCGACGTCTTCCAAGGACGCGGTCCGCTTGAGCATCGTGGAGTCGACCATGTCGCGGATGGCGTCGTCGAGCCCGGCGCCCGCGGGGATCGTCTCCGGGATCCCGGCGGTACGCAGGGTCACCACGCGGATGCCGTGCGGTCCAAGTTCGCACGCCAGCCCTCGCCGCAACGCTTCCATCGCACTGAACGCGACTTGCAGCCCGCCGAGGTGGTATCCAGGCAACGGATCACCGTCGCCGCCGAACATCAGGATCACCCCCGACCCCTGCCCGATCATATGCCGGGCGGCCGCCCGCGCGGTCAGGAAGTTCGTCCGTATCGCCGTCCGTACCGGGCTTTCGAAGTCCGCCAAGGACATCTCGACCAGCGGGGTGCCCTGGACGTCATTGTGCGTGATCACGTTCATCGAGATGTCGACGCTGCCCGCCGAAGAAACCACCGAAGCGGCATGCTCGTCGATGGCCACTTCGTCGAGCGCGTCGAACCGCGCGGTCTCGGCTTTCCCTCCCACCGACCGGATTTCTTCGGCCAGCGCGTCGAGTTTCTCAAGCGTACGACCGGCGAGGTGGACGGTCGCGCCCCCCTGGCGAACCCGCGTGCCACCGCGCCGCCGATCCCTTTCGCCGCACCGTAGACGATCGCGTTTCTGCCTTTCGAGCAACATCGGAACCTCCTACTTCCCCTCCAGCGTGATGAGTCCTTCGGGCATTCCGTCCAGATGGACGTCGACCCAGATCGGGAGCCACATGTCGACCTCGTGGAACCGCCGCAGTTCGGCCAAGCCGCTGAGCCAGCCCATCCAGGAGCCATACGGCGGCTTCTCGCCAGCGAATCCACTTTGGACGAAAGTCAGCTTGGTACCACCGCCGGAGTCCTCGAGTTCCCAGGACGTCACGATGCCTTCCTCGTACGCGAGCGTCATCCTTTCGTCGGGCACCAGATCGACGATCTTCGCCGGGTCCGGGTCCATCTCCAGCGAGCCCATCGCCCAGCGTCCGCCGACACGCATCTCGGCTTCGATCCGCGCGCCGAACCAGCGCGTGAACTCGGCGGGATCGGTAATCGAGCGGTAGACCTCCGGTCGCGCCGCGTCGATGCGCACTTCTTCCCGCATCACCGGTGAGGTGAGATCGCAACGGGCGGTGATCGGACGTCCTTCGACGTGGTCGACCAGGTTCGCGACCGCCAGCGCCCAGAACGTGTGCATCATGCCGAGCGGCGAGTCCGTGTCCGCCATCAGCGCGGCAAAGTCCGGCAGACCGGTCTGGCTGTACGACAAAGAGGTCCCGTCTCCGTCCTCCGCCAGCTTGAGTTCGACAACGGTCTCCGTATCGTCGACGGTCCAGGCGAACCGCAGGACGTTGTCCTCGGCCAGCAACAGCCGCTGACGCGGGACTTCGCCGTCCGGGGTGTAGCGGCCCCAGAACTCGTAGCGGGACGGCAAGTCGACTTCCGCGTGTTCGGAAAACCACGTGCGCAGTGCTCCGGGGTCGATCAGTGCGCGCCAGACCTCGTCGATCGGCGCGCACACGCGCACCTGGAAACTCGCCGGCTCAGTCACGGGCATCTCCTTTCGGGTAACAGGCCACGGCCAGCTTGAAGGCGTCGCCTTCCGCGCCGCCGTAGCGGGTGAACAGATCCTGCAAAGTCGTCTTCAGTTCGTCGAGGAACTCCTGGCGCCGCTCCGGCTCCACCCGGATCTCACCGGAGACGCCGATCGACGGCAGTTCCGGTGCGGCCCTGTCGAGCACGGCGACATCCGCCTGGACCTCCTCCATGAGGTCCACCAGATAGCCGAGGCTCAGTTCGTCCCGCACCGCCCGCGGGCCGATCCGGCCGACCACCCCCGGCGACAACCAATACGAACGCGCGCTCGCCTGATACACGCCCTCACCGATGCCGCGCACCTTGCGTTCCGACACCTGCGTGGCGAGACCGGCTTCCACCAGCTTTTTCACGTGGTAATAGACCCGTTGCGGAGTCTGGTCCAGCACCGCCGCCACCTCGGTGCAGGATCGCGGCTCCGCCAGTTGCCGCAGGACGTCCACCCGTCGCGGCTTCAGCAATGCCTCTGCCTGCTCGAGCCGCTCGAGGTACTCCACGTCCTTCACCACGCCACGCCCTTGATCACAAAAACAAGTTTGAACGTAAAAATTCGTTTTGTCAATCACGTAGGATCGCCGCTGATGATGCTGGTCGGGTTCGGCGTCGGCGTGGACTACGCGCTGCTCATCTTTTCCCGCTATGGCAGCGAAATCCTGGGCGGTCTCGACCGTGAACGAGCGGCGCGGCGCGCACTCGACACCGCGGGACGTTCGGTGCTGTTCGCCGGCGGCACGGTGATCATCGCACTGCTGGGGCTGCTCGCGCTCGGTCTCGGCTCGCTGCGCGGTGTCGCCCTCGCGGTGGCGCTCACCGTTCTGGTGACGATGCTCGCGTCGATCACCTGCTGCCCGCGTTGCTCTCCCTCTTCGGCCGTCGTTTGGAGAAGGGCATCCGCGAACACGCCGAGAAGCGGGAACACGGCAAGGCCTGGGGCAAAATCGGCGACGCGGTGCAGCGGCGGCCGCTGGTGCCGCTCGCGGTCGGCCTGCTCGTCCTCATCGGACTCGCACTCCCGGCCCTCGGCATGCGCCTCGGCTTCGCGGACGCCGGCACGGATCCGGAGACGTCGACCACCCGGCAGGCCTACGACCTGATGTCGGAAGGCTTCGGCCCCGGCTTCAGCGAGCCGCTGATCGTGGTCACGGAGAACGGTGACGGCGTTGCGCTGCAACGGGAACTCGAAGCCACCCCTGGCATCGCCAAAGCGACGCCACCGATGGGACAGGGCGTCATGACCGTCCTCGCCTTCCCCACGTCATCGCCGCAGGACGAGGCGACCGGTGAACTGGTCGAGCGGCCGCGGACCGAGGTGCTGCCGGGCCTGCCCGGTAAGTATCTGGTCGGCGGTTCGGTCGCGGCGGCGGTGGACTTCGCGGACGCCGTCGGCGACCGGTTACCGCTGTTCGTCCTGGTGGTCGTCGGGTTGTCGGCTTTGCTGCTGATGGTGGTGTTCCGCTCGATCCTGATCCCGCTCAAGGCGGCCGTGCTGAACCTGCTGAGCATCGGCGCCGCGCTCGGCGTGATGACGGCCGTGTTCGGCGACGGCCTGTTCGAAGTGCGGCCGGGGCCGATCGAGGCGTTCGTGCCGGTGCTGATCATCGCGATCGTGTTCGGGCTTTCCATGGACTACGAGGTGTTCCTGGTGTCCCGGATGCACGAGGAATGGCGGCAAACCGGCGACGCGCGCCACGCCGTCCGAGAAGGGCTCGCCTCCACCGGCGGGGTGATCACGGCCGCGGCGGTGATCATGATCCTGGTGTTCGGGGCCTTCCCGCTCAACCCGGATCGGATGCTGGCGCAGTTCGGCCTCGGGCTCGCGGTGGCGGTCCTGGTGGACGCGTTCGTCATCCGCTGTCTCGTGGTGCCGGCGGTGATGCGGCTGCTCGGGGAACGCGCCTGGTGGCTGTCTCGATGGCTGGACCGGCGGCTGCCGCACGTGGCACTGGAACCGTCGTCGCGCTAGCCCCCGGACGCTATGAACGGTCCGTTACTTGCAAAATTTGCAAGTAACGGACCGTTCATAGCACGGGGTTATTCGTAGATCTCGCCCTTCGCGGCCTTCTCGACCAGCGAAGCGGGCGGGGTGAAGTGGTCGCCGTAGCGGGCGGCCAGTTCGTTGGCGCGGTCGACGAAGCCCTGCAGGCCACCCTGGTACTGGTTGATGTACTGGATGACACCGCCGGTCCACGCCGGGAAGCCGATGCCGAAGATCGAGCCGATGTTGGCGTCGGCGATGGTGGTCAGCACACCCTCGTCGAAGCACTTCACGGTCTCGAGCGCCTCGGCGAACAGCATGCGCTCCTTGAGGTCTTCGAAGGGAACCTCGGCGCTGCCCGACTTGAACGCGTCGCGCAGGCCCGGCCAGAGACCGGTCCGCTTGCCCGCCTCGTCGTAGTCGTAGAAGCCCGAGCCGGTGGAGCGGCCCTTGCGGTCGTACTTGTCGAGCATCGTGTCGATGACGGCCTCGGACGCGTGCGGCGCCCAAGTGCCACCGGAGGCCTCGATCGCTTCGCGCGTCTCCTTGCGGATCTTGCGCGGCAGTGTCAGGGTCAGTTCGTCCATCAGCTGCAGCGGCGGCGCCGGGTAGCCTGCCTGCGAACCGGCCTGCTCGATCGACGCGGGCTCGACACCTTCGCCCAACGCGGCGACGGCCTCGTTGATGAAGGTGCCGATGACACGCGAGGTGAAGAAGCCGCGGCTGTCGCTGACGACGATCGGGGTCTTCTTGATCTGCAGCGTGTAGTCGAAGACCTTCGCCAGCGTGGCGGGCGACGTCTTCTCCCCGCAGATGATCTCGACCAGCGGCATCTTGTCCACCGGCGAGAAGAAGTGGATCCCGATGAAGTCCTCGGTCCGCTGCACGCCCTCGGCCAGCGAGGTGATCGGCAGCGTGGAGGTGTTCGAGCCCAGCACGGCGTCCGGGTTGACGAAGCCCTCGATCTCCTGGAACACCTTGTGCTTCAGCTCGACGCTCTCGAACACGGCCTCGATCACGAAGTCGACGCCGGCGAAGTCCTCCGCCTTGTCGGTCGGCTTGATCTTGGCGAGCAGCGCGTCGGACTTCTCCTGCGTGGTCTTGCCGCGGGAGAGAGCCTTCTCTTCCAGCTTGACCGCGTAGCCCTTGCCCTTTTCGGCGCCTTCGAGCGTGACGTCCTTGAGCACGACATCGATACCGGCCTTCGCCGAGACGTACGCGATCGCGGCGCCCATCATGCCCGCGCCGACGACGCCGACCTTCTTGGCGGTGTACTTCTCGAAGCCGTCCGGCCGCGAGCCGCCGGAGTTGATGCTCTGCAGGTCGAAGAAGAACGCCTTCGTCATGTTCTTCGAGACCTGGCCGGTGGCGAGGCTGATGAAGTAGCGGGTCTCGACGGTGATCGCGGTGTCGAAGTCGACCTGCGAGCCCTCGATCGCCGCGGCCAGGATCGCCCGCGGGGCAGGCATGTTGGCGCCCTTGATCTGCTTGCGCAGGTTCGCCGGGAACGCGGGCAGGTTCGCCGCGAAGCTCGGGTTCGACGGGGTGCCGCCCGGGATCTTGTAGCCCTTGACGTCCCACGGCTGCACGCCGGCCTCGGGGTTGGCCTTGATCCACGCCTTCGCGGCCGGGACCAGTTCCTCGACGGTGCCGACGAGCTCGTGCACGAGGCCGAGTTCCTTCGCCTTCGCCGGGCGGTGCCGCTGACCCTGCAGCAGCACGTTCAGCAGCGCGCTCTGAATGCCCAGCAGACGTACGGTGCGGACCACGCCACCGCCGCCGGGGAGCAGGCCGAGGGTGACCTCGGGGAGGCCGATCTGGCTGCCCTTGACGTCGGCCGCGATGCGGTGGTGCGTCGCGAGCGCGAGTTCGAGGCCACCGCCGAGCGCGGCGCCGTTGATGGCGGCCACGACCGGCTTGCCCAGCTGCTCCAGCCGTCGCATCTGGCCCTTCATCAGGCCGCTGCTCTCGGTGATCTCGGCCGCGTTCTCCGGCTTGGCCTTGATCAGGTCGTTGAGGTCACCACCGGCGAAGAAGGTCTTCTTGGCCGAGGTGAGGACGACACCGGTGATGCTGTCCTTCTCCGCCTCCAGGCGGTCCACGATCACGCCGAGCGACTCGCGGAAGTCGGCGTTCATCGTGTTGGCGGACTGCTTCGGGTCGTCGAGGGTGAGCACGACGATGCCGTCGGCGTCCTGCTCCCAGCGGATGGTCTTCGCTTCAGTCATTGTCTCTTCCTCAGACCCGCTCGATGATGGTCGCGACGCCCATGCCGCCGCCGATGCACAGGGTGACCAGGGCGCGGCGCGCCTGACGACGCTCCAGCTCGTCCACGACGGTGCCGACCAGCATCGCGCCGGTGGCGCCCAGCGGGTGCCCCATCGCGATGGCGCCGCCGTTCACGTTGACCTTCTCCTCGTCGAGGTGCAGGTCCTTGATCCACTTGAGCACGACCGAGGCGAAGGCCTCGTTCAGCTCCCACAGGTCGATGTCGTCCGGGGTGAGACCGGCGAGCTTGAGGACCTTCTCGGTGGCCGGGGTCGGGCCGGTGAGCATGATCGTGGGCTCGGAGCCGACGGTCGCGGTCGCCACGATGCGGGCGCGCGGGGTCAGGCCGAAGTCCTTGCCGATCTGCTCGTTGCCGACCAGGACCACCGCGGCGCCGTCCACGATGCCGGACGAGTTTCCGCCGGTGTGGACGTGGTTGATGCGTTCGACCGAGTGGTACTTCTGCAGCGCGACGGCGTCGAAGCCGCCCAGCTCACCGATACCGGCGAAGGCGGGCTTGAGCTTGCCGAGGCCCTCGACGGTGCTGCCGGGGCGACGGTGCTCGTCGTGGTCGAGGATCGTGACGCCGTTGATGTCCTTCACCGGGACGACGGACTTCGCGAAGTAGCCGCCGGACCAGGCCGCTTCGGCCTTCTCCTGCGAACGCACGGCCCACGCGTCGACGTCTTCGCGGGAGAAGCCCTCGATGGTCGCGATCAAGTCCGCGCCGGTGCCCTGCGGGACGATGTAGTTGTCGTACGCGGTGGCGGGGTCCATGAACAGCGCGCCGCCGTCGGAGCCCATCGGCACGCGCGACATCGACTCGACGCCACCGGCGATGATCAGCTGGTCCCAGCCGGAGCGCACCTTCTGCGCGGCGGTGTTGGTGGCTTCGAGACCGGAGGCGCAGAAGCGGTTCAGCTGCACGCCGGCGACCGTTTCGGGAAGGCCCGCGTTCAGCGCGGCGGTGCGCGCGATCACGGCGCCCTGCTCACCGACCGGGGACACGACGCCGAGGACGATGTCGTCGATCACGGCAGGGTCGAGGTTCGGGTGCCGGACCTTCAGTTCCTCGATGAGGCCGACCACGAGATCGACCGGCTTGGTGCCGTGGAGGGCACCTCCCTTGTTCTTGCCGCGAGGCGTACGGATCGCCTCGTAGATGTAGGCCTCGCTAGTCACAGAAAAACTCCTCCGCGTACGGCGCTGTATCAAGGATGAACACAGCCGGATCGTACCGGCCAGTAGCCATGCTAATGGTCATTAACATAAACCGCGATAACCCCATGGTGTCAATGGGTTGCGATGTACGCAACCGGCGCTATCGTGTGTTCACCTATGGATCACCCGACCGAGCGTTCAGCCCGACCGCGCGACCGCAAGGCCCAGCTGGCGGGCCTCGCCGCGGAGCTGTTCCGCGCCCGCGGGTTCCACGGGGTCGGGATCAACGACATCGCCGCCGCGGCCGGGATCACCGGGCCCGCGCTGTACCGGCATTTCGCGGACAAGCAGGCGGTGCTGTCCTACGTCGTGCTGTCCGGAATCGACGATATGGAAACGGCTACCCTCGAGACGCTCGCCGACCTCGACATGACGGTCCCCGCCCAGGTCAACGCCCTACTCAGGACGCTCGCCGCGCAGGCGGTGGAGCGGCGCGAGGTCGCCGCGTTGTGGCGCTGGGAGGGCAGGCACCTGCCCAGGGAGGGCCGCCGCGAGATCCGCCGCCGGTCGGGCGCGGTGCTCGCCGCGTGGTCCAAGGCACTGCTCGCGCTGCGTCCCGAACTGACCGCCGACGACGCCGAGTTGCTGTGCTGGGCGGGGTTGAGTGTCTTCGGCAGCGTGTCCGTCCATCACACGTCCGTGGCGAAGAAACGTTTCGCGCAGATCCTCGTGCAGCTGGCGGAATCGGTGCTGCATGTCACACTGCCCGAACCTGTCGAGCCGTCCCCCGAGACGCCGTCGATCGCGCTCGGTGAGCCGTCCCGGCGCGAGCAGATCCTCGCCGCCGCGACCGAACTGTTCGGACAACGCGGATTCCGCGCGGTGAGCATGGAGGAGATCGGCGCGGCGGCCGGGATCGCCGGGCCCAGCGTGTACCGGCACTTCCCCAGCAAGGCCGCGCTGATGGTGGCGATCGGGCACCGCGCCGCGGACAGGCTGGCCCTCGCCGCGGAACGCGCACTTCGGACCGACGACGAGCGGGACGCGCTGCGCAGGCTGGCGGCGTCCTATGTGCACACCCTGCTGCACACACCCGAGCTGCTCGTGTCGTTCTCCGGCAGCCCGATGGAGCTGCCGGAACGCGACAAGGCGGACCTGCTTCGAGTCCAGCGGGACTACGTCGCGCGCTGGATCGCACTGGCTTCGGAAGTCCGTCCGGAGCTGAGCCTGCGCGAAGTGAAGATCACCGTGCACGCGGCGCTGACCATCGCGAACGACCTCGCGCGCACCCGGCGGGTGAACGGCCGCCCGAACATCGAGGCGGAGCTGACGACGCTGATGCACGCGGTTCTCGACGTCTGAAAGTCAGCTTCGAGCAACTCGCGTGTACTGCAAAGGCGCCGATCACCTCCCTGAAGTAGCGAAGAAGGCCGTCCGGCACGCAGTCGCGGGACCTGGGGTGAAAGGGACCTTCGCCGAGTGCGACGCGACGAAGGCGCACTTCACCGAGTTCGGTGTTGACGATCTCGGACCACCTCGGAGCCAGGCGCGGTGTCGTTCCGGCAAGGGTGAGGGGAATTTCGAGGGACCCAGAGTCCCTCAAGGAGTCCTTCACGGATCTGCCGGCCGCAGCCCGACGGCGAAAGCTGGTGGCTTGTGAGTAATCCGGGTCGCCCGGACCACTCAAATCACTCACGCGCGTGACGTTCGCCGCCACCCTGGTAGCGCATCCGCCCAAAGGGCGATAACCTACTCACGAGTAGGTAAGCGAGGCAGGGAGACTGACCGTGGGTGCGCCTAGGAAACGAGACGCGATGGGCTTCGGCCTGTCCGCGCTCACCCGGCTGGCCGGGAGCAAGGTCATGGAACGGGCCGGACTTCGGAAGCCCGTGCAGAACCTGGTCAGTGCCGGGACGCGCAACGGCTTCCGGGTCGCGGGCGCGGCGGGACGGACCTTCAAGTCCGCCCAGAAGCTCGGCAAGCCCGCGCGGCTCGCGCCGGCCGGGGACGCGGGACTGTTCGACCTCACCCCGAGTGAGGATCAGCAGCTCATCGTCGAGACCGTGACGGAGTTCGCGGCCGAACAGCTGCGGCCCGCCGCGGCCGACGCCGACGCGAAGCTCAAGGCGCCCGAAGGCCTGCTAAGCCGCGCCGCCGAACTCGGCATCACGCTCGTCGGCATCCCCGAGGAGCTGGGTGGCGTCGGCACCGAACGGTCGGTCGTCACGAACGCGCTGGTCGCCGAGGCCCTCGCGCACGGCGACCTCGGCCTGGCGGTCGCGGTACTCGCGCCGTCCGCGGTCAGCACCGCGCTGGTGGCTTACGGCGACGAGCAGCAGCAGGCGGACTACCTGCCCGCGTTCGTCGGCGAGAACGTCCCGGCCGCGGCACTGGCGCTGCAGGAGCGCACGGCCTTGTTCGACCCGTTCAAGCCAGCCACCAAGGCCCGCCGCACGCCCAAGGGCTACCAGCTCGACGGCGTGAAGTCGCTGGTTCCGAGGGCCGCGGACGCCGAACTGTTCATTGTCTCGGCAGAGCTCGAAGGGCGCGGTCCCGCGCTGTTCCTCGTGGAGTCGTCCAACACGGGCGTCACCATCGAGACCGAGCCGGCGATGGGCCTGCGCGGCGCGGCCACCGGCAAGCTGCACCTGGAGAGGGTCGCCCTGCCAGCCGGTGCACTGCTGGGCGGCGGCAAGGCCGAGGTCTTCACCGAGGTCGTCCGGCTCTCACGGCTCGGCTGGGCCGCGCTGGCCGCCGGCACCGCGAAGGCCGTCCTCGACTACGTGGTGCCTTACGTCAACGAGCGCAAGGCGTTCGGCGAGCCGGTGAGTCACCGGCAGGCCGTCGCGTTCTCGGTGGCCGACATCGCCATCGAGCTGGAAGGACTGCGGCTGGTCGCGTTGCGCGCCGCCGCTCGCGCCGAACAGGGCAAGCCGTACGCCCGTGAGGTCGCGCTGGCCCGGAAACTGGCCGCCGACAAGGGAATGCAGATCGGCAGCGCCGGGGTGCAGCTGCTCGGCGGGCATGGCTTCGTCAAGGAACACCCGGTCGAACGCTGGTACCGCGATCTCCGCGCGATCGGCGTGATGGAAGGCGCAGTCCTGCTCTAGGCCGTGCCACGCAAGTCGTGTTCGCGGTCTTCGCGCCCAGGCGGCCCCTGACGGCACGGCCTAGGACTTTCGAAAGGCAATCATGATCAACCTTGAGGTTCCGAAGAAGGCCGGCGGCCTGATCAACCAGGCGTACCAGGCCGCGGCCGAGGTGTTCCGGCCGATCTCACGCAAGTACGACCGCGCCGAGCACACCTATCCGGCCGAACTCGACATGTTCGCCGCGCTGCTGGACGGGCTGAACTCCTCCGGTGAGGGCGGCGCGGGCGCGGCGGGGGTCCGCCGGTCCGAGAAGAACGAGAAACCGGGCAACCGCAACGGTTCCAACCTCAACATCGTGCTCGGCACGATCGAGATGTGCTGGGGCGACGTCGGTCTGCTGCTGTCGATGCCGCGTCAGGGTCTCGGCAACGCCGCCATCGGTTCGGTCGCGACGGACGAACAGCTCAAGAAGTTCTCCGGGCTGTGGGCCGCGATGGCGATCACCGAACCGGACTGCGGCTCGGACTCGGCCGCGATCACCGCGACCGCGCGCCTCGACGGCGACGAGTACGTGATCAACGGCGAGAAGATCTTCGTGACCGCGGGCGAGCGCGCCGACGCCGTCGTCGTCTGGGCCACTCTGGACAGGACGAAGGGCCGCGCGGCGATCAAGTCGTTCGTCGTCGAGAAGGGCACGCCCGGCTTCGAGGTGGTGCGCGTCGAGCACAAACTCGGCATCCGCGCCTCCGACACCGCCGTGCTGCGTTTCGAGAACGTCCGTGTGCCCAAGGAAAACCTTCTCGGCACGCCGGAGATCGACACCGCCAAGGGTTTCGCCGGGGTCATGCAGACCTTCGACAACACCCGCCCGCTGGTCGCCGCCATGGCCATCGGTGTCGCCCGCGCGGCACTGGAAGAGACCCGGAAGATCCTCACCGACGCCGGGGTGACGATCGACTACGACAAGCCCGTCCACAGCCAGCACGCCGCGGCCGCGACGTTCCTTCAGCTGGAGGCCGACTACGAATCAGCGTACCTGCTGACCATGGAATCGGCGTGGATGGCCGACAACCGCAAGCCGAACTCGCTGCAGGCGTCGATGGCCAAGGCGAAGGCGGGCCGCTCGGTCGTCGAAATCACGCTGAAGTGTGTAGAGCTGGCCGGAACGTGGGGCTACACCGAGGAATCGCTGTTGGAAAAGTGGAGCCGGGACGCGAAGATCCTCGACATTTTCGAGGGGACACAGCAGATCCAGCAGCTGATCGTGGCTCGCCGGATCTTGGGAAAGACGAGCGCGGAGCTCAAGTAGCGTCCGAAGTGTCGTGAAGGGGCCCGTGCAGCTGCACGGGCCCCTTTTCTTGTCTATTCCCCACAAACTCGCCAGCACGACAACACCATCAAGTGAACCACCGCGACGACCGGGCAGAGGTACTCTCGAATCTCCCCTGTCCGCGAGGCCCGGAGTCGCGATGAGGCTCGCCGCTCGACAGCTCTCCCCCGTCGCACGCAGGTGTCTCGTCGTCCTCGCCGTGACGGCCTGCTATTTCGCGACCGGCCAGATCGGTATCCAGTGGGCCATCGTGCGGGAGCAGATCTCGCCGCTGTGGCCGGCGGCCGGGGTCGCGCTGGCGGTGCCGATGCTGCTCGGTCCGCGGTTCTGGCCGGGAATCTTCCTCGGCGCCCTCCTGACGAACATCGCCATCGGGCCTTCACTCGCCACCGTCATGGCGATCTCCGCGGGCAACACGATCGGCCCGATGCTGGCCTACGCGGTGATGCGGCGGCTGGGCTTCCGCAACCGGCTCGACCGGCTTCCCGACGCCGTCCTCCTGGTGACGATCGGGGCGATCGGGGGCACGGCCCTCAGCGCCGTACTGGGCACCGGCGTCCTGGTCCTCGGCGGCGCGCTGGGCGCCGGGGACTTCTGGCCCACGGCACTCGTGTGGTGGACCGGCGATGCGATGGGAGTCCTGACGATCACCCCCCTGTTACTCCTCGCGCCGAAGTTCCGCCTGCCGAAGCGAGTCTCGCCGGCGCGCTGGGGCGAAGCGATCGCGCTGGCCATCGTGGGCACCGGCACGGCGCTTCTCGCGTCCATCACCACGTCCAAGCTGTTCGTGGTCTTCCCAGTACTCGTCTGGGCGGCGCTGCGCTTCCGGCAGGTCGGGGCACTGCTGTGTTCCTTGTGCGTCTGCACCTTCACGATCTTCGCCGCCGTACGAGGGCTCGGCCCCTACGGCTCCTACGAGCTTGTCCCCCGCTTGCTGCACGTACAGGCCTTCGACGCCTCTGTCGGGATGACGGCGCTGGTGCTGTCCACCATCGTCCTGCAACGCGACCGCGCGACCGCGGAGATCACCGAAGCCTGGCTCCAGATCACCGAAATGGTCGACACGATCGCGCCACGCCAGTCGTTGCGCAGTGCCATGACCCAGCGCAAGAGCGACGAACTCGCCGACTGAAGCTCAGGCGACCTGCTCGTCGAGGAAACGGTCGAGGTGGCGCCAGGTGGTGCCGCGCGCCTTCCGTCCGGTGAGGACGCCGAGGTGCCCGCCGGGCGCGGTCTCGAAGGTCACCGACGGCGAGTTGTCCAGCAGACCGGTGAGCCGTTCGACGGCCGCGCGCGGGGCGATCGTGTCGTTCTGCCCGGCGATGACCAGGGTCGGCACCTTGATCCCGGACAGCGCGATGATGCGGCCGTTGAGGTCCACCGTGCCCTCGGCCAGGTCGTTGGCGCGGAAGAACCGGTGGTAGATCTGGCCGAACGTGCGCCCGGGGTAGGCGATCATGTTGTCCATGAAGTGATCGACGGCCTCGATCTGTGCGAGATAGTCCCGGTCATCGAGATTCTTCAGGATGGCCAGCGGTTTGGTGATCTCCTTGCTGATACCGGTCGCGCGGAAGACCCGGCTGACCAAATAGGACGGTGCGCCGCCGAGCACGCGGTAGATCGGGGTCAGCAGGTGGCCGCCGGTGAGATCCACGAGCGGGCGGAACGGGGCGATCAGCGGGATCGCGGTGAAATCGAACGGCGACGCGATGGTCGCGATCGACTCGATCGGCAGCTCGGGCTGGTCGGCGGCGGTCAGCAGGGAGAAGATCCCGCCGAGGCACCAGGCGATGACGTGCACGCCCCGGCCGCCGGAGTCCTCGCTGACCTTGCGGATCGCGCGCGGGAGCACCTCTTCGATCCAGTGCTCGATGCCGAGGCGCCGGTCAGAGAAGGCGACGTTCCCGTAGTCGACCAGGTAGGTGTTGCGGCCGCCGTCGACCAGGTGCTCGGCGAGACTGCAACCGCGGCGCAGGTCGAAGCACAGCGCGGGCGCGGCCAGCGGCGGCACCAGCAGCACCGGCGGGCCGGACACCGGGTCCTTGCCGTTCGTCAGCCGGTACACCGAACGGTTGGGGCCCTGGTCGAGCAGGACCCGCGGCACCGGGCGAAGATCGGCGACACCACCGTGCAGCACCTTCCCGACGACGTTCGACGCGGCGGCGGCGAGCCGTGCCGGGGGTGTTGCCATGAGGTGCCTCCTGAGGAATCAACGCGGTAAGCCGTAATCTTGCCGCGTGCGGGCGCCCGACTCAACACCGTCACCGTCACAGGCCGTCCACTTCGGACAGTGACTGGGCCGTCCGAGTTAACAATCGGCATCCTTTTCCACCGTCGGCGCACTCCGCGCGGCACGCGATTCGTACTCCGCGCGAGCGCTGGAATGCGTTGCGGAGGATAGAATCTTGTCGCCGCCCAGGGCGCGAAGGAGTCCTTCGCCGAGGCGCCGCGGGAGCAGCCGTGTGATCCTGCCCATGGCGTCCAGCGACGCGGGAACGAAGACGTCGAATTTGGGACGGCGTAACGCATCGACAATGGCCTGCGCCACATCTTCCGGCTGCACCGACTTGAAGAACTTCGCCTCGCCGAGCCCGCTGGCCAGCTCCGTGCGCACGACGGCGGGCATCACGCACGAGACCAGCACCCCCGTTCCGTGCAGTTCCAGATGCACTGATTCCGACAAACCGACGACGGCGTGTTTCGTGGCGCAGTAGGTGGCGGCACCGGGGAATCCGGCCTTTCCTGCCATCGACGCGATGTTGACGATGTGGCCGGTGCCACGCGGGCGCATCCGCTTCACGGCTTCCCTAGTGCCGTGGATGACCGCGTGCAGGTTGATCTCGAGCAGGCGCCGGGTCGCGGCGTCGTCCTCTTCGTCGAGCGGCGCGAGCGGCATGATGCCCGCGTTGTTGATCAGCACGTCGATCGGGCCGACGCGCCGCTCGACCTCGTCGAGGAACTCGGTGAAGCCCTTGGTGTCGGTGACGTCGAGCGGCAGCGCCTCCGCACCCAGTTCGGCCGCGGTCTTCTCCGCGAGGACCTGGTCCAGGTCGCCGATGACCACCTTGGCGCCGAGCCGGGACAGGGCCGTCGCGGTGCCTGCCCCGATGCCCCGCGCCGCCCCGGTGATCACGACGACCTTGCCTGCTAGGGAACGCGGTTGCTGCCTGGCCATGCTGGGCTCCTCTGCGACTTCGCTGTCCGGGGCACTGTTGGCGATCTGTCAACTATGGTGCACCGGAAGTCACGATGACGCCAGCCCTACGGCCGCTGTACGAGCACCTGCCCGATCCAGCCGTTGACGTCGAAACGCTCGGCCGGGGTGAAACCTTGGCGCTCGTAGTAACGCTGCAGGCCACCGTCGCCGCCGGCCCAGCAATCGACACGGAGCAGGCCGATTCCCCGTTCCCGCACCTCGGCCAGCGCGAACTCGAGGAGCCGCGAGCCGACCCGGTGCCCGGAGAAGCGGCGCGAGGTGAGCAGCAGCCTGATGTAGAGCTCGGGTTCGCCGACCGGCGGCGCGTAGTGCATCGCGTCGCCGAGGATGATCGCCCCGGCCACCTCGCCGCCGACCTCGCCGATGTACAGCCCGTGTTCGCCGGCCATCCCGCGCACCCGCTCGATCCGCTTCGGGACCGTGGACCACGGCTCGGTTCCCCACTGGCCACCGCTACCGCGTTCGACCAGCCACGCGACGGCGTCGTCGAACATGTCCAGCAACGCTTGGAAGTCCCCAGAACCACCCTTACGGATGATGAAATCGCTCATCCTCCCGTTTTACAACATCGTGAGGACGCGCGGGCCTTCCGCCGTGATCGCGACCGTGTGCTCGACGTGCGCGGCCCGGCAACCGTTCACGGTGTGCAGCGTCCAGCCGTCCTCGGCGATCCGGTAGTCGTCGACGCCGTCGGCGATGAGCATCGGCTCGATCGCGAGCACCAGCCCCGGCTTGAGCCGCATGCCGCGGCCCGGCCTGCCCTCGTTCGGCAGATGCGGGTCCTCGTGCATCGCGCGGCCGATGCCGTGGCCGCCGTGGCCGTCGAGGAGGCCGTACCCAGCCTCGCGACCGACGGTGCCGACGGCGTGGGAGATGTCGCCCATCTTGTTGCCCGGTATCGCGGCCGCGATACCGGCGGCCAGCGCGCGTTCGGTGGTCGCGATGAGTTCGAGGTCGGCCGGATCGGCCTCGCCGACGACGTAACTGATCGCCGAGTCCCCGTGCCAGCCGTCGATGTAGGCGCCGGAGTCGATGCTGACCAGATCCCCGTCACGAAGGCGATAGTCCGACGGGATGCCGTGGACCACGGCGTCGTTGACGCTCGCGCAGATCACGGCGGGAAACGGCGTCGGGGCGGAATGGGGCCGGTAGTGCAGGAACGACGGTTTCGCGCCGGCGTCCCGGATCACCTGCGCGGCGATCTCGTCCAGCTCCTTCAAGCTGACGCCGATCGCCGACGCGTCCTTCACCGCTTGCAACGTCCGCGCCACGACACGGCCGGACTCGCGCATGGCGTCCAGCTCGGTGGCGGATTTCAACTCGACCATGCCGATAACTATACCGGTATAGTTATCGTGTGCGTCAAGCCGTAACTCACGGGTCAGGAGACGCCGAGGTGCCGCGCGATCAGCATCCGCTGCACCTCCGAAGTGCCCTCCCCGATCTCCAGGATCTTCGCGTCCCGGTAGAACCGGCTCACCGGGAACTCGTTCATGAAGCCGTACCCGCCGAAGATCTGTGTCGCGTCGCGCGCGTTGTCCATGGCGGCGTTCGACGCGACGAGCTTCGCGATCGACGCCTCCTTCTTGAACGGCTCGCCGCGCAGCATCTTCGAAGCCGCCGCGTAGTACGCCAGCCGGGACGTGTGCGTGCGCACTTCCATGTCGGCGATCTTGAACTGGATCGCCTGGTACTCACCGATCTTGTGCCCGAACGCCTCGCGTTCCTTGACGTACCGCAGGCATTCGTCGACACATCCCTGCGCGAGTCCGACGCTCAACGCGGCGATCGCGACCCGGCCTTCGTCCAAAATGGACAGGAACTGGGCGTAGCCCCGGCCGCGTTCGCCGACGAGGTTCTCCGCCGGGACACGGACGTCGTCGAACGACAGCTCGTGCGTGTCCGAGCAGTTCCAGCCGACCTTGGAGTACTTCGGCGCCACCGCGAAGCCCGGGGTGCCGGACGGGACGATGATCGCCGAGATCTCCTTGCGCCCGTTCTCCTTCACGTCGGTCACGGCGGTGACCGTGACCAGTTTCGTGATGTCGGTACCGGAGTTGGTGATAAACGACTTGCTGCCGTTGATCACCCAGGTGTCACCGTCGAGTTTCGCCCGCGTGCGGGTGGCGCCGGCGTCCGAACCGCCGCCCGGTTCGGTGAGCCCGAAAGCGCCGAGCGCGGTCCCGGCGCACAGTTCCGGGAGCCACTTTTCCTTCTGCTCCTCGGTGCCGAACCGGTAGATCGGCATGGCGCCCAGTGAAACCCCGGCTTCGACGGTGATCGCGACCGACGAGTCGACCCGCGCGAGTTCCTCGAGCGTCAGGCACAGCGCGAAGTAGTCGCCACCCATGCCGCCGTATTGTTCGGGGAAGGGCAGCCCGAACAAGCCCATCTCGGCCATTTTCGCGACGATCTCGTACGGGAACTCCTCCCGCTCGTACAGGTCGCCGATGACCGGGGCGACCTCGGAGCGCGCGAATTCCTCGACCGTCTTGCGCAGCGCCTCGTATTCGTCATCCAGCCGAAAGTCGATCATTGGCCATCCTTTTGGGGTGTCACAACGGCTACCGTTTCGTCCAGCGCGACCTGTTGGCCCGCCCGGACGGGGAGTTCGCTGACCACGCCGTCGATCGGCGCGGTGATCGTGTGCTCCATCTTCATCGCCTCGACGACCACGAGGGGCGTCTTGGCGCTCACGACGTCGCCGGCGGCGGCCTTGACCACGAGCACGGTGCCGGGCATCGGGCTGGTGACCGGTCCCGCGCCGCCCGCGGCACCGGCGGCCGACCGCAGCCGCTCGCGCTCACCGATCGCGAAGCTGTGGCCGTCCCGCGCGAGCCAGACGGTCTTCCCGCGTCCGGCGGCGTGCCGGTAACGGTGGAATCCGCTGGGGTGCCGGACTTCCAGCAGCTCGCCCTCGCGCCGCGCCGAAACCCGCACAGGGACACCGCCGTCGACACTGACGAGCGCGTTCGCCGGGGTGCCCTGCACTCGCACAACGGCTTCGGAGCTTCCGGACTTCAGGGCGAAATCGATCCCGCCGGACGCACCGAGCCGCCAGCCGTCCGGTACGTCCCACGGGTCGATGACCGATCCCTGGGGCTGCAAGGAGAGCAGCCGATCGAGCGCGGCCGCCACGAAGAACTCCGGCGGCACCTCTTCGGAGACCAAAGTGGACAGTCGCCGGTCGACGAGGCCGGTATCGAGCTTGCCGTTCCGGACATCGGTGTCCGCCAGCAGCCCGCGCAGGAACGCGACGTTCGTGCCGAGACCGAGCAACGCGGTGTCGGCGAGCGCCAGGTCGAGGCGGTGCAGCGCGGCGGCGCGGTCCGGCCCCCAGGCGATCACCTTGGCCAGCATCGGGTCGTAATTCGAACCGATGACCGCGCCCTCGCTCATCCACGAGTCGACGCGCACGCCCTCACCGGTCGGTTCATGGACGGCGAGCACGGTTCCGCCGGTGGGAATGAAACCGCGCGCGGGATCTTCGGCGTAGACCCGGGCTTCGACGGCGTGACCGTCCAAGCGGACGTCTTCCTGAGACACGGTGAGCACGGCGCCGGCGGCGATCTTGACCTGCCACTCCACGAGATCGAGCCCGGTCACCAGTTCGGTCACCGGATGCTCGACCTGGAGACGAGTGTTCATCTCCATGAAGAAGAACTCGTCCGGCGCGGTGGCCGACACGATGAACTCGACCGTTCCCGCGCCGACGTACCCGACCGACCGGGCGGCCTCGACGGCGGACGCGCCCATTCGCGCGCGCGAGGGACCGTCGAGCAGGACCGACGGCGCCTCTTCGATGATCTTCTGGTGACGCCGCTGCAGACTGCACTCGCGCTCACCGAGATGGATCACGTTGCCGTGCGTGTCGGCGAGCACCTGGATCTCGATATGCCGCGGCGTGGTGACGAACCGCTCGATCAGCAGCGTGTCGTCACCGAAGGAACCCTTGGCCTCACGGCGAGCGGACTCCACGGCGGCGGCCAATTCGGACGTCGCGTTCACCAGCCGCATACCCTTGCCGCCACCACCGGCGGACGGTTTGATCAGCAGTGGATAGCCGACCTTCTCAGCGGCGGCGGTGAAACCACCTTCGGGAATGTCCACATCGGACGCACCGGGCACGACGGGGACACCCGCCTTGGACACCGTCGCCTTGGCGCGGATCTTGTCGCCCATGGCGTCGATCGCCTCGACCGGCGGGCCGATGAAGACCAACCCCGCCTCGGCACAGGCGCGGGCGAATTCCGCGTTCTCCGCGAGGAAACCGTAGCCCGGGTGGACCGCCTGCGCGCCCGTGTCGAGCGCCGCTTGGACGATCGCCGGAATGGACAGATAGCTTTTCGCCGCCTCGGCGGGGCCGATGCGGACCGCCGTATGCGCCTCGCGGACGTGCCGGGCGTCGGCGTCCGCGTCGCTGTACACCGCGACCGAACGAATACCGAGCCCCTGCAGCGAACGGATCACGCGGACGGCGATCTCCCCGCGATTGGCGACCAGAACCGTGTCGAACATGCTCACATCCGGAAAACGCCGTAGTTGACATCGGAAAGGGGCGCGTTGGCCGCCGCGGACAGCGCGAGGCCGAGCACCGTGCGGGTGTCCGCCGGGTCGATCACGCCGTCGTCCCAGAGCCGCGCCGTCGAGTAGTACGGGCCGCCCTGCGCCTCGTACTGCTCGCGGATCGGATCCTTGAAGGTCTCTTCGTCCTCTGTGGACCATTCGCCGCCGCGTGCCTCGATGGCGTCACGGCGGACCGTCGAAAGCACGGACGCCGCCTGCTCGCCGCCCATGACCGAGATCCGCGCGTTCGGCCACATCCACAGGAACCGCGGCGAGTACGCGCGGCCGCACATCGAGTAGTTCCCCGCGCCGAACGAGCCGCCGATGACGACGGTCAGTTTCGGCACACGCGCGCAGGCCACCGCGGTGACCATCTTCGCCCCGTGCTTCGCGATGCCTCCGGCTTCGTAGGCCTTGCCGACCATGAAGCCGGTGATGTTCTGCAGGAACAGCAGCGGGATCGAGCGTTTGTCGCACAGTTCGATGAAGTGCGCGCCCTTCATCGCCGACTCGGCGAACAGCACGCCGTTGTTCGCGACGATCCCGACCGGGTGGCCGTGGATCCGGGCGAACCCGGTGACCAGCGTCGAGCCGTACTCCTTCTTGAACTCGCCGAACCGGCTGCCGTCGACGATCCGGGCGATGACCTCGCGGACGTCGTAGGGCACGCGCGGGTCGGTCGGGACGACGCCGTACAACTCGTTCGGGTCGGCGACCGGCGCCTCGGTCGGAAGGACATCCCACGGGCGCGGGGTACGCGGCCCCAAAGTAGACACGATCGAGCGAACAATGCGGAGCGCGTCGGCGTCGTCCTCGGCCAAGTGGTCGGTGACGCCGGACTGACGCGAGTGGACGTCCCCGCCGCCGAGTTCCTCGGCCGTGACGACCTCGCCGGTCGCGGCCTTCACCAGCGGCGGGCCGCCGAGGAAGATGGTGCCCTGATTGCGCACGATGACCGCTTCGTCGCTCATCGCCGGGACGTACGCGCCGCCGGCGGTGCAGGAACCGAGCACCGCGGCGATCTGCGGGATACCGCGCGCCGACATCGTCGCCTGGTTGAAGAAGATCCGGCCGAAGTGTTCACGATCCGGGAAGACCTCGTCCTGCCTCGGCAAAAACGCGCCACCGGAGTCCACCAGGTAGACGCACGGCAGATTGTTGTGCAGCGCGACCTCTTGCGCGCGCAGGTGCTTCTTGACGGTCATCGGGTAGTAGGTGCCGCCCTTGACCGTGGCGTCGTTGGCGACGATCACGCATTCGCGGCCGGAGACCCGCCCGATTCCGGTGATGATCCCAGCCGATGGCGCCTCGTCGTCGTACAGTCCGGTGGCGGCCAGCGGGGACAGCTCCAAGAACGGCGAACCCGGGTCGAGGAGGGTGTCGACCCGGTCGCGCGGCAGGAGTTTGCCCCGCTCGACGTGGCGGGTGCGGGATTTCTCCGGGCCCCCGAGCCGGGCCGCGGCGAGCCGCTCGCGCAGATCCTCGACCAGCTCGACATGGGAGGTGACGCCGCGGGCGTAGTCGTCGCTGCCCGGATCGGCCGAAGTACTCAGTACGGGTGTGTCCATGGCTCCTCGTCGCCAAGTTAGCCGTCGTTAACTCGCCCTCGTAGGTTAACGGCCACTAACCTCGCTTGTCCACCGCACCCCGCAAGTACGTGAAGGCCCCCCTCCTTGCACTTAGCGCAAGGAAGGGGGCCTTCACGTACTCCGGTGAAAATCAGCCGATCGCGGCGACCAGCGGGGCGTAGTAGCCGCCGCGCTGTCCGGCGGCCGTCGGGTGGTAGGAGTTCACGATCGGCCAGGTGAGGCTGTGCAGGTAGTCGTTGGCCGACGAGCAGATGTTGTGCCCGGTGAACGCACTCCGCACATCGACGAACTTCGCGCCGTGGGCGGAGGCCCGCGCCGAGAGCACCGACGCCAGCGTGTCGGAGCCCGAGTTGATCGCGGAGCGCTTGGTGTCACTGAGCCCGACCGAGCACGAACCCGGCACCGTGTAGAAGCGCGGGTAGCCGAGGACGACCAGCTTCGCGGCCGGAGCCTTCGACTTGATCGTGCTGTAGACGTTGTTCAGCAGCCCGGGCAGCGTGTTGTTGACGTAGTTCTTCGCGGTGTTGACCCGGTTGATACAGGTCTGGTCACTGCCGGTGGTACAGGTGGTCATGACGTCGGCGAATCCGGCGTCGTTGCCGCCGACCGACACCGTGACCAGCGTGGTGCTGGAGGTGACGTTCGCGGCCTGGCTCAGTACGTCGCCGGTGCGCGCCCCCGAGCACGCGACGAACTTGAACGTGGTCCCGGCGTGGGCGTTGGCCCACAGCTGGGGATAGGAGTTGGCACTGCGCATGCAGTCGCCCGAGTTCCCGTAGCTGCCGGCACCGACGCCGGACGAGTACGAGTCACCGAGCGCCACGTAGTTGGTCGCCGCTTGAGCGGTGCCGGCGAGACCGAAGGTGGCAAGGACAGCGACCCCCAGGGCCGCGACTGAACGAGTGAAGGAAAACGCTTTGATCCGAGCAGGGACGGCCATGGTCACTCCTTCGTGACAAGTTAACAAGACAAAGCACTACCAGGTGGCAGCTCCACGCAAAAGGGTCATTTCCCCAGGTAACCCGCTTGGCTCAAGCTGGAGGTACGGCCGCGTGTTAGCGCTCGCTAACACACAGCCTTAATATGGCCAGATGCCGGCGAACCCCACCCCACTCGTGAACGGCGAAAAGGCGAACAGGCGCGAACAGATCATGGCCGCCGCCTCCGAACTCTTCGCCCACCACGGTTTCCACGGCGTCGGCATCGATGACATCGGCGCGGCGGTCGGCATCTCCGGTCCGGCGCTGTACCGGCATTTCCGCAGCAAGGACGCCATTCTCGGCGAGATGTTGAACTCGATCAGCCGCTACCTCCTCGACGGCGGGACGGCGAGGGCGAGCCAGCGGGACGAGCCCGGCGAGGTTCTCGAAGCATTGGTGGATTTTCACGTAGAGTTCGCGCTCGCGCATCCCGCGCTGATCACCGTCCAGGAGCGCAACCTCGCCAATCTCACCGACAGTGACCGCAAGCAGGTCCGGGCCCTCCAGCGGCAGTACGTCGAAGTGTGGGTGCGCGCGATCAGTGACGCCGTCCCCGGGATCGGCGAGCGGCAGGCGCGGTCGGCGGCGCACGCGGTCTTCGGGTTGATCAACTCGACGCCGTACAACCGCCATCTCGGTGACAACGAACTCGCCGAAATGCTCTGCCGTCTCGCGCTGGGTGCACTACGCGCCGCGAAGTGACCCCGTCCGGGTTTCGGCCTATCGCCACTCTTCCGTCCTCTGGTGTTTGATAGGCACGTGGAGCCGGACAGGAGCGAGTACGAGCGGAGGCTCGTCGAAAAGGCGCAGCGTGCGCTCGTGGCGATCAGTCTCGGGGAGGACGCCGAGGCGCTCGACGAGCTCACGCCGACCGCCGTCGAGCCGCAGGCCCGCTCCGAAGAGACCAAAGAACTCGTAATGATGCTCTTCGGCGAATGCAGCGTCATGGTGTCGACTTTGGGCGACGGCGGCAGCGCGCCGGTCAAGGTGCAGGTGTTCGACGAGGACGGCGAAGAGGTCTCCATCGATCAGGCGGATCCGCCCGTGCGGACCGCCGTGCGCACGCTCCTGGCCGAGGTGCACGGCAACAGCGAGGCCGCGCAGGAACAGGTCGAGATCGCGCTCGCCAACGCCGCACCCGACGAGGTCGACAGCCTGGTGCTGCAGGCCCTGCGCTGGACGATCCGGCTGTCGACGGAATGCCTCGACCGGGACCTGCCGGTGGCGCCGTGGATCTCGGACGCCGTCGCGGACTAACGTCGGCCAGGTCGCGCACGGACACGGTCCCGCTGCCGAACTCACCGTGTGGATTTCGGGACGTCAGATGACCCAAAATCCACCCAGTCCCGCACGACAGCCCCCATGACCACCGGAACCGGACGGGGCGTGTGGAAACCGGGACACTCAACGTCCCTATATCCACACACCCCTCCGACGCCACCGATGCCCTACCCCTCAAAGAAGCCCAAATCGCCACTCACCACCACCGCAAGACTCGGACACCGTCGCCGACTAGCCGAGAAGCAGTTTCACCAGCCGCGCGATCTGTTCCGTCTCGATCAGGAACGAGTCGTGCCCGTACGGCGAGCCGATGACGGCGAATTCCGCGCCCGTGACGGCGTCCGCGATCGCCTGTGACTGGTACAGCGGGTAGAGCCGGTCACTGTCCACTCCGGCGGCGACCGTCCGCGCGGTGATCCGGCCGAGCGCGTTCGCGACGCCACCCCGGCCGCGGCCGACGTCGTGGGTGTTCATCGTTTCGGTGAGCACCACGTAGCTGCCGGCGTCGAACCGGCGGGACAGCTTCCCGGCGTGATGGTCCAAATAGGACTCGATGGCGAACCGGCCGCCGCGCAGCGGGTCCTCGTCGTCTTGGTACCGGCGGCCGAATCGTTGCGACAGTTCACCTTCGCTGCGATAGGTGATGTGCGCGATCCGGCGCGCGATGCCGAGACCGGCGTCCGGGCCACCGCCGGGGACGTCGTGATAGTCGCCGCCGTGCCAGCCCGGATCGGACCGGATGGCGTGCAGTTGCGGTGCGGCCCAGGCGATCTGGTCGGCCGACGCCTGCGCCGTCGAGGCGAGGACGAGCAGCGACTCGACCCTGCCCGGCTCACTCACCGCCCATTCCAGCGCGCGCATCCCGCCCATCGAACCGCCGAGCACCGCGGCCCAGCTGCCGACGCCCAGCGCGTCGGCGAGGACGACTTCGGCGGCCACCTGGTCCCGCACGGTGACAGCGGGAAACCTGCTGCCCCAAGGGTTTCCATCCGGATGCGAGGACGACGGACCGGTCGAGCCCTGGCAGCCGCCGAGCACGTTCGGGGCCACGACGAAGAACGCGTCCGTGTCGATCGCCTTGCCGGGGCCGATCAGCCCGTCCCACCAGCCAGGGCTGACGTGGCCGTCCTCGGCCGGGCCGACGGCGTGACTGTCACCGGTCAGCGCGTGCTCGACGAGGACAGCGTTGGAGGCACCGGCATTCAGCGTACCCCAAGTCTCGTAGGCGAGCGTGAAAGGCAACTCCTGCCCCGTTTCGAGCACCTGGGCGCCGGTGACGAACCGGCGCCGGCCAGGCGGATCTCCCTCCCGCCACGCACCGGTGGCGGGAGGGAGATCGCGAGCCTCGGTCACAGAGCCGCCTTGGCCGCCCGGAATCCGGCCTCGAGGTCGGCCTTGAGGTCCTCGATCCCTTCCAGTCCGACAGCGAGCCGCACGAGCCCCGGCGTCACACCGCTCGACACCTGCTCCTCCGGTGAAAGCTGGCTGTGCGTCGTCGAAGCGGGGTGCACGATCAGGCTGCGCACGTCGCCGATGTTGACCAGCTGGCTGTGCAACTCCGTACCGTCCACAAAGGCCCGTCCGGCGTCGACACCGCCACGCACGTCGAACGAAAGAACCGCGCCCGCGCCCTTCGGCAGGTACTTCTTCGCGGCCTCATGGAACGGGCTCGACGGCAGCCCGGCGTAATACACCTTCTCGACCTCGTCGCGCTGTTCCAGCCATTCGGCCAGCGCCTGCGCGTTGGACACGTGCCGCTCCAGACGCAGCGACAGCGTCTCGATCCCTTGCAGGATCAGGAAACTGTTCAGCGGTGCGATCGCGGCACCGGTGTCGCGCAGGATCTGGACGCGGGCCTTGGCGGCGTACGCGCCAGGGCCGAGTGCTTCCCAGTACTTGAGACCGTGGTAGCTCGGGTCGGCCTCGGTGAAACCGGGGAAACGCGCGGGGTCCTTGCCGAAGTCGAAGGTGCCGCCGTCGACCAGCACACCGGCGACCGTGGTGCCGTGGCCGCCGAGGTACTTGGTCGCGGAGTGGACCACGACGTCGGCGCCGTGCTCGATCGGGCGAACGAGATACGGGGTCGGCACGGTGTTGTCCACGACCAGCGGGACACCGGATTCGTGCGCGGCGTCGGCGACCGCGCGGATGTCGAGGACGTTGCTACCCGGGTTGGCCAGCGTCTCGGCGAAGAACAGCTTGGTGTTGGGCCGGACCGCGGCCTTCCACTGCTCGATGTCGTCCTGGTCCTCGACGAACGAGACCTCGATGCCGAGCTTCGGCAGCGTGTAGTGGAAGAGGTTGTAGGTGCCGCCGTAGAGCGACGGGCTGGAGACGAAGTGGTCGCCCGCGTTCGCGAGGTTCAGGATGGCCGCCGTCGTGGCCGCGCTCCCGGAGGCGAACGCCAGCGCCGCGACGCCGCCTTCGAGCGCGGCGAGACGCTGCTCCAGCACGTCCTGCGTGGGGTTGTTGATCCGCGTGTAGATGTTGCCCGGCTCGGCGAGGCTGAACAGGTCGGCGCCGTGCTGGCTGTCGCGGAACACGTACGAGGTGGTCTGGTAGATCGGGGTGGCCCGCGCGCCGGTGGCGGTGTCCGGCGCCGCACCCGCGTGGATCTGCTTGGTCTCGAATGACCATCCATCCGCGCTCATCGCGATTCTCCTAGCGGTCAAGGGATACGGCCTGTTGCCACCGAAGCTAGCTCCGCCGTACGGAGCACCCAACTACTCTCAGGGGGTGGGATTCCTCTCCTGAAGGGCGAACCGGTTGCCCTCGGAGTCGACGAACATCGCCCACCAGCCCCAGGGCTGCTTCTCCGGGCGAGCCGGGAACTCGACACCTTTCGCCGAAAGCTCCTCGTACGTCTTTCCGATGTCGTCGGCGTAGAAGAAGAAGTTGGCCGTCGGGATCTCGTCGCGCACCTCGAAGCGTTTGAGGTCCTCCGGCGAAGTACTCAGTACGAGTGCCGTCGCGCCGTCGGCGGTGGTGACCTCGACCCACCGGTTCCCCTGGTCGTCGTAGGGCGCGTCGGTGGTGATCTCGAATCCGACGACCTCCGACCAGAACCGCTTCGCCCGTTCCTGGTCCCGCACCCCGACGACGATTTTGTTGACTCCCTGAATCGCCACGTCCAGCTCCTTTGTATCCATCATGGATATAACGGGACCGGAGCGTATGCTTCCCGAATGGCCGACGGCAACCCCCAGCTCACCCCTGCGGCGTTCCAGACCCTGCTGGCCCTCGCGAGCGGCAAGGGCGGTCGCGCGCACGGATACGCGATCATGGGTTTCGTCGACGAGGTGAGCGGCGGCGCCGACCGGCTCGGGCCGGGCACGCTGTATCGGACACTGGCCAGGCTCGTCGCCGACGGCCTGGTCGAGGAGGCTCCCGAAGCGAGCGAAGACCAGCCGCACGACTCGCGCCGCCGCTACTACCGGCTGACCCGCGCCGGCCGGGACGTCGCCGCGCGCGAGGCTGAGTTCCTGAGCCGGCTGGTCGCCGTGGCCGGTCAAGCGGGGCTGCTGAAGCGGGCAGAGTCGGCGTGAGCCGGGCGCTCGGGCTCGTCCCCCATCTGTTCGTCAAGGACGTGGACACATCACTTTTGTTCTACGGCAAGGCATTCGGGGCCGTGGAGCTGTTCCGCAACGTGCTGCCGAACGGTGTCGTGCTGTTCGTGGAACTCGCCGTCGGCGACGCGCGGCTGCTGGTGAGCCAGGAGATCCCGCAACTGGACGCGCTCGCGCCCGCGACCCTCGGCGGCACGCCGATGCTGCTGACCCTGGAGACCGAGGACCCCGACGACCTCGTGCGACGCGCGGTGTTCGCGGGCGCGCGGGTGGAGGCGCCGGTCGAGGAGATGTTCTTCGGCGAGCGGTATGGCCGGATCGTCGATCCCGACGGGCACCGGTGGGCGCTGACGACCAAACGGGAGCGGTTCACCCCGGAAGACATCGATGCCAGGACGCCACCCGAGGTCTGACGTGTGCCTCAGGTGACCGGCGGACGTCTCCTCGGGTAGCGCGTCAGCGCGACGAGGAGACTTCACCCCGCCCGCTCTCTTTGGGCCGAAGGCCCACGAAAACGCGATGAAGGGGCCCCTCGGCGCTCGACGGGAGCGATCTTCGGGACGGCCCCTGCGGCGCGTTTTCGTCAGCGGGCGCAAAATAAAGCATGGTTTCCGTGCGCAGCGTTGTCGACCGGGTCGGTCCGACGCTGCTGCACGCCCTGCAGGTGCCCGAAGAGTCCCCGGCCGTCGGTGATGTCGTCATCGCCGAACCCGGCACCACCCTCGCCGCGGGTGACCTCGTGCTCGGCGTCGCCATCACCGACACGTCGGACGCCGCGGAACTGGTCAAGCTCGGCGCGGCGAAAGGCGCCGCCGCCGTCCTGCTGAAACCTCCGCTCGCGGCCAAACCGTCAGTGAAGCGAGCGGCGAAGTCGGCGGACATCGCGTTGATCGAAGTGCGCTCGGCGACGTCGTGGGCCCAGCTCGTCTGGCTGCTCAGGACCGTCCTCGACGCGCTCGCCGACGAGTCCGACGCACTGGAGGACGGCGGCGGCCCCGGTTCCGGCGATCTTTTCCGGCTCGCCGACGCGGTCGCCTCGGTCGTCGACGCGCCCGTCACCATCGAGGACACCAACTCGCGGGTGCTCGCCTACTCGGCCCGGCAGGACCTGACCGACTCGGCGCGCGTGTCCACCATCATGGGCCGCCGCATCCCCGACGACGTGCTCGCGCGGTTCCGTTCGCGAGGCGTGTTCCGCGAGCTTTCCCGTGGGCGGCAAACGATCTTCGTGCCCGCGCAGCGCGACGGCACCCTGCCCCGGCTCATCGTGCCGATCCGGATGGGCGGCGAACTGCTCGGTTCGATGTGGGCGGTCGTCGCGGGCCCGGTCTCCGACGAACGCGCGGCCGCGTTCGCCGACGCGGCGCCCGTCGTCGCGCTGCACCTGCTGCGCCGCCGCGCGCACACCGACTCCCAACGCCGCGTCTCGGCCGAACTCCTGCGTGCCGTGCTCGAAGGGAAGGCCAGCCCGCGTAAGGCGATCGCGGAACTCGACCTGTCGGAAGTGCCACACCGCGTCGTCGTCATCGAGGTCTCCGGCGGCGACGGCCGTGACGACGAGGGGTTGCGGCTCGCCCTCCTCGAACGGATCTCCCAAGGCGTCGGCAGGCGGCCGGTGGCCACCGAACTCGGCGGCGTGCTCTACGCCGTCGTTCCGGACGGCGAGGGCTGGGACGAACTCCGGGCCGCGCTCGAAGCCCTGCCGACACCAAGGCGAGGCGGCACCCCGCGGGCGGCCGCGGGTTCCGCCTGCGAGATCGGGGAACTCGCGACGTCACGGGCCCAGGCCGACGAGGCGTTGGGCCTGCTGCGCGCCAAGCTCGTCCCCGGCCGTGTCGTGGTCTTCGACGAGGCATGGACAGCTCTGTCCTTACATCGCGGGGCCACGGCCGCGAGCACCGCGAAGGTGGCCGAACTCGGCCCGCTCGGCCTGCTGCACGCGCACGACGAAGCCCACGAGAGCGGCTACGTCGACACGCTCTACCAATGGCTCCGGCATCCCGGCGACCCACGCGCCGCCGCGGAGGAACTGCGGATCCATCCCAACACCCTGCGGTACCGCATGCGGCGACTGCTCGGCCTCGTGCCGCTGGATCTCGACGATCCCGACGTCCGGCTGGCGTTGATCACGCAACTCGTTTCGCTGCGGTGGAGCTGACACGGGATTCCACTTCGTTCTGTTCAATAACGAACACTTTGTCGTGCGACAAAACCGTGCGCAGACGTCATGAAAGGGTCTTTCAAGACACGCTTTGAATCAGCGCTGCCGTCAGGAAAGACCCTTTCACCACATCCGGCGGGCTAGTGCGCGCTGGCGCGATATCCGTCCTCAATGGTCTGCCGTACCGCGGCGAGCAGATCGGCGCCGGGGTAAAGCGGCAGAAGCACACCGGGGCCACCGTCGACCCGCAGCGCGGCTTCGTAACCGTGCCCCGGAGTTTCGACCAGGCCGACGATGACATCGGCCGGATTGCCTTCGGTGTCGACGGTGCGAACACGCCGCTCCCGCCGCCAGTCCTGATTTGTCATGCGGAACAGAATGGCAGCTTACCGGCCAGTAAGATCAACATCTTGACTCGATCGTGCTGCATTTCCCCATTCGCGGGTCGCACGGCCGCGCTCACCCCCAGCGAACACGGCCGTGCGTCCGGACCCAGACGTCCTTTTCGCCTCGGGATCATCGTGCAGGCAAGAACGAAATCGCGCATCCCATTTGCTCTCACCGGGCCGGGGATTCCGGCATCAGACCTCGAGCAGCGTCTTGCCGATCGCGCCACGCGACTGCATGACCGCGTGCGCGTCCGCCGCGCGTTCGAGAGGGAACCGTTGCCCGATCACGGGTTCCAGCCGCCCGGCGGCGGCCTCGGCGAGCGCGGACTCGGTGAACGCCCGCATCTCCGCCCGCCCGCCGAGGGCCTGGATCACCGTGACCCCGCGGGCGGCGGCGTCCTCGTCGGACACCTCGGTCCACGAGCCGCTCGACAACCCGTAGATCAGCATCCGGCCGCCGGGCCTCAGCAACCCGAACGACGTCGACCCGATCCCGCCGCCGACCCCGTCGAAGACGACGTCGACCGCGCCCGCCTTCGCCGACCAATCCGATTCGCGGTAGTCGACCGCCAGATCGGCGCCGTGCTCCCGGACGTGTCCGACCTTCGCCGGTCCGCCCGCCGCGCCGACGACCTCCGCGCCCGCGGCCTTGGCGAGCTGGACGACCAGCCCACCGACACCGCCCGCCGCGGCCTCGACCAGTACGCGCTCCCCCGGCTGAAGGCGCGCGGCGGCCACCAGCGCCGTCGCCGTCCGGCCGTCGGCGAGGATCGCCACCGCGGCGTCGAGGGCCAGCGCGTCCGGTACCTCGAAGACGGAATCGGCGGCGACCGCGACCCGCTGCGCGTACGCCCCGGATCCGCCGGTGGAGGTCACGACGCGCTTCCCGACCAGGCCGAGATCGACTCCTTCGCCGACCGCGCTGATCACGCCACCGACGCCGTTACCGGGGATCATCGGCAGTTCGGCACGGAACGGCCCACCGCCGCCGGCGCGGAACTGCGTCTCGACGAACGTGATGTTGGCGAACGCCACCTCGATCAGGGCCTGGCCCTCGGCGGGGACCGGATCGGGGGCGTCGCCGGCGACGAGCACTTCGGGCCCGCCGAACTCCTTCAACCACACGGCTCTCATGTGCCACAAGGTGCGAGCTCCAGTTGACTGGAGGTCAAGCGATTGTGCCGGAAAGACCATGATCGGTGCTCAACCTTGTCGTGGGCGCACGATGACACCGCCGTCCAGGTGGCTCACCGTGAGTGGCAGCACCTTTGTCGTAGACCCGCCGCAGGAGGCACTCCGTGCGTATCGCCGTCCCCCGTGAAATCAAGAGGCACGAATACCGGGTGGCGCTCACCCCGGCGGGCGTGCATGAACTGACCGGGCGCGGCCACGACGTCTTCGTCGAAACCGGTGCCGGCCTCGGCTCGTCCATCACCGACGACGAGTACCTCGCCGCGGGCGCGAAGATCCTCGCGACGGCGGAGGAGACCTGGGCCGAGGGCGAACTCGTGCTCAAGGTCAAGGAGCCGATCGCCGAGGAGTACCCGCAGCTGCGCGCCGACCAGGTGCTGTTCACCTATCTGCACATCGCCGCGGACCGGCCGCTGACCGACGCGCTGCTGGCCGCCGGCACCACCGCGATCGCGTACGAGACGGTGCAGACCCCGAACCGCGCGCTGCCGCTGCTCGCGCCGATGTCCGAGGTCGCCGGCAGGCTGGCGCCGCAGGTGGGCGCGTTCTCCCTGATGAAGCCGAGCGGTGGCCGCGGTGTGCTGCCCGGCGGCATCCCCGGTGTCCACCCGGCGCGCGTGGTCGTGATCGGTGGCGGTGTCGCCGGTCTCAACGCCGCGCGGGTCGCGCTCGGCCTCGGCTCGGACGTCGAGATCCTCGACACCAACGTCGACCGCCTCCGTCAGATCGACAACGACTTCGGCGGTCGCATCCGCACGGTGACCTCGAACGCGCTGTCGGTCGAGCAGTCCGTACTGGAGGCCGACATGGTCATCGGCGCGGTGCTCGTGCCCGGCGCGAAGGCGCCGAAGCTGGTCTCGAACGACCTCGTTTCGCGGATGCGTCCGGGCAGCGTGCTGGTGGACATCGCGATCGACCAGGGCGGCTGCTTCGCCGACTCGCGGCCGACCACGCACGACGAGCCGACCTACAAGGTCCACGAGTCGGTGTTCTACTGCGTCGCGAACATGCCGGGCGCTGTCCCGCGTACGTCGACCTACGGCCTGACCAACGTGACGCTGCCGTACGCCGTTCAGTTGGCGGAATTCGGCTGGCAGAAGGCGCTGCAGGCGGACGCTTCGCTCGCGAAGGGCCTCAACACGCACGCCGGCGCCCTCACGAACGCCCCCGTCGCGGCCGCGCACGGCCTGCCCGCCACGGACCTGGCCGCCGTCCTGGCTTGACCCCTAGCCACACTCCCACGCGGGGGACCTTTGCCACCCCAGTGCGAAGGTCCCTCGCTCCTTTTCGCGCCCTTCCGACACCCGAATCCCCACTTTCGCGGCACACTGGTCACTTTCCCGTCGCCGACTCACGACGACAGGGTGGCACCCAACCTTTCCCAAAACCATCCCGCGCCCTTGACACCAGCGCCGAGGACCACTCGCTAGCCCACGCCGCCCCGCGCCTTCGGCCACTCACCAGGCCACGACGCCCCGCGCCGTAGGCCACCCACCCGCCAACCGCAGCTTCACGCACCGTGGGGGTCCGGGGGGGGCTCGCCCCCCGGGCGATACGACGAAGCCCCACCTTCGGAAAGACGCGCCAGCGTCGACCGAAGTGGGGCAAAGGGGCTGAGGGCGACCCGCTCGACCAGCCTGGGGGTCACTGGGAGCGGGCCGCCTCCTACATCGTAGGTAATAAGTCGCCGTCGCGCTGCATGGGGTTGGCATGTCTTCGGAGTTATTTCTTCACCGACCTCTGTCGCGGTCGGTGATTTTCCGCGCTCTACGCCGGATATGCGGTAGTCAGGGGCCATTCGGTCCAGCGATGGCTGCGCTGAGGGACGGAATCGTCACCGCACTGGACGTGACGAAGGTCGCTTTCGGTGGATTGCCCCCTTCCGCGGGTGCGGACTCACCCGGTGAGGCAGGATGTCGCGTGATCGGCCTTGGCCAACAAAAGGGGACGGTATGCACGACGGCAGTGGCCGCATCGCGGTGCAGAATCTGAGCAAGCAGTTCGGTGCGGTCAACGCGGTCCAGAATCTGAGTTTCACGGTGGAGCCGGGTTCGGTGACCGGGTTCCTCGGGCCCAACGGGGCGGGGAAGACCACGACGCTCCGGATGCTGCTCGGGCTGGTGACGCCCACGAACGGCACGGCGACCATCAACGGGCGCCCGCACGACCAGCTGGGGAACCCGGCCAGGGTCGTCGGTTCGGTGCTGGAGAACGAGGGCTTCCACCCGGGTCGCACGGCGCGGAATCATCTGCGCGTGTACTCGGCGGCGATCGGGATGCCGGATCAGCGGGTGGGCGAGGTCCTTGGCCTGGTCGGCCTTTCGTCGGCGGCGGACCGCAAGGCCGGCGGGTTCTCGCTCGGTATGCGGCAGCGGCTGGCGCTGGCGACGGCGTTGCTGGGGGATCCGCAGGTCCTGGTGCTGGACGAGCCGACGAACGGTCTCGACCCCGAAGGCATCCTGTGGCTTCGGAACTTCCTGCGCGCGTACGCGCGTGAGGGGCGCACGGTGCTGGTCTCGAGCCACCTGCTGAACGAGGTGGAGCAGACGATCGACCAGGTCATCATCATCAGCCAGGGCATGACGCGGTACAACGGCTCGCTCGACCAGTTGCGCAAGAGCAACCAGTCGCGCGTGCTGGTGCAGTCCGCCGACACGAACGGCCTCGTCTCCGCGTTGCAGGAGTCGGGCATCACCCAGGTTTCGCCGACGCCGGACGGCCGGGTCGCGGTTTCCGGTGCGACGGTGCAGCAGATCGGTGACATCTCCGCCAAGGCGAGCATCGCGGTCTACGGCATGCAGGAGGAGACCGCGGATCTGGAGCGGATGTTCTTCCAGCTGACGCAGGGTCAGTACGCCGCGCCGCAGCCCGGTTTCCAGCAGGGCCCGCCGCCCGGCTACCAGGGTCCGCCCCCGGGGTATCAGGGTCCGCCGCCCGGGTACCAGGGTCCGCCGTCCGGCTATGCCCCGCAGAACACGCCGCCGCCCGGGTTCGCGCCGCCGAACACCCCGGCTCCCGGGTTCGCGCCGCCGCAGCAGCAGTTCCAGCAGGGCCAGCCCCCGCAACAGCAGCAGTACCAGCAGGCGCCGCCTCAGCAGCAGGCGCAGCAGCAGGGCCAGAACGAGGGCTGGGGAGGCCAGGGCTGATGGGCAACCTGATCAAGGCGGAGTTCCGCAAGACGCTCACGCTCAAGGCGTGGTGGGCGCTGATGATCCCCGCGGTGGTTTTCGCCTTCGCGTTCGCCCTGTTCTGGGGCATGATCACCAACGACTTCAGCAACTATCTCGGGCGTTCGGACACCCGTGAGCTGACCGAGGCGCTCGGCATCTCGACCGGTCAGCTGCCGGTCGGCCTGCTCGCCCTCGGGCACGGCATCAACATCGGCACGATGATCCCGATCATCTTCGGTGTCTTCGCGCTCGCGGGCGAGTACACGAAGAAGACGATCACCACGACGTTCCTCACCGCCCCGAACCGGGTTTCGGCGTTGAGCGCGAAGATGATCACCTACGTCGCGTGGGGCGCCATCTACGGTGTGATCATCGTGGCGGCGGCGAGCCTCGGCACGGTGATCACCGTCGACAGCGAGCGCCTGCCGTCGGCGGGCCAGTGGCTCGGTGTGCTGGGCGCGGGTGTCCTCGCGACGATCCTGGCGACCCTGTTCGGCATCGGCGTCGGCGCCGTGTGGCGCAGCGTGGTCGGCAGCATCATCACACTGACCATCTGGATGCTCGTCGTCGAGAACGTCCTGGTCTTCGTCATGTTCGGTGCCGCGGACATCACCTGGCTCGGCGGCATCCTGCCGAACGGCACGGTCAACGGCATCGTGGGCGCCATCGGCGCGGAGGCGTTCGGCGCCGCCGGGGTGAAGGTGCCGGCGCTGGAGGACGAGACGGCGTGGGTGCTGCAGTACGCGGCCGGTGCGCCGGGAGCGTTCTCGTGGTGGGCCTCCGCGCTCATCTTCTTCGGCTGGACGATGGCCTTCTTCCTGGCGGGCTGGGCCGTGAACCAGAAGAAGGACATCACGTAGTCGCTGCCCACCCGTGAGATGAACGGGACTTTCCTCGCAAATTTTGCGAGGAAAGTCCCGTTCATCTCGTTCGGCCTCCGCGAACCGGCCGGTCCTGTCGGTAGGGCCGCATAGGCTGGCGGGGTGACCACAGCTCCACCTCGTCCGCGTCAAGCCAGTCCGGCCCGTGAGACCACCCCCGTACCCGCCGGAGGCTGGATCCGCCGTCTGGCCGCTTCGTGCTGGAAACATCCCTGGCTGGTCGTGCTGTCGCTGGGCGCGGCGATCATCGGTGTCGGTCTGCAGGCCGCCGGTCCTCTCCTGATCCGGGAGGCGCTCGACGGGGCCGTCGCCGGCGACACCTCCCGTCTCGGCGTGCTCGCCGCCGTGATGGCGGTGCTGCAGGTGCTGACCTTCGGGAACGCGTTCGCCCGCCGGTACGTCGGCGGGCGGCTGGCGCTCGACGTCCAGCACGATCTGCGCCGCCAGGTGTTCAACGCGGTCTCCCGCCTCGACGGCGGCAAGCAGGACGCGCTGCGCACCGGGCAGGTCGCCTCGCGCGCGATCTCGGATCTTCAGCTGGTCACGTCGGTCCTGATGCAGGTCCCGCTTTCGGCGGGCTCGGTGATCTTCGCGTTGCTGTCCCTCGGCGCGATGCTGTGGATGTCGCCGACGTTGACCCTGATCGCGATGGTGGTCGCCCCGGCGATCGCGATCATCATGGCGGTGAGCCGCAAGCGGCTCTTCCCCGCGACATGGGCGGCCCAGCAGCGCGCGGCCGACGTCGCGCAGCAGGTCGAGGAGACCGTCACCGGCGTACGCGTGGTGAAGGGCTTCGGCCAGGAAGCGCGCGAGGTCGCGAAGCTGGAGAGGACGGCGAAGAAGCTCTTCGCCGAACGTCTGCGCGCGGCCCGCTTGTCTTCGTTGCCCACGGCCACGACGGCGGCGCTGCCCGCGGCCGGTCAGGTCGCGGTGCTGGCGGTCGGCGGTGTGCTCGCGCTGAAGGGCGAAATCAGCCTGGGCACCTTCCTGGCCTTCGCCACCTATCTGTCCATCCTGATCGGCCCGGCCAGGATGATCTCCAGCCTCGTGGTGCAGGCCCAGCTGACCCGCGCGGGCGCGGAACGGGTCAACGAACTGATCGACGCGCAGCCGGACGTCGTCGACAGCCCGGACGCGCGGCCGCTGCCCGAAGGTCCGCTCGGCGTCCGGCTGGAGGACGTCTCCTTCGGCTACACAAGATCGGATCCGGTCCTCGACGGGCTCACCCTCGAAGCACTGCCAGGCGAAACACTGGCCCTGGTCGGCACCGCCGGTTCCGGCAAGTCGACGATCTCCTTGCTGCTGCCCCGGTTCTACGACGTGCACAGCGGTTCGGTCCAGGTCGGCGACCTCGACGTCCGCGACCTCCGGCAGCACGACCTGCGCAGCGCGATCGGCGTCGTCTTCGAGGAAGCGTTCCTGTTCTCCTCGTCGGTGCGCGACAACATCGCCTATGGCAGGCCGGACGCGAGCGACGAGGAGATCCGCGCGGCCGCACGGGCGGCGGAGGCGGACGAATTCATCCAGCGTCTCCCCAAGGGCTACGACACGCTCGTCGGCGAACGTGGCCTCACGCTGTCGGGTGGTCAGCGGCAGCGGCTCGGCCTGGCCAGGGCGCTGATGACCGACCCGCGTGTGCTGGTCCTCGACGACGCGACGTCCGCCATCGACACGGTCACCGAGGCGGCGATCCACGACACGCTGCGCTCGGTCACCGCGGGCCGGACGACCCTGCTGATCGCGCACCGCCGCTCCACCCTCGCCCTCGCCGACCGGATCGCCGTGCTGGACAAGGGCCGCGTCGTCGACATCGGCACGGAGGAGGAACTGCTCGCGCGCTGCCCGCTGTTCCGCGAACTCGTCGCGGGGCCGGGTGACGACGTCGAGGAACCGCACCGCTGCGAAGGCCTCGACTGCGGTCCTGCGGGAATCACCCCCGCCCTCTGGCCGGAACAGGACAAGGCCGACGAGCTGGCGGGCGAGCGCAAGGGCACCGGCGGCGAATGGGACATCGACCTGCCGCCGACCGGGGAACTCCTCGAAGGCGTCCGGAAACTGCCGCCGGCCACGGACACACCGAAGCTCCCGGGCACGGACATCACCGCGGCCGAACCGAAGTTCCGCCTCGGCCGCCTGCTGAAACCGGTTCGCGGCCCGCTCGCCGTGGTGATCGGGCTGGTCGCGGCGGACGCGCTGGCCACCATCGCGATGCCCGCGCTGTACCAGTACGGCATCGACAACGGCGTGCGCACCGGGATGGAGGCGGTGATCTGGCTGGCCGCCGGGATCGGCGCGCTGGTGATCGTCGCGGACTGGCTCGCGATCTACCTCCAGACCAAGATGACCGCGCGGGTCGGCGAAACGGTGCTGTATTCGCTGCGCGTACGCAGTTACGCGCATCTGCAACGGCTCGGGCTCGACTTCTACGAACGCGAACTGTCCGGGAAGATCATGACCCGGATGACGACCGACGTCGACGCGCTCTCGACGTTCCTGCAGACCGGTGTCGCACAGGCCGTGGTGAGCGCGCTGACGCTGGTCGGGATCGCGGCGGCGCTGATGATCACCGACATCGGGCTGGCGGCGTACGCGCTCGCGGTGCTGCCGATCCTCGTCGTGGCGACGGTGATCTTCCGGCGCGCCTCGTCCAAGGCGTACACCGAAGCGCGGGAACGTGTCAGTGTGGTCAACGCGGACATGCAGGAGAACGTGAACGGGCTGCGGGTCGCGCAGGCGTACACGCGCGAGGAGCGAACAGCGGAGAAGTTCGCTTCCCGCAGCGACGAGTACCGACGTTCGCGATTGCGCGCGCAGCGCCTCGTCGCGACGTACTTCCCCTTCGCCGCGATGCTTTCCGGACTGGCCGAGGTCGTCGTGCTGATCGTCGGCGCGAACCGGGTCGCGGCGGGCACGCTGTCGGCCGGTGTACTGGTGGCGTTCCTGTTGTACCTGGGCCAGTTCTTCTCGCCGATCCAGCAACTGTCTTCGGTTTTCGACGGTTACCAGCAGGCGCGGGTCGGCCTGGTCCGGATCGGCGACCTGTTACGCACGCCGACTTCCGTTCCCGAGGCGGAGAAACCGGTCGCGGTCCCGGAGCGACTACGAGGCGAGGTCTCGTTCAAGGACGTCGATTTCGCTTACACCGCAACAGATGAGCCCGCTCTGACGCAGCTTTCACTGGAGGTCCCGGCCGGGGAGACCGTCGCTTTGGTCGGCGCGACGGGCGCCGGGAAGTCGACAGCGGTGAAGCTCGTCGCGCGCTTCTACGACGCGACAGGCGGCGTGGTCCGGATCGACGGAACCGACATCCGCGAGTACGACCTGGCCGCCCTTCGCGCGCGAATGGGCGTAGTACCTCAGGAAGCGCATCTGTTCTCGGGGACCGTCGCCGACAATGTGCGCTACGGCAGGCCTTCCGCGACGGACGCGGAGGTCGAGGAGGCGGTCCGATCCGTCGGCGCGCTCGACGGCGTCGCCGCGCTTCCCGCCGGTTTCCACCAGCCCGTCGGTGAACGCGGGCGCTCGCTTTCGGCGGGACAACGCCAACTCGTCGCCCTCGCCCGCGCCGAACTCGTGGACCCGGACGTCCTCCTGCTCGACGAGGCGACCGCGGCCCTCGACCCGTCCACCGAAGCCGCCGTCCTGCGCGCGACCGAACAACTCGCGCGCCGCCGCACGACCTTCGTGGTCGCGCACCGCCTCGCCACCGCCGCCAAGGCGGACCGGATCGTCGTCCTGGACCACGGCCGGATCATCGAGCAAGGCACGCACGCGGAACTGGTGGCCGCAGGCGGCCACTACGCACGCCTGTGGTCCTTGGGCTAAGTCTCGTGCGGCCCTGTCGCGCGGTTGCCCTCCAAGTCCGTGAAGGACTCCTTGGCCCTGACAAGCCGTGCCGCCGTCCTTTCTCTGGAGGGCGTACGCCGCGGCTGGGCCGCCAAACCTGGTCAGGAGCGCGTCCACGCGCTCGACCTCACCCGCGAGGCTTCGTGTGGGCGCTCGAACACGCGGCGCTCAGCCACTACTACGACTGCGACGTTCATCTCGACCGGGAAACGTGGCGACGCGAGGCCAGATGGGGCTGAGTGATGAAGCAGTCGATCGCTATGTCGACAAATGGATCACCGCGGTCACTTCGACCAAGGGCGAGGTCGGCGCGGACCGCGTCGAAGACGCTGCTACCCGCGGAGAGTCCGTAACCCGCTTAGGAGCGCCACGAGAGGCCACCCATCCCGGCGACCTCCAGGTCCTGGGCCGACGCCCACCGGAAGGTCCCTGGCCGGACGTGCACCCCGGCCGTCACCGCCCAGTCCGGCTCGTCGGGCTCGACGTGCTCCATCTCCTTGAAGTCGGAGAGCGTCGGCCAGACCGCGGCGCACGAGTCGCACCTCAGGACGACCTTGCCCGATTCGGTGACCACCGGGCGCACCCGTCCCTCGTCCCAGAACGACGGACACTCGTCCAGCCACATCGTCTGCCACCACCTCGCGGGTGAACGGCGGCCGGCACGACACCGGCCGCATCCTCCGCTCAGCAAAACCCGCCGACGTGAACTCCAGGCTGTCCCGGCACGACCACCTCACCAACCTTTTCCGACCAAACAGTGACCTGACCTGCACAGACCGTGAAACGGAAGCAAAGGTCCCCCGCTCCCCCGAACGGCAGCGGACCGCTTCGGCGAGTGGCGGATTTTCGATCTCTTGATCGAGACAGTGACCCATCACCTAGTGCGCCACGCCTCACACAGGCCAGTTCCATCACACGGCTGCCGCCGAGGGGGTTAGCCTGGTAGGCGCATCAGCGGTGTTCAAGATCTCGAGACGGATAGAGGCGAGTCCAAGCCGTGTCCAGCAGCAGCCCTGCGTCACAATTCGGCCCCAACGAGTGGGTCGTCGAGGAAATGTACGACCAGTTCCTCGCCGACCCCACCTCAGTCGATGCCGCCTGGCACGACTTCTTCGCGGACTTCAAGCCAACGCAGGCCGCGCAGACCAAGGCTGACGACGCACGTCAGACCTTCGCGGAGACCGCCAAGGAGGGCTCGGACACCAACGGTCAGGCCTCCCCGCCGTCGCCGCAGACGGTCCGCAACGCCGAGTCCACCGCGAAGCAGACCGCATCGAAGACCGAGGCGAAGGCCGCCGCGCCCGCGAAGCCCGCTCCGAAGACCGAGGCGAAGGCCGCCGCGCCCAAGGCAGCGCCTGCGAAGGCCCCGGCGAAGGCTCCCGCCAAGACGGCCGAGAAGGACGCCGAGCCGGAGTCGAAGCAGCTCCGTGGCGCGGCCGCCGCGATCGCGAAGAACATGGACGCCTCGCTGTCCGTGCCGACGGCGACGAGTGTGCGTGCCGTCCCGGCGAAGCTGATGGCCGACAACCGCATCGTCATCAACAACCACCTCAAGCGCACGCGTGGCGGCAAGATCTCCTTCACGCACCTCATCGGCTACGCGATGGTCCGTGCGCTGAAGAACTTCCCGAACATGAACCGGCACTACCAGCTGATCGACGGAAAGCCGTTCGCGATCACGCCGGAGCACGTGAACTTCGGTCTCGCGATCGACATGAAGGGCAAGGAAGGCTCTCGCACGCTCGTCGTGGCCTCCATCAAGGCCACCGAGAACATGACCTTCATGCAGTTCTGGCAGGCCTACGAGGAGATCGTCAAGAAGGCCCGCAACGGCAAGCTGACCGCCGACGACTTCGCAGGCACCACGATCTCGCTGACCAACCCCGGCGGCATCGGCACCAACCACTCGGTGCCGCGGCTGCAGGCGGGCCAGGGCGCGATCATCGGCGTCGGCGCCATGCAGTACCCGGCGCACTTCGAGGGCACCAGCGAGAAGGCACTGGTCGACCTCGGCGTATCGAAGATCATGACGCTGACCTCGACCTACGACCACCGCATCATCCAGGGCGCGGAGTCGGGCGAGTTCCTCAAGCGCATCCACGAGCTGCTGCTCGGCGAAGACGGCTTCTACGACGACGTCTTCACCAGCCTGCGCCTGCCGTACGAGCCGATCCGCTGGGTCGCCGACATCCCGGACGGCCCGGTCGACAAGACCGCGCGCGTGATCGAGCTGATCGACGCCTTCCGCATGCGCGGTCACCTGATGGCCGACACCGACCCGCTGAACTACCGGCAGCGCAGCCACGCCGACCTCGACGTCCTATCCCACGGCCTGACGCTGTGGGACCTGGACCGCGAGTTCCCGGTCGGCGGCTTCGCGGGCCAGGAGCGGATGAAGCTGCGCGACATCCTCGGTGTCCTGCGCAACTCCTACTGCCGCACCGTCGGCATCGAGTACACGCACATCCTCGACCCCGAGGAGCGCCGCTGGATCCAGGACCGCGTCGAGATCCCGCACGAGAAGCCCGACCCCGCGGTCCAGAAGTACGTGCTCTCGAAGCTCAACGCCGCCGAGGCGTTCGAGACCTTCCTGCAGACCAAGTACGTCGGCCAGAAGCGGTTCTCCCTCGAAGGCGGCGAGACGGCGATCCCGCTGCTCGACACGCTGCTGGACAAGGCCGCCGAGCACGAACTCGACGAGGTCGTCATCGGCATGCCGCACCGCGGCCGCCTGAACGTGCTCGCGAACATCGTCGGCAAGCCGATCGCGCAGATCTTCCAGGAGTTCGAGGGCAACCTCGACCCGGGCCAGGCGCACGGTTCCGGTGACGTGAAGTACCACCTCGGCGCCGAGGGCAAGTACTTCCGCATGTTCGGCGACGGCGAGACCAGGGTGTCGCTGACCGCGAACCCGTCGCACCTGGAGACCGTCGACCCGGTCCTCGAGGGCATCGTCCGCGCGAAGCAGGACATCCTCGACAAGGGCGGCGAGGGCTTCACGGTCCTCCCGGTCCTGATGCACGGCGACGCGGCCTTCGCGGGCCAGGGTGTCGTGGCCGAGACGCTGAACCTGGCGCTGCTGCGCGGCTACCGCACCGGCGGCACCGTGCACGTCATCGTCAACAACCAGGTCGGCTTCACCACCGCGCCCGAGCACTCGCGTTCGAGCGAGTACGCCACCGACGTCGCGAAGATGATCGGTTCGCCGATCTTCCACGTGAACGGTGACGACCCCGAAGCCGCGCACTGGGTGGCCAAGCTGGCCGTCGAGTACCGCCAGGCGTTCCACAAGGACGTCGTGATCGACCTGATCTGCTACCGCCGCCGCGGCCACAACGAGGGCGACGACCCTTCGATGACCCAGCCGGCGATGTACGACATCATCGACACGAAGCGTTCGGTCCGGAAGACCTACACCGAATCGCTGATCGGCCGCGGAGACATCTCCGTCGAAGAGGCCGAGGCCGCGTTGCGCGACTTCTCCAGCCAGCTGGAGCACGTGTTCAACGAGGTCCGTGAGCTGGAAAAGCATGTGGCGAAGGCCAGCCCCTCGGTCGAGGAGGAGCAGCAGGTCCCGGCCAAGGTGCCGACGGCGACCACCACCGAGGTCATCGAGCACATCGGCGACGCGTTCCTCAACGTGCCCGAGGGCTTCACTCCGCACCCGCGGGTCAAGCCGGTCATGGAACGCCGCCACAAGATGTCCCGCGAAGGCGGCATCGACTGGGCCTACGGTGAGCTGCTCGCCTTCGGTTCACTGGCGATGGAAGGCCGCCTCGTGCGGCTCTCCGGCCAGGACTCCCGCCGCGGCACCTTCACCCAGCGCCACTCGGTGCTGATCGACCGCAAGACCGGCCAGGAGTACTCGCCGCTGGCGAGCCTCGCCGAAGGTCAGGGCCGCGTCATGATCTACGACTCGGCGCTGTCCGAGTACGCGGCCGTCGGCTTCGAGTACGGCTACTCCGTGGCCAACTCCGAAGCGCTGGTCATGTGGGAAGCGCAGTTCGGTGACTTCGTCAACGGCGCGCAGACCGTCATCGACGAATACATCTCCTCCGGCGAGGCCAAGTGGGGCCAGCTTTCCGACGTCGTGCTGCTGCTGCCGCACGGCCACGAAGGCCAGGGCCCGGACCACACCTCCGGCCGCATCGAGCGCTTCCTCTCGCTGTGCGCCGAAGGCTCGATGACCGTCTCGGTGCCGTCGACCCCGGCGAACTACTTCCACCTCCTCCGCCGTCACGCCCTCGACGGAGTCAACCGGCCGCTGGTGGTCTTCACCCCCAAGTCGATGCTGCGCAACAAGGCCGCCACCTCGGCGGTCGAGGACTTCACCGGCCAGACGAAGTTCATGTCGGTCATCGACGACGCCGTCGTCGACCCGTCGAAGGTGCGCAAGGTCCTGCTGACGTCGGGCAAGCTGTACTGGGAGCTGGCGGCCGAGCGGACGAAGCGCGAGGCGAACGACATCGCGATCGTCCGCGTCGAGCAGTACTACCCGCTGCCGAAGAAGAAGCTGGTGGCGGCGCTCGAGCGCTACAACGGCGCTCCCGCGGTCTGGGTCCAGGAGGAGCCGGAGAACCAGGGTGCTTGGCCGTTCTTCGGCCTGAACCTGCCCCGGAAGCTCCCGGAGGTGTTCTCCAACCTGGACGTCGTGTCGCGCCGTCCGATGGCCGCTCCGTCGGCCGGTTCGTCCAAGGTGCACGAGGTCGAGCAGAAGGCGCTGATCGCGCGGGCGTTCGACTGATCGCCTGAGAGAAGTACAGGAAAGCCCCCTTCCTCGCGCCTGGCGCGAGGAAGGGGGCCTTCCTGTACTTCGGGTGTCGAAACCGGTGGGTCCCGTTCGTATAGGGGTAAACGAACGAAGGAGACACCATGAAGACCGTGCTCGACGGCCTCCTGCTCCCCGAATCCGCCCGCTGGCACGACGGCCGTCTCTGGCTGGCGAACTGGGGTGCCGGCCAGGTCCTCGCCGTCACCCCGGACGGCGAAAGCGAGGTCATCGCGAACGTGCCGACCACGATGCCGTTCTCGATCGACTGGCTCCCCGACGGCCGTCTGCTGATCGTCTCCGGCCCGGAGGCCCGCCTGCTCAACGCGGACCTGAGCACCTACGCCGATCTAAGCCCCGTCGCCGCCTTATGGAACGAACTCGTCGTCGACAGCCGTGGCAACGCCTTCGTCAACGGCTTCCACGACCTCCAGGCACCCGGCGTCATCGCCGTCGTCACCCCGGACGGCGAAACCCGCCAGGTCGCCGACGGCATCCTCTTCGGCAACGGCATGGCCATCACGCCCGGCGACTCGACGCTGATCGTCGCCGAGTCGTACGGCAACCGGCTCACCGCGTTCGACATCGCCGAGGACGGCTCGCTGTCCGGCAGGCGCGTGTGGGCCGAACTCGGCGGCGATCATCCCGACGGCATCTGCCTCGATGCCGAGTGCGCCGTCTGGTACGCGGACGTGGCGGGCAAGTACTGCGTCCGGGTCCGCGAAGGTGGCGAAGTACTTCAGAAGGTCGAAACCGATCGAGGCTGCTTCGCCTGCACGCTCGGCGGCGAGGACGGGCGTTCGCTCTACGTCCTCGCCGCCGAATGGCACGGCTGGGAAAACCCGTTCGGCGACGGACCGACCGGGCAGGTCCAGGTCGTGGAAGTCGCCTAGCCGATCGCCTCGGAGGTCGCCTTCGCGACCTTCAGGGCGTTCTCCTTGCACTTCGTCTGGTCGACCTTCCCGGAGGGGTCGGGGCCGGTCACGATGATCTCCGCCTCGACGTTGCCCTGCTGGAACTTGATCTGGCATTGGCTCGCTGAATCGAGCTTGGCGTACAAGGCCTTGGTGGACTTGGCCATGGTGGGGATGAGCACGCCGCCGTCGTCGACGGCGTTCTCGATCGCGGCCTTGGCCGACGCTTCACCGGCACCCGAACCCGGCTCCTTGGACTTCGAGAGGTACATCGCCACCGACGCCGAGGGTGCGTCGGGTTCCCGCCAGGTGCAGAACGAACGCGTGTAGACGATCTCGTTGTTCGAAGTGCTCGCCGGCTCCTCGCCCTTCGGCGTCTCCAGTGGCGGCAGGTTCCTCACGCCGGTCCCGATCTTCTCGCAACCGGGCATGGAGGTGTACTTGTCCGGCGGCCCGGACTTCTTGGACGACGTCGGCGCCGCGGCCGAAGACGAACCGGAGTCACCGGACAACAGCAGGAACGCGCCCACTCCGCCGCCACCGAGCAACACCACCGCACCGATCACGAGCCCGACGATGAGGCCGGTGTTCGACTTCTTGGGCGGCGGCGGGCCGTACCCGGGCTGCGGGTATCCGGGGTAGCCCTGCTGCGGATAACCCTGCGGTGGATACGGCTGCTGAGGTCCCTGCTGATAGGGCGGTCCGGGCTGCATGCGCCGAGGGTAAGGCCTCGCGACGGTCCTTAGTGGACGAACCCCGCAACTGGTGCCACGTGATCCTGCTCGCTCGACTCCGAACTCACGTGCTTGAGCGGCGAACTCGCGTGCTTGAACGGCGAACTCGCGTGCTTGAACGGCGAACTCGTCTGATCGCCGCCTGATCACGCGAGATCGCCGCTCAAGCACGCGTGTTGTCCCTCTGGACACGGGAAGGCCCCCTTCCCAGCAGGAGGAAGGGGGCCTTCGCGTTCTCAGGGGTGGATCAGAGAGTCAGCGACCAGCTGTTGAGCGTGCCGGTGTCGGCCCGGTACACGTCCTGCACCTTCAGCTTCCAGGCGCCGTTCGCGGCCTCGGCCGCGGCGTTGACGGTGTACGTGGTGTTGATGTTGTCGGACGAGTCGTTGCTCGAACCCTTCAGGCGGTACGCGGTGCCGTCCGGTGCGACCAGGTCGATGACCAGGTCGCCGACGTAGGTGTGCGTGATGTTCACCGCGACCTTGGTGGTGGCCGAGGCGTTGCGGGCGCAGTTCGCGACGGTGACCGGGCTGGTCACCGCGGCACCGGCGTCGGGGATGGCGACGGCGCCGCTGCTGGTCTGCGTGCCACAGGGGGTCGGCTCGGGGCCGGGGCCGCCGCTACCGGTGTAGAGCAGCACGTTCGGCGAACCGGTGCCAGGGTTGGTCACCTTGCCCTTGGTGCCCGCGTTGACCAGCGCGTCGCGGACCTGCGCCGGGGTAGCGGTCGGGTTGGCCGAGGCGTACAGCGCGGCCGCGCCGACGACGTGCGGGGTCGCCATCGAGGTGCCGCTGATGGTGTTGGTGCCGTTGTTCAGCCAGGTCGACGTGATGTTGCTACCCGGCGCGAAGATGTCGAGGCAGGTGCCGATGTTGGAGAAGCTCGACCGCGCGTCCGTGTTCGTCGTCGAGCCGACCGTGATCGCTTCCGGAGTACGGGCGGGCGACACGTTGCACGCGTTCGCACCGTTGTCGTTACCGGCCGCGACACCATAGGTGACGCCCGACGCGATCGACCGCTGCACGGCCTGGTCGAGGGTCGCCGAAGCGCCGCCGCCGAGGCTCATGTTCGCGACGGCAGGCTTGACGGCGTTCGCGGTGACCCAGTCGACACCGGCGATGACGCCGGCGGTCGTGCCCGAACCGGAGCAGTTCAGCACGCGGACGGCGACGAGCTTGACGCCCTTGGCCAGACCGTGCGCCGTACCGCCGATGGTGCCGGCGACGTGGGTGCCGTGGCCCTGGCAGTCCGTGGCGTCGTTGTCGTTGTCGACGGTGTCACGGCCATGGGTCGCGCGTCCGCCGAAGTCGGGGTGCGTGGTGAGGATGCCGGTGTCGACGACGTACGCGGTGACGTTGGACGCCGTGGTGCTGTAGCTGTACTTCTGGTCCAGCGGAAGGCTTTGCTGGTCGACCCGGTCCAGGCCCCACGACGGCGGGTTCAGCTGGTCCGCCGAGATCGAGACGGTCTGGTTCTGCTCCACGTAGGCCACCGCGGAGTCGGCGGCGACACGCTTCGCCTGCTTTTCGGTCAGTGCGCCGGAAAAGCCGCGGACCGACGAGGCGAAGGTCTTCTCGACCGTGCCGCCGTGACGGTTCGTCAGGCTCTTCGCGGTGGCTTCGACCGACGAGCCGTCCTTCAGCACGACGATGTAGCTGTCCTTGATCGCCTTGGCGCTGCCCGCGTTGACGATCGAGCCCTCCGCCGCGGACGCGACGGTGGCGCCACCGAGTGCGGTCAGCACGGCTACGGCCGCCGCGACACCGAAGGCGGGCAGGCGTCTTTTCAGGGTTCCCAGGGAATTGTTCAAGATATTCCTCCCAGGCAGGGTCGACCCACGGACATGAAGAGGCCCGCCGGATCGTTGGGGTGACTCAGAGGTGAAGCGCGTTCCACTTAGGAGCGCAGGCTGAGACTAAGTCGCGGTTTCACCCCAAGGAAGACCTTGCATTACGGACATCTCGGTAGTAATGGGCAGCACATCGGCGCAGTTCGGTCACCGTTCGGCCCCCGCCTTTAGTCGCGTCTTGCGCCCGTACGGCCCACGATGAATGGGGAATCCGCACATCTGGTGGTCGCTTTCCCGCCCGCCGGTCGTGTCACCGCCGTGGAAGTACACACGGATGGCCGACTACTAAAGTCGCGACCTGGCGGAGCGGAAATCGATTTCCATCCTACCTTCGGATGGAGCACACTCGGCTGCGTGCTGCTCCGGCAAGAAGCCCCGGCTGATCGCGAGGCGATCCACGCTGTCCATCTGGCCGCGTTCGCGAACCACAGTGTCCCGGTGGTCGAGGCGAAACTCGTCGACGAACTCCGTGAAGACGGCGATCTGCTCGGCCCACTGTCCATCGTGGCCGAACGAGACGGCGAAGTCGTCGGGCATGTCTGCTGCAGCCCGGCGCGGCTCGGCTCCGACGAGAAGTCGACGGTCGGCCTCGGCCCGCTCGGCGTCCTGCCCGCGCACCACAGTCCGGTGTGGGCTCGGCTCTCGTACACGCCCTTCTTCTTCCGCAATTAGTCCTCTAGTTGCGGTACTTGCACGCGCAACTACCGCAACTAGAGGACTAATTGCGTGGGTCAGGAGGATGCGAGGAGGTTGTTCCGGCGCAAGAACTCCTCGGCGACGTCGAGCGGGTTCCGCTTCTCCTCACTGAACTGGACGTTCAATTCGGTCAGCTGATCGGTCGTGAGCGCCGCCGAAACCCGGTTCAGCGCGTTGACCTCCTTCGGTGACAGCGTCCCCTTCGCGACGAGGGGCACGATGTTCTGAGCGGGGAACATGTTCTTGTCGTCCACCAGCGGCACGAACCCGTTCGCGGCGATCGTCGACGACGTGCTGAACAGGTCGGCGACCTGGATCGCGCCGGACTTCAGCGCCGCGACCGTGACCGGGCCGCCGGTGTCGGTCGTGCGGATCTCGGCGAACTCACAGCCGTAGAGCGTCTTGATCTTGTCCTTCCAGCGGCTGCTCCACTGGCCGGGACCACCGAGCACGAGGTCCTTGCAGCGCGCGCCGAGATCGGAGAAGGTCTTCACCCCGGAATCGGCGAGTTCCTTGCGCACCACCAAAAGATCCTTGTCCTCGGCCGGTGCCTGTTCGAGCACCTCGAAGCCGGACGGCAGCTTTTGCTTCAACTGCGCGTAGACGTCCTGCGACGTGGTCGCCTGCGTCTCCTTGTCGAAATAACGCAACAGGTTCCCGCTGTAGTCCGGAACCACCGAGAGCGACTTGTCCTGCAGTGCCTTGACGACGACCTCACGGCTGCCGACAGGCGGCCGGACGGTTACGTTCTCCGCGCCCGCGTCGCGCAGCGCACCCGCGTAGATCTGGGCCAGCAGAAGGCTTTCCCCGACGTCCGACGCGCCGATGATGATGTCGCCGGTCGCGCCGCCCTCGGCGCCGCCTGCCAACGGGTTACCGCATCCCGTTGCCAGCAAAGCGATCCCGGCGACCAAAGCCGCCAACGTCCGCCTCATACCTTCGCCTTCTTCCCGCTCGCGGCCTGCGCCAGTCGCACTCCCTTGGGTACCAGCGCCCGCTGGACGCCTGCCAGGACGAGGTCCAGCGCCACGGCGAGCAACGTCGTCAGGACGGCACCCGCGATCACCTGCGGATAGTCCAAAATGGCCAGTCCGTCGAGCAGGAACCGGCCGAGTCCGCCGAGCCCGACGTAGGCGGCCACGGCGGCCGTCGCGACCAGTTGCAGTACCGAGTTCCGCACCCCACCGAGCACCAGCGGCAGCGAAATGGGCACCTCGACCTTCCACAACCGTTGCCAGCCGGTCATTCCGATCCCCTGAGCCGCGTCGACCACACCTTGGTCGGTCGCCTGCAGGCCGGAGTACGTCCCGGCGAGGATCGGCGGGATGGCGAGCACCACGAGCCCGATGATCGTCGAGATCTCGCTCTCGGTGAAGAGCAGGAACAGGAAGGTCACCAGCCCCAGCGTCGGGAGCGCGCGGATGGCGTTGCCGCCGCTCACCAGCAGCACCGCGCCACGGCCGGTGTGCCCGACGTAGAGGCCGAGCGGGATCGCGATGATCAGCGCGAAGACCAGTGCCAGCAAGGTGTAGCCGAGATGCTGCAGCAGCCGGTTGAGAATGCCCTCCGTGCCCTGCCAGTGGGCCGGGTCGCCGAACCAGTTCAGCAGGTCGCCGATCATTTCGCCCCCGCCGTGTTCGCCACCCGGTCCCAGGGTGTGAGGACTTTCCGCACCCGCACCAGCAGCAGGTCGACGATGAGCGCCAGCAGCAGCGTCGCGACGATGCCGACGACGATCGGTGAGAAGTACTCGCGCTGGAAGCCGTCGGTGAACAGCACGCCGAGCCCGCCGGTGCCGATCAGCGCGCCGACGCTCACCAGGCTGATGTTGCTGACCGAGGCCACCCGGACGCCGGCGGCGAGCACCGGCACCGAAAGCGGCAGTTCGACGGTGAGGAACTTGCGTGCCGGTTTGTAGCCGACCGCGGTGGCCGCCGCGACGACGTGCGGCGGGACGGCGTCGAGCGCGTCCAGCACCGGGCGCACCAGCAGGGCGGAGGTGTAGACGGTCAGCGCGACGATGACGTTGACGCTGTCGAGGATCTTCGAGCCGATGATGCCCGGGATCACCACGAACAACGCCAGCGACGGGATCGTGTACAGCAGGTTCGACACCACCAGCAGCACGGAGCGCACCGGGGCGAACCGGTGGCCGAGCCAGCCTGCCAGTACCGCGATCACCAGGCCCAGCCCCAGCGGCACCAGCGAAAGGTAAATGTGGTCGAGCAGGTTACCGAAGAACTGCGAACGGTTGTTGGCACTGGCGAGGTAGCGCCCGAGTTCCGCGACGAAGTCCCCCATCAGGAACCCAGTGGCAGCGCTTCGATCACTTCGAGAACCTGCTTGGCTCTGACCACGCCGAGGACCTTGTGGTCGGCATCGACGACGACGCCGAGGCTCGCGGGCGACGAAAGCGCCGCGTCGAGCGCGCCGCGGATCGGTGCTCCCTGGACGTACAGTGATCCACCCGCGACGAGGTCGGTCTCGCGGAGCTCTCCGTCCACAGTGGATCCCGGGCGCAGCCAGCCGCGTGGCTGTCCCTCGGCGTTGACCGCGACCAGCCACTCGTCGGACGGCCCGGCGACCGGCTGGCCGACCTCGACCCGCTTGACCTCTTCGACGACGATACCGTCCGCCGAAAGGAAGGAAAGCCCGCGGTAGCCGCGATCCTTGCCCACGAACGACGCGACGAAGTCGTCGACGGGATGGCGCAGCACATCCGAGGGCGTGCCGTACTGCGCGAGCACCCCGCCGACCCGGAGCACGGCGATCTTGTCGCCGAGCCGCACGGCCTCGTCGATGTCGTGGGTGACGAACACGATCGTCTTCCCCAGCTGTGACTGCAGTCGCAGCAGTTCGTCCTGCAGTTCCTCGCGGACGATCGGGTCGACGGCGGAGAACGGCTCGTCCATCAGCAGCACCGGCGAGTCCGCCGCGAGCGCCCTGGCGACGCCGACGCGCTGCTGCTGGCCGCCGGAAAGCTGTGCGGGGTACCGCTTGCCGAGTTCCGCGGGCAGGCCGACGGTCTCCAGCAGTTCGGCCGCGCGCTTGCGCGCCTCGCCCTTGTCCCAGCCGGACAGCAGCGGCACGGTGGCGACGTTGTCCAGGACTGTCCTGTGTGGAAAGAGGCCGGCGTGCTGGATGACGTAGCCGATGCCGCGGCGCAGCAGCGCCGGGTCGCCGTCGCTGACGTCCTCGCCGTCGAGCAGCACGGAGCCCGAGGTCGGCTCGACCATACGGTTGATCATCCGGAGCGACGTGGTCTTGCCGCAGCCGGACGGTCCGACGAAGACGGTGATGGTGCCGTCCTCCACGGTGAGGTTCAGGTCGTCGACCGCGACCGTCCCGTCCGGATACCGCTTGGTCACGCCACGGAACTCGATAGTCACGTGTCTCTCCCCATGTCTGGTCGAAAAACCGTAGCCCAGATCCTGCCTGTTGGCACGGTGTCTCAGGGATCGGGTCACTAGGCTGCGCGCTGTGAGTTCTCTCCTCGATGACGTCCTGGCGGCGCACGGTGTCCACGTGCGACCGCTCCATCAGGTGATTTCCCTGCTCCGGACGGATTGGCGTGACCTCGGCGAACTGGTCCGGATCAGCACCGCGCCACGCCGGAGCGTCGAAGACGTCCTGAACGCGCTCGGCGACGACCTCGAGCGGAACGAGTCCCGCCTCCGGCTGGTGCCCGCCGCCCGCGAGAAATACGCGCGCTTCGAGGCGCGGGACCGGAAAACCGATCCCGACCTGCTGAAGACCATCACCAGCTACGTCGAAAACGTGCCGCCGCCGCTGGCCGCGCTCGACCACGTGCAGGCGACGCCGGAGACCGTGCTGAACCGCGCGCTGTGGCTGGACGAACGCTACGACCTGGACACGGCGAAGCTGCTGTTCCTCGGCGACCACGACCTCACTTCACTGGCCGTGCGCGCCTTGCGGCCCGACGCGGACCTCACCGTCGTCGACCTCGACGATCGGGTGCTGGCCTACATCGACGAACTCAGCGAGCGGTCCATTCGAACCCTGCACACCGATCTGCGCGTCGGGCTGCCACCCACCGTGGCCGGCCGGATGGATCTCGTGTTCAGTGATCCGCCTTACACCCCCGAAGGAATGGGCCTGTTCGCGGCACGCGGGGTCCAGGCGCTCACCGAACCCTCGGATGGGCGATTGTTGCTCGCTTACGGCTACAGCCCCCGCCATCCCGCTTTGGGCGCCCAGGTGCAGCGGGCGCTCGCGACGCTCGGGCTGACCTTCGAAGCGATCCTGCCCGGCTTCAACCGGTACTTCGGGGCGCAGGCGATCGGGAGCGCGGCGGACCTCTACGTCTGCCAGCCGACCGCGAAATCGAAGAAGAACCGCGGTGGCAAAGGGAAGGCCACGATCTACACGCACGGGCCGCAGTCGGTGGAGTCCGCAGGCGCGGCCAAGCCGTCGCTGCTGGACAAACTGCACGAAGTCGCCACAGCGGGCGGGCTGGCGGTGGAATCGCGACCGGTCGACTGGTCTGTTTCCGGGCCGGAAGGCGACGCGGTCGCGATGGATCTTTCGGCCGACCCCGGACCGTGGCTGCTGAGGACTCTGCTGGGCACCAACGCGCGGCGGCTGGCACTGCTCGTCCCGAATTCGCACCCCGACCTGACGAACGCCGAGGCACAGGGCGCGCTCAACCGGCTGGTCGGGGCGAAGTACCGGCTGCGGTTGCTGCGGAGCACCCCGGACAACCGGCACGCCATCGTCGTCGCGGACGCCGTCGACCATCCCGAAGAGATGCTGACCAGGGCGCACGCACGGCTGGCGAACGTCTCCCTCGACGTCCCGGCGGACCTGACGGACGCTCGGCTGATCGACCTGCCGCGGCACCGGCTGGCGGAACTGCTCGCCTGAGCCGGCGGCTGTCATCGGAACTTCATGAGCCATCCCTAGGTTCGGTTCCATGAACGAACCGCGCGGACCGCAAGCACCGACCGGCCCGCCGATGCCAGGTGCCGTGCCCGCTCCGCCGTACGGGTATCCCTACCCGCCGCCGCAGCACAAGACCAGCGGCCTGGCGATAGCCGCGCTCGTACTGGGCCTGACCGGTTGCTTGCCGCTGGCGTTGCCGCCCGCGATCATCTTGGGCATCGTCGCGCTCACCCAGACCGGTCCGGGGAAACGGCCGGGCCGCGGTCTCGCGATCGGTGGCCTCGCCGCCGCCGGGGTCTGGACCGTCGGCTGGGTCGCCCTGCTCGGGAACACCATGGCGGACCCGGGCCGCTACACCGCGACCTCGCCGAGCGCGGGGTGCGCGACCCCGTCGCCCGGCTACGCCAACGTATGCACCTTGAAACCGGGTGAATGCTTCGAGCAGCCCACGGTCAACGGCACTTACACCAGCGTCGAACTCACCCCGTGCGGTGGCAAGCACAGCACCGAGGCGATCGGGGCCTTCACCGCGCCGGACGGCCCCTGGCCCGGTGACGGGAAACTGAAAGCGGAAGCCTTGACCCAGTGCGAGCGGATCATGGCCAAGAACGTGGACCGCCCGCGCCTCGACGCGGCCGGTGCCGACGCTTACCTGAGCTACGCGGGCCCCGAGCGCGTCGGCTGGGAACGCGGCGTGCGCACCGTGCACTGCACGATCTACTCGCCCGGCTCACAGCTGACCGGTTCCGTACTCGCCGCCGGAGCCGATCTGGCCATCCCGACCGGCTGAGATGCGCAACCCCCGGATGAGCTGAACGGGACTTTCTGGCAAATTTGCCAGGAAAGTCCCGTTCAGCTCACGCTTCAGGGCACGAATGGACCGGTCACACCACGCCGTCGGCCTCGGCGGCCTTCGCGACCGCAGCGGCCACCTCGGGCGCGACGCGCGGGTCCAGCGGGCTCGGGACGATGCGGTCCGGGCCAAGGTCGTCCTGTGCGACGGAGAAGATCGCGTCGGCCGCGGCCAGCTTCATGTTCTCGGTGATCGCCCGCGCGCCGGAGTCCAGCGCGCCGCGGAAGACGCCGGGGAACGCCAGCACGTTGTTGATCTGGTTCGGGAAGTCGCTGCGTCCGGTCGCCACGATCTTGGCGTACCGCGATGCCACGGCCGGGTGAACCTCCGGGTCCGGGTTGGACAGCGCGAACACGATCGCGTCGTCGGCCATCCCGGCCAGCAGGGTCTCGTCGATGGTCGCCCCGGACAGGCCGAGGAAGACGTCGGCGCCCCTGAGCGCTTCGCCGAGGCCGCCGCGCAGACCGGAGGTGTTCGTGGTCTCGGCGAGTTTCCGCTTGATCGGGTTCAGGCCCTCGCGGCCAGGGTGGATGATGCCGCGCGAGTCGAGCACGGTGACGTCCGCGACACCGGCGTTCCGCAGGATCCTGGCGCAGGCCACACCCGCCGCGCCCGCTCCCGAGACGACCACGCGCTGGCCGGCGATGTCCTTGCCGAGGACCTGGTTCGCCCCGCGCAGCGCGGCCAGCGTGACGATCGCAGTGCCGTGCTGGTCGTCATGCATGACCGGGCAGTCGAGGGCCTCCTTGAGGCGGTCCTCCAGTTCGAAACAGCGCGGCGCCGAGATGTCCTCCAGGTTCACCGCGCCGAACGACGGGCGCAGCCGGACCAGGGTCTCGATGATCTCGTCGACGTCCGTGGTGTCGAGCACCAGCGGGATCGAGTCGAGCCCGCCGAAGGTCTTGAACAGGACCGACTTGCCCTCCATGACCGGCAGCGAGGCGCTCGCGCCGATGTCTCCGAGACCGAGCACCGCCGTACCGTCGCTGACCACCACGACCAGCCTGTCCGCCCACGTGTACCGCTTCGCCTTGGCCGCGTCCTCGGCGATCGCCAGGCTGACCTTCGCCACCCCAGGCGTGTACGCGACCGAAAGGTCACGGGGCGAGGAGATCGGGCGCGTCGCGGCCACGGAGAGCTTGCCGCCCTCGTGCCCTTCGAAGATCTCGGTGTCGGTCACTGGCGTGGTCATCGTGTTTCCCGTCATTGCTTCGGCCGTGTCGATGGACGGCGAAGTCTCGATTCGAGCGTAAGTCACTGGGTACTCCTGGGACTGCGAGCGGGGGAACTGGTGAATGGGCAGGCCGAAAAGGGCATGGCCCGGCCATCCTGGTAACTCGTCCTCCGACACGGCAGCCCAGCGCGGTAGCGCCGGCCTGTCGGCGAAGCGTCCAATCGGCCATCGGTGCCGTGGGTGTGGCGACGGCCGCGGACGCAGCGGTCGGATCATTGTGACAGGCGTACGGACCAGTGTGCCCCTCTGGTGCGGTTGATGTCACAAACTTGCCCGGCTTTCCGCAGCTCAGAAGAGGTTAGCAAGACGTCCGTCCGGCTTGGGAACCCCTCGTTAGCATGGGGGCATGCAAGCCAGGCTCCTCAGCATCCCCGATTGTTTCGAGTTCACCCCTCGCGTTTTCCCCGATCACCGCGGTCTGTTCGTGGCACCGTTCCAAGAGGAGGCGTTCGCCGAAGCGGTCGGCCATCGGCTTCGCCTGGCACAGACCAACACCAGCGTTTCCCGGCGCGGGGCCATCCGCGGCCTGCACTTCGCGGACACCCCGCCCGGACAGGCGAAATACATCTACTGCCCGAGCGGCTCACTGCTCGACGTCATCGTCGACGTCCGCGTCGGCTCGCCCACCTTCGGCGAGTGGACGTCCGTGCTGCTCGACAGCGCCGAGTACAAGGCGGTCTACATCGCGGAAGGCCTCGGCCACGCCTTCATGGCGCTCGAAGACAACACGGTCATGGCCTATCTCTGCTCCGAGCCGTACAACCCGGCGGGCGAGCACGGCATCAACCCGATGGACACCGACCTCGCACTGCCGTGGCCGCAGGACATCGAACCCGCGGTGTCCGAAAAGGACACTGACGCGCCTTACCTGAAAGAGGCCCTGGAGCAGGGGTTGCTGCCGCAGTACGACGAATGCGTCAAATTCTACGAGAAGTTGCGGGCCGAGGGCTGAGCCAGCCGAGGACGTCCTCCCGCGGCACGCGTTCCACGTTCCGCTCCACCGGCGCGGTGATCGTCACGAAGGGGTTCACCCCGGTACTGTCCGGGATCAGCGATCCCGCGGTCACGCAGAGGTTCCGGTAGCCCTTCACCCGGCCGTACAGGTCGATGGCCTTACCCAGCACCAAACCCGGTGAATCGGTCCTCGAACGACCGGGTATCGCCGAACGGGTCACTCCGGTACACCGTGCGATTCGCCCGGTCGACCTTGTCGAAGCGGCGCCGGGATTCACGACGGCCGTCGTCGTAGGCACCGGTTACGGCGCCGCGGTCACCGTACTCCGCCTCGGCGAAGCCGAGACCCGGCCCGCGCGATGGAAATCTTGGTGAGCCCGAGAGCGGCGGCGGAGTCGAGTGCGGTGAACCCGAGGAACTCGCGGCGCGACAGTGGGGTAAACACCGTTAATCTCAACCGAACGTGACGATTCCGGGATCCCCTGGGGGACTTCCCCGATGTGACCCAGACCGGAGCAGACCAGTCTTTCCGGTCATGAGACGTCTTCTCGCCGCGACCGCGGCCGCGCTGTCCGCCGCCGTCCTCGTCGTCCTGCCCGGCCACGCCTCCGCGGCGTCATCCCCCTTGCCCGACTTCGACTTCTCCGCCTGCCCCGCCCCGCCCGTCAACGCCGACCCGGGGACCTGGCGTTGCGAAGCCTTTGTCTCCCAAGGAGTCTTGACGATCGGCGACCGTGAGATCCCGCTCGGAGAGATGCGGCTGACGTTCTCCGAGGGCAAAGTGAACGGCAAGTACGCGCAGGTGTTCGGCGAACTGCGTCACGCTCCCGCCCGGCTCCGAGGCACTTTCGGCGCGACCATGCAGCTGGAGTACGGCGGCTACTCGGATTTCCTGTCGAACGACGAACGTCACGGCGAACTGGATCTCTATGGGGTCCTGCGGCATCCGTTACTGCCCAAGGGATGCACGGTCGGCACGTTCGACGCGCCGCTCCGCTCCGTGGTCAAGGACGATCCCGCGGTGCCCTTCGAGGTGATCTCGCAGAACCCGACGACGGTGAAGTTCGGCGTCATCGACACCCAGCTCGCCTTTCCGCGCACCACTGGCTGCGGACACCTGGCGCAAGTAGCCGACCGCTTGCTCGGACTGCCGTCGCCGAGCGGGGCGAACACCTTCAAACAGGTGACCTATGTCCAGTTCAAGCCCCTCTGACCACCGCAATTCGTCCTCTAGTTGCGGTCCTTGCACACGCAAGGACCGCAACTAGAGGACGAAACGCGAAGTGAGGCGGGCGCCTTACTTTTTCTTGGTCACCCAGATGGTGATGGTCGCGGTCACGACGGGCTTCCCGTTCGTGTCCGTGATCGTCACCGGCACCGGGAGTTCGAAGCCCTCGTCGCCGAATTCCGGCAGTTCCGGGAGTTCGGCGACAGCCCGCAGGCCGGTCTCGGCCTTCGCCACATAGGAGACCGTCATCCCCTTGGGCAGCCAGCGATGCGTCGTCGGGACGGTCGCCTCGGCGAGCATGCCCATGGCGATCTCGGCGAGGTTGCATGCCGCGATCGCGTGAAAAGTCTTGATGTGGTTGTAGACACCCCACCACTTCGGGGCCGTCACCTCACACCGGCCGGGACGCAGGTCGCGCACCGACGGGAGCACCGTCCGGAAGTAAGGCACACGCAGGCACATCGCCGCCGAGAACAGCTGTTTGCCGACTGGCTTCCCGGCCAGCCGGTTCCACATCGCGTAGGTCGGGTTTTGCGCCATCACGGTCTCCTCATCATGTTACTCATCAGTAGCATAACTGGACCGCAGGCTATATTCGCAACCGTGGCTCATCGGCTCTTCCTCCTCCGGCATGGTCAGACCGAGTGGTCCGTCAACGGACGGCACACCGGGCGCACCGACATCCCGCTCACCCCCTCGGGCGAAGGGCAGGCCCGCGCGGCGGGCGGCACCCTGCGCGCCGTGCTCGGCGGCAGCCCAGCGCTCGTCCTGTCCAGCCCTCGCACCCGCGCGCTCCGGACGGCCGAACTGGCCGGACTGCGCGTTGACGAGGTCACCGAAGAGCTGGCTGAATGGGATTACGGCGATTACGAAGGCGTCACCACGCCGGTGATCCGCGAGACCGTCCCCGGATGGACGGTCTGGTCGCACCCGATCCCGGGCGGTGAAAGCGCGGAGGACGTCAACGCCCGCGCGGACAAGCTGATCGAACGGGTCCGGGAGCCGCTCGGACGGGGCGACGTGATCCTGATCGGCCACGGGCACTTCAGCCGCGTCCTGGTCGCGCGCTGGATCGGACTGCCGTCGACGGCGGGCGTCCACTTCGGACTCGACCCGGCCGGTGTCGCGGTACTCGGCGACGAGCGCGGCGAGCCCCAGATCGAGCACCTCAACCTGCTCCCCACCGCAGAGGACTGAAATGGCCGACGACCGTATCCGGCGAATCCGGGAAGAAGACGTCGACGCCGTCGTCCAGCTCGTGTACGACCTCGCCGAGTTCGAACGCGCCCCCGACGAATGCCACCTCACGCCCGGGCAGCTGCGCACCGCGTTGTTGGGGGAGGCACCGGCGCTGTTCGGGCACGTCGCCGAGGTCGACGGCGAGATCGTGGGTTACGCGCTCTGGTTCCTCAACTTCTCCACCTGGCGCGGAGTGCACGGCATCTACCTCGAAGACCTCTACGTCTGCCCCGAACAGCGCGGCTCCGGCCTCGGCAAGGCACTGCTGGCGACACTGGCGGCCGTCTGCGTCGAGCGCGGCTACGCCCGTCTCGAGTGGTCGGTGCTGAACTGGAACCCGGCCCAGGGCTTCTACAAGTCACTCGGCGCGGTGCCGATGGACGAGTGGGCCGTGGACCGGCTCACCGACGAACCACTCAAGGCGCTGGCCGCCCAGGTTTAGGGCATGTCCCGCACTTATCGAGGAGAAGGTCAACCACGTCGTGTTCGTGGGCGGGGTCGGCGGTGGGCTGAAGGCTCCCTTCACCTCGTCCGATGCGGTGAAGGACGCCCTCGGCCCGATCAGACGCCGGATCGCGAGTGGTGAGTCGCACTGGAGCGGACCCGTATTCGCGTACCTACCCCGGATCTTGATCAAGAGAGGATCGGGGACGCTCAACGTCCTCAATCGCCGCGTCGCCGTTCGGTGCGAGACCTGCGGGACGACACCGCTCAGTGGGTAAGTGATACGGGTCCACCGGAACCGTCCTTGCCCCTCACGAGACGCTAATCGCGCTCTTCGCGCTCCCGACGCGCGGCACGGCCGGCGGCGCCGTCGCGTTCAGCGGCCTCTTCCTCGGTCTCGCCTTCCCGCATCCCCAGCGCCCACGCACGCGACGGGCGGCGGAACAGCAGCACGATGACGGCGACGCCGATCAGGGCGAGCGGCACACCCCACGCCGGCTGCCCGGACGGGCCCGCGCCATACCAGCCGACCCCGACCAGGATCAGCGCGACGACCACGCCGGGCGACCTCGCCCAGGTCTTCCCCAGCACCAGTCCGGCCGCGCAGGCCAGCGTTCCGGCTGAGAGGACGAGGTAGTAGGCGACCTCGGCCAGGAGGTTCCCCGGTCCGGCCTGGCCGTCGACCAGGAGCAGGATCGCGAACACGATCAGGACGAGCCCCGGCAGCGCGGTGACGGCCCCGGCGAGGCGGACTTCACGGGGCGCGGGCGAAAGTTTGTCGGCGATGGACACGGCGAAACAGCCTTCCAGGCTTCCGGACACGGCGCTCCACCAGGGCGGGTCACCGTACGTGAGCACATTCGATCGTATGCCACCCGGTCGGCCGGTTTCCCCCGGCCGCCGGGTGGGAAGAATTGGAGGCGTCGTCGATGAGCGGGCGGTCGGCCCGGGTGCACTTGTCACGACGAGCGGCGGAACAGCGGCACGATGAGGAGGAACGCCCGCCACAGGGCTATACGGTGCTGCTTCGAGGACGCGCGGGCATTGAGCTTCGCGTCACCTGACGCTCCCTAGTTCGGGCCGACGTCACTTACCCTGCGGTAGTGCGTGCCATCCTCGTCGTGAACCCCCAGGCCACTTCGACCACCGCCGGTGGCCGTGACGTGCTGGCGCACGCGCTGGCCAGCCAGGTCAAGCTCGATGTGGTGGAGACCGACTACCGCGGCCACGCGATGGCCGTGGCGCGGTCCGCCGCCCGCGACGGGATCGACCTGGTGGTCGCCCACGGCGGCGACGGCACGGTCAACGAAGTGGTCAACGGCCTGCTCGCGGACGCCGACGGCGATCCCGCCGCGACCGGCGACGTCCCCATGCTCGGTGTCGTGCCGGGCGGCTCGGCGAACGTCTTCGCCCGCGCGCTGGGAATCGCGCACGATCCGGTGGAAGCGACCCATCAGCTTCTCAACGCCATCGAGAACGACCGGAGCCGCAAGGTCGGCCTCGGACTCGCCGACGGCCACTGGTTCACCTTCAACGCCGGCATGGGCTGGGACGCCGACGTCGTCGGCCGCGTGGCCAAGCGACGGGGCAAGCAGACCACCGCGGGGCTCTATCTGCGGGCCGCGGTGGCGTCGCATCTGCGGCCTCCGCTTGGCCGCCCGCCCCTCACCGTCCGGATCCCGGGTGAAGAGCCCACCGAAGTGCTGACCGCTTTCGTGTCGAATACCGATCCATGGAGTTACTTGGGTGAGCGTCCCGTTCATCTCAATCCGGGCAGCTCATTCGACACCGGATTGGGCCTGTTCGCGTTGAGCGGTCTGCGCTTGCCCACCGTGGTCAAGCATGTACGGCAGGCATTGATCACGAAGAGCGACCAACGCGGGCGACGTCTCCTTCGTCACGATGACCTCCCGATGATCCGCATCGACGCTGATGAACCGGTAAACTTCCAGGTGGACGGCGACCTCGTCGGCCAGCGGAACCGAGTGGAGTTCTTCAGCGTCCCGGGTGCACTGACAGTGATCGTCTGAGCACCGGACCACTGATCGCCTGCGGCAAAGTGCAATCTGCCGCTCATCGACGCAGAACCTCCGCTCACCGCATCGGCCTTCCCTTCGGAAGGCTGTTTCGGAACGAAACCGCAGGTCAGACACGTCGCTCGGCCGGGTGAGCTGACTCACCGATCTTCGGAAAACCCTTGTCGAAACGGGTGCTTCGTGAAAGCATTCACAAGCACCCAAAAAAACGACCGCCATGACGACTATGGCGCGGAGTACCGCGCCGTTATGAAGGAGCTCAGAAACATGGACTGGCGCCATGACGCGGCCTGCCGAGACGAGGACCCCGAGCTGTTCTTCCCGGTGGGAACCAGCGGTCCTGCTCTGTCGCAGGTAACTCAGGCGAAATCCGTGTGCCACCGTTGCACCGTCGCTTCCGACTGCTTGGCTTGGGCATTGGCCAGCGGGCAGGACGCAGGCGTGTGGGGCGGGATGAGCGAGGACGAGCGACGGGCCCTGAAGCGCCGTCGTACGCACATCGGCACGCGTACCTCCGCCTGAGTTTTCAAGACTCAGCAGCTTCACCAATAACCCAGATAAACACCCAAGCTTCGGGAAATCCCGCGGTGCGGTGGTTTCATGCCTCCGCGTCGCGAGGTGATACGTACCCGACTTGAGCTTAACAAGCGAGGCCGACACACCCCCACGGGGGTATGGGCTTCACTGGACTTCCCAGTCCTCCCGCGGAACCGTTACAGGGCCGGCGCCATCTTCTCTTCAGGCGCCGGCCCTAAAACGTGTCCGGGTTGGACAGTCCACAGGGGACAGTCCATTAGAGACGTCGTGACAACGGGATCCGCAGCGCGGCTTCGGTTCCCACGCGACGGCCGCCGGATTCCTCCGACTCCCCGCGCATTCCGCGAAGGGAAAGCGACCCGCGCAGTTCCGATTCCACCAGGGTCCGCACGATCTGCAGCCCGAGGCCGTCACTGCGCTCCAGGGAAAAGCCCGAGGGCAGCCCGCGCCCGTTGTCGCGGATGACGACGTCGAGCCAGCGGGCCGACCGTTCCACCTCGAGTTCGACCTTGCCCGGCCGTCCACCGGGAAACGCGTGCTCGATGGCGTTCTGGACCAGTTCGGCCAGCACCATCACCAGCGGCGTCGCGATTTCGGCGACGACGACGCCGAACGAGCCCTTGCGCGAAAGCCCGACCTGCGACTCGGCCGTCGCGACCTCGCCGACCATCGGGAGGACGTTGTCGAGCAACTTGTCGAGATCGACCCGCTCGTCCACCGAGATGGACAGCGCCTCGTGCACCAGCGCGATCGACGAGACCCGGCGCACGGACTCGCCGAGCGCCAGTCGCGCCTCCTCGCTGGAAGTGCGGCGTGACTGGAGCCGCAACAACGCGGCGACGGTCTGCAGGTTGTTCTTCACCCGGTGGTGGATCTCGCGGATGGTCGCGTCCTTCGAAAGGAGGGCGCGGTCACGGCGCTTCACCTCGGTGACGTCACGCACCAGCACCAGGGCGCCGGCGGCCTGCCCCGCCGGGCGCAGCGGCAGCGCACGGAACAGCACGACCGCACCGCGGCGGGAATCCGCCTCCGTGCGGCTGCTGGGCTTGCCGTCGAGCGCCTCGATGATCCGGTGCGACACCTCGGTCGCGTCGAACGGGTCACGGATGAGCGACCTGGTCAGCGGCGCGAGACGCTGCCCGACGAGGTCGGATTCGTGCCCCATCCGGTGATAGGCCGACAACCCGTTCGGGCTGGCGAAGACCACCGTGCCGGTCGGGTCGAGGCGGATCAGGCCGTCGCCGACCCGCGGGCTCGTATGCGTGTCCGTCTGGTTCCCCGGGCTGGGGAAGGTGCCGTCGACGATCATCTGGCACAGGTCACCGGCGCTGCCGAGGTAAGCGATCTCGAGCGGGCTCGGCACCCGCGAAGCCGCCAGGTTGGTCTCGCGGCTGAGGACGGCGATCACCGTGCCGCCGAACACCACCGGGATGGCCTCGCGGCGCATCGGCAGGTCGCGGTACCAATGCGGGTCCTCTTCGCGGCAGATCCGCACCTCACGGCTCGCTTTGGCCAGCTGCGGGTGCTCGTCCACGGTGAACCGGGAGCCGACGACGTCCTCCGGATGGGCCGTCGGCGCCGTCGTCGGGCGCGCGTGCGCGACACAGACGTAGTCGCCGCCGTCGGGCCGCAGCTCCTCCGAGACGGCGACCCAGAGCAGGAAATCGGCGAAGGACAGGTCGGCCAGCAGCTGCCATTCGGCGACCACGGTCTGGAGATGATCCGCGGCTTCACCGGACATGCCGGTGTTCTCCGCGAGCAGATCGGAAAGGGTGGACACGTCCCCATCCAAGCAGGGTGGGGGCCGCATGACACACTGGAGAGGTTGACCCTGGCCCAGCGGTGTCGTATCACCCCGCGAGGGCCACCTGGACAAGGAGTGAAACATGTCGAAGCGCGCCCGCAAGCGTCGCGACCGTAAGAAGAACGGCGCGAACCACGGCAAGAAGCCCAACTCCTGATCATCGATCAGGCTCGCGAAGGCCCCCGCACCGATCCGGTACGGGGGCCTTCGTGCGACTTGAGCCGGGCTATTCGAACGTCTGCTCGATCTTGACCTCGGTGCGCTCGATGGTGATCGCGCCCTTGGTCTGCACGGTCTGGCGGATCGAGGCCCGCAGCCGGGACTTGAGGTCGTCCGGCGCGTGGTCGCCACCGCATTTGCGGGCGAGCAGCTGCTTGATGTGCTCGTCGATGCCGTACTCCTCGAGGCACGGCGGGCAGTCCTCGATGTGCTTGCGCAGAGCCGCGTCGCGTTCCGCGCTGCACTCCCTGTCTAAGAGCAGGTAGATGTCGGCGAGCGCTTCCTCGCATTTGACCTTGTCGTCCGCGCCGCTGCAGTAGTCGTCGGTCATCGCCCCGCCACCTCCTGCTGTTTGCCCGCGCGGATGAAGCCCCGCTCGCGGGCGACGTCGGCGAGCAGGTCACGGAGCTGGGCGCGGCCGCGGTGCAGCCGGGACATCACGGTGCCGATGGGCGTTTCCATGATCTCGGCGATCTCCTTGTACGCGAACCCTTCGACGTCGGCGAGGTAGACCGCGAGACGGAACTCCTCCGGCAGCTTCTGCAGCGCTTCCTTGACGTCGGCGTCGGGCAGGTTGTCCATGGCCTCGACCTCGGCCGAGCGCAGCCCGCTGGAGGTGTGGTTCTCCGCCTTGGCGATCTGCCAGTCGGTGATCTCCTCGGTGGGCTGCTGCACCGGCTGGCGCTGACGCTTGCGATAGCCGTTGATGTAGGTGTTCGTGAGGATGCGGTACATCCACGCCTTGAGGTTCGTACCCGCCTTGAAAGACGCGAAGGCCGCGTACGCCTTCAGGTACGTCTCCTGGACGAGGTCCTCGGCGTCGGCGGGGTTCCGGGTCATCCGCATGGCGGCCGAGTACAGCTGGTCGAGCAGGGGCATCGCGTCCCGCTCGAAGCGCTCGGCCCGCGCGGCCGCCTCTTCGGCGTCCGTGCCCATGTCCGGCGCGGGATTCTGCGTGCTCGGCAAACCGTTCCCTTCTCGATCGGCGTCGATGCGCTTGTGCGCATGAGACGACGTCGAGTTTACGCGCGGACGGATCACCTGGCCGCCCGGCGTGCGCGGGATCAGGATTCGGGGAGCTTCCAGTGTGGTGGACACGTTGCTGTCAACAGCGGCGCCCGGCCGGGCATTCCCGGCCCGCTCGTAGACTCCGCCCATGGCAGGCAAGGGAACCCCGGCGACGGCGCTGCTGGCGAAGCAGAAAGTGCCGCACGTTCTGCACGCCTACGACCACGATCCGCGGGCGGAATCGTACGGACTCGAAGCCGTCGAAGCGCTCGGACTCGACCCCGCGCGGGTGTTCAAGACACTCGTCGCCGAGGTCGACGGGAAGCTGACCGTCGGCGTGGTGCCGGTCACTGGCCAGCTGGATCTGAAGGCGCTGGCCGCCGCCGCGGGCGGGAAGAAGGCGAAGATGGCCGACCCCGCGGCCGCTCAGCGCGCGACGGGGTACGTGCTCGGCGGGATCTCGCCGCTCGGGCACCGGAGCCGTCTCCCGGTGGTGATCGACGCGTCGGCGGAGAAGTTCGAGACCGTGCACTGCTCGGCCGGGCGTCGCGGCCTGGAGGTCGAACTCGCGCCGGGCGATCTGGTGCGGCTCACCGGGGCCGTCGTCGCCCCCATCGCGGGCTGATCCCCCGCGATTAGTCCTCTGGTTGCGGTCCTTGCGCGTGCAACTACCGCAACCAGAGGACTAATTGCGGCGGTGGCAGTTCACCCTCATGAGGGAGACGGGTCGGCCCGGAGCGGGAAGAGCACGCCGCCGCGCTCGGGAATCGTCATCGGTAAGCGAACGACGACCCCTGGGGAGCCACGAAATGACCAAGACCGTGCCCGATGTGCCGAGGTGGGCGAACATCGCCGCCCACGCGACGCTGCTGGTGACCTTGCCGTCCGGGCTGTGGCGAATCGCGATGGGACTCGGCCTCCCGGTCGGGTTCACCGCGCAAGGGCTGGTGGAGTTCGGCATCCCCGGCTGGGGCGCGGCCTACGTCTTCGGCCTGAGCTTCCTCGCCGAGGCCCTCGCGTTCCTCACCCTCGGGCTCGTCCGGCCGTGGGGTGAGGTGTGGCCGCGTTGGATCCCGGGGCTGCGCGGCCGTCCGATCCCGCCGTTCGCGGCGATCGTCCCGGCGGCCGCGGGCGCGATCGCCCTGACCGTGCTCGGTGTCCAGGGACTGTTCGGCTGGGCGAAGGCCGGTTCTTCGGTGGCCACTGGGAGCTGGGAGGACTCGCCGGTCTACGGCATCGTCATGGCCGCCTGTTACGCACCGCTGGTGCTCTGGGGTCCGCTGCTGGCCGCCGTCACCGTGCACTACGCCCGGCGACGGCTCTCAGGCAAGCGGCCGCAGCACGCGCTCGAGCCACTCGGCGGCCGCGCGTGACACGCCGTCGAGGTCGGCGCTGAGGTTGTGGTCGCCCTTGAGCACCACGATCTCGTGATGCGGACCCGCCTTGGGCAATCCGAACGGGTCACGTTCGCCCTGGACGACCAGCGTCGGGACCTCGACGGCGTCCAGTTCACCCTGCCGGGTCTTCTCCGGCTTGCCCGGCGGGTGCTCGGGGAAGGCCAGGCAGAGCACCGCCACCGCCTGGCCCGCCGCGGCGGTCCGGCAGGCGACGCGGGCCCCGGAGGACCGGCCGCCGAACACGATCGGGAGGTCGTCGAAGCGCTCGGAGATCTCGTCGGCGACGGTGAGCCAGGCGGTGTCGAGTTGCGTGGCGGGAGCGGGAGCGCGGCGGCCCGCCACCCGGTACGGCTGCTCGACGAGCGCGACGTGCACGCCCGCCGCCTGCGCCGCCCGCGTGACCGCGACCAGGTCCTTCGCACCGATCCCACCGCCCGCGCCGTGGCCGAGCATCAGCACCGCGACACCCTCCTCGGCGCAGTGCAACTCGGCCCGCGCGGGGCCGTAGGCGGTGTCGATCTCCAGCTTCGTCATGAGTTCGGCAAATCGAAGAGGGCGCTCTCCGCGGCCGGTTCGACCCGGTCCAGCAGCTCCGGGCCGTTGTTGCGGACGTTGTTGACCAGGCTGGACACCGGCCGTAGCTCGATCGTGTCGACCAGGTCCTCGGCGGGCGGGACGAGCAGTTCGGTGACGTCGGGCAGGTCGGGGTCGAGCCAGGTGTCCCACTTCTCCCGCGGCATCAGCAGCGGCATGCGGTGGTGGATGTCGGCGAGCCTGCCGACCGAGTCCGTGGTGATCACGGAGAAGGTGATCAGCGGGTCCGCGTCCTTGTCGTCCTTCGGCCGCCAGGTCTCCCAGATGCCGGCGAACGCGAGCGATCCGTCGCCGGGGCCGGTCATGAAGAAGGGCTGCTTCTCTTTGCCGTCGCGCCGCCACTCGTACCAGCCGTCGGCGGGCACCAGGCAACGCCGCGAGGAGACCGCCTTCTTGAAGGACGGCTTCTCCTTGGCCGTCTCGGCGCGGGTGTTGATCATCTTCGAGCCCACTCCGGGGTCCTTCGCCCAGAACGGGACAAGGCCCCAGCGCATCATCCGCAGCGAACGGACGGCCGGTTCGTCTTCGAGCACCGCGCCGTCGGCGTCACGCGGGTGCCGCCGCACCACGGTGGCGACGTCCTTGGTCGGCGCCACGTTGTGATCGGCCCGGATCCGGCCTTCGGTCAGGTCCACCGCGGCGAATTCGTCGATCAGCGCGGCGGGGTCCTTGGTCGCGGCATAACGCCCGCACATGCGAAAACCTCCTCTTCGAAAAGTCATCGTTACACGCTCGCCAGTCGATGGCGAGCGGCATGGGATCATTCTTCCGCGGTGTTCGAAGAGCAGGAGGCGGTTTGACGGGCAAGGACTGGCAGAGGCTGGACGAATCCGATGTGCGGATCCGTCCCGGCAAGGGCACCAGACCGCGCAGCAAACGCCGCCCCGAGCACGCGGATGCCTCCACGGCGATGGTCATCGGGAAGGACCGCGGCCGCTGGACCTGCGCGATCGACGGCGATCCGGAGCACGTCGTCACCGCGATGCGGGCCAGGGAGATGGGCCGGGTCTCGGTCGTCGTCGGGGACACCGTCGGCATCGTCGGCGACGTGAGCGGTAAACCGGACACCCTCGCCCGGATCATCCGGGTGGACGAACGCTCCAGTGTGCTCCGCCGGACCGCGGACGACACCGATCCCTACGAACGGGTGGTCGTCGCCAACGCCGAGCAACTGCTGATCGTGACCGCGCTGGCCGATCCCCCGCCGCGCACCGGGTTCATCGACCGCTGCCTCGTCGCCTGTTACGCGGGTGGCCTCAAGCCGGTCCTGTGCCTGACGAAGGCCGACCTCGCGAGCCCGGACGAACTCCTCGCCGGCTACGCGGGCCTCGACATCCCCGCCGTGGTCACCCGGCACGACGAGTACCCGGACGAACTGACCGGGCGGCTCAAGGACCGGGTCACCGCGCTGGTCGGGCATTCCGGGGTCGGGAAGTCCACTTTGGTCAACCGGCTGGTGCCGGACGCCGGACTGGCGACCGGCGTGGTCAGCGCGGTCGGCAAGGGCAGGCACACGTCGGTCGCGGCGGTCGCGCTTTCCCTGCCCGGCGGCGGCTGGGTGGTCGACACCCCCGGTATCCGGTCGTTCGGGCTCGCGCACGTGACCGCCGATGACATCGTGCTCGCGTTCGAGGAGTTCGCCGCGGCCGCCGAAGAGTGTCCCTCGGCCTGCGGGCACCTCGGACCGCCCGCGGATCCGGACTGCGCGCTCGACAACGTGGTCATCGAGGGTCACGCCAGCCCGGAGCGATTGGGCTCTTTGCGCCGCCTCTTGGGTTCTAGAGCTGGACATGACGACGATCGGTAACTAATTTCGCCCGCGCGCGATAACCCGTTCGGATTAGATCAACTTTTCTGAGGGGTCCACTTGAAGCGCGTAACCATGCTCGCCGCCATCACCACGGCCGCCGTCCTGGCGCTGTCCGCCTGCGGTGGCGAGAAGCAGCCGGGCACGGCTGCCCCCGCTCCTTCCGAAGCGAAGAGCTCGCTTTCATCGCCGCTCGGCGACCCGATCCAGCTCTCGGCGCTGACCCGCGAGAGCACCAAGAAGGCAAAGTCGTCCAAGGTGACGATGGAGACCATCGCCGGCGCCCAGAAGAACACGGCCTCCGGGCAGGGCCTGTACGACGGCGAGAACAGCAAGCTCTCGATGATCATGGACAGCGACGGCAAGAAGCTCGACATGCTGTTCATCGACAACGCGCTGTTCTTCAAGCTCGACGCGGCCGACAAGGCCGAGCTGAAGACCGACAAGTCGTACGTGAAGATCGCGGCCGACGGCCAGGACCCGATCTCACAGCTGCTCGGCAAGATGATGTCGAAGGCCGCCAAGGACAGCGATCCGTCCCGCATCCTCGAGCAGGTCTCGAAGGCGGGCAAGATCACGAAGTCGGACCAGGTCGAGCTGAACGGTGCGCAGACCAACCACTACGTCATCGAGATCGAGGCCGAGAAGGCCATCGCCCTCATCGTGGGCGAAGTCGGCATCCCGCTGCCCGCCGAGACCCTGAAGCAGCTCAACGCGAAGCTCGCGGGCAAGAACGTCACCGTCCTCACCGAGCTGTGGCTCAACGCCGACCAGCTGCCGGTGCAGGTCATTTCGGACCAGAGCGCGCTGGTGAAGGCCATGGGCGCCCCCGGTGACGGTGTCGCCAAGACCACGGTCAAGTACACCGACTGGGGTGTCCCGGTGAACATCACCGCGCCGCCCGCGGACCAGGTCGGCGAGATGACGGAGATCATGAAGAAGGCCGGCGGCCGCTGATGCGTCCCCGCTCAAGCTGATCGCGGTGGCCGCGGCCCTGACCCTCGTGGCCACGGGCTGCGGCACCCGCCCGGACGCCTCGTCAAGGACGATCATCGACGGCATGTTCGGAACCGAAGCGGTCACGGGCACGGTGAAGGCGTTCTACGACGGTCTCGCCTCAATACGGCCAAGTCCTGGGGGTCAGGTAGCGGTCGTTCGAAATGGGCGACCCGGCGAACGGCTCTTCGGCGACGACCTGCATCTACAGCGACTGGGGAATGGCCGTCGCCGTCTCCCCGCCGCCCGCCGGCGAGGTCGGCTAGACCACTTCCGTGAAGGCCCCGACAATCGGATGGTGGAAGTTCACCCGATAGGCACTACGGTGGTGGTACAGACCATTCACCTGAGGGAGTCCTATGCGTGCCACCGGATTCGCCGCCGTCTGTACCGCTCTCCTGCTGCTGGGAGGCTGTTCCGGCGCAGAGGAACCGGCGGCACCACCGCTCAACGACGCGGCACAACTGGCCGCGGCGACCGCCGCGGGCACCCAGAAGGCCCGCTCGTCGAAGATCGCGCTGGAAACCACCGCTGAGGACGGCCGCAAGGTCGTGGTGACCAGTTCCGGGCTCTACGAAGGGCCGAACAGCAAGTTCTCCATGGTCGCCGAGATCGCCGGGGAGAAGCGGGACCTGATCTTCGCCGACGGCGTCCTCTACTACCACCTGTCCGACGCCCAGGTCCAGGAACTCAAGACCGACAAGGAATGGGTCAAGATCACCGCCGGCGGCAAGGACGCGCTGTCCTCGGCCAACGGCGAGCTGATGACGGACGTCGTCGAGACGCTGGATCCGACGCGTACGATCGACCGGATCTCGAAGTCCGGCAAGGTCACCAAGTCCGAGCAGGCCGACGTGAACGGCGCGGCCGCCACGCATTACGTCCTCGACCTCGGCGGTGCCCCGGCCGAGTTGTGGCTGGACGCCGAACAGCGCCCGGTGCGGGTCACCCTCGGCAAGGCCACGGTCAAGTACGACAGCTGGGCCTCGGACGTGGTGATCATCGCGCCGCCGCCCGAGGCGGTCGGCGACAGCCGCTGAGCATTCCCCCGATCGGGTCCCGGTCCCCGGCTGTGTTTCGCTTGAGTGCCCGCCTTTGAAAGCAGGTCCTCATGCGGAGAACGGCCCTGCCCGCCGTCGTACTCACACTCGGCGCGCTGCTCGGCGCGTGTGACGGCGAAACCGTCTCGTTCGCCGACGCCCGCGCGCTCGCCGACGGGGTCGCGTCCGCCATCGACGGCAAGGCCGCGAAGTTCGCCACCGACGTCACGGCGGGCACCATGCGCTCGAAGAGCCAAGGGCAGGTGCGGGTCGCGCGAGCGGGTACCGCACTGACCATGACCACGGACTTCCTCGGCGAACCGCTCGAACTCCGGCTGGTCGACAAGGTCGTCTTCGCCAAGGTCCCCGAGAGCGCCCGTGAGGACGTTCCGAGCGGGAAACCCTGGATCAAGGTCTCCGCCGATGGCGCGGATCCGTTCTCGCAGGTCGTCGGCGGCAGTATCGACCAGCTGGCGAAGCAGAACGACCCCGGCCGCGCGCTCGACCAGGTCCGGCGCGCGGGCACGCTCACCGAATCCGGGCACGCCGACCTCGACGGCGTGTCCATCGAGCACTACCGGCTGGACGTCGACATGGCCACGCTTGGCGGCGATCTGCCCGCCGGGTTGTCGGCGGAGGCCATCGGGGAACTGAACGGCAAGCTCGGGAAGATCCCCATGGAGGTCTGGCTCGACGACGCGCACCGTCCGGTGCGGATCATCCTCGACCTCGCCCCCGTCCTCGCCGCTTCGGGCGTCCCGGACGCCGCGATGGCCCGGATCGTCACGCGCTACACCGAGTGGGACACGCGGGCCGACATCCAGGCGCCGCCGCCGGATCAGATCGGCGAGATCCCGGCGGGCTGACCCTGTCACGTTCCCAGCCCGTCACGCCGCGTTTCGTCCTCTAGTTGCGGTCCTTGCACGTGCAACTACCGCAACTAGAGGACTAAACGCGGGAAATCAGAGGAGTTCGAGCAGGAAGGGGAGTTCTTGGGGGGCGTACCAGGCGAGTTCGTGGTCTTCGGCGTCGCCGAGGGTGAACTCCGCGTCCGGGTCGCCGAGGTCGGCCTCGTCGATCACCGCGGCGGCGGCCTCCACGGACTCGGCGGCCTCGGCCGCGTCGACGTGGATCGCGGCGACGTCGGCGATCGCGACCGGCCCGGCCAGCCGGACGACGGCGGCGTCGAGATCCGGGCGCAGCGTGACCTCGTCGATGTCGGCCGAGATCACCACCCGCCGCGGCTCGGGCTTCTCCTCGGCCGCGATCAGCCGGAGCGACGCCCTGGCGGCGTCGAGCAGCGCGGCGTACTCCAGTTCTTCGTCGGATCCGCTGGCGTAGGACTCCCGCAACGCCGGGGTCAGCGCGAATCCCGTGCCGCTCCGCGCCCGGAACTCCCCGGCGGTTTCAAGGTCACGGAGCATCGCGATCGTCGCCGGTAGAAAGACCCTCACCAGTGCGCACCCTTCAGCTCTTCCAACGATTCCTCGATCATCCCGGCTAGCAGGTCCACATCGGACACGGCCTTGCGGTCACCGTTCAGTCCGAAGTAGACACCGCCGTGATACGAGGTGACCCCGATCGCCAGCGCCTGATTGCGCACCAGCGGCATGACCGGGAACATCTCCACCATCTTCGCCTGTCCCGCGTAGAGCGGCACCTGCGGGCCCGGCGAATTCGTGATCAGCACGTTGAAGATGCGTCCCGACATGGACCCGGCCGCCCGCGCCCCCAGCGAGTGCAGCGTCGCCGGCGCGAAACCGCCGACCGTCAGCAGCCCGCGCGCGGCGACCGACCGGCCGGAGTCGAGGTGATCAGCCATCGCGTGGCCGATGTGCTGCAGCCGCAGGACCGCGTTCGGCTCACCGACCGGGAGGTCGACCAGGTAGGCGTCGACCTGGTTCCCGAGCAGCGCGGGTGTCGAGTATTCGGCCGTCTCGGCGTCGCGGACGGCCATCGGCACCAGCGCGCGCACCGTGGTCGTCGCGGTCAGGCTCGACCCGCGGGAGAGCAGCCATTCCCGCAGCGCGCCGCTGATCGCCGCCAGCACGACGTCGTTGACCGTGCCGCCGTGCGCGGCGCGGATCTCGCGGTAGTCCTCCAGCCGCGTGCGGACCACGGCGAACATGCGGCCGCCGGAGGTGCGGACGTTGAGCGGCCCGGACGGCGCCGGATTGACCATGGTCTTGAGCGCCGACGCGACGTCGCCGACCGTCTCGGTGACCTTGCCCGCCATCGCGGTGGCGTCGTGGGCGATGGAGCGGACGTTTTCCACCAGTTCCGTCGGCCGCTGCACGGTCTCGGCGACCGCGTCGAGGATCAGCTGGGTACGGCTCGGTTCCCGGCGCGGATGCCAGTTGTCGTCGAACGGCTCCGGCTCCTGCGGACTGGTGTCGAGGATCAGCTGTCCGAGATCGATGGTGCCGATCCCGTCCACAACGGATTGATGCGTCTTGGTCACCAGCGCGATCCGGTCCCCCGCGAGCCCCTCGACGAAGTACGCCTCCCAGAGCGGCCTTCCCGGGTCGAGCCGCCTCGACATCAGCCGCGCCACGAGATCGAACAGCTGGCCGTCGGAGCCCGGCTGCGGCAGCGCGGACCGGCGGACGTGGTAGTTGAGGTCGAAGTCGACGTCGTCGACCCACACCGGCCGCGCGAGGTGGCCGGGCACCTCCAGCACCCGCTCCCGGTAGCGCGGCAGGAACGCCAGGCGCTGACCGATCAGGTCCAGCAGCAGCTCGTAGGTGAAGCCGTCGCGTGGTCGTTCGAAGATCGCCACGCCGCCGACGTGCATCGGGGTCGAGTGGTCTTCCACGTACAGGAACGAGGCGTCCAGCGCGGAGAGGCGGTCGGGCATGAGCCGATCCTTACACAGTGGGACACTCGCCGGTGTGGGTGATGAGTCGGTGATCTCGCCGAAGGACCGGTTCCTGACGGTGTACGGCCGGAAACCGGTGCTCGAGGCATTGGACGACGCGGCGCTCGAAGTGGACAAGGTGATTCTCGCCGACACTGTGCGCGGGCCGAACGCCGCCGAGATCCAGCGTGCCGCGAAGGCCGCCGGGGTCCCGGTGCAGCGGGCGAGCGCGCATCGTGTCAAGGTGCTGGCCGGCAACGGCAAGCAGGACCAGGGAGTGCTGGCCGACGTCGTCGCGCCGCGCATGCGGTCCCTGCACGCGGCGCTGTCCGACGGCAGGCCGCCGTCGCGGGTGCTGCTGCTCGACGGGATCACCACCCCGGCGAACGTCGGGATGATCCTGCGCACGGCGACCGCCGCCGGGCTGGAGGGTGTCGTGGTGCCGCGGCGCGGGGTCGCCGCCCTCGACCCGATGGTGGTCAAGGCCTCGGCCGGGGTCGCGTTCCGCGCTCCGGTGCTGCGATGCGGCAGCGCACGCGAGGCCGCCGAAATGCTCACCGAAGCCGGGTACGGGATCTACGCACTGGGCGCTTCGGCCCGGGATTCGGTGTTCGACGTCGAACTGCCGCAGCGCGCGGCGTTCGTGCTGGGCGGGGAAACGAACGGCGTCGGCGCCGAGGTCGGCGAACTGGTGACGGAGTGGGTGTCGATCCCGATGCCGGGTGAGGTCGAGTCGCTCAACGTCTCCGCGGCCGCCGCCGTGCTCTCGTTCGAACTGGTCCGCCGGGCCCGCGCTTCGGACCGCGACTGAAGGGGACTTTCCCCGCATCAGACGCCGGTAAAGCGCCCTTTACCGCATGTCATGCGGTGAAGGGCCCCTTCAGCCCGCCGGGAAAAAAGCGCCGAGCTCGGTCAGCGTCTCCTCGACCGACGTGTGGTGCACTCCCGCCATCCCCGCCGCCACCGCGGCGCGGACGTTGTGCGCGGCGTCGTCGACGAACACGCACCGGTCCGCGGGCAGGTCGAGCAGCCCGGCGGTGAGCAGGTAGACCTCGCGTTCGGGTTTGGCCACGCCGACCTCGCCGGAGAAGACGAGCGCGTCGAAGAACGGGTCCAGTGAGCGTTTGGCCTCTTCCGACGCGCCGGGGGCGTTCGAGAGCAAGGCCGTTTTGATGCCGCGTGACCTGGCGGCCCGCAGGAAGGCGTACAGCTCGTCCGCTCCCGCGTCCGTCAGCACCCCGACGTAGTCGACGACCAGCCCCTTCAGCACCCGTCCACCGTACCCGCGCGCGGCCACAAGCGATTGCCGCCCGTTTCATCCTCTCGGGCGGTTCCTGTCGCCGTGTCGCCCACCGGCGGTCCCTTAACTGATGGGCGTGGCCGAGGGGGCCGCGGAGGGGGACGATTGATGACTTCGTACGTATTGAGACGGCTTCAACCGTATGAACCGCCGTACCGGCTCGCGGGCCGCCCGAGCAGGCTGACGCACCGGGTGTCGCCGCCGGACAACCAGCTCATGCTGGACCTGCCGCTGGCAGGCGAGCGGTTCGCGGAGGCACCGCGGCCGCGGCAGGCAGCCGACACGTTGGACGGGCGGCAGGTGAGCAGGCTGCTGACCACCATCCTCGAAGCCTGCGACGGACGCCGTCCGGCGGTCCAGGTCCAGCCGATCCTCGACCCGGCGCTCCACAGCGCGCTGCTCGACCGCGGCCGTCGCCGTCCGCCGGGCGGCTATCGGCCGAAGTCGATCCACCTGTGTCATCCGGCGGACGGCGTCATCGAGGCCTGCGCGACCGTCGAACAGAACGAGCGCTTCCTCGCCCTGGCCGCGCGCTTCGAGCGGACGTCGACAGGCTGGGTGTGCACACGCTTCAACCTGTTGAAGCCGCCGCGACGCGTTTCCGCGCTCCGGATCGCGGCATGACAAAGGGCCCTCACCGTTTGCGTGCGATGAGGGCCCTTTGTCATTGCGTTTAGCGGCGCGGGCCCTTCTTGCCCTTCTTCTGGGCGGCGCGCTGCGCGGCACGACGCTCCCGGCGGGTTCCGTTCTGGTCACCGCCGTCGCTGTCGCCACCGTCCGAATGCGACTCGACGCCGCCGTCCTCGGACGGGCCCGACAGGGTCAGCCCGGACTGCGAACCGCCGCCGAGCCCCTTGCCCCGCAAGGCGGACGGCACGGATTCGGTGTCGGTCGCCGGCCCCTGCGGAGGCGTCGGGCGGGCGTGCCGTCCATCGCCGTTGGCGGCCTGGCCGTTCCCGGAGCCGACACCGGCGGGCAGCGCGGACGCGGACTCCGGCGACGGCGCGGCGGGCTCGGCCTGCTCGACCTGGAGGTTGAACAGGAAGCCGACGGCCTCCTCCTTCAGCGACTCCAGCATCGCGCGGAACATGTCGTAGCCCTCGCGCTGGTACTCGATGACCGGATCGCGCTGCGCCAGGGCCCGCATGCCGATGCCCTCCTTGAGATAGTCCATCTCGTAGAGGTGCTCACGCCATTTACGGTCGAGCACGGTGAGCATCACCTGGCGCTCCAGGCTGCGCATCGCGCCTTCGCCGACCTTGCCGTCGATCTCGGCCTCGCGCTCGTCGTACGCGCGGTGGGCGTCGTCGAGCAGCGCTTGGCGCAGCGCTTCGGAGTCGAGGTCGTCGTCCGCGTTGAGGTCGTTCCAAGTGACCTTGACCGGGTACAGCGTCTTGAGCGCCGTCCACAGCTTCTCGTGGTCCCAGTCCTCGGCGTAGCCCGAAGAGGTCTCTTCGGTGACGTACGCGTTGATGACGTCGACCAGCATGTGCTCGATCTGCTCGCGAAGATCCTCGCCCTCGAGGACGCGCAGGCGCTCGGCGTAGATCACCTTGCGCTGCTCGTTCATCACCTCGTCGTACTTGAGGACGTTCTTGCGGATCTCCATGTTCTGCTGCTCGACCTGCGTCTGCGCGCTCTTGATCGCCTTGGAGACCATCTTGTGCTCGATCGGCACGTCGTCCGGCAGCCGCATGGTGGTCATGACCCGCTCGACCATCGTCGCGTTGAAGCGGCGCATGAGCTCATCGCCGAGCGAGAGGTAGAACCGGGACTCGCCCGGGTCGCCCTGACGGCCGGAACGACCGCGGAGCTGGTTGTCGATCCGGCGCGACTCGTGTCGCTCCGTGCCGAGCACGTACAGACCGCCGGCCTCGCGGACCTCGTCGGCCTCGGCCCTCGTCTCGGCCCGGATGTCCTCGAGCACCTTCGGCCAAGCGGCCTCGTACTCCTCGGAGTGCTCCACCGGGTCGAGGCCGCGCTCGCGCAGCACCTCGTCGGCGATGAGGTCCGGGTTGCCGCCGAGCACGATGTCGGTACCGCGGCCCGCCATGTTGGTGGCGACCGTGACCGCACCCTTGCGACCGGCGCGAGCGACGATCAGCGCCTCCCGGTCGTGGTGCTTGGCGTTGAGGACCTCGTGCGGGACACCCAGCTTGAGCAGCAGTTTCGACAGGTGCTCGGACTTCTCGACACTCGTGGTGCCGACCAGCACCGGCTGGCCGTTCTCGTGCCGCTCGGCGATGTCCTCGGCGACGGCCTCGAACTTGGCCTGCTCGGTCTTGTAGATGAGGTCGGCCTGATCGGCGCGGACCATCGGCTTGTTGGTCGGGATCGGCACCACACCCAGCTTGTAGGTCTGGTGGAACTCGGCCGCCTCGGTCTCGGCGGTACCGGTCATGCCGGCCAGCTTGTCGTAGAGCCGGAAGTAGTTCTGCAACGTGATCGTGGCGAGAGTCTGGTTCTCGGCCTTGATCTCGACGCCTTCCTTCGCCTCGATCGCCTGGTGCATGCCCTCGTTGTAGCGGCGCCCGTGCAGGATGCGGCCGGTGAACTCGTCGACGATGAGCACTTCGCCGTCGCGAACGATGTAGTCCTTGTCGCGCTTGTAGAGCTCTTTGACCTTCAGCGCGTTGTTCAGGTAGCCGACCAGCGGCGTGTTCGCGGCCTCGTAGAGGTTGTCGATGCCGAGCTGGTCCTCGACGAAGGCGACACCCTTCTCGGTGACACCGACGGTGCGCTTGCGGATGTCCACCTCGTAGTGGATGTCCGCCTTCATCAGCGGGGTCATCCGGGCGAACTCGACATACCAGCGCGAGGACTGGTCGGCCGGGCCGGAGATGATCAGCGGCGTCCTGGCCTCGTCGATGAGGATCGAGTCGACCTCGTCGACGATCGCGAAGTTGTGGCCACGCTGCACGCAGTCCTCGAGGCTCCACGCCATGTTGTCGCGGAGGTAGTCGAAGCCGAACTCGTTGTTCGTGCCGTGCGTGATGTCGGCGCCGTACTGCTGACGGCGGACCTCCGGCGTCTGGTCGGCCAGGATGATGCCGACCTCGAGGCCGAGGAAGCGGTGGATACGGCCCATCCACTCGGCGTCACGTTTGGCGAGGTAGTCGTTCACCGTGATGACGTGCACGCCCTTGCCGGACAGCGCGTTCAGGTACGCCGGAAGCACCTGGGTCAGGGTCTTGCCCTCACCGGTCTTCATCTCGGACACCTGGCCGAGGTGCAGCGCCGCGCCACCCATCACCTGGACGTCGTAGGGCCGCTGGCCGAGCACGCGCCAGGCCGCCTCCCTCGCCACCGCGAACGCCTCTGGCAGGAGGTCGTCGAGTGACTCGCCGTCCGCGTTCCGCTTACGGAACTCGTCGGTCTTGGCCCGCAGCGCGGTGTCCGAAAGTCCCTTGACGTCGTCTTCGAGGGTGTTGATGTGATCGGCGATGTTGCGCAGCCGCTTCACCATCTTGCCCTCGCCCGCGCGGAGCAGGCGGTTCAGCACCATCCGGTCGACCTCACTAGCTGATTGTGATCGCACCCGAGCCGATCCCGGGCAGTCTTGTGCGGCGGCGCCGGGTTACGCACCGCCGTCCGACCCCCATCGTAGGGAACACCTCGGTGTTCGCGCACGCACCGTCCGTCGGGACCTGGGGCGCCGGACACGGCGGCGGCCCGCACGCGATCCACGTGCGGGCCGCCGTCATGGGCGATAGGGGGGTCGGAGGCCTCCGGCTAACCCAGCCGGATGACGCCGTAGTCGAAGCCTCGCCTCCGGTAGACGACGCTCGGGCATCCGGCGTCGGAGTCGTTGAACAGGTAGAAGTCGTGACCGACCAGTTCCATCTCGTAGAGAGCCTGATCGACCGTCATGGGGTCCGCGTCGTGTTTCTTCTCGCGGACGACGCGACCGGGCTGATGTTCGGTCACCCCGTCATCCCAGCGCTGCTGGGGCATCTCGAAGTCGTCACCGCTCTCGACAGCGAAACCGTTGGCCATGGGTTCGGCCTCGGGCGCTTCGAGCACCGCGGTACCCGCGAGATGCCGGGTGTCGGTGGTCATGCCACCGGCGGCCGCCATCGAAGTCGCCTCGGCGACGGATTCCGGGCGGCTGCGGCCGTAGTGCACGCGCCGGCGGTCGTGTGTCTTCCGCAGTCTGTTCTCGAGCTTGTTCAGAGCGGAATCCAGCGCTGCGTAGAAGTCGCCTGCACACGCTTCGGCGCGTACGGCGGGGCCCCTGCCCTTCCCGGTGATTTCGACGCGCTGGCAGTTCTTCGACTGCCGGCGATTGGGCTCATGGAAGAGCTCCACGTCGTAACGGATGACCTTCTTGTCGTAGCGCTCTAGCCGGGCCAGCTTTTCGCTGACGAGTGCCCGATAGTGGTCGGGCACCTCGACGTTGCGGCCCTTAATGACGATGTCCATACACGACCTCCCTCGCTGAAATGACTGCGAGCTGTAGATGTGTTCACCAGGGCGCCGGTAATGCGGGGACGAAGCCCGAATCGCGGGCGATGAGGGAACTCGGCATGCGGCCACGACGTCTCGTGTCGGATGTCCGAGCGCGGACTCAGCGCGGCTCCGGCGCCAGGGACATGGGCTGGTCACCTCCCTGCCTGCCGGGATTGCTGATAGCGCTGCACGTTAGCTGTAACACGCCGCGAGCAACAGCCCCCGAGCCGGGGGATATCAGGACGTGAGACCTCGTTACCGCACGCGACGACGGCGGTGCGTCCAGCGGGACAATCCGGCCTGCCGGGCGTCGTCCCGGTGACTTGTTTTCACGCGGACGGCGCAAGCCTTCGGACAGGAAAAAGCCGAGGGTGACGCCGCCGGGGGAATCCGCCGCCACCCCGGTGGGGTGGCGGGCCGTCGGAGTGTTCCCCGGAAGCTGCCTCATATCCCGTCAACGCCCTTGTGCCCATTCCCGTTCCCGAGCATTAACCACTCTTGTAGGTGACCCCTTGATCACCCGGCGGCGGCCAGTGCCACCACCGCGGAAACGTGAATTCCGCTTATGTCCAACAGACGCGCGCAAGCGGCGGCCGTCGCTCCGGTTGTGATCACGTCGTCAAGAAGAATGACCCGTGCGGGGCAGGCCCCCGGGACCAGGCTGACGCGGCCGTCGAGGTTCACCGCCCGCTCGGCGCGGGTGAGCCTCGCGGCGTCGCGGACCCCGGCCTCGAGTTTGAGAACCGGGGCCACTGTTGCCGGTTTTCCCTTACTCACCAGCACTTTCGCGCATTCTTCGGCCATGCGCTGGACATGGGGGCCACCTCGGACACGCGAGGCGGACCGTCTCGACGGGACCGGGACGAGGCAGGGTGCCACACCCTGCTCGGGCAGATGCGACAGAGCTTCGGCGAGGGCTCTGCCCAAGGACGGCGCGAGGTCACGACGGCCACGTTCCTTATAGGCGAGGATCAGGCGGCGGGCTTCGTCGGCGTAACGGGCCAGTGCGTAAACGGGCACGAGACCGACCGTCGGGGCGCGGGTGATCTCGCTGAGCGAACCCCAAGCGGTCTGACAGGTCGCGCAGCAGGGGGCACCGGGTGCCCCGCAGGACGCGCAGCGGGCGGGGATGAGGAGATCCAAGAGGTCGGACATGCCGTCGAGGATCGCGGCGCGGACCGACAGTTCCGGGGCCCGTCGTGTCATGAGAGTTCCGCTGAGGACCCATTTCGTCCTAAGAAGACCTTTCATGACAGCAGTCGAGGAGAAGGCTCCGGTTCCCGAGGCCGCGCCCGGGATGCCAGTTGAGGAGAAAGGCACGATCGTTCGGTCGGCGCCGCCAGGACAGCCCGCGCAGGGTGGCCGTCTTTGGCAGGTGCTCGCGCGAGGAGCTGTTGCGAACGCGGCTTTCGCGACCTGGACCGCTCCACGCCAGTACTTACGACCCGCCGGGCTCAACAGTCACCGGCGCCTGGTCGCCCTCCTGCTCCCGCGGAGGGTGGGCGAAGCAGGAGGGCTGTGTGGAAATAGGGACACTCAACGTCTCTATTTCCACACAGCCTCACCCGCCAGGCTGCGACGGCCTCCGGGGGGTGAGGCTCGGTCCGAGCCCGCTCCTCCCACCCAAGCACGCGAAAGCTACTCAGCCTGGATAGAACGGGTCCGCGTCGGTGACCGTATGCGCCTGCGGCCGCCAGACCTCGCCCAGCTCGGAGGCCACCCACAGCCCACCCGCGTCCGCGACCAGGTTCTGCCTGCTCGGCGCGGCGGTGACACCGTGCACCGGCGGGGTCAGGTTCGAGCTGTTGAAGGTGTCCATCCGCTGCCCGTCCAGCGGAACCTTGACCACCGGCAGCGTGCTCGACGACGTCGCGACGATCAGGTGATCCTGGGTCGCCCAGTCGACGTCGACGACGTCCTTGAGGTCGCGTTCCTGCAGCTTCCGCGGAGACCGCAGCGCCACCGAGTCCGCGGTCCGCTCGATCGACGCGACCACCAGCTGCCCGTTGACCACCGCGGCCAGCCTGGACCCGTCGCGGGAGAGGCGCAGTTCGGTGACCTGACCGAGTCCGGTGAGCATGGTCGCGTCGACGCCTGCCTTCACCCAGCGCCCGTCAGCGGCCAGCGTGACCCTGGCGACGGTGTTGTGGTCGACGACCGTCCAGACCTCGCCCGAAACCCCGCCGCCGCGGGCGACCGGCCGCCAGGTGGGGCGGCTCAGGCTGCCGCCGAACAGGTCCACCGAGGCGAGGTCGCGGCCGAGGTCGCCGACCCGGAGCCACTGCCTGCCGTCGCGCTCTTCGACCACCGCGAGCCGTTTGCCGTCGACGGACTGCGCACCGCTGATGACCTTGTACCCGCCGTTGCCGGCAGGCCCGTCGACCGGCGCCCCGTCACCGAGCGACCGGACCCGCCCGTTCACGGTCATCAGCCCCTTCAGCTCCGAGTTGGGGGCGATGTCCGTGTTGTACGCGGGAATTTCGTTGGAACGCCAGTATTCGTGGTCCGGCACCAGCGCGGTGCCGTCGGCTAGCAACCGGATCCGGCTCAGTGTCACCGTCTGCAACGAGAGGACGATTTGCGCGGCGATCAGGTTCCGGTCCGCGAGGCTGGCCCCGCCGATCCCGGTCAGGTTGATGTCCAGTGTGCCGTCGTCCGTGCTGCGCACGTTGGTATCGGTGGTGACCTGGCCGCCGAGCAGGTCCTTGACCGCGCCCTTCAATCCTTCCGACGGGCCCTGCAGCACCAGGTCCATCACCCGGCCCGGCAGCCCGGCCTGTGGTTTCGCCGCGATGTACCGGAGGTCGGGGACGAAAGCGCCGGAGTCGGGCGAGTAGAAGCTGATCGGCACCCGGAAGTAGCTGCGCGCGAAATCCTCGTCGGTGATGGCGAGTTCCTGCGGCGGATCCACGATCCGCCACTGGCCGTTCGGCTGCTTCCGCAGCTTGTACTGCTGCGAGTACTCGGCCTTCACCGGGATGAACGCGCTGTCGGGACTCAGGTTGCCGAGTTTGAACCCGCGGACGTTCACCACCTGCTCGTCCGGGTTCCCCGACGGCGACGAGGTGTCGTAGACGGTGCCGAAGGTGTCGTCGATGATCGTCAGCCCCGGCGACGGCTTCCAGTTCCGCCGGGCTTCGTCGTCGAGGTAGACCCGTGCGTCGGCGTTGGCCGTGCCCGGCGTCGCGGAGTTGCGGATGAACTGGCGGGTGACGGTCAGCGAGTCGATCCCGGCCTGCGGTTCGGGGACGTCCACCGGCGCCTGCGCGGGTTTGTCCCCGGGGACGACGATGGGCTGGGATTCGAGCGGGATGTTCGCGCATCCGGCGACCAGCAGGAACACCGCGAGCAGGGTCAGCAGCCGCCTCACCGGCCGACCTCCTCGGGTTCGGCGAGGATCGCGTCGGGCGCCGGGCGGACTTCGAGCAGTCCGGACGGCGAACCATGCGGGTCGGTCACCTTGTGCTCGGGCGGCGGCAGGACCAGCGGGCTCTCCCCCATCGGCGTGTCCTGCTGCCGCGGCAGCACGAGCCGGAAACAGGCGCCGTAGCCGGTCTCGCCCCACGCGTCGAGCACGCCGCCGTGCAGCCTGGCGTCCTCCTGGCTGATCGCGAGGCCGAGCCCGGTGCCGCCGGTCCGGCGGTTGCGGGACGGGTCGGCACGCCAGAACCGGTTGAACACCAGTTCCGCCTCGCCGGGATGGAGCCCGACACCGCGGTCGCGCACGGTGATGGCGACGGCGGTCTCGTTGACCGCCAGTGTCAGCACCACTGGGTTCCCCTCGCTGTGGTCCACCGCGTTGGCCAGCAGGTTACGCAGGATCCGCTCGACGCGGCGCGCGTCGACCTCGGCCGACGCCTCCTCGTCCGGCAGCACCAGCTCGACCGAACTGCCCGCGTTGCCGGCGATCACCCGGACCTGTTCGACGGCCCTTGTCGCGATCGGCCGGACGTCGATCAGTTCCGCCGAGAGCTCCTCGACACCGGCGTCGAGCCTGCTGATCTCCAGCAGGTCGCCGAGCAGGGCCTCGAACCGGTCGAGTTCGTCGACCAGCAGTTCGGTGGAGCGGGCGAGCCCCGCCGGGAACTGCTCGCGTGACGCGTGCAGCACGTCGGCCGCCATCCGGACGGTGGTCAGCGGGGTGCGCAGTTCGTGCGAGACGTCGGAGGTGAACCTGCGCTGCAGGCCGCCGAAATCCTCCAGCTGGCGGATCTGCCGCTGGATGCTCGCGGCCATCCCGTTGTAGGACACGGCGAGTTTGGCCAGATCGTCCTCACCGAGCACGGCGAGCCGCTGGTCCAGGTCTCCGCCCGCGAACTGTTCGGCCGCCGCGGCGGCCTGCCGGACCGGCCGGACCACCTGCCGGGTGACCAGGTTCGTGATCCCGGCCAGCAGGAGCAGCAGCACGAGACCGCCGACGAGCAGCGTGTTCTGCACGGTCGAGACGGTGTTCTGCTCGCTGGTGAGCGGGTACAGCAGATAGAGCTGGAGCGGGTTGATCGTCGTCGACACCGGGGCGCCGACGATCAGGTACGTCGTCTTGCCGCCGTCCGGTTCGGCGACCGTGTGGGTCAGGTGGCTGACCTGCTCGGTCTCCACGAACTGGCGCAGCCGGACAGGCACCTTTTCGTAGGGACCGGCGGCCACCGGACGGCTCGACTGATCACGCCCGCCCGCGGCCAGCACCGGCTCGAAGGTGCCCGCGGCCGATCCGGCGCCGTCCTGCGAGGTCGTCGTGCTGGAGATCTTCTTCAGCGCGTTGTTCATTCGCGCTGTCAGCGCTTCCGGGCTTTCCGTGCCGACGCCGACCAGTTCACTGGCCGCGGTCTCGACGACCGCCCTGGTCTGGGCGATCGCCGCGTTCTGCTTGGTCTCGACCAGCCGTTCGGTGATCTGGTTCTGCAGCACCATGCCCAGCACGAACACCACGGCCGAAGACAGCGCCAGCGTCGACACCGTGACCCGGAACTGCAGCGAATGCCGCCACAGTTCGTTGAACGAGACGACCTTGCGGCGCACGAAAACCACGATGCGCCGGAGGTGGCGCATCGTGGCTTGGGCGAGCTTTGGCAAGCGTCCTCTCATGGGGTGATCACGGCGGGCCTGCCTTGTACCCGACGCCGCGAACGGTCAACACCACCTCGGGGTGTTCCGGGTCCTTCTCCACCTTCGAGCGCAGACGCTGGACGTGCACGTTCACCAGGCGGGTGTCGGCGGCGTGGCGGTAACCCCACACCTGCTCGAGCAGCACCTCGCGGGTGAACACCTGCCGCGGCTTCCGCGCGAGCGCGACCAGGAGGTCGAACTCCAGCGGGGTCAGCGGGATGGCCTTGCCCTCCCGCGTCACCTCGTGACCGGGGACGTCGATCGCGAGGTCGCCGATTGTCAGCGACTCGGCGGGCTCGGCCTCGGTGCGGCGCATCCGGGCGCGGACGCGGGCCACGAGTTCCTTCGGCTTGAAGGGCTTGACCACGTAGTCGTCGGCCCCCGATTCGAGCCCGAGGACGATGTCCACGGTGTCGCTCTTGGCGGTGAGCATGACGATCGGCACGCCGGACTCGGCCCGGATCGCCTTGCAGACGTCGATGCCGTTCATCCCGGGCAGCATGAGGTCGAGGAGGACCAAGTCCGGTTTCAGCTCACGAAGCGCGGGCAGCGCCCGTGAGCCGTCGGCCACGACGGCTGTGTCGAACCCCTCCCCACGCAGCACGATGGTGAGCATCTCCGCGAGAGCAGGGTCGTCGTCGACGACCAGAACACGTGCCTTCATAAACCTATGTTCGCACTAGTTTCCCCGCACGAGCGCGCGACCCGGCGATGTGACCACCAGAAAGATCATCGAAACGGGCAAATTGCTCCATCCGAGTAGGGTCTTCGGCCTCTAGAGCGCACGCCGGAGCCTGGTGAACGGCCGTGGCGAGTCGATCGCGAAGACGCCGGCCAGTGCGTCTTCGCGGTGATAGGTCGCGACGAAACGCTTCGCCTCGACATCGCCTTCCACGATCCGCACGTCTTCTGTGGCCACTCCGGCGAACTGGATCCGGTGCCCGTACTGATCGGACCAAAAGTAACCGTGTCGTGCGAAATGCGTGACGGTCGCGCCGGCGAGCAGGTTCGTGACCGCCACGCCCGCCTGCTCGTTCGCGGCCGTCCAGTGTTCGGCGCGGATCCGCCTCCCGCGCAGACGGCAGCGGTATCGCGCGACGTCACCCACCGCGATCACTCGGGGATTCGCTGTGACACAGCCGGAATCGACCAGCACCCCGTCGTCGACGGCGAGCCCGGAACCGGTCAGCCATTCGGTGACCGGCCGCGCCCCCACTCCGGCGACGACGAGATCCGCCGGGATCTCCCTGCCGTCCGCGAGCCGCACGCCGGTGACGCGATCGGCTCCGGCGAACCCGGCGACGGGCGCACCCGCGATCAACCGGACGTCGCTTTCCGCGTGCAATCCACCGCACACCGTGCCCATTTCCGGGCCGACGACCGGGGCGAGCGGGACGGGCATCGCCTCGATCACGGTGACGTCGTGGCCGAGCAGACGGCAGGCGGACGCGACCTCCGCGCCGATGAACCCCGCGCCGATGACGACCACCGAAGACGGCCCGGCCGTGAGATCCCGCTTCAGCGAGACGGCGTCATCGAGCGTCCGCAAGGTGTGAACACCTTTCAGATTCCTTGCCGCGTCAAGGGTTCTGGCGGCCGCGCCGGTCGCGATGACGTAGCCGTCGGCGGTGATCATGGTGCCGTCGTCGAGTGTCACGCCGTCGCGGCCGAGCTTCTCGACACGGACGCCGAGATGCCATTCCGCGTCGAGCGCGTCGAGGTCGTCTTGCCCGGCGAGGGCGAGGTCCGCGACGGAAACCCTGCCCAGCAAGAAGTCCTTCGACAGCGGCGGCCGGTCGTACGGCGCTTCGGCGCCGATCATCACCAGCCGTCCGTCGAAACCCTGCGAGCGCAACTCCTGCGCCGAACGGAGTCCCGCCAGCGAGGTCCCGACGACGGCGATGGTTCTCAAGCAATTTCCCGGCGCGCCTCGGTGTCTACGTAGATCACCCCGTCGTCGACGACGACCGGGTACGTGCGCACGGCGTTCTTCGCGGGCAGGCTGACCGGGACGCCGGTCCGCAGGTCGAACCGCGCGGCGTGCAGCGGGCATTCGACGAAGCAGTCCTCGATCCAGCCGTCGGCGAGCGACGCGTCCTGGTGAGTGCAGGTGTCATCAAGGGCGTAGAAGCCGCCTTCGGCGTGGAAGACCGAGACGGGCACGGGGCCCTCCAGCCGGAGAGCCTCGCCCTCGGGCAGTTCGGAGACGGAGCAGGCACGGATCATCGGGGCCTCCGGGAAAGGACCGACGGTTTGTTGATGTTGCGTATTACGAGACGAGACGTGCTCTGCGCAACAATTGCTCCCGAGGGGCCGGTGCGTCAAGGGATTCGCCCACTCAGCCGAGCGGATGCGGGCGAAACGGCTACTGTTGCGTCATGCGGAACCAGAACGCGGGGAACGCAACGCCCAGCCAGGTACAGTCCGTCGACCGCGCGATCAGCGTGCTGGAACTGCTGGCACGCAACGGGGAAACGGGGATCACCGAGATCGCGGGTGAACTCGGCGTGCACAAGTCGACGGCCTCCCGGCTGCTGAGCGTCCTGGAGAACCGCGGCCTCGTCGAGCAGCTCGGCGAACGGGGGAAGTACGCGATCGGCTTCGGCGTCGTCCGGCTCGCCGGCGCCGCCACCGGCCGCATGGACCTGGCGAAACTGGGCAGGCGAACGTGCCAGGGCCTGGCCGAGACGCTCGGCGAGACGGTCAACATCGCGATCGCCGACGACGGGGTCGCGATCAACATCAGCCAGGCCCGCGGTTCGGCCGCGATCAGCACGCAGAACTGGACCGGCCAGCGCACCCCGCTGCACGCGACCTCCAGCGGGAAGGTGCTGCTCGCGTACCTGGGCGACGTCGAGCGCAAACGCTTGCTCCGACGGAAACTCGAACGGTTCACGCCGCGGACCACGGTCGACCCGGACGAGCTGACCGCCGAACTGGAGCGTGTCACCGAGGACGGGTACGCGGCCTGTTTCGAGGAACTGGAGCTGGGGATGCACGCGGTCGCGGTGCCGGTACTCGGCCCCGGCGGCGATGTCGTCGCGGCGATGAGCGCTTCCGGTCCGTCGTACCGGCTTTCGAAACAGCGGGTGCGGCAGATCGTGCGGCTACTGACGGAGGCCTCCGCGGATCTCTCGGCTCAGCTGGGGTATTTCGCGGAGTGAGGTGACCGGCCCTGTCACGCCCCCGCCGAGTGAGATGAACGGGGCTTTCATCTCAATTTTTGCGAGGAAAGTCCCGTTCATTACACGCACGGGTTGAAGAGGGCGACCGTTTCGGGCTCTTGACAGCGTGCCCGCACGTGCCGCACTTTGTTGCTGAAGACGGAACACCGTGCCTCATCCGCAACAGCGCCTGTCACGCCGATGCCCTGTGTCCCTTGTGGACACTGTGGGCAGGCAGGAGGTTCCCCTCACCATGGCCCCCAGACCCCGCGTGGTCGTGATCGGCGCCGGCATCGTCGGCTGCGCGATCGCCGACGAACTGACCGAACGCGGCTGGACCGATCTCACCGTGTTGGACCAGGGTGACCTGTTCGCGACCGGCGGATCCAGTTCGCACGCCCCCGGCCTGGTCTTCCAGACCAGCGGTTGCGCCGCGATGACCGGATTCGCCCAGTACACCGTCGCCAAATACGGCGCGCTCGATCTCGACGGCCGACCGTGTTTCCGGCCGCTCGGCGGGCTGGAGGTGGCCACGACGCCCGAGCGGCTCGCCGATCTCAAGCGGCGGCACGGCTGGGCGACCGCGTCGGGCGTCGAAAGCAGGCTGATCGGGCCGGACGAATGCGCCGCGTTGCATCCGCTGCTCGATCAGGCCAAGGTCCTCGGCGGGTTCCACATTCCCTCCGACGGCCTGGCCGAACCGCTGCGGGCGGCCGAGGCGCAGGCCCGCCGCGCGATCGGGCGCGGCGCGAAGTTCCTGGCACGCCAGAAGGTCGTCGGCGTCGAAAGCGCGGGCGGCCGGGTCACCGGTGTCACCACCGAGACCGGGAGCTTCCGCGCGGACATCGTGCTCTCGTGCGCCGGGATGTGGGGCCCGGTGCTCGGCGAACTGGTGGACCTCGCGATCCCGTTGGTCCCGATGGCGCACCAGTACGCGCGCACCGGTCCCCTGCCGGGGCTCACCGGTGCGACCCGGCCGATCCTGCGGCACCAGGACGCCGACCTCTACTTTCGCGAGCACGGCGACCGGATCGGCATCGGCGCGTACGGGCACCGGCCGATGCCGATGCCCGCCAAAGAGATCGGCGCCGGTGAGGGTATGCCGTCGGAACTCGCGTTCACGCCCGCGGACTTCGAGGAGTCCTGGGCCGCCGCCGTCGGCCTGCTGCCGCCGCTGGGCGAGACCAAGGTCGAAGAGGGCATCAACGGCCTGTTCTCGTTCACCCCGGACGGGATGCCGTTGCTGGGCGAGCACCCCGGCCTCGGCGGGTTCTGGGTCGCCGAAGCCGTCTGGATCACGCATTCGGCCGGGGTCGCGCGGGCCATGGCGCGCTGGCTGGTCGACGGGCAGCCCGGCACGGACCTGCACGGTTGCGACCTCGCCCGGTTCGAGCCGGTCCAGCTGGCCCCGGACTACGTGCTGGCCCGCAGTTGCCAGAGCTTCGTCGAGGTCTACGACGTCGTCCATCCCTTGCAACCCATGGCGGAACCGCGGCCACTACGGACGAGCCCGTTCTACGAGCGGCAGGCCGGGCTCGGCGCGTACTTCCTCGAAGCGAGCGGCTGGGAGCGGCCGCACTGGTACGAGGCGAACGTGAACCTGCCCGAAGTGGAGAGCATCCCGCCACGCAACGACTGGGCCGCGCGCCACTGGTCCCCGATCGGCGGCGCCGAAGCACTGGTGGCGCGGCGACGGGTCGCGATGTTCGACATGACGTCGCTGAAACGCGTCGAGGTCACCGGTCCTGGCGCGTTGCCGTTCCTGCAGACGATGACCACGAACCAGCTCGACAAGAAACCGGGCTCGGTCACGTACACGCTGTTGCTCGACGAGGACGGCGGCGTGCGCAGCGACCTGACCGTCGCCCGGATCGGTGCCGAGCGATTCCAGGTGGGTGTCAACAGCGCCATCGACGTCGACTGGCTCCGGCGGCACCTGCCCCGCGACGGCGCCGCGCAGATCCACGAGACGACGCCGGGCACCTGCTGCATCGGCCTGTGGGGACCGCTCGCCAGGGCCGTCCTGCAACCACTGTCCACAACGGACTTCTCACACAGGGCGATGGGCTACTTCACGACGAAGCAGGCGTACGTCGGCCAAGTACCGGTGACCGCGATGCGACTGTCCTATGTCGGCGAACTCGGCTGGGAGCTGTACACGAGCGCCGACCTCGGCCGCGAACTGTGGGACACGCTCTCCGACGCCGGGCAGGCGCACGGCGTCATCGCCGCCGGACGCGACGCGTTCTCCAGCATGCGGCTGGAAAAGGGCTATCGCCTGTGGGGTACGGACGTCACCGCCGAGCATGATCCGTACGAGGCGGGGCTCGGATTCGCCGTCCGGATGGACAAGGGCTACTTCATCGGGCGGGACGCGCTGGCCGGCCGCTCGGCGGAAACGGTCACCAGGAAACTGACCTGCCTCACCGTCGACGATCCGTATTCCGTCGTACTCGGCAAGGAACCAGTGTACGCCGACGGCCGCCCCGTCGGCTACGTCACCAGCGCCGCCTATGGGTACACGGTCGGCAAGAACATCGCGTATGCCTGGCTTCCGGCGGAACTGTCGGTGCCGGGCAGGCCACTGGAGATCGAGTACTTCGGCGAGCGGTTCCCCGCCGTCGTGGCGAGTGAGCCGCTGTTCGACGCCGGCCTGACCCGGATCAGGAGTGCCGCATGAGCCACTACGACGTCATCGTCATCGGCCTCGGTGGCATGGGCAGCGCGGCCGCGTACCGGCTCGCCCGGCGAGGACAGCGGGTGCTGGGCATCGACCAGTTCGCACCGGTGCACAACCTCGGTTCCAGCCACGGCGGTTCGCGGATCACGCGGCAGGCGTACTTCGAGGACCCCGCGTATGTCCCGCTCCTGGTGCGGGCGCACGAACTGTGGGACGGGATCGAACGTGACTCCGGCAGGAAGATCTTCACCCGCTGTGGCGGGATCATGCTCGGCGGCCCGGATTCGCGGACGGTGACGGGAAGTCTCGCCAGCGCCCGGCGATGGGGCCTGCCGCACGAGATCTGGGACGCGTCCGAGGTCCGGCGCCGGTTCCCGACGATGAACCCCACCGACGGCGAGATCGCGCTGTACGAGGAGAACGCCGGTTTCGTGGTGCCGGAAGGCAGTGTGGCGGCGCATCTCCAACTGGCCGCGCGTGCCGGGGCGGAACTGCGTCACGAGGAGAAAGTCCTTTCGTGGCACCAGACGTCCACCGGTGTCCGGGTCGGGACGTCGCGGAACTTCTACACGGCGGAACAACTGGTGATCTGCCCTGGTGCCTGGGCGCCACGGCTGCTCACCGAACTCGGGATCGACTTCACCATCGAACGCCAGGTCCAGTACTGGTTCGCGCCCTCGGGCGGGGCGGAGCCGTTCCGCGCGGAGCGGCATCCGATCTACGTCTGGGAGGGCGAGAACGGCCGCCAGTTCTACGGCTTCCCCTCGCACGACGACGCCGGGAGCGTCAAGGTCGCGTTCTTCCGCGGCGGTGAGACGTGCACGCCGGAGACCATCGACCGGACGGTGCACGCCGAAGAGGTCGACGAGATCTCAGATTTCGTCGGAGGGAAGATGCCGTCGCTGCCCGGCGGGTTCCGGCGCGCGGCGACCTGCCTGTACACGAACACCCCCGACGAGCATTTCGTCATCTCCCGCCATCCCACCCGCGATCGCGTGGTGATCGCCTGCGGGTTCTCCGGGCACGGTTTCAAATTCGTGCCGGTGGTCGGTGAGGTACTCGCGGACCTGGTGGTCGACGGCACCACCGAGCATCCGATCGCCCTGTTCGATCCCGCCCGGTTGACGGGAGTGCCGAGTTGACGCGAACCGAACAGCCGTCCAGCCTGATCCCGACGCTGGGTGGCGGCTACTACACCGATCCCGGGATCTTCGCGGCAGAGCAGGAAAAGATCTTCGAGCGCGGTTGGTTCTGCGCCGTGCGTTCGGCGGACCTGCCGTCGGCCGGCGACTTCCGGACCGTCCGGACAGGACGCGAGAGCGTCATCGTCAGCCGGGGCCGGGACGGCGGGCTGCGGGCGTTCCTCAACGTCTGTCGCCATCGCGGGGCCAGGTTGTGCACGGAAGAGACGGGCACGGTAAATCGCGCGTTCCAGTGCCTGTACCACGCGTGGACGTACGGACTCGACGGAAAGCTGATCGCGGCGCCGAATCTGGCGAACCTGGCGGACATCTCCCGCGCCGAGTACGGGCTGCATACGGTGCGCCTCCGGGAGTGGCTGGGTTACGCGTGGATCTGCCTCGCCGCGGACCCGCCGTCGTTCGAGGCCGACGTCGAAGGCGCGGTGCGGGAGCGGCTGGGCGACCTGGAATCGATCGAGCGCTACGGACTGGACGGGCTTTCGGTCGGGCGGCGGATCACCTACGACGTCAAGGCGAACTGGAAGCTGATCGTCGAGAACTTCATGGAGTGCTATCACTGCGCGACGATCCACCCGGAACTGACCGAAGTGCTGCCGGAGTTCGCCGACGGATACGCGGTGCAGTACTACGTCGGGCACGGTGCCGAATTCGGCGACGACGTCGACGGGTTCACCATCGGTGGCGGCTCGGGCTTCGAGCGGCTCGACGGTGTCGCGAGCGAACAGGACCGGCGGTACTACGCGATCACCATCCGGCCGCAGGTGTTCGTGAACCTGGTGCCGGACCACGTGATCTTTCACCGGATGTACCCGCTCGCACCGGACAGGACGGTCGTCGAATGCGACTGGCTGTACTCGAAGGAGGTCATGGCGTCAGGCCGGGACGTGTCGCGATCGGTCGAGTTGTTCCACCGCGTCAACGAGCAGGACTTCGACGCGTGCGAACGCTGCCAACCCGCGATGGCGTCCCGTGCCTACCGCGGCGGCGGGGTGCTGATGCCGTCCGAGCACCACATCGGCGAGTTCCACTCCTGGCTGTTGTCGCAACTAGAGGACTGATTGCGGTAGTTGCACGCGCAAGTACCGCAACTAGAGGACTAATCGCGGAGGAGTTCGGTAGCCAGAGCGGGGGTGTCGACACCGGCGGCGCCGTCGAGGACGTGCCAAGGCGTGAGCCAGCCGGACGCGGCGAGTTCGTCGTAGACCACCGAGCATCGCTTTTGGAGCGCGTCGTCGGTCTCGAAGGAATCACGGGCGCGATCGGCGTCGCCCTCCGCGCGGCGACGCGCGCGTTCGGCGGCGACGTCGGTGGTGACCCGCAGCAGCAGATGCGCGACCGGCACCGGCAGGCCGAAGCGGTCGATCTCCAGTTCCCGCAGCCATCGCACGAACTCGCCGTCCGCGCCCTGGTGGAGCCGGGCGGCGCCGTACGCCGCGTTCGACGCGACGTACCGATCGAGCAGCACGACGTCGTGCTCGGCGAGGCGGCCGCGGATCTCGTCGGCCGCGCCGCGCCGGTCGAGCGCGTAGAGCATCGCCATGCCGTACACGGAGTCGGCGAGGTCGCCGTGCCCGCGGTGCAGTGCTTCCTTCACGAGGTCGGCGTGCACGCTTTCGCCGTAGCGTGGAAACGCGATGGACGTGACGCTCGCTCCGGCCGCGTTCAGCGCGCCGGTCAGCGCGTCGGCGAGCGTGCGCTTGCCGGCGCCGTCCAGACCTTCGATCACCACGAGTCGTCCCACGCCCACAGAATATGGCCAGCACCGCGAAGCGGTTCCGTTGAGGGCGGTGGCGGGGGCATGGATGGAATGGCCAGCACCGCGAAGCGGTTCCGTTGAGGGCGGCGGCGGGGGCATGGATGGAATGGCCAGCACCGCGAAGCGGTTCCGTTGAGGGCGGCGGCGAGGTCAGGGATGGGTTTTTGAGACGGGGTGGTCGACCGGCGGGCCAGACGGGTCAGCTCACGTCCGGCCCACCGGTCCGCTAGGGGATACGCCGCTTCGAGTGCAGGAAGAAGCCGGCGATACCGATGAGGAGCAAGCCGCCGCAGATCAGTAGCGGGACGAAGCCGGTGTCCTGCGCGTCGGGCGCGGGGCCGCCGTCGCCGCGAGGCATCACCTGGGCGTTGTAACCGCCGGCTTTGCCCTCTTGGGCGTACGGCGAGCTCGCGAGCATCGCGCCGTACCGGCCGGAGACCGTTTTCTGGTACTCCGCGAGGGTGGCCGACCCACCGGCCGCGTAGCCGCTGGCGCCCGAGTCGAGCAGGGTCACCCGGCCGTCTCGCAGCGCGTACCAGGCGTCGACCTGGGGTTCGTGGAGCAGTGTCGCACCGGCGGGCAACCGCCGGGCCAGTTCGCTTTCCCGGTCGCCCGAGGCGATGTTGCCGACGCGCCAGGCGCCGTCGTCGCCGCGGACCGACCAGACGGTGGCGGTCTGCCCGTCGGACGCCGTCACCGGGACGGCGACGTAGGCGAGTTGCCCGGCGACCGCGCCGTCACCGGCGACGAAGTCCCTCGAAAGCTCGTAAACCGGGAAAGACTTGCCGACGACGCTGACCGACGGCGCGTCGCTTGAACCACCCGTCTGAGTGAAGAAGCGACCGATCTCGGCACGCAGCGTGGGGTCGTCGGCGGCCGCCTTCGCGGCCGCGAGATCTTCACCCGACAGTTGGTCCGCGCGCGCTCCGGGCGCCGACATCAGCAGTGCGAACGCGACCAGCCCGGCGAGCCCGAGGATCCGCCGCGCGCTCATCGCCGGATCCCGGTGAGTGTGTGAGTCCAGGTGAAGGACTTGTTGCCAGCGTAGAAGTCGTAAGTCGACCAGTGGTAGCGGTTACCGGTGAGCAGTGGGTCCCCCCACGCGACCCACTTCCGGCCGAGGTCGGAGCCGTAGAGCACGTGCATGTGGCCGCCGCCCGCGGCCCAGCCGACCCGAGTCTGCACCGGACGGCCGGAACCGGTCTGTTCCCGAACGGCGGCGTACCCGACGCGCCCCTTGACGTACTTGCCCGGGTCCGAGAAGCCGAGCTTGCCGAAGGCGCGCCGGACGTCGCCCAGCGTTCCAGGGCGGTCGGCGCACTCCGGGCGACGCTCGTCGTGAGCCATCCGGCAGAATTCGTTCTGGGCGACGGTCACGCCGAGGCGTGCCGCGATGGTGGTGCCGGAAGCCACCCAGCACCATTGGGACTTTTCCTGCACCTGCATGGCGATGGGGTTCTGCCGGACGGACGGCGAGGGCACCGCGCTCGCCGGGGTCTGGATCGCCAGCCACGCCGCGACGCTCGCGGCGCCGGCGGCGCAAACCCTCCTCGAGAACACAGGCACAACGGGCCTCCTGGTCACCATGGCGAACCAATGTGGTCACAACGGTGAACAGCAGGCTCACACAGAGCAAGATGGGCACTCGGCGGAACGGACCGTTCCGGGGCGTTTCCACACCCCGGAACACTCACTCTTCCGGGGTCAACCACCCCGAACGGGGGACGTAGTGTTCACAGTGCGCTGCTAACGTGAACGTTCCGCGGTGTTCACGCTCAGCGCACACACTGGTCTGGTGAAGGGACGAGCGGTGACACGAGACGGTGCTGATGCGTTCTCGGCGGGAAAGCTTGCCTCGGACGGGGACACCCCGACGATCATCGACGGCACGCGCCGTCAACCGCTCGAAGCCCTGCCCAAGGAGCTCGTCGAGGCCCTGCGCAGCGGCGAATTCCACCACGCGCTCCGGCAGGCGATCGCCTATCGCGGCCTCTCACTTGCCCGGCTCCGCGCCCACCTCGGCCTCCGTGGCGTCCAAATCGGACAGTCGACGTTGAGCTACTGGCAGCGCGGACTGCGCCAGCCGGAGGTACCCAAGGCGCTCCCGGCGGTCCGCGCACTGGAATCGGTGCTGCAACTGCCCGCGGACGCGCTCGTCGTGCTGATCGGGCCACGGACGGCGCGGGCACGCGGACACCAGATGGCCGCGTCGTTCCACGACATCCGTTCCGGTGACATGGGCTCGATCGTCGATCAGCTGCTGTCCGAACTGGGCGCGTACCCCTCGTCCAATCGCTACAACGCCGACCTCGAGATGCTCTCGGTGCACGACACGATCACCTTCGACGCCGCACACCGGCAGGTCAACCTGCACACCCGGCTGGCGGTCCGGGCGCGGCGTCACGGCCCGGACCGGTACGTCACGGTCTACAACGGAGACCCCGGCTGCGACATCGGCGACGTCGACCTGATCACCGCCGAGGGCTGTCGCGTCGGCCGGATCCGGCGCAACGCCGAGGCCGAGACGATGGCCACCGAACTGCTCTTCGACCGGAAACTCGCCGAGGGCGAGATCCACGTGTTCTGCTTCGAGGTACGTGACGACTCGGGTACCGCTTCGCCCGGGTACTTCCGGATGCTGCGGGACCAGTGTTCGAGCTACCTGGTGCAACTGAAGTTCGCGCTCGGCGCGCTGCCCGCCCGCTGCACGCGGCAGTTCCGGACGCGCGACGACGCGGTACCCGTCGAGTCCGAAGAGCTGCCGCTCGACATGGGCGGCGTGACCAGTGGTTTCTTCAGCGACGCCGGGCCGGGGCTGGCCGGCATCGAGGTCGAGTGGCGCTAGCGCGTGCTCACTCGCAGCGTCGTGAGTGGTAAGGGCGGTCAGCGCTGCTGGTGGTAGTCCGGGCTTGACATTCCGGTGCCTGCAAGGGCCAAGAAATGGGGAGAGTTCGGGACGTTGAACGTCCGAAATCCTCCCCGCTCGGGCGTGTGCCGGGGTTTTGGGAAGGCATGTCCCTGAACCCTTGTCGATCAAGCTTCGTAACCGGTGTGACTCCGCGACGATGTAGGAGTTGGGACACTCAACGTCCCAATTCCTACATCGTCAGCCTTACACAGCGACGAACGACCGCCTGACCTGCAAGACCTCGGCTTTGCCTGGACCCCTGCGTCCGGCGCAAGGAAGGGGGCCTTCATGTACTTCAGGCGGTCAAGGGCGGTCAGTACCGGTAATGATCGGTCTTGAACGGCCCTTCGACGTCCACGTCGATGTATTCCGCCTGCTCCTTCGTCAGCTTCGTGAGCTCGCCGCCGAGCGCGTCGAGGTGGATCTTCGCGACCTTCTCGTCGAGCTTCTTCGGGAGGCGGAAGACCTCCTTGTCGTACTCCTCGTGCTTGGTGAACAGCTCGATCTGCGCGATCACCTGGTTGGAGAAGCTGTTCGACATCACGAACGACGGGTGCCCGGTCGCGTTGCCCAGGTTCAGCAGGCGGCCTTCGGAGAGCACGAGAATGCTCTTCCCATCGGGGCTCTGCTCATCCCGGGGGGCGGCGCCCGGACCCCCGGAAGGGAACACCCACTCGTCGACCTGCGGCTTGATGTTGATCCGCCGGATGCCCGGGTAGCGCTGAAGGCCCGCCATGTCGAGCTCGTTGTCGAAGTGGCCGATGTTGCCGAGGATCGCCTGGTGCTTCATCCGCGCCATGTGCTCGACGAGCACGACGTCCTTGTTGCCGGTGGTCGTGATGATGATGTCGGCCTCGCCGAGGACGTTCTCCAGCTTCTTGACCTGGTAGCCGTCCATCACCGCCTGCAGCGCGCAGATCGGGTCGATCTCGGTGACGATCACCCGCGCGCCCTGGCCGCGCAGCGATTCCGCGGCGCCCTTGCCGACGTCGCCGTAGCCGCAGACGACCGCGACCTTGCCGCCGATGAGGACGTCGGTGCCGCGGTTGATGCCGTCGATCAGCGAGTGCCGGATGCCGTAGCGGTTGTCGAACTTCGACTTGGTCACGGCGTCGTTGACGTTGATCGCCGGGAACAGCAGCTCACCGGCCGCGGCGAGCTGGTAGAGCCGCAGCACGCCGGTCGTGGTCTCCTCGGTGACACCGCGGATGCCTTCGCCGATCTTGGTCCATTTGCCGGTGTCGGCCGCGACAGAGGCGCTCAGCAGCTGAAGGAACACGCGGAACTCGTCCGAGGTGTTCTCGTCCGGTGCGGGGACGACACCCGCCTTTTCGAACTCGGTTCCCTTGTGCACCAGCATGGTGGCGTCGCCGCCGTCGTCGAGGATCATATTGGGACCTGTTTGCCGGGTCCCATCATCGGACGCTGCGGAACCTTCGCCGTCCCACGTCAGCATCTTCTCGGTGCACCACCAGTACTCCTCCAGCGACTCGCCCTTCCAGGCGAACACCGGCACGCCCTTGGGCTCCTCGGTGGTGCCGTACGGGCCGACGACGACCGCCGCGGCGGCGTGGTCCTGCGTGGAGAAGATGTTGCAGGAGGCCCAGCGCACCTCGGCACCCAGCGCGACGAGGGTTTCGATCAGGACCGCGGTCTGTACCGTCATGTGCAGCGAGCCCGACACCCGGGCTCCCCGCAGGGGGTACACCTCGGCGTACTCACGGCGCAGCGCCATCAGGCCCGGCATCTCGTGCTCGGCGAGGCGGATCTCCTTGCGGCCGAACTCGGCGGCCTCGAGATCGGCGACGGCGAACTCGATGCCGTTGCGGGTGTCGTGCCGCTTGGCAACGCTTTCGGGGGTCATATGCGCGCTTCCTCCAAGGTTGGATGACACCAGAACAGTACCGTTGTCGGCTCAACGCCCACTGAACTGTTTGGAGGCCTTCACCGTGGTCATGCCGGGTCCCGATACCCGCGTCGTCGAAATACGCGTACCCGGGCTAGTGGGCACGAGCGGTGAAAGTCTGCTGGATTCGACGTCGGTGGTCGACGTCGCGGGCGACGGGATCGGCAGGCTGATCCGGCCGTCGGACCGGCTGCGCCGACCCGCTCCCGGTCCGGTGCTGCCCGCGCTCGGTCGTTCGATCCCGCGCATCCTCGAAGGCTACCTGTGGAGCGGGATGACCTCCGGTGGCGCCGCGAAGGCGACCTGGGCGCTGCTGTTCCCCTTTTCGCTGGCGAACGTCGCGCACTGGATGTTGCCGCCGGTCCCGGAGGGCAAGCGGTTCGCGGCGATGCTCGGCACGGCGTGCCGGGCGATACTGCGGGTGGCCTCACTGCTGCTGACGATGCTGCTGATCAGCCAGCTCGCGGTGGTCTCGCTCGACCTGTTCGCCGCGCAATGCCTCGCACCGGGTTCACGGTGTCTCGCGGGCGCGCCCTCGTTCCTGCGGGATTTCGCGCCGCTGCGGACGGCGATCGGGGTGGTGCCGCTGCTGGCGCTGATCTTCGTGCTCGACCGGATCCCGTCTTCGGACTGGCGGTCACGGAACAGGTTGCACCGCGTCCACAGTTCGGCCCCGCTGCAGCCACAGGACATGCCGAGGACACCGGGCCTGCGCACACTGCACACCGTCGCCGCCTTGACCTGTGTCGCGCTTCCGTTGCTCGGCGGGCCGTTCCGGCTGCCGACGACGACATTCGACCTGGTCGTCTGGATCTGCGCGCTGACGCTCGTCCTCGCCGCGCTGGTGGCCTCGACGGTCGGTTTCTCGGCGGGCCCGGTGATCCGCGGTGGGCTGATCGCGCCGGCGGTCGCGCTGGTCGGGATCGCCGTCGTCCGCCGGACGCCGTTGCCGGCCGGGCTTCCCGGCGGCGGGCTGGGCGGCGCGGACGGGACGGTCGAAGCGCTGGGCGCGGCGATGGTCGCGGTGACCGTGCTGTTCGCGCTGATGCTCATCCCCGCGGCCCTGCTCGGCCGGTCGACCTGGAAGCACCTGCCGCACCGGTTGCGGCCCTGGCTCGGTGGCTGGGCGGCGGCGCCGGTCGTCGCGCTCGCCGGTCTGCTCGGCGGCGGCTTCGGCGCGGGACTCGCGGTCGCGCTGCGGCAAGTGGTCGGCGCCAGCGATCTCCGGCTGCCCGACACCTACGTCCTGGTGACCGTGCTGTGGGGCGCCGGGCTCGCGCTCGCCGTCGTACTCGGGGTCCTGGGCTTCGCGGTGGCCGTCCCGCTGCGACGGCTGCGGCGCGGCGTCCCGAAGATCGTCGCGCTGATGGAGATCGGCAAGGCGCAGGAAGAGGAGGCCGCCCGCGTCTGGGCCCGCGCCTCGTGGGAACGCAAGCATCTGCACCATCTCGCGCTGGCGGTCGCGCTGGCGATGGCGGCGGGCGGCGGCGTGCTCCTGGTGCTGCGCTTCGGTTTCGGGCAGCTGCCCGGCTGGTTCTCGACGCTTTCGGGGATCGGCGTGTTCGCGCTCGGCGCGCTGGCGGCGGGGCTGCTGCGCGTCGTGTTCGCCGCCGCGACGACACCCAAGCGCAGCCGCCACCTCGGCGCGCTGGCGGATCTCGTGTGCTTCTGGCCGCGTGCTGCCCATCCGACCGTTCCGCCGAGTTACGCGCTCAAGGTCGTTCCGGAACTCGCGGACCGCGTCAAAGAACACCTCGCCGATCCGGGCACGAGGGTCGTGCTGTCCGGGTACAACCTCGGCAGCCTGCTGACCGTGCTCGCCGCGGCGCGGGTGATCGCCGACCTCCCGCCGGAGGACCGCGACCGCGTCGGACTGCTGACCGCGGGCTCACCACTGCAATGGGGCTATCAGCGGGCCTTCCCCGCGATGCTGCCGCAGGCGCAACTCTCGGAGCTGTACAAGGATCTCGGCGGCCGCTGGCGGTCGCTGTGCCGTGGCACGGACATCTTCGGTGGTGGCGTCACGACGTGGCGGCATCGCGTGGTGGCCGGAAAACTGCTGGGCGACGGCTATCTGCCGGGAGGCGGGACGGGCCCGCTGGCCGCGGAAGCCGACGAACAGGGCGTCGTGGTGCTGGGCGGTGATCACTGGCTGCCGGACCCGATGCGCGGCCCGACCGGGCGGCACCGCTGGGCGCCGGGCGTCCTCAAGCACACGGACTACGTCGTCGACGCCGAATGGGACAACGCCGTCGCGATGGCCGCCGGGCTCGGCCGCCCCCGCCCGAAGAACCCTTGGGGCGAGCAAGGGTCGCTGTTCGGGGACTTTCCGCAAATGCGCTGAAGGCCCCCTTCACGAGGAAGAGGGCCTTCAGGCACTAACTAGCTTCAGTTGGTCTTGCGACGCGCACGCAGCAGGACCAGGACACCAGCACCGGCCAGAACCAGGAGGCCACCGGCCCACAGCAGCCAGGCGTTGTCGAAACCGGTGTCGGCGAGGCCGCCACCGTTGCCACCGTTACCACCGACCGCGGGGGCCGGGGCGGAGGTGCTGGTCGGGGTGTCGGACGGCTTCTCCGTGGTGGTCGGAGCGGTCGTCGACGGCTTGGCCGTCGAGGTCTTCGTCGGCTCGCTAGGCTTCGGCTGCTCGGTCGGCTTGGTCTTTTCGCCGCACGCGTACCACTTGTCGATGTTCGCCTTGCTGCCGTCGCGGTTGAACGGCGCGCGCAGCTCGGTCCACGGCGGGGTGTCGGCGAGCTTGCGCTTGCCCGGCTCGTAGACGTTGTAGCCGTCGTCGCCGCCGAGGACGACGATCGCGGTCACCTTGACGCCCTCGCCGAGGCCGGTGATGTTGAGCCGCTTCTCACCGGCGCCACCGGTGAACTTGAAGTCCGAGTCGGACAAAGCCTTGCCGCCGGCCTTGACCTGCTCGCATTTGCTGATGTTGCCGGGGATCGGCTTGGCGCGGTCGTCATCGGAGTGACAGGCCAGCGCCGAGCCGGCGGTGCCGAGCAGGGCGGCGGTCGCCAGTGCGACGACGGTGACGGCGGAGCGGACGCGCCGTCCGGACATGATCTGCATTCAGAGCTCTCCTGTACCGATCGGGGGACAAACGAGCAGAGCGCGGTGCCTCTTTGAGGGACGAAGGTCAACTCGCGGTGCTTCTACACGAGTTCCGTTCACCCGTCAGGGTGAGGCAGAGACCGGACGCTATCGCACACCGATTTCACACCGAAACCGGGGCCCCCGACAAAGCGGCCCACCATCTACAGAGGAATGGTGGGCCGCCGAAACGAGAATGATCAGTCCGATACGGACGTGGGAACCTTGCCCTTGTTCTGCTTGCCGAGGATTGAATTACGACGGCTGTAAGCGAAGTAGACGACGACGCCCAGCGCCATCCACGCGATGAACCGCAACCAGGTCAAAACGGTCAGGTTGAGCATCAGCCACAGGCAAGCGAGGATCGCCAGGATCGGGATCACCGGCACCCACGGCACCCGGAAGGCACGCGGGAGATCCGGTCGCGTCCTGCGCAGCACCAGCACGCCCGCGGAAACGAGGATGAAGGCGAACAGCGTGCCGACATTGACCATTTCCTCGAGCTTGTCCGCCGGGAAGAACGTCGCGGCGAGGGCGACCAGTCCGCCGACGACGATGGTCGCCCGCTTCGGCGTCCCGTTCGGGCCGGTCTTCGCCAGGCCGCGCGGCATGAGCCCGTCGCGCGACATCGCGAAGATGATCCGGATCTGACCGAGCATCAGCACCATGACGACGGTCGTCAGACCGGCGAGAGCCCCGACGGAGATGATGTTGGCCGCCCAGTCGACGCCGTTGACCGCGAACGCTGAAGCGAGGGTCTTCTTGCCGCCGTCACCCGCCGAAGTGGCGAGGTCCTTGTAGTTCACCATGCCGACGACCACGAGCGACACGGCGACATACAGCACCGTGACGATGGCGAGCGAGCCGAAGATGCCACGGGGCACGGCCTTCTGCGGGTTGCGGGTCTCCTCCGCGGTGGTCGCGACGATGTCGAAGCCGATGAACGCGAAGAACACCAGCGACGCCGCGGCCAGCAGACCGAAGACGCCGAACGAACTACTGCCACTGCCCGCGAACACCGAGAAGAGCGACTGGTCGACCCCGGTGGCCGACGACTCGGCGCCGGACTGGGCCTCCGGGATGAAGGGGCTGTAGTTGGCGGCCTTGATGTAGAAGATGCCGAGCACGATCACGAACAGCACCACCGCGACCTTGATCCCGGTGATCACCATCGAGAACCGCGAAGACAGCTTCGTGCCGACGGCGAGCAGCGTCACCAGCACCACCACCACGAGCAGGGCGCCCCAGTCGACGGGGACACCGCCGATCTCGAACGTCGTCTTCGTGCCCTTGCCGAAGATGTAGGAGAGCACGGTTTCGAGATAGGCCGACCAGCCCTTCGACACCGCGGCCGCGCCGACCGCGAGCTCCAGGATGAGGTCCCAGCCGATGATCCACGCCATGAATTCGCCGAACGTGGCGTAAGAGAACGTGTACGCGCTCCCGGCCACCGGGACGGTGGACGCGAATTCCGCGTAACAGAGGGCCGCCAGCGCACAGGCAATGGCCGCGAAGATGAACGAGAGCGAGACCGACGGCCCCGCGTAGTCGCCGGCCGTGCGCGCGGTGAGGGTGAAGATCCCGGCGCCGATGACGACGGCGACACCGAACACGGTCAGATCCCACGCGCTCAGGTTCCGCCTGAGCTTGGTCCCCGGTTCGTCGGTGTCCGCGATGGACTGCTCAATGGATTTCGTACGCCACAGACCGTTTCCGGGCACCCTTGACCTCCTACACCTGACTGCGGTTCCACGGACCCTATCGCCCGGTCGTGACGGCAGCGCGGTGGGAGAGCAACGAATTACGCGGAGGTCGCGCTGGTAATCGGCGGAGTACGGACAGTTGCTCCGGACGGCGGTCGCGGCGGCGGGTTGGAGGTCCGTGAAGGCCTCCTTGAGGGACCCAGGGTCCCTCAAGGAGGCCTTCACGGACTACCGCAGGCTCCGCTTAGGCCAGCGAGCGGTCCAGGTCCGGCTCTAGGTAGATGAGCTTCGCCGTCGGCACCTTCGCGCGCACACGCGCTTCGGCGTCATCGATGGCTTGAGCGATATCGGCGGTCTCCAGCCCGGGCACCAGCGCGAGCTTCGCGGCCACCAGCATCTCGTCCGGGCCGATGTAGAGGGTGCGGATGTGGATGACCCGCTCGACCTTGCCCGCGGCGAGTTCGTCGACGATCGTGTCGAGGTCGGACTCGGAGGCGCCCTCGCCGATCAGCAGGCTCTTCATCTCGATGATCAGGATGATCGCGATAACGCCGAGCAGCAGTCCGATCGTGACGGTGCCGATGCCGTCCCACACCGGGTCGCCCGTGGCGACCGAGAGCCCGACGCCCGCGAGCGCGAACACCAGGCCGAACAGCGCGCCCGCGTCCTCCAGCAGGACCACCGGCAGTTCGGGCGTCTTGGCCTGGCGGATGAACGCCCACCAGCCCGCGTCGCCCTTGATCTTCTTCGACTCCTGGATCGCGGTGTAGAAGGAGTAGCACTCCAGCCCGATCGCGACCACGAGGATGCCGACGGCCACCCACGGCGAGGTCAGCGCCTCCGGCTCGCTGATCTTGTGGATGCCCTCGTACAGCGCGAACACCGACCCGAGGCTGAACAGCATCAGCGCGACGATGAACGAGTAGAAGTACCGGTCCCGCCCGAAGCCGAACGGGTGCGTGCGGGTCGCCTTGCGCTGCGAGGTCTTCTGACCCAGCAGCAGGAGGCCCTGATTCGAGGTGTCCGCGAGCGAGTGCACGGACTCGGCGAGCATCGAGGACGACCCGGTGATGAGGAAGCCGGTGAATTTCGCGACCGCGATACCGGCGTTCGCCACGAGCGCGGCGATGATCGCCTTGGTTCCGCCACCTGCAGACACGTGCAACTCCCCAACTGGTGTCCCGATATGCCGGGTTCGAAGGCTAGCAGTGCAGATGAGCTCCGTGGCGCCGGGCAGGACAGGTCACAGAATTGTCGGAACCCCTCGCTAGTCTCGCCCCTCTCATGACCTGGGGAGGTGCCCGTGCCGCGATTCGGCGTGCTCGGACCGTTGACGATAGAGAGCCCGCCCGGGCGGCGCACGACGCCACGCGGCGATCATCAGCGCGCACTGCTGGCCGTCCTCCTGCTGAACGCGAACTCGTCCGTCACCGTCGACGCCCTGGTCGAGACCCTCTGGCCGGAGACGCCGCCCAAGTCGTACTCCTCGAATCTGCACACCTACGTCTCCCGTCTGCGGGCACGGTTCGAAGGGCTGGAGATCGAGCGGGATCCGCGCGGCTACCGGCTGGTGGTCGAGCCCGGCGAGCTGGATCTGCTGTCCTTCCGTGCAGCAGCCGCGGCGGGGAAGGCGGCGGCGCGGGCGGGTGATCCGGTGGCGGCCGCCGGGCACTATCGCCGCGCGCTGGCGGAATGGCGCGGGCCGGTCCTGTCCGGGCTGCACGTCCCCCGGCTCGACGCGGACGTCGCCCGGCTCGAGTCGGAACGCCTCGCCGCCTTCGAAGACTGTGTCGACGCCGAACTGTCCGACGGCAGGCACGGCGAACTCACCGGCGAACTCCAGGCGATGATCACCGAACATCCCCTGCGCGAGCGGCTCGCCGCGCAGCTGATGATCGCGCTGCACCGCGCCGGGCGGCAGGCCGATTCACTGGCCGTCCACCGCGATCTGCGCGCCACCCTCGTCGAGGAACTCGGCGTGGAGCCCGGCGCCGAGGTCCGCCGTGTGCACGCCGCCGTGCTGCGCGGTGAGGATCCAGCGCCGTCCACCAAGGCGTCGCCGATCTTCCCGATCTGCCAGCTGCCACCGGACATCGCGGATCTCGCTGGCCGCGAGCACGAGATCGCGAAGCTCTCCGGGCTGCTCGGTGAAGGCACGGGCGTACCGGTCGCGGTGATCACCGGCGAACCCGGCGCGGGCAAGTCCACCCTCGCGGTCAGCACCGCGCACCGGCTCCGCCGGTCCTTCTCCGACGGTCAGCTGTTCGTCCCGCTGGCGGGCGCCTCCGACCCGCGCGAACTCGCCGACGTCCTCGGCGACCTGTTGCGCGCGCTGGGGGTCACCGGCCCCGCCATCCCGGACGACGTCGAGGCGCGGGCGGCGGTCTATCGCGGCCGTCTCGCCGATCGGCGGGTCCTCGTGGTGCTCGACGACGCCGCGAGTCCCGAGCAGGCCCGCGCACTGCTGCCGGGAACGCCGGGCAGCGCCGTCCTGATCACCAGCAGGCAGCGGCTTTCCGGGCTCGCCGGGGCGAGTCGCCTCCACCTCGCCCCGCTGTCCGGCGCCGAAGCCATGACCCTGCTGGAGCGGCTGGCCGGGCCGGAGCGGGTGGACGCCGAACGCGCGGACGCGGAGCGGATCGCCAAAGCCTGCGGCAATCTCCCGCTGGCACTGCGGATCGCCGGCAGCAGGCTCGCCATGCGGCCGGGCATGCCGCTCGGGAAACTCGCCGGGAAGCTGGAGGACGAGGTCTCGCGCCTCGACGAACTTCAGGTCAGCGATCTCCAGGTGCGCGGCAGCATCGCGTTGAGCTATCAGGCGCTGAGCCCGGCGGCGCGGCGCGCGTTCCGGTTGATCGGCCGCTGCCGCACCCTCGACCTTCCGGCGTGGGCGGTGTCGACCCTCATCGACGACGAGGACGCGGACGCGGCCATCGACGAACTCCTTGAGGCCAGCCTGCTCGAAGCCACCGGTCTCGACCCGACGGGTGAGCAGCGGTTCCGCGTGCACGACCTCGTGCGCGTGTTCGCCACGGAACTCGGCCGCGAACTGGAGACCCACGCCGAGCGGGTGGCCAGCGTCGCGAAGGTGTCGGACGCGGCACTGTGCCTCGCGGACACGGCGGCCCGCCGCCTGCCGAGGACGGTGCCGATGCCGTTGTCGGATCAGGACGTCCCCGCGCAGCCGCTGCCGGGCGAACTGGTCGAGCGGCTGCTGCGCGATCCCGGAGCGTGGTTCTCCGTGGAGCGGGCCAACCTGGTCGCCGCCGTCTCTTCGCTGTGCGCCGTCGGCTGGCGGCGAAAAGCGTTGCGGGTACTGGAAAGACTGAGCGCGTACCTGTACCTGCACAGCCACTACACCGACATGCGGACGGCGTACGAGACCTTGCGCGACGCCGCTCGCGAGGCGGGCGACAGGCACATCGTGGTCATCGCCGAGGCGAACCTGACGGTGTTGCTGCACGCCCGAGGCGAGTACGAACGCGCCGTCGAGGGCTACCGCGAATGCTCGAAGGAACTGGCGGCGCTGGGCGACAGTTCCGCGCGGGCGTGGGTCGAGACGAACCTGGCACGCTGCCTCGTCGGCCTCGGCCGGGCAGGTGAATCCCTGCACGCGGCGACCCAGGCCCGCGAACTGTCCACTGTGGAGGAAAACGGGCCCGGAGCGTACGCACGGCACGCGGAGTCCGCGGCGTTGCACCGGCTCGGCAAGATCACCGAGGCGCTGGAGATCGACCGCAGGATTCTCGCGCTCGCGCTCGAATGCGGCGATGAACGCCAGCTCGGCGTTGCCCTGCAAGGACTTTCGTGGTCGCTGATGCTCGACGGCCGCCAGGAAGAGGCACTGGAGACGATCGAAGAATCGGTCCGGGTACTGCGCCGGACGACGGCGAAATCGGCGCTGGCGAAGTCGTTGCGCACACAGGGCGCGATCCTCGCCGGTGCCGGACAGCGCGTCGGCGCCGTGAGGGCGTACGAGAACGCGCGACGGCTGGCGGGCGCGCTCGAAGAACGGCCGCGGGAACTTTCCTGCACCCGCGCGATCGCGGCGAGCTGGATCGGTGACGGCCGGGCCGATCGCGCGATTCCCGTCCTGCGCCGCTGTCTCGACGAATTCCGTGCCATGGGCGGGAAACCCGCGACAGGCCTCACCCTGCACGTGCTGCGCAGGGCCTACGAGGCCGTCGGGGAAACCAAGGCGGCCGAGGCGGCGGGCGAAGAGGCGAAGCGATTGGAAGTCCCCCACGACGCCAACGCTTCGACCCTCGTCCGGCTGCTGTTGTCGCTCACCGAACCCGCCCCGGCCTGACCGGGGGGTGCCCGACCCCTCAGACGAGCACCACCCGGAAGTCGCCCACGGTGAGTCGCCGACCCGGATCGGGACGAGCCGACGACAACCGCAGGGTCACCCCTTCGGATGATGATCGCGGAACCCGCCACACGGAACGCACACAGTTTTGACCAAGGACGCGTTTAGTCCTCTGGTTGCGGTCCTTGCACGCGCAACTACCGCAACCAGAGGACGAAACGCGGAGGGGTCAGCAGGTGCCGGCGGTGGCGCGGAAGACCTGGGTGCGCTCACCGGAAAGCGGCCGCACGCGGACGGCGGGGTCGGCGGCCGGGAGCCACACCGATTGACCCCGGCGGAGTTCGACCTGCTCGCCGTCGTCGGCGGTCACCAGCAGGGCGCCCGCGGTGCACAGCAGGATCTGCGGGCCGATGTCGTGGACGGCGACCTCGCCGTCGTCGCCGGCCTCCCACTCGATCCGCGACAGCTCGAACTCCGGTGCGTCGGTGCGGTACACCGACATCCCCGCCTCTTCGGTGCCGCTCTGCACCGGCATCTCACCGCACGCGAAATCGACGACGCGCAGCAACTCCGGCACGTCGACGTGCTTGGGGGTCAGCCCGCAGCGGAGGATGTTGTCCGAGTTCGCCAGGATCTCGACCGCCGTGCCGTGCAGGTACAGATGCAGGTTCCCGGCGGGCAGGTAGATCGCCTCGCCCGCGCTGAGGGTGAGGCGGTTGAGCAGCAACGCCGCGAGCACACCAGCGTCCCGCGGATGCGACTCGCCGAGTTCCAGGATGGTCCGGCATTCGACGTCGAACTCGCCGCGTGCCCGGATGTGTGCGACGCACGAATCGAGGACCTCGGGCAGCAGTTCGTCGAGTGCGGCCTGCGGCAGGGTGATCCAGGTGGTGAACAGCGCGCGCAGCCCGGCCGGATCCGGCTGGGCCTCCAGCAGCACCGCGTACTTCGCCAGCCCTGGCGTCTCGATCGCCTTGAGCAGCGAGATCGTGCGTTGCGGGTCGCGGAAGCCCGCGAGCGCGTGGAATTCGGTCAGCGCGCAGACGAGTTCCGGCTTCGCCGTCGGATCCGGGTAGTTGCGGTTCGAGGCGTCGCGCGGGATCCTGGCCGACTCCTCGCGCGCGTAACCCTCGGCCGCCTGTGCGGCCGACGGGTGCGCCTGCATCGAAAGCGGCTCTTCGGCGGCGAGGATCTTCATCAGGAACGGCAGCCTGCCGCCCCAGCGGTCGGCGCAGCCCGTGCCGAGCTGGCCGACCGGATCGGCTTCGACGAGCTCCAGCAGGCTCCGCTCGGTGCCGTCCGGGCCGATGACGTGGGACGGGTCGCCGGGGTGGGCGCCCATCCACAGTTCCGCCTCCGGGTGCGGCGCCGGCACCGGACGTCCCAGCAGCTCGGGGATCGTCGTTCTGGACCCCCACGCGTAGGGCCGCACGGCATTGCGCAGCAGCTCCACTGTCACCTCAACTCCTCGCCGGGCACGGGTGTGGTGCCGGCCCTCATTTCCTCACGCCGTTGCGGGCGTGTACCTCCCGGCGCCGCCGATGCTGCCGACGGCCAGCCCCAGATAGACCGCGGCCAGCTCGAAACGCAGCGCGAGAACGGCCGCACGCACGATCTCGTCCGTTTCGATCTCTTCGGCCGGGGCGATCACGTCCGCACCGGGTAGCAGGTCTTCCGCCTGGTAGCGAGCCGCCTCCGAGGCCGGCCCCGTCCGAACCGAGAGGAGCAACACCTTCGGCGTCAGGCCGACCCTCTCCTCCGGGTCCGCGAAGATATCGCGATCCACGCTCCCGGACAACGCCGCCCGCCGCAAAGCGGGCCTTGCCAGCGCCTGGCGGTAGTCCTCCACGTCACAGACGAGTGCCGCGTGGGCGGCGAACGCGTGTGCCGCGTGCTCGCCGACGGCGACCGCGACCGGGTCCAGCCCCCACAGCAGTGGCTGGCGATCGGCCACCTTCAACGCCATCGCCTTGGCCGGGTTCGCGAACGAGTCCCTGGCCAGATAGTCCTTCTCGGCTTCCGCGTCGAGATGGTCGGCGAGCTGCTCCAGGTCGGCCACCAGCAGGCCGAGCGCGTTGGCGGTGAGCAGGGCCGCGGCGAGTCCGCGCGGGAAGGCCATCTCCGGCGGGACCGGGAGCCTGGGCGCGAGGATCAGCCCCTTGCCGGCGACGGCGGCCGCGACCGGGCCCTCGCCGGGAGCGGACAGCACGACCGTCGCGCCGAACCGGGCGGCGCGTTCCAAGGAAGCGGCCAGCTCGCGATCACCGGCGTCGTCGGTGTGCGCGAAGACGACGTCGAGGGCACCGATCCAGCTCGGCACCGCCTCGGCGACGACCACCGGCACCGGGCAGGCCGGTGTCAGCAGCGCGGCGACCAGCCTGGTCAGCGTGCGGCTGACCCCTGGCCGGTCGATCAGGACGAGTGCGCGCGGGCGCCCGACGTCCAGGCGATCGCTCAGCTCGAGTTCGGCCGCGGCTTCGGCGGTCGACCGGACCTGGGCGCCCGCCATCGCCGCGGCGCGGAGAAGCCCCGCGGTGTCGGCCTCGGCCAGCCTCGCGGGATCGTCGAGCAGGGAATCGTCAGGGACCGTCGGCATGGGCGCCATCCGGGTTCGTCGGCTCGGTGGCTTCGTCCAGCAACAATACCGGGATACCATCACGGACCGGATACACTCGACCACATTCCGTACAGGTCAGCGCGTCGGCCTCCGGGTCGGCCGTCGTCCCCGTCCGCAGCGGTGCGTGATCGGGGGACGGGCAGGCCAGGATCTCCAGCAACTGTGCGTCAAGCGTGACGGCCATGCTCACTCCCTACCTGTGGGTCATCTCTATGGGTGTTTTCACGACACATTCGTTACCCACGGACAATCGCCAGTACGTCTTCGGTCAGCGCCCGGACGGCCTCGGCGTCGGCGGCCTCGACGTTCAGGCGGAGCAGCGGCTCGGTGTTCGACGGGCGCAGGTTGAACCAGCCACCGCCGGGAAGCTGCACGGTGAGCCCGTCCAGTTCGTCGATTTCGGCGCCTTGGCGGGCGCCGAAGGTGTCCTTGACCGCCATCATGCGGGCGACCTGGTCGTCCACGGTCGAGTTGATCTCGCCGGAAGCCGCGTAGCGCGAGTACTCCGCGGTCAGCCTGGACAGCGGGCCCGACTGCTCGCCGAGGGCGGCGAGGACGTGGAGCGCGGCCAGCATGCCGGTGTCGGCACGCCAGAAGTCGCGGAAGTAGTAGTGCGCGGAGTGTTCGCCGCCGAAGATCGCGTCGGTCCTGGCCATCTCGGCCTTGATGAACGAGTGCCCGACCCGGGTGCGCACCGGCTTGCCGCCGTGTTCGGCGACGATCTCCGGCACACCCTTCGACGTGATCAGGTTGTGGATGATGGTGCCGCCCGGCTCCTTCTCCAGCTCGCGGATCGCGACCAGCGCGGTGATGGTGCTCGGTGGCACCGGCTCGCCGCGCTCGTCGACGACGAAGCAGCGGTCCGCGTCGCCGTCGAAGGCCAGGCCCGCGTCGGCGCCTTCCTCGCGCACCTTCGCCTGGAGGTCGACGATGTTCTTCGGGTCGAGCGGGTTGGCCTCGTGGTTCGGGAAGGAGCCGTCGAGTTCGAAGTACATCGGCACGACCTCGATGGGCAGGCCCGCGAAGACGGTCGGGACGGTGTGGCCGCCCATGCCGTTGCCCGCGTCGACGACGACCTTCAGCGGGCGGCTGCCCGACAGGTCGACGAGCTTGCGCAGGTACGCCGCGTAGTCGGCGAGAACGTCCTTCTGGGTCACCGAACCGCGCTGGCCCGCGAAGGCGGGCACGCCCTGCTCGACGGTGTCGCGGATCTCCGCGAGACCGGAGTCCTGGCCGACCGGGGCGGCCCCCGAGCGGCACAGCTTGATGCCGTTGTACTTCGCCGGGTTGTGGCTGGCGGTGAACATGGCGCCGGGCAGGTTCAGCGAGCCGGACGCGAAGTAGAGCTGGTCGGTGCTGGCGAGGCCGATCGTCACGACGTCGAGGCCCTGCGAGGTCACGCCGTCGGCGAACGCGGCGGACAGCTCCGGCGAGGAGTCACGCATGTCGTGGCCGATGACCACGGAGTCCGACTCGGATTTGATCAACAGGGCGAACGCCGAGCCGAGGTCTCGGACGAGCGCCACGTCCAGCTGCTCACCGACCACGCCGCGAATGTCATAGGCCTTCACGATGCCCGAAAGGTCTGGCACGCCTGCTCCCCGCCAATAGTCTCGTTACAACGCCCTCTGGCGCCTCGAAAGCCTACCGGCGGGCTCTCGCGTCAGGCTCGGCCGGGCAGGACGCGCAGGTGGCCGCGCCTGCCCGACGGTCCCTCGGGTTCGGGGCCGGGCGCGGGCTTGTCGGAGCGGCCAGCTTCACGCACGGCCTCGGCCAGTGCTGTCAGCTCGTCGGCGGACGGGTCGGGAGCGGCGAAGGCCCCCTCGTGCCGGACGACTTCCCAGCCCTTGGGCACGGTGAGCCGAAGGGCATGGGCTTCGCAGAGGTCATAGGAGTGCGGCTCGCTCGCGGTGGCCAGTGGGCCCACGACGGCGGTCGAGTCACTGTAGGCATACGTGAGCGTGGCGACAGCGGGCTCGAGACAACCCGTTCGCGAACACTTTCGTACGCTCCGCACGATCGAGAACGATAGCGCGTCGCGAGCGCGGCGTACCGGCGACACGCACTTCGACTCGCCGAGCGCGTACCCTTCGGTTCGTGGCGACGGCTCGTGATTCCCGACAGCGACGGCGGATGCGCCGGGACCGGCACGGCCGGGGCCTGCGCGGAGCGCTGTATCCGTCGACCCTTCCCGCCGCCGCTAGCAGGGCGGAAAGGTTCGACGCACTGGTTCTTGACGCGCTCGAACCGATCGAAGCGCGGTGGCGGCACGAGCTGACGAAGCTCGACGTCGCCGTCGACGACGTCCCCGAAGTTCGCTCGGATGGCGCACCGACCGGAGTGGACGGCGTGTTGCACGACGGCGCCGTCCCGCTCTCGCGGCTCGTGCCCGCCGGCGTCGACCGCACCGGACTGCCGACGCGCGCCCGCATCGTCCTCTACCGCCGCCCCCTCGAAGCACGCGCGAAGGACCCCGGCGAACTCGCGGAACTCGTCCACGACGTCCTCGTCGAACAGGTCGCGGGCTACCTCGGCGTCGAACCCGACGTCATCGAAGGCGAATAGCCCCTCGCTCTCGCTCACTGCCCAGCCCCCACCCTTCCCGGGGGGCGTCCCCAGCCCAGCGTATCGGCAAGGACCGACGGGACCTGGGGAAACGAGCTTTGGGGGCCACGTTGTCCACAAGTGCATCGGCCTGTGGACAACTCGCGGCAGGGTGCCGGGAACGGGAGCGTCGTGGTAGGCGGATGTCCCCAATGCCACATGGGGGACATCGGCGTACAAAGGCGACCGGGAGGCGGCCGAGGCAGAGGCGGCGCAGCGAGCAGAGGCGGCGCAGCGAGGCAAAAGCACCGAAGAGCGCCTCAAGACACCGAAGGACGCCGCCGCGTAGGCACTGCCGTCAGCAGCGTGAACAGCACCGCGGCGAGCTGCGCCAGCAGCAACAGGTTCCGCGTGGTGCCCTGGTGCTCCACCACCACCTCCGAAGGCGTGGGAGGCACCGAGACCGCCACCTGGTGGCCCCAAGCCCGCACGATAGGCACGGCCTTGCCGTCCACGCTCGCCTGCCAGCCCGCCTCGAACTCCGCGGCCAGCACGAGCAGCCGCCCGGTCGGCCCTTCCGAGACGCGCACCCGCACGTCCGGCAACCCGGCCTGTACCGGCGCCACCCCGGGCGACACCCCCGGCGCGCCCTTCCCGGTCACGGCCGCCTGCGCCAGTTCCGGCGAGATCAACGCCACCTGACCGCCCGCGGGCAGCAGCCGCAGCACCGGACGCCCGTCCGAGGTCGGCGCGGCCGGGGCGACCAGGTCGCGCGCGAGTTCGACATACACCGCGCCGTTCACGCCACTGGGTAGCACGACGTACAGCACGCCGGAAGCCGCGGCGGCCGCGAAGGCCTGCTTCACCGCGTCCGGCGAACCGGTCAGGAGGTCCCGGCGCCACGAGGCCAGCCGGTCCGCGCTGCCGGGCGTCGGCGCGAGTTCGTCGTCGCCGTAGGCCGGCAGCCGCCCCCCGGTCTGCCGCACGGGCTCACCCGGGCCGCCCACGACCAGAACCGAGCGTCCGCTGGAAGCCAAGTCGAGGGAGGGACGCTCACCCGACCCCAGCGGGCCTTCCCGGCCGGCGACGACCGCACCGGTCGCCAGCGCCAGCAGCACGAGCACCCCGGCGACGGCCGTGACCTTCGCCGGCCACGGCGCCGGTTCGATCCTGGTCCCGCCGCGCTGCCAGGTGGCCAGCACCGTCCACAGCAGCCCCGCACCGATCACCAGCAGCGGCACCCCGGCGAACCCGGTCGCGTGCGCGCCGCCCGACATCGGCGTCACCGCCACGAACCGCACGGCCACGAGACCGAGCGCGCCCAGCACGACGACCGCGACACCGCCGCCCGCGCCCTTCGACGGCCGGACCACCAGCGCGACGATCGCGGCCGCGACCAGGACCACCCCGATCGGCCACGCGCCGGGACCGCCGGGGTCCAGCCCGGCGAGATCGGCGCCGGACGCGGCCGTCGCACCGCCGCCGAGTCCGTGCAACAGCAGTTCCGGATGTCGCAGCAGCACACTCGGCCACGGCAGCAGCAGCGCCAGCGGCAGGAAGACCACGATGCCGACCGACGCGATCCGCCGCGCGAGCCCGGTCGGTGAAGGCAGCACCACGAAGCCGATCACCAGTCCGACCAACGCCAGCGCGTGCGCCAGCGGCGAGAAGGCGCCGATCAGCGCCAGCCCGATCGCGCTCAGCGCGGAAACGTGCAGCCACCGCGAATCCGCGCGGACCAGCAGTCCGACGATGCCCGCGATCACCAGCGGCAGCAGCAGATGCACGACGACGACGTCGAGCCGCCCCTGCGCGACCGAAGCCGTGGCCGCGGGCAGCACGCCGTACGCCGCCGCGGCGACGGCACGCACCCAGCGACGCACGCGAAGGTGCCGAGTGGCCACGTACGCACTCAGGGCGGCGAGCGGGATGTCACCGATCAGCAGGATCGCGACCAGCGCCGCGGGTCCGCCGATCGGCGCGAAAATCGCGCCGAGGGTGCCCAGCACCGGCAGCGTCGCGGGCGCGGGACTCGCCGTCCCACCGGCGATCGGGTGCCACGGCGCGAGATACGACGACCAGATCTCGCCGAGGCCGCCGACCGGCAGCAGTTTCCCGCCGAAGAGGTCCAGCCCGAGCCTTGAGCCGTTGACCGCGAACGCGAGCGCCGTCAGCACGACGAGCACGATCACCGGCGGGGCGAACAAGGTCGCGCCGAGCACCCGTTTCCGGTCGACCTCGACGAACACGAGTTCCGGCTCCGGCCGCCGCCCGCCGTCACGCGGCACCGGCGACGGTTTCGGCCTGCCCTCGACGGGTTTCTCGGGGACGGCGACCGCGACGATCCCGCTGGGCCGCCGCAGGCCCGTCCCCCTCGAGCCGACCCCGCGCATCGCCCCCGCGGGCAGCGCGCCGGGACCGACCGGACGATCTTGCGTGGCCGTCAACGCCTCCGGCGGAATCCAGGCGCCTTCCTGACCCGCGCTCTCCGGCACGGTCCCGAGGGCGAAGTCCCGTTCGACACCGCGCCGGACGAGGCCGACGACGCCGGCGCGGACCGCGTTGCGCAAGCGCGTCATCCGCCCGGTGAAGAGACCACGGACATCGCCGGGCCGGTCGGTCTTCCGGCGGTCGGAGCGGGCCGCGCGAAGCCCGCCGCGACCGCGCAGCAGGTACCAGGTCGCCGCGAGTTCTGCGCCGGCCTCGCCGGTGCGGCGCAGCAGCAGGAACGCGAGCGCGCGTAACAGCGCGAAGAGCGGAATTCGAAACAAGCCGAACCAAAACGACAACGGGGAGCAGTTGACGAGGAACACCCGGAGCCCGTGCGCGCGGTTCGCCGTCGCGAGGGAAAGGCCGAGCGCGTCCGGTTCCCGCTGTCCGGTGCTGAGCGCGCGGGCGTGCCGGAGCCGCGCCGTCGGCACCGAAAGCACGCGGCCGCCCGCGGCACCTGCCCGCCAGCCGAAGTCGAGATCCTCGCGCAGCAAGGGAAAACCGGGGTCGTAGCCGCCGAGGCCATGCCAGACCTCCCGCCGTACCAGCGATCCCGCGCTCGGCACGGCGAGCACCGCGGTGTCGGTCTCCGCCGGCGAGATCTGCTGCCGGTGGCCGATGGCATCGGTCGACAGCCCGGCTTCGACGATCAGCCGAGGGTCGCTCCAGTCCACCGCGAGCGGACCGAGCACCGTCGCCGCAGGTTCGTTTTCGGCCGCTGCCAACAGGTTCTCGAGACAGTCGGGTTCCGGCGCACAGTCGTCGTGCAGCAACCAGATCCAGCCGCCGGGATCACCCCAGCGATCGACGGCGTGCTCGACGGCCTCGCCGACCGCGGCACCGAAGCCCACGTCACTCGAAAGCGTGAGGATTCCATCAAGAACCGGCGCCTCGCCCGCGACGCCTTCGGTCGCGGCGGCGTCGGTGAGGATCCGGGCGGTCCGGTCAGTGGAACCGGTGTCGACGGCCAGCACGTGGCGGGGCCGGGCACCGCTGCGCCGCAGCGCGGAAAGCGCGAGTGGCAACCAGTTCTCGCCGTTGTGACAGACCACAATGGCCAGAACGGGGACCGTGCGCGGCACAGGTGACGCGGCAGTGCGAGACAACGGGCACTCCAGATGTGGCGGCGAAGTCGAGTGCCGCCACCCTACGACGCGACTCTGTCACCCGTTGGTGGCCCCACTATGTGGAAGCGGGGCGGGAAGCGATCTCCGGCGCACTAAGGGTGCCGGAGATCGCCGTCACACGGCTCGTTTCTTCAGTTTCCTACGCTCACGTTCGGAGAGCCCGCCCCAAATACCGAACCGCTCGTCATGCGCGAGGGCGTATTCGAGGCACTCGTCCTTGACCTCGCAACCGAGGCAGATCCGCTTGGCTTCGCGGGTGGAGCCGCCCTTCTCAGGGAAGAACGCCTCCGGGTCCGTCTGCGCGCAGAGGGCCCGTTCCTGCCAGTCCTGCTCTTCCGCGGAGGCATCGTCGAAAAGCTCGGTGAGATCGCCCAATTGCTGCTCCGGGACCTCACCCCAACCCACGACTTGCCCCCATTCCCTTCCATCTGCTTCCAACCGCACGTCCGCCTCCTCGCTGTCCACGCACTCCCCAGGCTGGCGGTGTTGAAACACCATCCGCCGCCCCCTTCCAGCGACGAATGACATCACTGTGATTACACCCGTGTAGTGCGGTCAGGTCAAGCGGAGTAGCGAGTTCGGGGGATACCCGCGCGCGGGAGCGCAAGGGGACACGCCGAGAACTTCACATCGGGCATACGGAAGACTGGTGGGGTGCAGAGATCAGCAGTGCGGCCAAGCCCGATCTTCCTCGGCATCCTCGCCCTCACCGTCTTGGGCGGTGTTCTGGCGGCTTTCGGCGACGAGACCACGATTTTCACGCAGAAGTACGACGTGCTGACCATCGCCGGCGTGGTCCTGCTCGTCGTCGGGGGCTGGGTGGCGTCACTGACGCTGCACGAGTTCGGCCACGCGATCGTGGCGTTCCGCGGCGGCGACCACAGCGTCGCCCATAAGGGTTATCTGTCCATGGACGTCCGGAAATACACGGATCCGGTGCTGTCCATCGTCCTGCCGCTGGTATTCCTCATCATCGGCGGCATCCCGCTGCCGGGGGGCGCGGTGTGGATCGAACACGGGCGCCTGCGGTCGCGGAGTGTCCAGTCGTGGGTGTCGCTCGCCGGGCCGCTGAGCAACCTCGCCGTCGGCGTCGTGCTGACGCTCCTGGTCGCGCTGGTGCCGATGGCGTCCGGACTCGTGATCGGACTCTCGTTCCTTGCGCTGCTTCAGATCGTCACGTTCATCCTGAACATCCTGCCGATCCCCGGCCTCGACGGCTGGGGCGCGATCGAGCCGTATCTTTCGCCCGGCGCGCGCGAGTTCGGTGCGAAGGCCCGGCCGTGGGCGCCGCTCGTGCTGTTCGCCGTGCTGTTCGCCGTGCCCGGGGCCGCCCCGTTGCTGTGGGATGTGTCTTACGCGCTCTTCGACTCGGTCGGCGGTTTCAAACTCGCGGCGCAGTACGGCCAGGGCGCGTTCATGTTCTGGAGGTAGTTCAGGTGCCGTCGGGGTGCTCGGAGAACCACTCGTGCGCCCGCTTCCAGACGCGTTTGAGACCGGACCGCTCGCCGAGGTAGTCGCCCGCCATGCCGACCACCGGCAACTTCCCGAGCGCCCGGTGGAAAAGACGGCCGCGAGGACGCTTCTCCAGTTCGCCGACGATGCCCAGCAGCCCCCGGCCAAGTCGCCACAGCGTGCCCGCGGCAGCCTTCAGGGTGATCTTGCCGTGCTTCTTCTTCGACTCGTCGATTTCTTCAGTGAGCTTCGCCGCTTCGTCGTCTTCGGCGGCCTCGTCGTGTTCGGCGTGCTTGCCCGCGGCGATCGCCGGGTCGATGTCGCGTTCGAAGAGCACCCACGCGATCAGCCGCACCCGGGCGCCGACGTCGGTCACGCCGTACTCCCCCGCGATCGCGCACAGCAAAACACCTTGGGACGCGGAGCCGAGCGCGTCCTGCACGGGCAGCCTGTCGGCGAGCGCGCCGCCGAGGCCGGGGATCGCGGTGATCAGCGCGGTGACCCGGCCGACCCGGTTCACCCACCAGTGGGTCCGCTGGTAGTTCGACATCTCCGCCCAGGCCGCGGTGCCGGGCACCTTGACCGAGGTGATCCCGTCGAGCAGCTTGTCCTTGAGCTTGGGCTTGATGCCTTCCAGCGCGTCCTCACGCCGCCCCCTGGCCTGCAAGCCGAACGGATCCGCGTCACGCAGCGCGTCCACCATCGGACCGCAGGCGCGGACGAACGGCCGCAGCACCGCCACGACCTGGCGATCCGAAATCGCTTCACTCATCTTTGCCTCCCTTGGCGGCCTTCGCCGCTGCGCCAAGGCCTCCGCCCAGCGCCAACGCGCCGGGCAGCGCCCCGCCGCCGATCAGTAGCAGTGCCCGCCAGTCCTGTACCAGCACCAGATCACCACCCGGGCCCGTCACGCCCATCCCGAGTACGACTAGTACCCAGACGAGCAGTGGAATCACCGAAAAGGAGGGCTGGACCACTTTGGCGGTCGTTCTCACCAACAGCGGTGTCGTGATCACGGCGAGTACGACGGTCACCGGGAACGGGGCGTCGCCGAGTTTCGGCAGCACGATGCCGTCGAGCCGCAGCGGGAGGAAGAACAGCTCGAGGAGCCCGAGCAGGAACGCGTCGAAGCACAGCACCACCAGCATCCAGCGCCGTCCCGGCGTCAGTGGTTGTGACGGCGTGGTCACGTGGCGAGTCCTCCGAACAGGTCAGCGGCGGCGCCCTCGGCCGGTCCGTGGGCGAGCACGAAGTACTCGTACGGCGTGATCGGCTGCGCGACGTCGTTGCTCAGCGCGAAGTGGTCCGCGAGATGCGGCGACGCGGGCACGCTGACCTGGGTCCCGTGCGCCCGCAGCGCGGCGGCCTTCGCCGGGATGTACGCGCCGACGTCGAGGACGGTCGTGATCGTCTCGTCCGGCGTCACCGGCAGTTCGCCGTCTTCGGGCACCCGGAACGCCGAACGCCCGCGCAGCGCGGCGAGCCCCGCCGCGACGGCGTCACGGGAAGAAACCGTGTGGAACACCCGCTCGACCGACCCGGCCTTCGGCGCGGCGGCCATCGTGATCTCGTACGCGCGGATGTGATCGGGATGGCCATAACCCCCGAAAGCGTCATAAGTGACGACCACCCGCGGTCGCACCTCGTCGAGGATCTCCGCGAGCTGCGCCGCCTGCTCCTCGACGTCACCCCCGGAGAACGCGCGCGGATGGGCCGCGGAAGGCGTCCCGGCCATTCCCGAATCGCGCCAGCGTCCGATGCCGCCGAGGTACCGGTGCCGGGAGACGCCGAGCGCGGCGCACGCCGACGCCAGTTCGCCCGCGCGGTAACCACCGAGCTGATCGGAAGCCCACGAACCGAGGCCGTCGAGGGACGGCGGGATGATCTCGCCCTCCTCGCCGAGCGTGCACGTGACAACGGTCACGTCGGCGCCTTCGGCCGCGTAGCGCGCGATGGTGCCACCGGTGGTGATGCTCTCGTCATCCGGATGAGCGTGTACGAGGAGTAATTCGGGCCGATCGGAGATCACGGCTTGAAGACTAATTCGAACACGGCGCGCATTCCTTTATAGGGTGTCGGGACGGAAGCCCCGAGCACCGACCTTAGTCGGGCGACTCTCGGTTATCCTCGCGCACGTCCGAGGCACTCTTTACCGCCGAGGGCGCGTTGACACGGTCACGGCCGATGTGCCGTGACCATATGTACCCCCACGAAGGGCATCTTGGTGAGCACTGAAGCAGCATCGTCGGACCTCGGCGGCGTATCGGGTTCGGTTCTGTCCATCTCCGACCTGAGCGTCTCGTTCCCGACCGACGGCGGTGTCGTCGACGCCGTCAAGGGCATCGGATTCGACGTCAAGCCCGGTGAGATCGTCGCGGTGGTCGGCGAGTCCGGTTCCGGCAAGTCGGTGACCTCGATGTCGGTGCTCGGGCTGCTCCCGAGGACGAGCCGGATCGCGGGCGAGCTCCGCCTCGGCGAGCGCAACCTGGCCGACCTCAAGGAGAAGGACCTCCAGAAGATCCGCGGCAACGAGGTCGCGATGATCTTCCAGGAGCCGATGACCGCGCTGAACCCGGTCTACACCGTCGGCTGGCAGCTGCGCGAGGCGCTCCGCTCGCACCAGGACATCTCGAAGGAAGCCGCCGACAAGCGCGCCATCGAACTGCTGGAGATGGTCGGCATCCCGAACCCTCCGCTGCGCTTCAAGCAGTACCCGCACCAGCTCTCCGGCGGTCTGCGCCAGCGCGTCGTCATCGCGATGGCGATCTCGTGCGACCCGAAGGTGATCATCGCCGACGAGCCGACCACGGCACTCGACGTCACCGTGCAGGCGGAGATCCTCGGCCTGCTGCGCAAGCTGCGCGACACCCTCAACACCGCGATCGTGCTGATCACGCACGACATGGGAGTGGTCGCCGACCTCGCCGACCGCGTGGTCGTGATGTACCAGGGCACCATCGTCGAGCAAGCGCCGGTGCGTGACCTGTTCGCGTCGCCGCAGGTGGACTACACCCGCAAGCTGCTCGCCGCGGTTCCCGTGCTCGGCCAGCGTCCCGAGGGACGCCGCCTTCTCGACGGCGAAGGCATCTCCCCTGACAGTGAAGAGGCCTCGAAGATCGCCGAGGACATCCGGCTCGAGGACAGCGAACTCGCGGCCGTGATCGAGGAGAACGCGCCCGCGCTCGAGATCAAGAACCTCGTGCTGGAGTACCCCGGCCGCCGCGGCCAGGCGAAGAACCGCGCGGTGGACGACGTCTCGCTGAGCATCGCCAAGGGCGAGATCGTCGGCCTTGTCGGCGAATCCGGTTCCGGCAAGTCGACCGTCGGCCGCTGCGCGATCCGCCTGCTGAGCCCGACCGGCGGCACCGTGTCGATCGCGGGCAAGGACATCACGAACATGTCCAACAAGGATTTGCGCCCGCTGCGCCGCTACTTCTCCATCGTGTTCCAGGACCCGGCGTCCACCCTCGACCCGAAGATGACCATCGGCGAGTCGATCGCCGAGCCGATGGTGCTGCACAAGTTCCTGTCGGGCAAGGCACTGAACGAACGCGTGGCGTCCCTTTTGGACAAGGTCGAACTCGGCGGCCACTACCGCAACCGGTACCCGCACGAGCTGTCCGGCGGCCAGCGCCAGCGCGTCGCCATCGCGCGGGCGCTGTCGCTCGACCCGGCGCTGCTGATCGCGGACGAGCCAACTTCGGCGCTGGACGTCTCGGTGCAGGCGCGGGTGCTGGACCTGTTCCTGGACCTGCAGCGCTCGCTGCAGTTCGCCTGCCTGTTCATCAGCCACGACCTCGCCGTCGTCGACCTGCTGGCCGACCGCGTCGCGGTGATGCAGCACGGCAAGCTGGTCGAGGTCGGCTCCCGTGACCAGGTGCTGCACTCGCCGCGCGAGGACTACACCCGCCGTCTGCTCTCGGCCGCGCCGGTCGCGGACCCGGTGCTGCAGGCCGAGCGGCGTGCGGCCTGGCAAGCGGGCAAGCTCGCCCCGGTGGCCGACTAGCCTCCGGAAGTACGTGAAGGCCCCCTTCCTCGCGCTAGACGCAAAGAAGGGGGCCTTCCTGTACTCGGGGGGCGGGGGGCTGAAGGGGACTTTCCCCTCATCTCACGCGGTGAAGGGCGCTTTCCCCGCATGCCATGCGGGGAAAGTCCCCTTCAGGACACGGGAAACGTCCCACGGTCGCTGTCCCCGATGCCTCATTGGAGACCCTCGGCCGCACGGGGTGGCCCGCAACCAGGCGACCAATTGCGCGGGTCCGGAAACGCGATGAAGGGGCGCCTCCCCACTCGACAGTGGGTCGGCGCCCCTTCGGCGCGTTTGCGTCAGCGCGCGGAGAAAATCACGCCTTCATCTTCCGCTGCCGCGGGTCGAAGGCGTCTCGCAGGCCGTCACCGATGAAGTTGATCGTCAGCGAGATCAGCACCAGCACGACGAACGGGCCGAAGAACAACGCCGGCCGGTTCTGCAGCTGCGAGTAGTTCTCGAGGATGACGCGGCCGAGCGAGGTGTCCGGCAGCTGCACCCCCAGTCCGATGAAGGACAGCGCCGCCTCGATCAGCACGGCCTGCGCGACCGCGAGGGTCGCGTTGACCGTGATGAGCCCGACCATGTTCGGGATCAGGTGCTTGAACACGATGTGGAACGTCCCGGCGCCGGACGCGCGCGACGCGTCCACGAATTCCCGCTGGGACAACGACATCGACTCGGCCCTGGCGATACGGGCGATCGACATCCAGCCGAAGGCCGCCAGCACCATCGCGACGATGTACCAGGCACCCCCGCCGAACACCTTCGCCAGGATCGCCGCCGCCGCGATCTGCGGAACGATCAGGAACAGGTCCGTCACCCGCGAGATCGCCGAATCCGTGAACCCGCGCAGGTACCCCGCCATGGCCCCGAAAACGGTGCCGATGGTGGTGGCGACGATCGACACGATGAGCGCGATCAGGAGCGAGTACTGGGTACCGCGCAGGATCTGCGACACCATCTCCTTGCCGACCTGCGTCGTCCCGAGCGGGTAGTCCCCGCTGGGCTTCGCGAAGGACGGGAAAGAGCTGTCCTCGTAGTCGTACGGCCAGAAGATCGGCATGATGATCACGGTCAGCACGAGGATCAGCAGGATCGCCGTGCAGATCATCGCCAGCTTGTGCCGCAGGAACTTGCGCAGCACGAGCTTGCCCTGGCTGCGCGGCTCCGGCAGCGCTTCCGGGGCGACCTTGCCTTCGGCGGAGTCCGCCGCGATGAGGGAGTTCAAGTCAGCCAACGCGAATCCTCGGGTCCAGGATGCCGTACATCAGGTCGGCGATCAGGTTGGCGATGATGATGCTCGTGGCGATGACCACCAGCCAGCCCATCATCACCTGGGGATCGCTCTTGGTCACGGCTTCTACGAGCAACTTACCCATGCCGTTCCAGTTGAACACCGACTCGGTGATGATCGCGCCCGAGAGCACGGCACCGAAGTTGACGGAGAACAACGTGGTCACCGGGATCAGGGCGTTCCGGAACGCGTGGCGGAAGATGATCCGCCCGTTGGCGAGGCCCTTGGCCCGCGCGGTCCGGACGTAGTCGGCGTTCAGCGTCTCCAGCATCGAGGCCCGCTGGAACCGGCTGTACGCGGCGAAGCTGATCGCCATGATGGACAGCGTCGGCAACAGGTAGGCGCCCACGTAACTGGCCAGGAACCCGCCTGGACCGTCGAAATTCAACGATTCCGGGCTCGTGGTGCGAATCCAGGGATTACCGAGCACATCGGACAGTCCCAGGTCCCGGACCCAGCCGTTGAACTGGATCGCGTAGCCCTTCAGGACGATCGCGACACAGAAGATCGGCATCGAGAACAGCAAGAACGCCAGCGTCGTGGCGATGTAGTCGATGATCGAGTACTGCTTGACCGCGGCGACGACACCGACGAGGACGCCGAGGACCAGCGCGAGCAGTTCCGCGCCGACGACGAGCTTCGCGGTGACCTCGAACGCGGCTATGACCTTCGGGAACACCGGAGCCAGCGCGTTGCCTTGGGCGATCGAAATGCCCCAGTCCCCGCTCACGAAGCTGCCGAGCCAGTCGAAGTACCGGAGAACGATGTTCTTGTCCAGACCGAGCTGACTCGCGATCTGGTTCAGGGTCTCCTGACTCATGGCGGGGTTGCTTCTCAGCTCACCCAGCGGGTCGCCCGTGCCGGCGACCATGATGAAACACAGAAAAGTCCCGACCAGCAGGACGGGGATCGAGATCGCCAGACGGCGAAGGATGTAGATCACCAGGTTCAACGAACTGCTCCTCATCCGGGCCTGGCCGCCGAAGTACTGGACCGCTGCCCGGTTGTCCACCGTAGTGGCGGTAACCCCACGGTCAACAGCTACTTCCGGCGGGTACGGGGCCCGGCTTTTGGCCGGGCCCCGTACTACCAGGATCGCGTAGGCGAATGGTGAGAAAAAGCGGGCCTAAACCCTACTTCTTCTGCTCCCACTCACCGACGTTCCACAGGACACCGTTGTACGACTGCATGTAAGTGCGGTCGATGCCCTTGAACGCCCACATGGACGGGGTCTGGAACAGCGGCAGCGTCGCGTACTCGTCCGCGATCGCCTGGTCCGCCTTCTGGTAGTTCTCCAGCTGCACGGCCTCGTCGGTGGCCTTCACGGCCGCCTCGAAGGCCTGGTCGATCGCCGGGTTGGACAGGCCCTGGTAGTTCTGGCTGCTGTCGTCGACACGGGTGATGTAGATCGACTTCTGCTCGGCCTTGAACGGAGCGGCCGACCAGCCGAAGAGCGCGACGTCGTAGTCGCCGGCGGCGAGACGGCCACCCTTCAGGAAGTTGGCGTCCGTTTCGTCGGTGATCTCGATGCCGGCGAGCTTGGCCTGCGAGATGACGATCTCGACGGTCTGCGTGCGGCGGGCGTTCTGGTTGTGCGTGATCTTGAACGCGGCGCGCTTCCCGTCCTTGGCGAAGATGCCGTCGGCACCCTTGGCCCAGCCGGCGTCGGTCAGCGTCTTGGCCGCGGCCTCGGCGCCCAGACCGGCCTTGCTGCCGTACAGATCCTTGAAGCCCTGCTCGCCCGGCATGAACACGATGCTGTTCAGCGGGGTCGCGTCGGCCTGGACCTCCTTGAGGAGCTTGTCGGTGATCTCCTGGCGGTTGACCGCCTCGAAGAACGCCTTGCGCAGCGACTTGTCCTGGAAGATCTTCTTGTAGTTCAGGTCGAAGTGCTCGAAGGTCAGCTGCGAACCCGAACCGTAGGTCACGCCCTGAGCCGAAAGGCTCTTGAGGGTGTTGGCCGCGGTGGCGTCCGGCTGGGTCGACGCCGCGACGTCGATCTCACCGTTCTGCAGCGCGGTCGCCATGGCCTTGGTGTCCTCCATCGCCCTTACGACGATCTTGGAGGGGCCACCCTTGCCACCGATCCACAGCGGGTTCTTCTCCAGCGTGACGGCCTTCTGGTTGGCGTCGAACGCGGTGATCTTGTACGGGCCGGACGCCGGCATGTTCTCGGCCTTGAAGCCCTTGAAGTCGTTCGTCCAGAACTTGCCCGCGGCGGTCAACTGCGCCGCGTCGCCGGTCGGGGCCAGCTTCGTGATGTCCGGGATGTTCGTGTTCTTCTCGATGATGTGCGCGGGCATGATCGCGGTCGAGTTGAACAGACCCTTGTAGTCCAGGTACGGCTCGGTGTACTTGGTCTCGAAGGTGAGGTCGTCCTTGCAGGTCGCCTCGTTGATCAGCGAGTAACCGGTGGTCGAAGCGGCGAGGAAGGCCTGCTTGCCGTCCGCGGTCTTCGCCTTGCCGCTGTGCGCCAGCCACGACAGGTACATGTCGTCACAGTCGAACGCCTCGTTGTCGGACCACTTGACGTTCGGCTTGATCTTGTAGACGACCGTCTGCGGCTCCTTGGTGGTGACCTCCCAGGAGTCGAACACGTCGTTGTTCAGCAGCACCTTGTTGTTGCCGTCGAGCACATCGGCGCCGGCGAGGACAGCAGTCAAGATGTAGGTGTTGTACGACGAGTTGGTGTCAGGCGTGTCGTTGTTGTAGCCCGAGTACCCGTCGTCGATGCCCACCGTGACGGTGCCTTCGTACCCCGGGGTGTCCGCGAGCTTGAAGTTTTCGCCGTTCTGCGCCTTGCCGAGCGCCATCGCCTTGATGTCGGTCGACCCGTTCTGGTCGGTACTGCCGCTGTCGCCACCGCTGCATGCGCTCAGCACAAGCGCGGAGGCCGCGACGAGCGACCAGGCGGAGACTGCCTTGGACTTCCTCATGAAGTGTGCCCTCCTAGCACTGGGCTCCTGAGATCGGAACAGGACCCCACACCGCTCCGGTGAGATGGCCCGGAGCTTATGACACGCCAAGCAACACTCATTTGGCGCACTGCGGGTGCACGCTAGAAAGGAAATGCACGAACAGTCACCAGTTACGGAGGGATCGTGACCAAAGGGTAACTTGCGGCTGACATCGAGAAATACAGTGGTTACCTGGAGGAATCAGTCGACCACTCGAACGCGCCGGGAAAAGTCACCCTCCAGGGGCGAACTCCGACTCGAATCGGCTACTTCGGACCACGCGTCCAGTTCACCGCCGACCCGAAAGGGCCCACCATCGGAGGACCTGCGGTTACTCCGGAAATACCAGAGCCGATGGCGAGGGTATCGGCCAGCTGGAACAACGGAATGGCGACATTCCGGCGCCACAATTCCGGTTCGAGGGCCGAAAGGGTGTCGGCGACCGGCGTGGCGCCGGTCAGCGCGGCGTCGATCGACGGCTGCAGGGCCGGGTCGCAGAAGCCGAGCGGGTTACCAGGGACGACCGCCTTGGTCTTGTCGGCGAGCTGGTCGGGACGGCAGCCGAAGGTGGACGCGAGCGCCGACGCGACGTCCGCACCGCCGGTGACCTGGCCGATCACGGCGATGTCGATGCCGACGTTGCCCGCGCCCTCCGACGTCGTCTGCTGCACCCCGTTGAGCACCGGCATGGCCAGCAGCGTCGAGAACAGCTCCCTCGGCTGCGGCGCGATCGCGCTGACCTCGATCCCCGCGGCCACCAGTTGCGCCGTCAGTTCCTTGGCGATCGTCGCGTACGGCTCCTGCTTCGCGGGTGAGGCGACGACCAGCGAAAGATTCTTCCCGTTCTTGCGCCAGGTCCCGGCTTCCTTGGTGTACCCGGCGGATTTGAGCAGTTCCTCGCCCTTGGCCGGGTCGGCCGCCGACGGCGGGCCGGGGGCCGGGATCGTCGGCTGGAACCCGGTGGCCGACGGGACGCGGACCTGGGCGTCGGCGCGGAGCTTGTCCGACGGACCGCCTTCCGCCGCCTCGGTGATCAGCTTGCCGCGGTCTATCAGCGCGGTGACGCCCTCGCGCACCTTGGGATCCGACAGTGTCGAACTCACCGGCCGCAGCAGGATCTGCGCGACCGTGGGACGGGCGACCGTGTGCAGCTGGACGGCGGAGCCCAGTTCGCCGAGCCGTTTGAGGGCGTTGCCGTCGGCCCTGGTCATCACGAACTGGTCGTTGCCGCTGCGCAGGGCGGCCAGTGTGCCGTCCTGATCGGCCGCACGGAGCACGATCCGGTCCAGCGCGGAGGGTTTCTCCCAATAGCGCTCGTTGCGCTCCAGGACGACCTCTCCGCGCGCGGTGTCGAGGCCCTTGATCGAGTACGGCCCGGCTACGGCCGGGAACGTCGTCGCCAGCGCGCCCTGCCAGCCGTTCGGGGCGTCCTTGAGCAGGTGGGCGGGCAGGAGGTTGTTGAAGAGCGTCTGCCAGCCCGGGTACGGCTTGCCGAAGACGACCTCGACCCGTTTGCCGCCTTCGCGCGACTGGATGTCGGAGATCAGCCGGTAGCCCGCGGCGCCGATGACGCCGGGCTGGTCGCGCATCGCTTCGCGGAGGTAAGCGAAGTCCTCGGCGGCGATCGGCGCGCTGTCGGACCAGGAGGCGTCCGGCCGGATCGTGTACGCGACCGTGAACGGCTGCTGCGAGACGACCTCGGCGGACTTCATCAGGCTCTTGTCCAGCTCGACGCTGCCGTCGTCCTTCGGGCGGAACACCGAGGGGAGCAGCAGCTGCGAAAGCGCCGACGTCACTTGGGAGGCGTCGGCGAAGTTATGCGGGTTGTAGCCGCCGAGAACGTCGTCGACACCCACGACGACCTGCGAAGGCGTCTTCGTGGTCGAGGTGCTCACCGGGGAGGCCGACGAGCTGACCACGGGTGGGGGCGGGGTGTTGCTGCAAGCGGCGAGGAGCACGGCCGCGCACGCCAGTATGGGTGCCGCTGTGTTCGCTACCCGCACGCCTGAATCCTCCCGATTTTTTCCCTCGCCATGCTGCCACGGGGGACTGTGCCGACGCAGCGAGATTCCCATATCGGCCCGGTCGACGCGTGACCGGAGGTGGTCACCCGTCCGGTGGACGTCGGGGAGCGCCGTGAGGTTCCTGCTCAAGGCTCGGGAAAACGCTTAGCCCGGCGAAGTGGCCGCCGTTAGCTTGCGGAAGTGACCAAACGCGCGCTTGTCCTCGTGGTCGTGCTCCTGTCCACGTTCACCTTCCCGCTGACCATCACGGGCGCGTCGGTCGCCCTGACGGACATCGCGGACGACCTGGACGCGGGCCTCGCGGCCACCCAATGGGTCGTCAACGGCTACAACGCCTGCTTCGCGAGCTTCCTGGTCTTCGCGGGCTCTCTGGCCGACGTGCTGGGCAGACGGCGGATCTACGTGGCCGGTCTGACGCTGTTCGCCGGCGGCGGGATCGCGTGCACGGTCGCCGGGAACATCGTCGTCCTCGACCTCGTCCGGCTCGTCGCGGGAACGGGCGCGGCCGCGGCGGTGACCGGCGGGCTGGCGATCCTCACCGAGACGTTCCATGGCGCGGCGCGGACGCGGGCGTTCGGCTTGGTCGGGACGGTGCTCGGGATCGGTCTCGCCTTCGGGCCGTCGATCGGCGGCCTGCTCGTCGATCTGCTGGGCTGGCGGGCCGTCTTCGGCGCCCCGGCCGCCGTCGCGGGCCTCGTACTGGCCCTCACGCCGCTTCTGCCGGACGTTCGCGGTACCACCGGGCGCCGGATCGACTGGGCGGGTGCCGCGCTCTTCACGGGCGCGATCGGGCTGCTGATCTTCGGCCTGGTCGAAGCGGGCGAACTGGGCTTCGGTCATCCGCTCGTCATGGGCGCCCTGGTGCTGACCGTCGTGTTCGCCGCGGCCTTCCCGTTCGTGGAACGGAGGCGTGCGGATCCGTTGTTCGACCTCGCCCTGCTGGCCAACCGCGGGTTCACCTCGCTCGCCGTCGCGGCGGGCGCGCTGGTGACCATCCTGGTGCCGTTGCTGGTCTACCTGCCGTCGTACCTGATCGAGGTCGTCGGGCTCGGCGCCGGGGAAGCCGGTGTGGCTGCTGATGCTCACCGCGCCGACCGTCCTGTTCCCGGCCGTGGGGGCCGCGCTGGCGCGGCGGCTGCCGTCGTCGTGGTTCGTCGCCGGCGCGGTCGCCGTGAGCGCGGCGGGCGCCTTTCTGCTGATGACCATGAACGCGTCGTCGGGGGTGCTCTCGTTGCTCGTCCCGCTCGTTCTGGTCGGGGCGGGCACCGGATTGACGATGGGTTTGCTGGACGGTTTGGCAATCGGTTCCGTCGGCCCGGAACATTCCGGAACGGCGGCCGGAATGTTCACCACCGCACGATTGGCGACGGAAACGATCGCGATCGCGGTTGCCGGTGCCGTTCTCGCGTCGATTACCGGAGGGAAGCTCTCCGGTGAGTCCTATACGGACGCATTTAGGATCGTTTGTTTCGCGCTGGGTTGTGTCGGCGTTCTCGGGACGGTCTTCGCGGCCGTCCTCTCGCCGCGACGGGAAGCCGTTCCAGCGTTGTGAACACCGTCCAAAAAGGAGAACGGCTTTCCCAACAGAATTGTCGAAAAAGGCTCATTTTAACAAAGAACGCCTGATCGAATACTCTGTGTGACCATCAACCGGCCGAAAAACGCCAGAGGGCGCCTGATCACGTTGAGTGACCAGACGCCCTCCGGCGTTCGCTGAGTGGATCAGCCGCGATTCTTGTTGCGGTTGCGTTCCTTGGCGCGCTGGTTGACGTCCAGCGTGACCTTGCGGATCCGGACGACGTCCGGGGCGACCTCGACGCACTCGTCGACGGAGCAGAACTCCAGCGCCTCCTCCAGGCCCATCTTGCGCGGGCGGGCCAGCGTCTCCATCACGTCGGCGGAGGACTGACGCATGTTGGTCAGCTTCTTCTCCTTGGTGATGTTGATGTCGAGGTCCTCGGCACGCGGGTTCTCACCGACGACCATGCCCTCGTACACCTCGGCGCCCGGCTCGACGAAGAAGGTGCCCCGGTCGGCCAGCTGGATCATCGCGTACGCGGTGATCGGGCCGGAACGGTCGGCGACCAAGGAGCCGGAGTGGCGGGTGCGGATCTCGCCCGCCCACGGGAAGTAGCCTTCGAACACGTGGTTGGCGATACCGGTGCCGCGGGTCTCGGTGAGGAAGTCGGTACGGAAGCCGATCAGGCCGCGCGCCGGGAGGACGTAGTCGAGCTTGATGCGGCCCGAACCGTGCCCGCCCATGTGCTCCATGCGGCCCTTGCGAGCGGCCAGCAGCTGCGTGATGCCGCCGAGGTGCTCTTCGGGGGCGTCGATCGACAGGCGCTCGAACGGCTCGTGCAGCTTGCCGTCGATCATCCGGGTGACCACCTGCGGCTTGCCGACGGTCAGCTCGAAACCCTCGCGGCGCATCTGCTCGACCAGGATGGCCAGCGCCAGCTCGCCACGGCCCTGGACCTCCCAGGTGTCGGGGCGCTCGGTCGGCAGCACCTTGATGCTGACGTTACCGATGAGCTCCTGGTCCAGCCGCGCCTTCACCAGGCGCGCGGTGACCTTGTCGCCGCCGCTGCGGCCTGCCAGCGGCGAGGTGTTGACACCGATGGTCATCGAGATGGCGGGCTCGTCGACGGCGATCCGGGGCAGCGCCTCGGGGTTCTCGACGTCGGCGAGGGTGTCGCCGATGGTGATCTCGGGGATGCCGGCGATGGCGACCAGTTCGCCCGCGCTGGCCTCGGTCGCCGGAACGCGGGTGAGCGCCTCGGTGACGAGCAGTTCGGAGATCCGGACGTTCTGGATGGTGCCGTCCTCGCGCATCCACGCCACGGTCTGCCCCTTGCGGAGGTTGCCGGAGTGGATGCGGATCAGCGCGATGCGGCCGAGGAAGTTCGACGCGTCGAGGTTGGTGACCAGCGCGCGCAGCGGCCCTTCCCGGTCCGCGAAGGGCGGCGGCACGTGACGCATCAGGGTCTCGAACAGCGGGTCGAGGTTCTCGCTCTCGGGCACCGCGCCGTCGGCGGGCTGCTCGAGGCCCGCCTTGCCCGCTCGCGCGGAGGCGAACACGACCGGCAGGTCGAGGATCGCGTCGAGGTCGGCGTCCTCGATGTCGCCCGCCAGGTCGAGGAGCAGGTCGTGGGTCTCCTCGACGACCTCGGAGATCCGGGCGTCGGGGCGGTCGGTCTTGTTGACCACGAGGATGACCGGAAGGCCGGCCTCGAGGGTCTTGCGAAGCACGAACCGGGTCTGCGGGAGCGGCCCCTCGCTGGCGTCCACCAGCAGGACGACGCCGTCGACCATGGCGAGGCCGCGCTCGACCTCACCGCCGAAGTCGGCGTGGCCGGGGGTGTCGATGACGTTGATCGTCACCGGGCCGTTCTCGGTCTCGCGGTGGATGGAGGTGTTCTTCGCGAGAATGGTGATGCCTTTTTCCCGCTCGAGCTCCCCGGAGTCCATCACGCGGTCGACGAGCTCGGCGCGCTCCTCGAAGGCGCCGGACTGCCGGAGCATGGCGTCGACGAGGGTCGTCTTGCCGTGGTCGACGTGTGCGACGATGGCGACGTTGCGCAAGTCGGGTCGCGTCTTGCCGGAATGGCGGCCGGCATCGACTGCGGTGGCGCTGGCTGCGGGCACGCGAAGGCTCCAAAGGGTTTCAAGTTCGGGTGTGGTGCCCGCGCTCGCACAGTTCGAGACACGTCTGACCGACTTTGGCCATACGCGGACCACACCAGGATACCTGTAGCCCGACTGTGAGCAGCCCCACGCCCCCAGATCGATTAGGCTCACCTAACGTGAACGGCCGAGGCGGGCGTCGCCGACGAAGTCCGACGAGGAGCGCGAGTGGGCAAGAAGAAACCCGACGACCCGCAGAAACTCGTGCGCAAGTGGATGAAGTCCGGCAAGGTCAAGAAGAAATGCTGCCGATCCAAGCCACGGTGCGGGAAATGCCCCGTCCTCGCCCTCAAAAAGGCGAAGACGAAGATCGCGAAAGCGGCTTAGAAGATCGTCGAAGCGCCACCGCCTCGTTGACCGCCCGCAGTTCCGGCGCGGTCCGGGTCGGCGAGAACTCGATCACCTCGTAGACGGCCATGTGCTTGATCGAGAAGGGGCCGGTCGCGAGGATCGCGTCCAGCTTTCCCCTGACCATGGGCCTGGTGATGATGACCCCGCCGATGCGCGGGTCGCGCCTGCCGGAGGCCAGGAAATGGCCGTGCTCGTACTGTTCGGTCAGCCAGTCGGCGTGGCCTGGGAGCACGCAGTCGATTTCTTCGATGGGCGCCGTGTAGGTCAGCAGAACGACCTACATGAGATGAAGGTAGACCCGGATCTCCACTTTGACAGGCGTACTACCAAAGCCGATACGAAATGCTCGCGCGACATGCCCGGAATGAGTGACCCACGCCTTTCCTCCCCGCAATTAGTCCTCTAGTTGCGATCATTCGACGTCGAACTACCGCCACTAGAGGACTACTTGCGGTAGTTGCGCGTGCGTGGATCGCAACTAGAGGACTACTTGCGGGGTCGCGTATCATCGTCGGCGTGCGCGCGCAGAACGCTCAGTGGTGGCCGCCCTCCGGCGGCCCCGAAGTCCTGCGCTGAACCAGACGAGCGCACCACCAGGCCGCCCCACCGGGCGGCCTTTTTCGTGCCCGGCCCTGGGGCGGCCCGAATCCGGAAGGATGAAGGCAGATGATCAGGTTGTCCGGGATCACCCCGTCCGGTCACGTCCACGTCGGGAACCACCTGGGGGCCATCCGGCGCTGGGCCGACGAGGGCGGGCCGGACGACCTGTACTTCGTCTCCGACCTGCACGCCATGACGAACTCGCACAATCCGGCGATGCTGCGCTCGATGGCTTCCGAACAGCTGGCCGTGCTGATCGCGGCCGGGATCGAGCCGGACCGCGTGTTCGTGCAATCCGACATAGCCCGCGAACTGGGTGCCCTCAACTGGGTACTGGAGTGCACCTGCAACTACGGCGAGGCCGCCAGGATGATCCAGTTCAAGGAGAAGTCGAAGGGCCAGGCCGGCGTCCGGCTGTCCCTGCTGACCTATCCGGTGCTGATGGCGGCGGACATCCTGCTGCAGGGCGCGGGCGAGGTCCCGGTCGGTGAGGACCAGCGGCAGCACGTCGAACTGGCGAGAACGCTGGCGAAGCGGTTCAACTCCACCTACGGCGACGTGTTCACCATGCCGAAGGCGGTGCTGCCGCCCGCCGGTGCCCGGATCATGGACCTCGCCGCGCCGACGCGGAAGATGTCGAAATCGACGCGGGAGGAGGCTGGGGTCGTCTTCGTCCTCGACGAGGCCGACCACGTCAGACGGAAGGTGAAACGCGCGGTGACCGACGGTGGCTCCAAGCCCGCCTACGCGCCGGAAACCCGGCCGGGGATGGCGAACCTGCTGGACATCCTCGCGGCCTGCGTCCACGAGAAGCCCGAGGTCCTGGCCGACCGGTACGACTCCTACGGCCAGGTGAAGGAGGCCGTCGCCGAGGCGCTCATCGAGGAACTGCGGCCGGTCCGGGAACGGGCGCTGGCGCTGCTCGCCGACCCCGGTGAGCTGGAACGGGTCCGGAAGGCGGGTGCCGTCCGGGCGGCGGAACGCGGTGAGCACCGGCTGCGGTCCGCGCTGCGGCTCATCGGCGCCGGCTAAACGCGCTCCGCGGGCCACGCTGACGCCTTGATCGAGTACAGGAAGGCCCCTTCCCTGCGCCTAGGTCAGGGCCCAGGCAAGGTTGCAGAGCGGCTGGTCAGCGCCGCTGCGGGTAATCCGGACTCACCATCGCTAGGACCCCGCGACGATGAAGGAATCAGGACACTCTAACGTCCCAATTCCTTCATCAACAGCCTCATGCAGCGACGAATAGCTGCCTGACCTGCGAAACCTCGACTTTGCCGGACCCCTTGCGCCTAGGTACAGGAAGGGGGCCTTCCTGTACTTGCGAGCAGGGTGTAGAGAGCGGGCAGGAGGATCCGGTCGGCCGGTAGCCAGTCGAGGCCGTCGAGGTCGCCTGTAGAAACCCAACGGACGTCTTTGTGTTCCACCGCCCGCGGCTCGTCCCCCGCCGAGACCAGCGAAGCGGCATAGATCCGCAGCACTTTCCCGCCCGGCAACGGAACGTCGTCGCCGACCCGGCCCCCGACCGTCACCGCGACGTCGAGTTCCTCCAGGCATTCACGCGCCAGAGCGGCCTCGTCGCCTTCGCCGTCCTCGACCCGTCCGCCCGGCAGTTCCCATTGCCCGGCGTGGTCGGCGGGCCAAGCCCGCTGCTGCGCCAGCAACTGTCCGTTCCGCACGATGGCGGCGCCCACGATGACCACGCGCTCACCCTACTGAGGGCGTGCCGCCTGCCAGACGATCTGGAAGCGCGCCCCGCCATCGGGTGATTCGCCGACGCGCACCCGGCCACCGCGCCGCCGGACGGCCTCCGCGACCATCGCCAGTCCCAGCCCGGTGCCGCCGGAGGACCGCGCCCGCGAATCGGAGACGCGGTAGAACCGGTCGAAGACCCGCTCGCGGTGTGCCGGCTCGATGCCCGGCCCGTCGTCGTCGACCACCACCCGCACGGTGGACCGCGCCGCGAGCACCGACACCACGATCTCCCCGCGCGCGTACCGGCAGGCGTTGCGCAGCAGATTGCTCAGCACGAGTTCGACCTCGGCGTGGGTGGCCAGCGCCCACGCCGTGCCGACCGTGCCGCTCACCCGGATCTCCGGCGCGTCGGCGGGCATCCGCGCGACCGCCGCCCGCACCTCGCTCACCAGCTCGACCGGTTCCGCGGGCGGCGCCTCCCCCGCGTCCGACCTCGCCAGCGCCAGCAGCCCGTCGAGGAGCACGGAAAGCCGCTCCGCCTCCTCGAGGACGTCGGACAGCGTCTCCTGCGAGAGTTCGGGATCGGGGTTGGTGACCGCGACCTCGGCCTGCACGCGGATCGACGCGACCGGCGACCGCAGTTCGTGCGCGGCGTCCCCGGTGAACCGCCGCAGCCGCTCGGCGGCCTCTTCCTGACGCGCCAGCAGCGCGTTGAACTCTTCAGCCAGCGCGCGGAGTTCGTCGTGCGAATCGGGCAGCGGCAGCCGCGCGCCCGGCGGGAGCGCCCGCACCGACCCGCGCATCCGGGCCACCGGCCGCAACGCGAACCGCACCAGCAGCCACGTCGCGATCCCCGCGCCCACCGCCCCGACGGACGCGACCACGAACAGCCACAGCCCACCGGAACGCACAGCGGTGGCGAAGCCGACCAGACCCGCACCGACGATGACCAGCCGCTGCTGCCCGTCGGGCGCGGTGACCACGGTCCCCACCCAGCGCCAGCTGTGCTCACCGCCGGTCGTGACCGATTCCCCCGCCTTCAAAGCGCGGACGTCCGACGGCCCGAGGTTCGCGGGCGGCACGCCGTCCACCGGTCCGCCGCCGGTGTCGAGCACCCGGACGGTGACCGCGGAGGCCGTCGGCGGCCGCCCCGTCGCGACGTCGGCCTTCGCGGTGGCCAGCTGGGCACTGAGTTCTTCGTCGACCGAGCCGACGAGCAGTGGCTGAAGGTTGTCCCTGGCGACCGCGGCCAGCCCGAGCAGGAAACCGAGCGTGACGGCGGCCGCGAGGAGGGTGATCCGGACCTGGAGCGAACGGCGGCGCCACCAAGACGGCGACACGATCACCCCTGTCCCGCCGGTGCGATGACTTCGTCGAGCTGCGCGTCCGAGGCGAGGTAGCCGTGCCCGCGTACGGTACGGACCAGTGCGCCCGCGCCGACGGCGTCGAGCTTGCGGCGCACGTAACCGACGTAGACCTCGACGACGTTGCGGGTCGCGGCCTGCTCGTCACCCCAGACGGCGCGCAGCAGTTCGTCCTTGGTGACCACCGTTCCCGCCCGGCCTGCCAGCACCTCCAGCAGCGCGAACTCGCGCGGGCTGAACGACACCTCGACGCCGTCGTAGCGGACCTGCCGCAGGCTCCGGTCGACTTCGAGCGCGCCGATCCGCAGCGGCCCGCGGATCGCGTCCGGGGACGCCCGCCGCAGCACCGCGCGTACCTGTGCGACCAGGACGACGAACGAGAACGGCTTCACGAGGTAGCCGTCGGCGCCGAGGTCGAGACCGTCCGCCTGGTCGACCTCGCCGTCTTTCGCGGAAATCATCAGCACCGGCGTGGTGACGCCGAGCGCACGCAGCCGTTCGAGTACGCGGTAGCCGGAAAGACCCGGAAGCATGATGTCGAGCAGGACGACGTCGAAGGAGCCCGTCTGCGCGAGCCGCAGGCCGCTGGGCCCGTCGGCCGCCGTGACCACGTCCATGTCCTCGGCGCGCAGCCCGCGCTGCAACGCCTTGCGCACGCCGGGCTCGTCGTCGACCACCAGTACTCGAGGTTTCACGTTCCTCATCATTCACGCTTTCACCAGCTCACGCGCGAGCTCTCAGCGCCATCTCAGCTCCGGCGGCGGAGTCTGAGTGGTATCTCAGCGTTTCCGGGGAAGCGTTGTCGCCAAGACCCGAGCACACTGGGGTTCGGGGAACCAGGGAGAGACAGCATGGATCCGAAGAGGAAGGCCATCACCGCGGCGGTGGTGGGGACGGCACTCGGCGTCGGCGGGCTCGCCGTCGTCGCGATGCCCGCCACCGCGGGTGACGCGCCGATCTTGCCGCAGATCAGCGCCGAAGAGCTGGTGCAGTCCACGCTCAACGCCACGCCGCCGTCGTTCGACGGGAAGGTCAAGGTCGACAACGACCTCGGCCTGCCGCAGGTCGGCAGCACGCTGCCCGGCGCGTCGGCGCTCAGCATCGACTCGGCGCAGGTCTCCACCGACGGCGCGGGCAAGAGCAAGGTGTCGCTCACCGAGGGCTCCAGCCAGCAGACCATCGTCAAGAACGGGGAGACCGTCTGGGAGTACAACTCCAAGGACAACTCCGCCACCAAGATCACCATCCCGCCGGAACTGGCCAGGGAGCACAAGGGCAAGGTCGAGGGCCAGACCGTCGACCCGGCCACCGCGGCCGCCGAACTGCTCGGCAAGGTGCGGGAGAGCAGCACGATCGCCGTCGACGGGACGTCGTCGGTGGCCAGTCGTTCGGCCTACGAACTGGTGCTGACGCCGAAGCCGGCCGAGCGGACGCTCCTGCGCGAGATCCGCGTCGCGGTCGACTCGCAGACGCGGCTGCCGCTGCGGCTGACGGTGCTGGCCAACGGCACCTCCTCACCGGCGTTCGAGGTCTCCTTCAGCGAGATCAACTTCGCGGACCAGCCCGCGTCGAACTTCGAGTTCACCCCGCCGAAGGGCGCGAAGGTGACCGAGAAGACCGCCGAGGTCGACCCGAAGAGCCGCGAGCTCGCCGAGCAGGCGAAGTCCGAGGTCAAGGTCGTCGGCGACGGTTGGGACACCGCCATCACCGGCAAGATCCCGGCCGACGCGCTGGCCAAGGCCGGAACCGCCAAGGACGAGGAAGGCCGCCAGGTCGACCCGAAGGCGCTGCTTTCGCGGTTCGCCAAGCCGGTCAGCGGAGCCTGGGGCAGCGGCTGGCTGGTGACCACCAAGGTCGGCAGCGGAGTGCTGACCGACGACGGCCGCTACGCCGTCGGCGCGGTGCCGGAGCAGGTCCTCTTCGAGGCATTGGCCACGAAGTGACCACTACGTTCGAAGCCGGGGCGGGCGTCTCTCAGGAGGCGTCCGCTCCGGCGGTACCCATGGCGGCCCGCACCAGGGGCCTGCGCAAGGTCTACGGCCGCACGGTGGCCGTGGACCACGTCGACCTCGACGTTCCCGAAGGCGCCGTGCTGGGGATGCTCGGCCCCAACGGTTCGGGCAAGACGACGACCATCCGGATGCTGCTCGGTCTCGTGCGGCCCACCGAGGGCGAGGTCGAACTCTTCGGCAAGCGGATGCCGGACGAGGCGGCGCACGCGCTGCCCGACGTCGGCGCGCTGGTCGAAGGGCCGGGCTTCCACCCTTTTCTTTCCGGGCGGGAAAACCTGCTGCGCGTCGCCGCGGCCGAACCGAGGCTGGCCTCGGCCGGGATCCCCGGAGCGGTCGACTCGGCGCTTGAGCGGGTCGGCCTGATCGATGCCGCGAACCGGCGCTACAAGGGCTATTCGCTCGGGATGAAGCAGCGGATGGGGCTCGCGAGCGCGCTGCTCGTGCCGCGGCGGATGGTCGTGCTCGACGAGCCGACCAACGGCCTCGATCCGGCCGGTACCAGGGAGATCCGCCGGATCATCGCCGAACTGCACGCCGACGGGGTCACCGTGCTGGTGTCCTCGCATCTGCTGGCCGAGGTCGAAGCGACCTGCACGCACGTCGCGGTGCTCCAGTCGGGGAACGTGATCGCCCAGGGCGAGCTCGCGGAACTGCTGGAGTCGGGGAACGCGGCGCTGCTGGTGCGGACGCCGGACGCCGAACTCGCGGTGGAAACGTTGCGGGAGAACAGGATCGGCAGCAGGCTCACGCCGGACGGTGTCCGGGTGGACCTCACCGCTGCCGAAGCCCCCGACGTCCTGCGTCATCTGGTGACGGCCGGGGTGGCCGTGCACGAGGCGGCGAAGGCCCGGACCGGTCTGGACGACCTGTTCGCCCGGCTGACCCAGCCGGAGTCCACTGTAGACCGTGAGGGGGAGTCGTGACGCACGCTCTGGCCGCGGCACCAGCCCCGCGGACCGGCCAGGACAGTGTCGGTCTGCTCCGGTTGTATCGCGCCGAACTGCGCTGGATCTTCCGGCGGCCCCGCACGCTGGCCGTGCTGGGGCTGCTCGCGTTGATCCCGGTGGTCATCGGCGTCGCGTTGACGCTCGTCGACGAGGCGGTCGATCCCAACGGTGGCGGCGGCGACGGCGCTTTGCTCGCCTCCGCGGTCAGCAACGGGTTCATCCTGCCGGTGGCGGCCCTGACCATGACGCTCGCTTTGCTGCTCCCGCTCGCTTCGGCGATGGCAGGGGCGGACGCGATCGCCGGCGAGGCCGCGCACGGAACACTGCGGGGCTGGCTTCTCGCCCCCGTCGGCCGTGGCAGGCTGCTCACGATCAAGGCGTTCGGCGTCGCGACGGTTTCGGCGATCGCCGTACTGTCCATGACGTTCACCGGTTTCGTCACCGGGCTCGTCATCAGCGGCACCGACTCGATGTTCACCCTCACCGGTTCGACGCTGAGCGTCTGGGACGCGCTGGGCCGCGTCCTGCTCGTGGCCCTGTGGGTGACGCTGCAGCTGTGGGCGGTCGGCGCGGTCGCGCTCGCGATCTCGTCGTTCACCGAACATCCGATGCTGGTCGTCGCCTCGGTGCTGGCGGGGACGATCGTGTTCACCATCCTCGGCATCCTGGACGCGGTTTCGTGGCTGCATCCGTTCCTGCTCAACGAGAACTGGTCACAGGCACCGGCTTCGGTGCTGATGGACCCGCTGGACACGGCGATGCTCGGCGAGGGCGCGCTACGCGCCGCCTGCTACATCGCCATCGGGCTCTCGATCGCCTACGCACGCCTCACGACTCGGGACGGGTGACCCTCGGCTTCCGGGGAGCTGAAGGGCCCTTCACCGCATGCGACGCGGTGAAGGGCCCCTTTGCTGCGTCAGATGCGGGGAAAGTCCCCTTCAGCCGCTTCTCAGCGACGGTATGCGAGGCGGGCCCCGGCAGCCCTGCGGAAACCGCGGACTCCAGACCGGAGTACCGCAACTAGAGGACTACTTGCGGGAGTGGGGCGATGCCGTCCGGGTCCAGAGCGAGCCTCACCGTGTCGCCAGGGCGGAGATCGGCGGTCACCGGCGCGACGGCGTCCACAGTGGACTGATCGCCGAGCGCGACCACGAGCCGGACATGCTCCCGCCGGTGCACCACCGCCACCACCTCGCCTTCCACTCCGGAAGACGCCACCCGCAAACCGTGCGGTCGCAGCCCCAGCCGCACCGCGCCGTCCTCGACGTCCGGCAACGCGGCCTCGCCGAGCGCGGTCCGCACCACCCCGCCGGACGCCTCGCCGTCGACGAACGTCGTGACGCCGAGGAATCGCGCCACCCCCTCGTCCACCGGTTGCCGCCAGACCCGGCGCACCGCGCCCTCCTGCCGGATCTCACCGTCGTCCAGCACGGCGACCCGGTCGGCGAGGGTGAACGCCTCTTCCTGGTCGTGTGTGACCAGCAGCGCGGTGATCTTGCTGCGCCGCAACAGTGCGGCGAGGTCGATCGCCAGCTGTTCCCGCAGTCCGGCGTCCAAACCGGACAGTGGTTCGTCCAGCAGCAGCAACCGCGGTTCCGGCGCCAGCGCGCGGGCCAGCGCCACCCGCTGCGCCTGCCCCCCGGACAACTCGGTGACCCGCCTCCGCTCGTAACCGCCGAGCCCGACCAGATCCAGCAGCGAACGGACCCGCTCCGCGTGCTCGGCGCGCGGGACGTCGTGCATCCGCAGGCCGAACGCGATGTTCGAGGCGACGTCCTTGTGCGGGAACAGTTGCCCGTCCTGGAACACCAGCCCGAACTCCCGCCGGTGCACCGGTACGCCGGAGAGGTCTTCGCCGTCCCAGCGCACGGTGCCCGAACTCAGCGGCTCCAGTCCGGTGATCGCCCGCAGCAGCGTCGACTTCCCCGAACCGGACGGGCCGAGCAGCGCCAGCACCTCGCCGTCGGCGATGTCCAGCCGGGCGCCCTTCACGGCCGGATGAGATCCATAGTGGACGGTCAGGTCCCGTACCGACAGCGACACTAGAACTCCCCTACCGAATTCTGCCCGCGGACCGCGCCGAACCGGTCGATCAACACCACCGCCACCACGGTCACGATCATGAGCAGCGCACAGGCCGCGTAGGCCATCTGGTTGTTCAGTTCACCCGGCCGCGAGATCAGCGTCGCGACGGCGACCGGCAGTGTCGGCGCGTCCGGCCTGGCGAGGAAGCTCGTCGCGCCGAACTCGCCGAGTGCGACCACGTAACCGAAACCGGCCGCCGCGACCAGCGAACGCGCCGTCAGCGGGAGATCGATCTCGCGCCACACCCGGCCGGGACTCGCACCGAGTGCCGAAGCGGCCTGCCGCAGCCGGACGTCGACCGACCGCAGCACCGGCAACACCATCCGCACGATCAACGGGATGATCACCAGCGCCTGCGCGAGCGGCACCAGCAGTGGCGACGTCCGCAGATCGCCCGGCAGCGCGTCGAGCGTGATGAGGTACCCGAAACCGACGGTCACCGCGGAAACACCCAGCGGCAGCATCAGCGCCGCGTCCATCGTCTCGCCCATCCCCCGCGCCAGCCTGCCGGGCGTCCGGCGCAACGCCACCAGCACGACCGAGGCCAGCACGCCGACGATCATCGCCAGGATCGTGGCGTCGAACGCCGTCCGCAAGGACATCGACGCCGCGGCCCAGCCCGAAACCTGCAGCGCGCCACGGGTTCCTTGACCACCGAGCGCCGCGTACCCGGCGAAACTCCATCCGTCCGAAGTGGACACTGACTCGACGAGCAGCGCCACGATCGGGGTCATCAGGAGCGCGATCACCGTGAGGCCCGCTCCCACGGCCCACCACTCGCCACCCCTCGGCAGGCGCGCGGTCTCGGATCGCGAGCGCAGCCGGACGGCGTTCTCCCGGCGGCGCCTGGCCAGCGCGCCCACCACCAGCGCGGCGACGACGGCGGCGAACTGCACCAGCGACAACGCGGCCGCACCGGAAAGGTCGAGCAGTTCGACCGTGCGCAGGTAGATCTCGGTCTCCAGCGTCCGGAACTTCGCCCCGCCGAGAATGAGCACGACCCCGAAACTGGTGGCGCAGAAAAGGAACACCACCGCGGCCGCGGACGCGATGGCAGGCGCGAGCGCGGGCAACGTCACCGAGCGGAAGGCCCGCCACGGCGACGCGCCGAGAGCCCGCGCCGCGTCCACCGTGCGCGGGTCGAGATGGCTCCACAGCCCGGAAACCGTGCGCGCGACGACGGCGACGTTGAAGAAGGCGTTGGCCAGCACCAAGGGCAGCAACCCGCCATCGGGCCAGAGCGCGCGGAACGCCAGGCCGACCACGACGGTCGGCAGTACGAACGGCACCAGCACGAGCGTCCTGACCAGTGAGACACCCGGCAGCCGCACCCGCGCGAGCAGGAACGCGACCGGCAGGCCCGCGAGTACCGCGACGATCGTCGAAACCCCCGCGCTCGCCACGGTGAATCCCGCGAGTTTCCAGGTCAGCGGGTCGCCGATGGCCGTACCGACCCCGCCGGAACCGAAACCCCGGCCGATGATCGCCGCGACCGGCCAGGCGAAGAACACCACGAGGAAACCGAGCGGCAGCACGGCGAGTGCGGCCAGCCCGGCGCCACGGGGAGTCAGCCTGGTGGTGCTCAGCCTTCTAACAGCGTGCGCCACTGGGCGATCCACTGCTCGCGCCCGGCCTGGATCTTGGCCGGTTCGAGCGTTTTCGGCTGCGGCGGCAGCGGCGCGGCCTGCGCCCAGCCCTGCGGGAGTTCGACGCCCTGGCGGGCCGGGTACACGTACATGTTGCCCGCCACGGTCACCTGGAACTGCTGGGACAGCAGGAAGTCCACGACCTTGCGGGCCTTCTCCACCTGCTTGCCGCCCGCCAGCACGCCCGCGTACTCGACCTGGCGGTAACAGGTGTCCAGCAGCGCCTTCGTGCGCGGCTTGCCGTCGTCGCCGAGTTCGGCGGCGGGCGATGAGGCGTAGGAGACGACGATCGGCCGCGGGCCCTTGCCCGAGGAACCGGAGAATTCCTTGGTGTAGGCCTCTTCCCAGCCACTGACCGTCTTGAGCCCGTTGGCCTTCAGCTGCGTCCAGTACGCCTGCCAGCCCTGCTCGCCGAACTGGGCGACGGTGCCGAGCAGGAACGCCAGCCCCGGCGACGATGTCGCCGGGCTCTCCGCGACCATCAGGTCCTTGTACTTGGCGTCGGCCAGATCCGCGAAGGACTTCGGCTCCGGGATCCCCTTGTCCACGAAGTACCGGGTGTCGACGTTGACGCAGACGTCGCCGAGATCGACCGCGGAGAGCCGGTGCCCGGGGTCGACGGAGTAGCGCTGCGGGCCACGATCGGCCTCCGGGCTGGTGTACTGCTCGAAAACGCCCTCGGTGAGCGCGCGGGAGGCGAACGCCGAGTCGACACCGTACGCGACGTCGCCGATCAGGTTCGCCTTCGTCAGCACCAGCTTGTTGGTGAGCGCGCCGGCGTCACCCTGCTTGAGCACGGAGATCTTGATCCCGGACTGCCGCTCGAACGCGTCGAGGACCTCCTGCGGGGCGAGCCACGAGTCGTGCGTCACGAGCGTGACCGTCGCCGGTGCCTGCGGGTCGTTCCCCGGAGTCCCGGAGAGCGAGCAGCCCGCGGCGAGGGCCGCCACCGTGCCTGCCGCAACCAGCGTGCGGAGGGCGCGTTTCATCTAGCCTCCTGCGTTTTCAAGGGGGGACCCGTGGCAAACGTGCAGCGTAGCCGACGGCGTACCACCATGGAGTCATGGCGGAAATCTTGAAGGACAAGCAAGCCGACGAGGCCGTGACGAAGCTCTCCGGCTGGACCCGTGACGGGGTCACGATCGAGCGAACGGCGAAGCTGCCGAGCTTCCCGAAGGCCATCGAAGCGGTGGACAAGGTGGCCGAACTGGCGGAGGCGGCCGACCACCATCCCGACATCGACATCCGCTGGCGGACCGTGACGTTCCGGCTCAGCACGCACTCCGCCGGCGGGCTGACGAAGAAGGACTTCGCGCTCGCTTCGCAGATCGACGGGGTCCTCGACGCCGTGTGACCTCCGCCTCGACCGCGCCACGACTCCGCTTCTCGGACGTCTACCCAGTACGACCAACGAGAAAAGGACGAATGATGACGCAGGCGATCGTGGTGGGCTTCTCCGCATTCGGCGCGATGGTGGCGGCCGCCGCCGGAGTGCTTTGGTACACCGTGCGCGAGCGGCGTCACCAGCACGATCAGTGATCTTCACCACACTGACACCGGCGAGGTAACGCGGAGCCTGATCAACGCGCTGTTCCCGGCGGACCTGTCGCTTCTCTCACCGGGGGAACCGCCGTGCACAACGCCTCCATCACCGCCGCCCAGCGCGCCTGGGTGACCGCCTTCGCCACCGCCATCACGTTGCTGACGATCGTCGTGCTCGGCTTGCTCGGCTAGAGCCGGAACTCACGAGTTCCGGCTCCAAGCACGCAAGGCATGCCTAACCCGCGTAGGCCTCACGGGCGGCGACAAGCTCCGGAAGGTGCTTCGCCGCCCACTCGCGGCATGCCTCGATCGGCTCGAACAACGTCCGGCCGAGCGGGGTGAGCTCGTACTCCACTCGAGGCGGCGTCTCGTCGTACGCCGTCCGCGTGATCATGCCGTCGCGCTCCAGTGCCCGGAGAGTCTCCGTGAGCACCTTCGCCGTGACGCCCCTCAGCGGGACCCGCAATTCGGAGAACCGGCGCGGTCCTTCTTCCAGGCACAGCACGACCAGACCGGCCCACTTGTCCCCGATCCGGAACGGCGTCAGATTCGACGGACACCCGGGCGCGAACATGTCGGGACTCAGTGGCTTCACCCGTTCGAAGTTACCCGAGCGGCTTGGCCCAGACCGCCAGTTTCACCGCGGTCTCGGCGTACCTCAGCGAGCCGACGGACATCGCGATCACGAGGTCGTACGCGTCGTCCTCAGGCGCGTCGAGATCGTGGCCGTTCAGGCCGTAGAAGACGAACGTAGCCATCCAGGCGAGGCGTTTGTTGCCGTCGATGAGCGCGTGGTTGCGCGCCAGCGACTCCAGCAGCACCGCCGCCTTCTCGTGCAGCGTCGGATACGCGTCCCGGCCCATCAACGACGCCCGCGGCCGGTGCGCGGAGGAGTCGAGAAGGCCGAGATCGCGGATCTTGGGCACCCGGAGGTCTTCCGCGAGCGCCAGGAGGTCTTCGACGGTGAGGTACTCGGTCACTGCGCGAGACGGTCGAGCAGAGCGGCGTAGCGCTCCCGGCCGTCCTTGGACAGCGCCCGGACACGGTCGTCACGGACGCGGCGCGCGGCCGCCTCGGTGATGGCGCGGACAGTCGCCTCGTGTTTGCTCACGCCGTCGGCCTCGGCCAGTAAGGCGAGAGCGCGCTCCTGCTCGTCGTTCAACCGCAGAGTCATGGCCATGACTTGATGATACCACTCTGGTAGCAGGCCAGTTTCCCGGACATCCGCCCGGCCCGTTCATCCTCGGCGTGCCCGGGATCCTCGTGCTGGCCTTGGCCGCCAAGTACCGCTGGATCCTCTTCCTCGGCGTCGCCGCACCGTCGAAGGTTCGTTCTGGGGGGCGGATCGCGGCCGCCGCCTGCGGCGTCGTCGCCGTCTCGCGGGCCTACCACCGGGTCACCGTGGGCTGAACCGGAAAAAGGGGACGATCGGAGGTTGCTCTGGCGCCCCGGTGACTATTGGCTACTCGGACGAAGGTTCTCCGAGAAGTGAGGGGTGTTCCATGGCAGGTCTGCGCAGGCGTGAGGTGCTCGCGGGCGCGGTGGCACTGGCGGGCGCGGCGACGATCGGGCTGAACCCCGGCACCGCCGCCGCGGCCACGCAGCAGCGTCCGGGCGCGCAGTTCCCGCCGTCGCTGGACTTCGGCGACTACCCGGTGATCGCGCGGGTCCGGTCGCGGCGGGCGCTGGAGCACCTGCGGGTGCTCAGCGACAAGATCGGCCCCCGGATCGCCGGCACCGAAGGCGAATTGCGCGCCAAGGACTACATCGCGAAGGTACTGCGCGAGCTGCGTTACCAGGTCACGCTGCAGCCGTTCCCGATCGCCGACAAGTTCCTGGGCGGCCTGTCGATCGGACGCGACAGCTGGCAGACCGGTTCATCGCCGCAGGGCGCGCAGGACGTCACGCGCGAAGCCGTCGTCGTCGACGCCGGTGACGGGACCACCCTGCCCGACGACCTGACCGGCAAGATCGTGCTGATCGCGGCCGTGACGAACAAGGCCGACGCGTACTTGACGGCCGCGCAGCGCGGGGCGGTCGCCGTGCTGCTCGGCCGGATCGGCGCCGACCCCGCGCGCAAACTGTCCGCTTTCTCCCCGACCCTCGCCACGCCGGTCACCGTCCCGGTGCTCGGCCTGGCACAGGTGCAGGTGGAGCGGCTGCGCGAGCGGCTCGCCAAGGGCCCGGTCAAGGTGAAGGCGTCGGCCACCCACCACAAGAACCTGACGTCGTACAACGTCATCGCCGAGCGGCCCGCCACGTTCCCCGGCAAGGACAACGGCGTGGTCATGGTGACCGCGCACTACGACAGCGTCCCCGGCTCCCCCGGCGCCAACGACGACGGCAGCGGCACCGTCCTGTGCCTGGAGCTGGCGCGCGTCCTGCGGTACCTGCCGACGAACAAGACGTTGCGGTTCGCGCTGTGGGGTTCGGAGGAGTACGGGCTGATCGGCTCGCGGCACTACGTCTCGAACCTGTCCGACCCGGAGGCCAGGCGGATCGCGGGCTGCTTCCAGAACGACATGGTCGCCACCAGCTGGGACCCGGCGATCACCTACTGGCTGCTCTCGGTCGACGGCGCCGACAACGCCACGACCGCGGCCGTGAACGCGGCCGCCAAACGACTCGGCTACGACCCGCGCGTCAAGGGCCCGGTCGCACGCGGTTCGAGCGACCACGTGCCGTTCTTCGAACGCGGGATCGCTTCGGGCAACTTCAGCTGGCGTGGCGAAAGCGGCCCGGCACTGCTGGAACCGACCTATCACACGCCGGAAGACACCATCAAGGACAACGTTTCCCTTGAGCGGCTTCAAGTTTCGCTGGAGCTGATCGGGGCGGCGGCGTACAGCCTGCTGCGGAAGTAGGCAGGGCTCTTGAGTGGTAAGGACGGTTAGAACCGTCCTTACCACTTACAAGACAGGGCTAGACGTTGAAGCGGAACTCCACCACGTCACCGTCGGACATGAGGTAGTCCTTGCCCTCCATGCGCACCTTGCCCGCGGACCGGGCGGCGGCCATGGAACCGTTCTCGATCAGGTCGTCGTACGAGACGACCTCGGCCTTGATGAAGCCACGCTCGAAGTCGGTGTGGATCACGCCGGCGGCCTGCGGGGCGGTCGCGCCCTGCGGGATCGTCCAGGCGCGGGACTCCTTGGGGCCGGCGGTGAGGTAGGTCTGCAGGCCGAGGGTGTGGAAACCGGCGCGGGCCAGCGAGTAGAGACCCGGCTCGTGCTGGCCGACGGACTCCAGCAGCTCCCGCACGGACTCCTCGTCGTCCAGCTCCAGCAGCTCGAATTCGACCTTCGCGTCGAGGAACACCGCGTCCGCGGGGGCGACCATCTTGGCCAACTCTTCGCGACGGGACTCGTCGGTGAGGATGCCTTCGTCGGCGTTGAAGACGTAGAGGAACGGCTTCGTGGTGAGCAGGCTCAGCTCGCGCAGGGCCTCGAAGTCGACCTCCTTCTGCGCCTGGAACAGGGTTCGGCCCCCGTCGAGGATCTCCTTGGCCTTGACCGCGTTGTCGAGGGCGGGCTTGGCTTCCTTCTTGGTCCGCGCCTCCTTCTCGAGCCGGTGCAACGCCTTGTCGAGCGTCTGCAGGTCGGCGAGGATCAGCTCGGTGTTGATCGTCTCGATGTCGCTCGCCGGGTCGATCCGGTCGTCGACGTGGATCACGTCCGGGTCGTCGAAGACACGGACGACCTGGCAGATCGCGTTGGCTTCGCGGATGTTCGCGAGGAACTTGTTGCCGAGTCCGGCGCCCTCGGAGGCGCCCTTCACGATACCCGCGATGTCCACAAAGGACACGACGGCGGGGACGGTCCGCTCGGAGCCGAAGACCTTGGCGAGTTCGTCCAGCCGGGGGTCCGGCAGCGGGACGACGCCGACGTTGGGCTCGATCGTCGCGAACGGGTAGTTCGCGGCGAGCACGTCGTTGCGGGTCAGCGCGTTGAACAGGGTGGACTTGCCGACGTTGGGCAGGCCGACGATGCCGAGGGTGAGACTCACGGGCCAGAAGTCTACGTGCCGCCCGCCACGACATCCGCCGAGGCCTGGATCGTCGTGTCGGATTTCCGCCAGCCGAGCCCTCGACCTGGTGGCACGATCGATGTCATGACCGAGCAGACGTTGGCCGAACGGGCCGTGTGGCGCGACACCGAACGGTGTTACCGCGCCGTCGCCGCCCGTGACTCCCGGTTCGACGGCCAGTTCATCATGGCCGTGGCCACCACCGGGATCTACTGCCGTCCGTCCTGCCCCGCGTCGACGCCGAAGCAGCAGAACGTCCGCTTCTACCCGACGTCGGCCGCCGCGCAGTCGAACGGCTTCCGCGCCTGCCGCCGCTGCCTCCCCGACGCCGTCCCCGGCTCGCCGGACTGGGACATCCGGGCCGACCTCGCCGCGCGGGCGATGCGGCTCATCTCGGACGGGACCGTCGAACGCGACGGCGTTCCGGGGCTCGCGCGACGGCTCGGCTATTCCGAACGTCAGCTGGGGCGCGTCCTCACCGCGGAACTCGGTGCCGGACCGCTCGCGCTGGCCAGGGCACACCGGGCGCACTCGGCGCGGCTGCTGATCGAGATGTCCGGGCTCCCGCTGACCGACGTCGCGTTCGCGGCGGGCTTCTCCAGCGTCCGCCAGTTCAACGAGACGATCCGTGAGGTGTTCGCGACGACGCCTTCGCAGCTTCGCGCGGCGAGTCTGCGTCGCGGGCGCCGCAGTGTCGACCAAAACAGCGCCTTAGAGACACCGACCGGGACCCGGCTGAGCCTGCGGCTGCCGTTCCGCAAGCCGTTCGACGCGGACGGGGTACTGACCTTCCTGGCCGACCGGGCCGTCCCCGGCGTCGAGCACGTGACGCGCGACGATTCCGGAGTGACCGGCTATGCCCGCACGCTGCGGCTCGCCCACGGCGCCGGCGTGGTGCGGCTGACGGCGAAGGACGACCACGTCCGCTGCGACCTGCGGCTCACCGACCTGCGCGACCTCAGCAGCGCGGTGGCCAGGATGCGGCGGCTGCTCGACCTCGACGCCGACCCCGAGGCGGTCACGCGGGTCCTCGGGGCCGACCCGGCGCTCGCGCCGCTGGTCGAGGCGATCCCCGGCATCCGGGTGCCCGGCGCGGTGGACGGGGACGAACTCGTGCTGCGCGCGATGCTGTCCCCCGCCGACACGGCGTCGCTCGCGGAAGCTCTCGGCGAACGGGTGCCCAGCTGCGACGAGTCACTGGAAGGGGTGACCACGGTGTTCCCGGCGGCCGCGCTGGTCGCCGAACACGGTCCGGCGCGAGTGGCCGCGGTGGCCAGCGCGCTGGCGGAAGGCGTTTCGGTCCACGTCGGCCGCGACCCGCTGGAACTACGAGCGGAGCTACTCGAACTCCCGGGAATCGGACCACGGACCGCGGACTACGTCCTGATGCGCGTACTCGGCGCACCGGACATCTTGCTGACCGGTGATCCGGCGCTGCGCCGAGGTGCGGCCGCGCTGGGGATCGCCGACGACGAAAAGACGCTGGCCGAACGCGGGCGGGCCTGGCAGCCCTGGTCCTCGTACGCCGGCATGTACCTGTGGCGCGCTTGAAAGGGCGCTGTCGACTGAAAGGACGAGATGAGCATCGCGTATTGGTCCACAATGGACACGAAGATCGGCCCGTTCACCGCCGTGGTGGCGGGTGACGGGGCCGTACTCGCCTCGGGCTGGACCGGCGACGTCGGCGAACTGACGCCACTGATCTCGCCGTCGCTGGCCCCCGGCGAGGTGAAGCAGCGACGAGACCTGGGGCCGGTGAGCACCGCGATCCACCGTTACCACGACGGCGACCTGGACGCGGTCGCCGACATCGAGGTGCGGCAGCGGTCCGGCGCTTTCCGGGAGCACGCTTGGGACATGCTGCGGAAGGTGCCCGCCGGTGAGCCGGTGAGCTACGCGGAGTATGCGGCACTGGCGGGGAGTCCGTCGGCGGTGCGGGCGGCCGCGTCGGCTTGCGCGAAGAACGCGGCGGCGTTGTTCGTACCGTGCCACCGGGTGGTGCGGACCGGTGGTGCGGTGGGGAACTTCCGGTGGGGTGTTCCGGCGAAGCAGTGGCTGCTGACCCACGAAGCCGCCTGAGCTGCCTGCTCCGGCTGCTATGAACGGCTCGTTACTTGCAAATTCTGCAAGTAACGAGCCGTTCATAGCACGTGAGGGCCAGGAATCAGGCGGCGTGGATCTCGACCGAAGAGCCGGTGCGCGCCTTCCGCACCCGCAGCCGGGTCGGGATCCGCTGCCGCAGTTCCTCCACGTGCGACACCAGCCCGACCACCCGGCCACCGGCGCGAAGCTCGTCGAGGATGTTCATGACGATGTCGAGGGTCTCGGCGTCCAGAGTGCCGAAGCCCTCGTCGATGAACAGCGTGTCCAGCAGCGCGCCACCGGTTTCGGCGGCGACGACGTCGGCGAGGCCCAGCGCCAGCGAGAGCGACGCGAGGAAGGACTCGCCACCGGAAAGCGTCTTCGCGGGCCGCACGGTGCCGGAGTAGTCGTCGAGTACGTCGAGGCCGAGCCCGCCGCGGGTGCCTCGCGCCCCGGCCGCGTCGGAGTGCACGAAGGAGTAGCGGCCCTGGCTCATCGTCCGCAGGCGAGCGGTCGCCGCGACCGCGACCTCCTCGAGCCGCGCGGCCAGGACGTACGAGCGCAGCGACATCTTGCGCGCGTTCTGCCCGCGCCCGTTGACCACCTCGGCCAGCGCCTTCAGTTCGCGGTACCGCTCTTCGACCGGTACCAGTTCCGCCATGAAGGAGGTCATCCGCTCGGCCAGCCCGGTCAGGTCCGTGTGCCGGGTCTTGGCCGCCCGCAGTGCCGCGAACGCCTGTTCGGCCTCACCCCTGGTGTCCCGCGCCAGCTCCTCGGAGGCCGCGACGTCGATCTCGTCCTCGGGCGAGATGCCGAACAGCTCAGGCTGCGCGAGTTCCGCACGGGCGGCCCGCTCCATCACCTTCGCGTCGGCGAGACTGCTCTCCAATTTCGTGATCTGTTCGTCCGGCCGCGACGCCGCGCGCATCTCGTCGAGATCCGCGAAACCTTTGGCCCGCAAGGCTTCCTTGACCAGTTTCGCTTGTTCGTCACGACGCTCGCGGGTGCCGACGACATTGAGCCGTGCTTCGGCCAGCGCGTCGAGGCGGGCCGCGAAGCCGAGCAGGTGCCGACGCTTCGTCCCGACGTCGGCGAACTCGCCACGCGCGGATTCCAGCCGCCGTTCCCGTTCGGCCAGCCGCTCCACCAAGCCGCGCACCTCGGCGGCGACCTCGACCGCACGCCGCTCGGCCACCCCGCGCTGTTCGGTCAGCTGCTCGGTTTTCCGTTCCAGGTCGAGAAGTCGCGCGTCGAGGGCCGGTTTGCGCCCGGCCGCCTCCGACAACGAGCCGACCACTCGCCGTGCCTCGCCCAGTCCGGCACGCAGTGTCTCCGCCGTGTGCTCGCCCAGCCGTCCGACCAGGAGGTCCAAGCGGCTTTCGGCTTCCTGCAACGCGGCTTTCGCCTTTTCCCGCCGGACGTGTGCCTGCTGCTCCGCGAGTTCGGCGCGGCGTTCGTCCTCGGGGTCGACCAGTCCGCCGGTGTGCGTCGCGGGCGAGGGGTGCTCGGACGCCCCGCAGACCGGGCAGTTCTCACCCGCGTGCAGACCCGCGGCGAGTTCGGCCGCCATCCCTTCGAGGCGCCGTTCCCGCAGGTCCAGCCGGTGCTGACGGGCATTCTGATGGCCGTCCACGGCTTCACTGACCACTTCACGCGCTTGCGAGACGGCCTGTTCCGCCCGAGGCACTTCGTCGGCGTCGCGGGCCAGGGCGGCCAGGTCGTCGACACGGGTGCGGGCGCCGTCGAGCTTCGCGACGGCTTCGGCGGCGGCGACCGCTTCAGTACGCAGGGCCGAGATCTTCCCGGGCGCGGAAGCGAGTTCGATCGCGAAGTCTTCGGCCTGCTTCTCGGCCTGCGCCGCGGCGACGTTCAGCTGCTCGCAGCGCAGCAGATCCCGTTGCTGCTGCTCACTTTCCGCCACGAGTTCGGCGAGAGCGCCCGCCTCTTCACGCAAACCGCCGGCGTGAGCGCGAAGTTCAGCGGCGGAACTGTCCGCGGCGTCGGGCACTTCCTGAGCGCGGAGACCCTCCGTGGCCTCGGCCTCCGCGAGCTGATCCAGCCTGCGTTCGAGGAGATCGGCCTCCGCGACCACACCCGCCGCCCGATGAGCCGCCTCGACCTCTTCCGCCCACTCCGCGCGCTGTCCCGCCTGCTCGGCGATCGCCGAAAGGCGCGTGTACGCGGTGCGCACCCTGCGGATCCGTTCGGCGGTGGACCTGTTCTCCTGCCAGCCGGCCTCAGCCGTTTTCGCCGCCGCGCGGGCTTTCGCGTCCCGCTCCTGTGCCTTGGCGACGCGTTCGGCCGACCCGGTGAGCACCGCGTCGACCCACTCGACCTGCCCCTCTTCGGGCGCCTCCTCCTGGGCGACCTGCGCGAACCGCGCGACCCACTCCCGCAGCGACTGCTGCCGCGCCGACAACTCGCGGCCGCGTTCGGCGCGCAGATTCGCGAACCAGTTCTCGACGTCGGAGAACCGCTCGGTGCCGAACAGCCGCTCCAGCAACTCCTCGCGCTCGGCCGTGTTCGCCCGCAGGAACCGCGCGAATTCACCCTGCGGCAGCAAGACCACCTGGAAGAACTGCTCGTGCGTCATCCCGATGAGCCGTTCGACCGTGCGCGCGACCTCGTCGATGCGGGTGATGCCCTCGGCGACGTGTCCGGCGGGCACCGTGTCGACCCAGCTCAGCACCGCCTTCGCCTGCTGCAGGGTCATCCCCTCGCCCCGGCGCTTGGGCCGCTGGTACTCGGGGTTGCGCGCGATTCGCATCCGCTGGCCCTGAACGGTCAGTTCGAGGACGACCTCGGTGACCTGGTCGGGCTCGGCGAGATCACAGCGCAGCCGCTTGACCTCACCGCGAGCACCGGGAACCGTGCCGAACAGCGCGAACGCGATGGCGTCGAGCAAAGTCGTCTTCCCCGCGCCGGTGTCACCGTGCAGCAAGAACAACCCGTCGGCGCCGAGCGCGTCGAAGTCCACCACCTCGCGGTCCGCGTACGGACCGAAAGCGGCGACCTCCAACCGGTGCAACCTCATACTTCGCGCTCCCTGCCCGCGGCGCCCAGTGCCGCCAGCACCAGCCGCTCCTCGCTGTCCGACGGCGCGGATCCGCGGCAGTCCTCGAGGAAACTGCGCGTGATCTCGACGTCGGATCGTCCGCGGACGGCTTCGGCGTACTTCAGCGCCACGCCGTCGTGCCCGCCTTCCGGCTGCCAGTCCAGGTGCACGGCGTACGGGAACCGCTCACGCAGCTTGCGCATGGCGTCGATCGGGCGGACCCGGTCGGTGACCGTGAAGGAAAGGAAGTGTTCGGTGAGGCCGTCGTGTTCCGGGTCTGACAGCAGATCCGCCAGCTCGCCGCGGAGCATCGCGAGGTGCCGTGGAACCGGGAGTTCATGGCGCCGGACCTCGGCCAGACCGTCGGCGTCGAGGTCCACGAGCCACACCGACTTCCGTTGGCGCGTCTCGGAAAACGAGTACGCCAGGGGGCTGCCCGAATAGCGCAGGTGCTCGGCGAGGGTCTGCGGCCCGTGCAGGTGGCCGAGTGCGACGTAGTCGACGCCGTCGAACACCGAGCCCGGTACCTGCTCGACTCCGCCGACCGCGATGGTCCGCTCGGATTCGGTCGGCTCGCCGCCGGTGACGAAGGCGTGCGCGAGCACCACCGACCGCGTTCCGGACGGCCTGCTCCCGAGGTCTTCCCGGATCCGCCGCATGGCCTCGGTGAGGACCCCGGTGTGGCCACGGCCTTCGGGCACGCCGAGGGCGTGGCGTGCGGGCTCCGGTTCGAGGTACGGAATGCCGTAGAGGGCGACCTCGCCGTGTTCGTCGGGCAACAGCACCGGCTCGGCGAGGCCGTCGATCGTGGCGCGCAGGTGCAGTCCGCCCGCCGCGGCGAATTCGGCGAACGCGCCCAGCCGGGGCGCGGAGTCGTGGTTGCCCGGCGTCAGCACCAGCCGCGCCCCGGCCTGACGGAGCCTGCCCAGCGCGGTGGTCGCCACGCGGACGGCCTCCGCCGAGGGCACCGCGCGGTCGTAGATGTCCCCGGACACGAGCACGACGTCGACCGCTTCGGCGACCACGAGGTCGGCGACGTGACCGAGCACGGCGTCTTGCTCGGCGAGCAGATCGGCGCCGTGAAAGGTACGGCCGATATGCCAGTCGGACGTGTGCAGGAGCTTCACGCAGCCCAAGGTAGGGCCGCGCACCGGCCGAGAAGGGGAGGCGCGCCCTTGGCGCCGCCGCGCTTTCCGACACGCCGGGGACGGCGCAGGTCAGATACGGAGCACGACCGCGTCATCCGGTTTTTGTCGGTGGGTTCCGCCATGATGTCCCCGACTCGGATCCGGAGGGGAGGTAACGGTGGCGACGGTGATCACCACCGCGGCCGTCGTGCTCGCGCTTCTGCTGCTCGTCGCCGTCGCGCTGCTGTGGCGGCTGTACAACGACGGCATGCGGCGGGCGGACGCGGCGGCGAAGCTGGTCGCCGCCGAACGGGCGAAGGGGGATCAGCAGCAACTCGCGCTTCGCCGGTACGAGGTCGCCTTCGCCTCCATCAGCGGCCGCGGTGAATTGGGCGAACAGGTACTCCTGGAGACCGCCCGCGCACTCGGGCTCCGCGAGGAACTGCACTTCACCCTGCAAACGGATCTGGCGGGCGGCGGCGCGGCGAAACCGGACATGGTGCTTCGGGTCGGCGGCGGGCGGACGGTGCCTGTCGACGCGAAGGCGAGCATGGCCTGCTGGGCCGAAGCGGTCGAGACCAACGACCCCGAAGAACGGCTCGACGCGCTGCGCGTCCACGTCCGGCAGCTCCGGTCGCGGGCGGCCGAACTGGCGGGCAAGGGCTATCAGCGCTGGGCCGACGCGATCTACGGGACGATCATGTTCGTCCCGTCCGACGCGGCCGTGGTGGCCGCGCTGGACACCGACCCGGAACTGCTGCGCTGGACGCTGGATCGCCGGGTCTTCCTGTGCGGGCCCACCGGCTTCGCCGTGCTGGCGTCCGCCGCGCTGTTCGCCGCCACCGAGCGAGCCTTGGTCGAGGACGTCGAACAGGTCCGGGCGGGCGCCGCGGCCGCGCACCGGGCCGCCGGCAACGCGGTCGACGCGCTGAACCTGTCGAGCACCCACCTGCAGCGTTTCATCTCGGCCCGGCGCCGGGAACTGGAAGCGCTCGAAAGCTTCCGGAGCACGGTCTCCCCGCTGACGGACGCCGCGGGCAGTCCCGCGCAGGTGCCGATGATCCGGAAGGCGGACGAGCTTCCCGCGTCGTGACGGTCCTCGTGAGCGAGGATCGGAGGTCCGGCCTACCTGCGATTTCCGGAACCGGAGGCTCCGTTTCACCTCTTTTGACAACCTTGTCGCCCCCTCCCCCGTCTTACCTTCGAGAAACGTCCGGGCAATCCGTCCGGGTGGTCGGGGATGACCACTACCAGGCGATTGACCTACCGCCTGTTGGCGGTATGTCCACAGCTTGGATATACGGTGGGGCCTGTGACCGCGATTCGCGATCGCCAGAGCGATCCTGATGCCGACGACGTGCCCGTTGCCTGGGACGAGCGTCCCCTCGTCGGCGCCAGGCGCGGTTTGCCCTGGTGGGCGGCCGTACTGGCGGGGTTCGGGCTCGCCATTCTTGGCGCCTTCGTCGACATGGTGATGCAGAAGGAACTGGGCCTGCTGTTCAAGGCGTGCTACGCGCTCGGCGCGGTGGCCGCCGTGGTGGCCGTCCAGCGCCGCGGGCTGTTCGGCCCGATGGTGCAGCCGCCGCTGGTCCTCGCCGTGACCGTGCCGGGGGTCATCCTCCTGACCTCGGACGGCAGCAAGGGCACCGACCTGCTGTCCAGAGCCGTCGACGTCGGCGGCCCGTTGATCAACGGCTTCCCGACGATGGCCATCACCACCGGCGTCACCTTGGCGATCGGGATCTTCCGGATCTATCGCGAACGTGATCCCGACGCCCCGGTGAAGCCGAAGTCGAACGACAAGCCGGAACGTCGCGAGGAAGCCAAGCCCTCGGTCAAGCCTGCCGCGGCGGGCCCTCGCCGTCCGGCCTCCCGGACCGGGCAGACGCCGCCCCCGCCTTCGCGCCGTGGCGCGCCACGGGACGACGCGCCGTCGCGCCGCCGTCCGGTCGACGATGAACGCCGTCCTCGCCGCGACGCCGAACCCGGCGTGCGCAAGCCTCCGCCGCCGGGACGTCAGCCGCGCCGCCCGCGTCCGCCGGAAGACGGCGAACCTCGCCGTCGCGACCCTCGCGGCGAGAGCGCCCCCGGTGCCCCGCGCCGCCGTCCGCCGAGTGCGGACGACCCTCGCCGTGGCGGTCAGCCGCCGCGCCGCCGCCCCTGGGACGACGAGCGCTGAAGCAAGGGACCTTTGCTCTCACCTGAGCCACTGACCAGCAGAAAGGGCCGCCTGAGAAGATCCTCGGGCGGCCCTTTTCCGTATCGGGACCTCAGGCCTTGCCGACCTTCCGCAGTTCGTGCGGCAGCGCGAAAGCGATCTTCTCGTTCGCCGTGGTGACCTCGTCGACGTCGCCCCAGCCGCGCTCGGCCAGCCACGCCAGCAGGTCCATGACCAGCACTTCCGGCACCGAAGCGCCGCTCGTGACGCCGACGGTCTCGACGCCGTCGAGCCACGCTTCGTCGACCTCGTGCGCGAAGTCGACCAGGTACGACGCGCGCGCACCCGCCTTCAGCGCGACCTCGACCAGCCGCTTCGAGTTGGACGAGTTCGTCGAGCCGACCACCAGCACCAGGTCGCACTCGGCGGCCATGGCCTTGACCGCGACCTGGCGGTTCGTGGTGGCGTAACAGATGTCGTCGCTGGGCGGGTCGGCAAGGCCGGGGAACTTGTCCCGCAGCTGGTCGACACGCTCCATGGTCTCGTCCACCGAAAGGGTGGTCTGTGAAAGCCAGATGACCTTCGAAGGGTCACGGATCTCGACCTTGTCGACGTCCTCGGCGGTGTCGACGAGCTGCACCTTGTCGGGAGCCTCGCCGGCGGTGCCTTCGACCTCTTCGTGGCCTTCGTGGCCGATCAGGAGGATGTCGTAGTCGTCCTTCGCGAACCGGTTGACCTCTTTGTGCACCTTCGTCACGAGAGGGCAGGTCGCGTCGATGGTCCGCAGATTGCGCTCGGCCGCTTCGGCGTGCACCGCGGGCGAAACGCCGTGCGCGGAGAACACCACCAGTTCGCCTTCCGGCACCTCGGAGGTCTCGTCGACGAAGATCACCCCGCGTTCGCGCAGGGTCTCCACGACGTGCCGGTTGTGCACGATCTCCTTACGCACGTACACAGGTGCGCCATAGAGCTCAAGTGCCTTTTCGACGGCGATGACCGCGCGATCGACGCCCGCGCAGTAACCGCGAGGCTTGGCGAGCAGGACACGTTTGCCACCTGCCGGCACACCGGACTCGGTGATCGTCGGACTGCCGGCTGGCGTGATTCCGGGACTCGCAGAACTCATGACCCCCAGGGTACGGGCTGCCCCGGGGGCTTCTCGCACTCACGTTCAGGTGACCTGGGAACCCCTCTAAAGTATGTGCGTGGAGTCACGTCCTGTGAGCCGACCCACCCGTTCGGTTGGGCAGGATGGACCAGATACGGCAGGCTAGACGTATGAAGCCTCTCCCGCTCCCCCTCCGGGTCGCCGCGGGCCTCGCCGTCACCACCGCCGAGCGGGTTCGCGAACTTCCCAAGCAGCTCACCGGACTCCCCGTCACGGTGGTCAGCCAGGTGCTCCAGTTCTCCATGCGCGTGCAGCAGCACGTCACCGAACTCGCGATCAAGGGTGACGACGCGCTGTCGGTCCTTCGCCCGGTCGAGGACACCCCCAGCTGGGCCACCTTCGACGAGGACCTCCCGCCCGACGTGACCGAACGCCGCTACGAACGCGACTCGTGCGTGATCCCGCTGCGCGAGGACACCGAAAGTCCCGAGGTCCCCGAACCACGCGCCGAGACGAACGGTCACTTCCACGACCTCGAAGCACTCACCGAGGACCCGTGGGCCGAGGAGGAGCGCGCGCTCGCCGAGGACCACGCCGACGGCGAGTTCGACAGTTCTTCGGCACTCGTCGATCCGAATCCCGCCGGGCTGGAGGACTACGACACGCTCACCCTGCCGCAGCTGCGCGCCCGCCTGCGCCGGTTCGACCTGACGCAGCTGGAAGAGCTGCTGACCTACGAACGCGCGAACGCCGACCGGCCGTCGTTCGTCGGCATGCTCGCCCGTCGCATCGGAAACGTGAAGAAGGCGGAAACAGACGGCGACAGCGCGGAAGGCCAGTGAGCGCCGAGCCCACCTCCGCTCCGGCGGGCCCGTCCACCACCGCCGAGAACCCGTGGCCGGTCCGCACGGTCGCCCGCAAGGTCGGCGAGTGGATCAACCGGCTCGGCGTGGTCTGGGTGGAGGGCCAGGTCACCCAGATCTCGGCCCGCCAGGGCACCAACACCGCGTTCCTGACGCTGCGCGATCCTTCGGCGGACGTCTCGATGTCGGTGACCTGCCCGATGGGCCTGCTGCGCACGATCGAACCGCCGTTGCGCGAGGGCGCGAGCGTCGTGGTGCACGCGAAGCCGACGTTCTTCATGAACCGCGGTTCGTTCAGCCTGCGCGCCAACGAGATCCGCGCGGTCGGCATCGGTGAACTGCTCGCGCGGATCGAGCGGCTGCGACGGCTGCTGGCCGCCGAGGGCCTGTTCGCGCCCGAGCGCAAACGCAAGATCCCGTTCCTGCCCAAGGGAATCGGGCTGATCACCGGCCGCGCGTCCGCCGCCGAACGCGACGTGCTGGTGAACGCGCAGGCCCGCTGGCCGCATGTCGCGTTCAAGGTGATCAACACCGCCGTACAGGGTTCGCTCGCCGTCCCGCAGATCCTCCAGGCGCTGTCCAAACTGGACCGGGACCCGGACATCGACGTCATCGTGATCGCGCGCGGCGGCGGCAGCGTGGAAGACCTGCTGCCGTTCTCCGACGAGGCCCTGTGCCGCGCGGTGTCGGCGGCCGGGACCCCGGTGGTCAGCGCCATCGGGCACGAACCGGACACCCCGCTGCTCGACCACGTCGCCGACCTCCGCTGCTCGACGCCGACCGACGCCAGCAAGCGGATCGTGCCCGACGTCCGCGAGGAGACCCAGCGGGTCCACCAGATGCGCGACCGCGGCCGCCGCGCCCTGCACGGCTGGGTGGACACCCAGGTCAGGCTGTTGACGCAGCTGCGCAGCCGCCCCGTGCTCGCCGACCCGCTCGGCCCGATCCAGCGCCGCTACGACGACGTCGAGATCCACCGTGAACGCGGGCGCCGCGCGATGCTCACCCTGCTCGCCAAGGACCAGGCGGAGATCGCCAGCGCCCGCGCGCGGCTGACCGCGCTCGGCCCCGCGGCGACCCTCGAACGCGGCTACGCGGTGGTGCAGTACACCGACGCCGAAGGCAACCTCCAGGTACTCCGGTCCGTCTCCGAAGTCGCGGACGGCGCGAAACTGCGCATCCGCGTGGTCGACGGCGCGCTCGGCGCCGTCGTCTCGGGAGAGGCGGAGGGGAACAGTTGACGGCGAGTTTCCTGCCTTTGACCGTCGACGCCGCCCAGCGCGCGAACGCCCCCGGCGTGTTGCGCAACGCGCTGCTGACCGACCACGCCGCCGCTGACTGCTGGACGGTCCTGCTGGCGGGTTGCCAGGCCGAAGCACTCTTTTCCGCCGACGGCTCATCAGCGCCGGTCTCGACCAAACGAGACCTCGACGCCCAGTTGCGGAAGCTCTCCGAAGCCACCGCGGAGCACGTCGGCACCCGATGGTGGTTCGCGGACGGTTCCGCGCACCGCAAACGGGTGGCGCGGGCCCAGGAGAACCTGGTCGCCGCGATCGCGGAGGGTGACGGCCAGGAGTTCGCTCTCGCCTTCGTGGGTTACGACAACGCCATGGCAGGCGCGGTAGTGTGCGCGGGTATCGGCAAGCACCGACGTCCGGTAGAAGGAAGCACAGCGTGAGCAAACCCGGTGGCGAAACCGCCGAACTCGGCTACGAGCAGGCCCGCGACAGGCTGGTCGAGGTCGTCCGCGAACTCGAAGCGGGCGGACTCTCCCTGGAACAGTCGCTCGCTCTCTGGGAGAAGGGCGAGCAGCTGGCGAGGGTCTGCGAGCACCATCTCGAAGGCGCCCGTGAGCGGATCGAGGCCGCGTTGTCCTCCGTTGAAGACGAGAGCGGCAACGGTCAGTGACGTTCACCATGCTCTTGAGCCACCGAACCATCGTGGGTATCTGAGAGACTGGGACCCCGCCGCGTTCCTGATCCGGGAGGCCTCATGCCCACCCCCACCTCGTCCGCCAGCTCTTCTCGACACCGTGAAGCGCCCGATCGCAACCTCGCGATGGAACTGGTCCGCGTGACCGAAGCCGCCGCGATGGCCGCGGGCCGCTGGGTGGGGCGCGGGGACAAGATCGGCGGAGACGGCGCCGCCGTGGACGCGATGCGCCAGCTGGTCTCGACCGTGTCGATGCGCGGTGTGGTCGTCATCGGCGAGGGCGAGAAGGACGAAGCCCCGATGTTGTTCAACGGGGAAGAGGTCGGCAACGGCGACGGGCCGGACTGCGACGTCGCGGTCGACCCGGTCGACGGGACGACCCTGATGGCCAAGGGCATGCCGAACGCGCTGGCCGTGCTCGCGGTCGCGGAACGCGGCGCGATGTTCGACCCGTCCGCGGTGTTCTACATGGAGAAGCTCGCCGTCGGCCCGGACGCCGCCGGCAAGGTCGACCTCGCCGCGCCGGTCGCGGAGAACATCCGCCGGGTCGCGAAGGCCAAGAACTCCAGCGTTTCCGACGTCACCGTGTGCATCCTCGACCGGCCGCGCCACGAACAGCTGATCAAGGAGGTCCGCGAGGCGGGCGCCCGGATCCGCTTCATCTCCGACGGCGACGTCGCGGGCGCGATCGCCGCGGCCCGCCCGAGCACCGGCGTCGACATGCTGCTCGGCATCGGCGGCACCCCCGAAGGCATCATCGCCGCCTGCGCGATGAAGTGCCTCGGCGGTGAACTCCAGGGCCGCCTGTGGCCGAAGGACGACGCGGAGCGCGAGAAAGCCTTGGCGGCGGGCCACGACCTCGACCGTGTGCTCGGCAACGACGACCTCGTCCGCGGCGACAACGTGTTCTTCTGCGCCACCGGCGTCACCGACGGCGACCTGCTGCGCGGCGTGCACTACCGCGCTGGCGGCGCGACCACCCAGTCGATCGTGATGCGCTCGAAGTCCGGCACGGTCCGGATGATCGACGGCTACCACCGGCTGACCAAGCTTCGCTCGTACTCGTCCGTCAACTTCGACGGCCACCTCGACGATTCACTGGAAGACGACGTCGTTCCCCCGCTCCCCTAAGGAGAATCCGTGCTCAAGCGCGTGCTGGTGGTCCTGTTCGCGGCGATGGTCTTCACGCCGGCCGGACAGGCCACGGGCGCGGGCGACCTCATCGGTGGCAGAGAGGCCGACGAGCCGTATCCGTTCATCGCGTCACTGCATTCGGCCTCCGGTAAGGGTTTCTGCGCCGGCGCGCTGATCGCGGCGGACTGGCTGGTGACGGCGGGGCACTGCGTCGAGGGCAAGAACCCGGCGAACCTGAGCGCGCGGATCGGCAGCAACGACAACACCCAAGGCGGCGAGATCGCGAAACTCGCCGAAATCGTCGTGAATCCGTCCTACAACCCCGATCCCGAACACGCGGGCGGCGATCTCGCGCTGGTGCGGCTGGCCGCGCCGGTGACAGCGGCGCCGGTCCCGATCGGGGCCGTCGTGGCGCCGGGAACGCCGACGCGGCTGCTCGGCTGGGGCCAGACGTGCCCGAGTTCGGGCTGCGGCAAGGGTCCGGCGAAGCTGCGGCAACTGGACACGAAGATCGTCGAAGGCGTGCGTTGCACGGCGAAGTTCGACGGCGCCGTCGAGTTGTGCACCGACAATCCGGGCGGGAATTCGGGTTCGTGCTACGGCGATTCCGGCGGTCCCGAAGTCGCCAAGGTGGACGACAAGTGGGTGCTGCTGGGCGCGATCAGCCGTCCGGGTAACGCGGACCCGGTGTGCGCGACGTCGCCGTCGATCGCGACTTCGGTGGTGGCTTACGCGCAGTGGATCGCGGAGAAGACCGCTCCGCCCGCGCCCGCTCCGCCCGCTTAAAAGTTCCTAACACTCGCTACTCAGCGTTGCTGGAGTGACCAGGGAACAGATGCGCGTCCGGGTTCAGCATGACCGCGATGTTGTTGACCGCCGTCGCCGCTTCCCCGAACCCGGTCGCGATCAGCTTCACCTTCCCCGGATACGCCGTGACGTCGCCCGCCGCGTAGACCCGCTCGCGCGGGGTCGCCATGGTCGAGTCGACGGCGATCGCGCGGTGGTCGATCTGCAGTCCCCAGCTTTCGATCGGCCCGAGATCCGCGGTGAAACCGAGCGCGGCGACCACCGAATCGGCGGGCAGCACTTCCGCCGCCTCGCCTTTGACCTGGATCTCGACCTCCGCCAGCGCACCGTCGCGGTCGAAGAACCTGGTGACCTCGGCGTCGGTGACGATCCGCACGCCGAGTTCCCGCACCTGCCGCACGATCGACTCGGCCGCGCGGAACTTCGCGCGCCGGTGCACGAGGGTGACGCTCGCGGCGACCGGGTGCAGGGCGAGCACCCAGTCGAACGCCGAGTCCCCGCCACCGACGACGACCACGTGCTGGCCGGCGTGTGCCTGCAGAGCGGGCACGAAGTGGACCATGCCGCGGCCGAGCCAGCCGGCCCCGGCCGGCAGCGGACGCGGGGTGAATTCACCGATCCCGGCGGTGATCAGCACCGCCCCGGCGCGCAGGACCTGCCCGCCGTCGAGCGTGACGGTGACGCCGTCCTCGACGCTTTCGAGCTTCTCGGCCTTGCGCCCGAGCAGATACGCGGGCTTCCACGGCGCCGCCTGGTCGAGCAGGCCCCGCACCAGATCCCGGCCCCGGATCTCGGCGAACCCGCCGACGTCGTAGATCATCTTTTCGGGGTACATCGCGGTGACCTGACCGCCCGCCTCCGGCAGTGAATCCACGACGGCCATCGAAAGGCCGCGGAATCCCGCGTAATAGGCGGCGAAAAGACCCGTCGGACCTGCCCCGATGATGACGAGGTCGTACGACGTTTCCCCAGCGGACTCGCTCATTCGGCACTCTCCCGGCCGGTGGTGGGCGGCGTGATCGAGAACACATTCGATCCTAGCCCTCGCGTGCCGAAAGACACCGAGCGCACCAGCGGTCACTGCGCGAAACTTGAGGTATGGCTGAACAGGAATACCGGATCGAACACGACACCATGGGCGAGGTGCGCGTCCCCGTCGACGCCCTCTACCGCGCGCAGACGCAGCGCGCCGTCGAGAACTTCCCGATCTCCGGCCGGGGCCTGGAGCGCGCCCAGATCCGAGCGCTCGGCTTGCTGAAGGCCGCCGCCGCGCGGGTCAACGCGGAACTCGGCGTGCTGGACGCCGAGGTCGCCGATGCCATCGCGAAGGCCGCCGACGAGGTCGCCGATGGCAAGCACGACGCGCATTTCCCGATCGACGTGTTCCAGACCGGTTCCGGGACCTCGTCGAACATGAACGCCAACGAGGTCATCGCGACGCTCGCGTCGAAGGCACTGGGCCGCGACGTGCACCCGAACGACCACGTCAACGCCTCGCAGTCCTCGAACGACACCTTCCCGACGACGATCCACATCGCCGCGACGGAAGCAGTGCTCTCCGACGTGATCCCCGCCCTGGAATATCTGGCCGCCGCGATCACGAAGCGGGCGACGGAGTGGTCGGACATCGTGAAGTCCGGCCGCACGCATCTGATGGACGCCGTGCCGATCACCTTCGGTCAGGAGGCGGGCGCCTGGGCGTCGCAGGTCCGGTTCGGTGTCGAGCGGCTGAAATCCGGCCTGCCGCGGCTCGGCGAACTGCCGATCGGCGGTACCGCCGTCGGTTCCGGGCTGAACGCGCCCGAGAGCTTCGGCTCGGCCGTTTCGCAGGAACTGGCTTCGGTGACCGGCCTTCCGCTGACCGAGGCGCGCGACCACTTCGAGGCGCAGGCGACGCAGGACAGCGTCGTCGAGACTTCCGGTCATCTGCGCACGGTCGCCGTATCGCTCAACAAGATCGCGAACGACCTGCGCTGGCTGGGTTCCGGGCCGCGCGCCGGGCTCGCCGAACTGGCGCTGCCGGATCTGCAGCCGGGTTCGTCGATCATGCCGGGCAAGGTGAACCCGGTGATCCCGGAGGCGACGCTGCAGGTGGTCGCGCAGGTGATCGGGAACGACGCGGCGGTCGCTTTCGCCGGCGCGGCCGGCAACTTCCAGCTCAACGTGAACCTGCCGGTGATCGCGCGCAACGTGCTCGAATCGGCACGGCTGCTCGCGGCGGTCTCTCGGCTGCTGGCGGACAAGGTTTTCGCGGGCATGACGGTGAACACCGACCGCGCGCGGGAGTACGCCGAGGGTTCGCCGTCGATCGTGACTCCGCTCAACAAGTACATCGGTTACGAGGAGGCCGCCGCCGTCGCGAAGCAGGCCCTCAAGGAGGTGAAGACGATCCGGGAAGTCGTGATCGAACGCGGTCACGTCGCGAACGGCAAGCTCACCGAGGCCCAGCTGGACGAAGCGCTCGACGTGCTCCGGATGGCGCACGGAGGCCGCTAAGCACCGAGAGCGACCACAGCCGCGTGGAGCGGTGAGACGAGCGAAGCCGCCAACCCGCCCGAAGGCTGCGGCTCGGTGAACAGGTGTAGCCACGTCAGCACCGGACCGAGCAGCATCGCGTGCACGAGCGCCGGATCGGGGCGTCGCGAGAGTTCCCCTCTCGCGACGCCCCGATCCAGCATCAGGACCAGATAATCGCGCTCACGCCCGAGGAACACCTCGCCGAACCGCGCCTCCAGCACCGGATCCGCCCGGACGTCGGCGAGCAGTGACGGCAGCGCCTGCCGCAGTTCGGCACCGTCCAAAAAGGACTCGATCACTTCGAGGACCGCCGCCACGTCCCCCCGCAGCGAACCGGTGTCCTCCGGCGGCTCGAGATCCTCCGAGTGGATCACGGCGGCGAACACGAGTTCCGCCTTCGACCGCCACCGCCGGTACACCGCGGCCTTGCCGACCCCCGCCCGCGTCGCGACCGCGTCGATCGTGCAGCGCTGGTAACCGGTTTCGGTCAGCAGCGTCCGCACGGCCTCGCGGACCGCGTCGTCGATTCCCGCTTCCCTCGGCCTGCCTCGTGTCATGCGAACCAGTTTACGAGACTGACAGTTCCGTATATTGTCGGGGTATGGCCTGGACCAGAACCTCGCGCGAAATCCTGCCCGTCCGGCCGTCCGCGCTCTGGGCGGCGCTGGCCGACTTCACCCGGTGGCCCGGCTGGGATCCGGACCTCGATCGCGTCGACCTGCACGGCCCCGCCGAAGTGGGATCGACCGGTTTCCTCGTACCGAACGGATTCCGTGGCCGTGTGCACTCACGGGTCGCCGAGCCGTTCACCATCACGTCCTTGGTCCAGGACCGCGAGATCGCCCTTCGCCAGCCGATTCCCTTCGGCGCCATGGATCTCGTGCTGGGACTGTCCGCGGTCGACGGCGGGACCGAGTTCGTCCAGGAGGTCACCTTCGCCGGACCGCTGCGCACGGTCATGGTCGCGATCATCGGCGGCGACGTCGTGAAGCACTTCGGCGTCAAGTGCGCGCGGCTCACCGAACTCGCGGCGGCGCAAGCCGATCACGACGCCCGATGACACCAGGGCGACGCCGATCAGCTGGGGGAACCGGAAATCCTGCATTCCCAGCAGGAGCGAGACGGCGAGCCCGGAGACCGGCATGAGCCCGACCAGCACCCCGGCCCGGTCCGCGCCCAGCGCCGAAACCGCCGAGTACCAAAGAAGAAACGCGATGGCCGTGACGACGACCGTCAAGTAGCCGAGCGCGATCAGTTCACGCCCGTCCGGCCACGCCCAGGCTCCGGACGGGTCGGCGATGGTGCCGACCACCGCGCCGCCGGCGCCCGCGGCACAACAACTCCAGGTCGCGGTCGCCAGCGGCCCGAGCCTGTCGAGCACGCCGACGGCGAGCAGTGTGAACAGCGCTTCGCACACCATCGCCAACGCCGCGAGCACCAGCCCCTGCCAGCGCGCCGCACCGCCGCCGGACAGCACCGCGATCCCGAGTCCGGCGAGCACCGCCCCGGCCACCGGCGCCCGCGAAGGCCGTTTCCCCTTCGTCAGGGGGCCGGCGAGCGCGAGCACGAGCGGCGTGCCGCCGAGGAACGCGGCGACCAGACCGGGTTCGGCGTAGCGCTGCGCGAACAGCAGGCACGCCTGGAACCCGATCATCCCGGTCGCGGCGAGCGCGATCAGCGACGGCACGTCGCGCGGGCCGGGCAGCGGCAACGGACGTCGACCCAGGCGCGCCCACGCCAGCAGGAGCACTCCCGCCAGCGCGTAGCGCAGCGCCTGGCCGGTGAGCACCGGGTAGCCGTCGAGCATTCCCGTCACCGGCACGGACGCGCCGACGATCAGCACCCCCAGTACGCCGATCGCCACACTTCTTCGTTCGCTGTCCATGGCTCCACGATGTCGACCTTTTGGCCTTCGGCACAGGGCCAGATCGCGATAGATGAACAGGACCACAAGTACCTGGGTCTGGCAGGACCAGGCACGCGGGCGGGATCATCGGGATACTTGTCGACATGGGCGACACGGCCGAACTGGGCGACTTCCTCAAGGCACGCAGGGCCGCGCTGGATCCCGCCGACCTCGGCCTGCCGACGGGGTTCAACCAGCGCCGGGTCGCCGGGCTGCGACGCGAGGAGCTGGCGCAGCTGGCCGGGATCAGCGTCGACTACTACACGCGGCTCGAACAGGGCCGGGCACGCAACGTGTCCGACTCCATCCTCGATTCGCTGAGCCGGGCGCTGCGGTTGCACCGTGACGAGGAGACCTACCTGCGGAACCTGGCCGCGCCGAAACGCAAACGCGTCGCACGGCCTCGGGCGCGACGGGTCCGGCCGGAGCTGCGGACGATGCTGAACGCCATCCACTCCCCGGCGTTCGTCTTCGGCCGCTACCTGGACGTGCTGGCCTGGAATCCGCTCGGCTCCGCGCTGTCCTTCGACTTCGCCGCCTGCGCACCCGGCGAGCGCAACATCCCGAAGATGTTCTTCCTCGACGAGCACGCCCGCGAGTTGCACCCCGAGTGGGAGACGGTCGCGAAGGAGGTCGTCGCGAACCTGCGCGCCGAGAGCGGGAAGTACCCGGACGACCCGTATCTCGCGCGGCTGGTCGGCGAACTCTCGCTCGGCAGCGAGGAGTTCCGGAAGCTGTGGGCGAAGCACACCGTGCGCGAGAAGGCGCACGCGTGGAAGGTGATGATCAACCCGGTCGTGGGCGAACTCCGGTTGCGCTACGAGACGCTGCGGCTGCCCGACGACCCGGATCAGGCGCTGGTGATCTACACCCCCGAGCCCGGCTCCGACAGTGAACGCGCGCTCGGCCTGCTCGCCAGCTGGGTGGCGGATCCCGCGCACGCCTGAGGGCCCGGAACAGCACCTCCGGTCCCAGCCTTCCTTTCCCCAAGTACATGAAGGCCCCCGGCTTGGCATCGCTGGTGCCTGCAGGGGCCGAAGCTCTGTCGATCAAGCTCCGCAACCGGTGTGGGCAGCGACGAAGAGCCGCCTGACCTGCGAGACCACGACTTTGCCTGGACCTTGCGCTAGGCGCAAGGAAGGGGCCTTCATGTACTCACGCAGGTGACCAACGCCGTCAGCCACCCGGCTCCGCTTCGACGCGAAATTGTCGGTGCCCGGGGTCATGATGGACCCATGTTGCTCACCGCGGTGGTGACCGCGTCGGCCGAACTGGCCGCCACGAGGTCCAGGAAGGCGAAGATCGCCACCCTGGCCGCACTGCTGCGCGCCGCCGGGGAGCTGGAGCTTCCGGCGGTGGTCGCGTTCCTCACCGGGCAGCCGACGCAGGGCCGTATCGGCACCGGCTGGCGGACGCTGGCCGAACTGAACGCGGCTCCGGCCGCCGAGCCGTCGTTGTCCGTGGCCGAGGTCGACACGGCACTCGGCACGGTGGGGGCGGCGTCCGGTTCGGGATCGGTGAAGCTGCGCGCGGAGACGTTGCGGGCACTGTTGACCAAGATGACCAAGGCCGAGCAGGAGTTCCTGTTCCGGCTGCTCACCGGCGAGCTGCGGCAAGGCGCGCTCGAAGGGATCATGGTGGACGCCATCGCGGCGGCGTCCGAGATCCCGGCCGAGGACGTCCGGCGGGCGTTCATGCTGTCCGGGCAGCTGCCGGTGACGGGTCTGGCGGCGATGACCGGCGGCCGGGAACGGCTCGCGGAGTTCAAACTGGCGCTGGGCAGGCCGATCCGGCCGATGCTGGCCTCCCCGGCGGAATCGCTGGAGGAGGCGATCACCGAGCACGCCGGGGCACTGGTCGAGTACAAGATGGACGGAGCGCGGATCCAGGTCCACCGCGACGGCGACGAGGTGCACGTCTACACGCGGACACTGCGGGAGATCACCGGCAGCGTCGGCGAACTGGTGGAACTCGTGCGCTCACTGCCGTGCACCTCGGTGGTGCTCGACGGTGAAACGCTGGCGCTGACCGACGACGGCAGGCCGAGGCCGTTCCAGGAGACGATGAGCCGGTTCGGCAGCACCCGTGAGGAGCAGGTCAAGGCCCTGCTGTTGCGGCCGTACTTCTTCGACTGCCTGCATCTGGACGGCGTCGATCTGCTGGACGCGCCCCTGTCCGAACGGAACGCCGCCTTGCACGAGGTCGCCGTCGAGCACGTCATCCCGGGTGAGGTCGCACCCGTGTCGGCCGAGGGAGTGCTGGAAGCGGCGATGGCCGCCGGGCACGAAGGCGTGATGGTCAAGGATCTCGCGTCGCCGTACGCGGCGGGCCGCCGCGGGCGCGCGTGGCTCAAGGTGAAACCGGTGCACACGATCGACCTCGTCGTGCTCGCCGCGGAATGGGGACACGGCAGGCGCACCGGCACGCTGTCGAACCTGCATCTCGGCGCGCGCGACCCCGAGGGCGGACCGCCGATCATGGTCGGCAAGACGTTCAAGGGCATGACCGACGCATTGCTGGCCTGGCAGACGAAGACGTTCCAGGAGATCGAGACCCACCGCACGGACTGGGCGGTGCACGTCCGGCCGGAGATCGTCGTCGAAATCGAACTCGACGGAGCTCAGGTGAGCACGCGGTATCCGGGTGGCCTGGCGCTGCGCTTCGCCCGGGTCGTGCGCTACCGGCCAGACAAGGAGGCCGCCGATGCCGACACCATCGACACCGTGCGAGGCCTCCTCAAGCCCTGACCGCAATTAGTCCTCTAGTTGCGGTAGTTCGCGCTGCCAACTACCGCAACTAGAGGACGGAACGCGGCGGGGAGACGCCCCCGATCGAGTGGCGGCTTGCGGTGGTGACGGGACGTTCCCGGCCGGTCACCCATAAAGTAGGCGGAATGCAGGCTTCCAAGATCGCGCGTGCCTGGTTCGGGGCGACGGCGCTGGTGGTGATCGCCGGTCTCGCCGCGCAGATCCCGGTCTCGGCGGGCACCACGGGTGGCACCTTCCAGACCCCGGCCGGACGGGTGGCCAACCTGCTGGCCTTCTTCACCATCGACTCGAACATCCTGGTCGGCATCGGCTGCCTGCTGCTCGCGCTCGGCGTCGCGGGCCGGTCGCCCCTCTTCGGCGTCCTGCGGCTGACCGGCCTCGTCGGCATCACCGTGACCGGCGTCGTCTTCCAGGTCGCGCTCGCCGACCTCTACGAACTCCACGGCTGGGCCGTGTTCGCCGACACGATGCTGCACAAGGTGTCGCCGCTGATGTGCGTCGCGGGCTGGCTGCTGTTCGGGCCGCGCGGCCAGTTGTCGTGGCGGGTCCTGTCCTGGTCGCTGCTGTACCCGCTGGGCTGGCTCGCGGTCACGCTGGTGCGCGGCGCGCTCGTCGGGTTCTACCCGTACCCGTTCGTCGACCCTGGCATCAACGGCTACGGCGGAGTCGCCTTCAACTGCGTGCTGATCGGCGTGCTGTTCATCGGGCTCGCGGCGGCCGCGGTCGGTTTCGATCGCACCTTCGCCAGGCGCGATGAGCAGGACGAGAGTTTGGCTTGGGAGCAGAGCTCCTCCGTTGAGGGTGGCGGCGGGGGCGTGGATGGATCAGCCCCGGACGCGGCGGAAGGCGTTGAACGGATCCGCGACGCCGGCGCGTACTAGCGTCCGCATCGCGCCGAGCCGGCGGTCCACCGGTTTCCCGGCGGCCACCCGGTGCATCTGCTGGGTGTGCCACTGGATCTCGAGCAGGCTGTCCGCCAGTCGAATGCCCGTCTTCGGCGCTTTGCGCTCGGCTCGCACGTCCTCGCCGCGAAGCAGTCGTCCGGGCAGCGCCGGATCGACGATCAGCGGCCTGCCGAGACCGATGACGTCCAGCGCGCCGGAACGCAGCGCGTCCGCCATCCCCTCCGGGCTGGTGAAGTTACCGGTGACCATCAGCGCGACATCGGTGACCTGCCGCGCTTTCGCGGCGTAGTCGAGGAAGTAGGCCTCACGGCTGACCGTGCTCGCCTTACCGGAGCCCATCATGGCGGCCTTTTCGTAGGTGCCGCCGGAGACCTCCAGCAGGTCGATACCCGCTTCCCCCAGCTCACGGACGACTTCGAGCGATTCCTCCTCGCTGAAGCCGCCGCGCTGGAAGTCCGCGCTGTTGAGCTTGACCGCGATCGGCACGGCGTCTCCGACCTCGCCGCGTACGCGGGCGACCACTTCCAGCAGGAACCGGCGCCTTCGCGGGGCGTCACCGCCCCAGCCGTCGGTGCGCCGGTTGGTGAGCGGCGAAAGGAACTGCGACACGAGATAGCCGTGCGCGCCGTGGATCTGGACACCGGCGAACCCGGCGTCGACGACGGCGCGCGCGGCCACTCCGAACCGGTCGATGATCGCTTCGATCTCGTCGCCGGTGAGCGCTCGCGGCGTCGCGAACACCGAGCGGATACCGCGGTCGCCGAACGGCACCGCAGACGGCGCGACCGGCTGCCGGGACAAAAACCGCGGGCTCTGGCGCCCCGGGTGGTTGAGCTGGACCCACAACCGGGTCTCGGTCCCGTCTGCCGACCGGGCCCACGGCTTGAACTCGGTCGCGTCCGGCTGCCGGGGCACGGCGACGTTGCGAGGTTCGCCGAGCGCGGTGGGATCGACCATGACGTTGCCGGTGATCAGCGTCCCGGCACCACCTCGCGACCACGTCCGGTACAGCTCGGCCAGTTCGGCGGTCGGCCGGTTCCGGCGGTCGCCGAGCTGCTCGCTCAACGCGGCCTTGGCCAGCCGGTTCGGCAGGAGCGCGCCGCACCGCAGTTTCAGCGGTTCGGCCAGCAGTTCCTTGGGCTCGCTCATCGCGCTTCCTCCGCTGGTTACCTACCGATCAGTATTCTTACTCGAAGTAACATACTCGCGGTATGTCGAGTACTCAAGGTGCGCCGAGACCGAAAGGGTTGTCGATCACGTAGCGCCAGAGCCCGTCTTCGCCGCAGCGCGCGACGTCGGTGGCCGTCGCCGCGAGGTGCCCCTCGATCACCCAGTCGACGATCAACAACGCCAGGTCACCGGCCACGCGCACCTGCCGCGGCGTGACGGTGACGGGCTGCCCGAGCGCGAGGATCATGCCGTTCGCGGCCCGGCGTTCCGCACCGGTCACCTGCACGCCGTCACGACGGACGAACACGGCGCCCGGTTCGTAGATCGTGTCGAGGATTTCGGCGGATCCGGTGTTGAAGGCGGCCTGGAAGACGAAGGGATGCTCGGCGGGATCGGCGGTCAAGGGCACACTGGCGGAATGCGTCATGCGGACAGCGAAACCGACCGCGAAGCAGGTCACCAAACGGAAACCTTCGACGGCGAACTCGTCCCCGACGCCCGGGGCCGCACCCGGCGACCGGAACCGGACTGCCCCGTCGAGGTCGCGCTCGCCGCGATCTCGGGCCGCTGGACGACGTTGGTCCTCCGGGAGCTGATGAGCGGCGCCCGGTCCTTCAGCGACCTTCGCGCCGCGTTGCCCGACCTGTCCGCGAAGGTGCTAACAGAACGCCTCGGCGACCTGACCTCGCGACGCCTCGCCGTCCGGGAGGAACTGCCGGGCTTCCCGAGCCGGACCAGCTACCGGCTCACCCCGGCGGGGCGGGCACTGCGGCCGCTGCTGATCGAGCTGTACCGCTCCGGCTCGGCGCTACAAGCCCTGTCCCAGTAGACGAGGCGGAACCGGCTCGACGCGGATCCGCACCTTCACTTCTTCGGCCATCGCCCGCGCCCACTCCTGCAGCCCCGGGATGTCGATCCCGTGCGGCCTGTTCTCGCGGAACGGCTCGATGTTGTCCGCGCCACGCTCCAGCAGCGAGACCGCGCCGCTCCCGTTTCCCCTGGCCACATGAGTCAGACCGACGGCGAGTTGCGCGAGAGCGCGCCACAGCTCCCGCTCCGCCCCGTCGGTGGTTTTCCACGCGTCCTCGAACACCTCGTGCGCGTGGAACGGGCGACCCGCGTCGAGCAGTCGCTGAGCCTCGGCGATGGTGTCCTCGGGGGCCCGTTCGATGCCCTCGGGCTGCCGCTCGACACCGTCGGCGCCGTACGGGAGCGGCCTGCCGAGACCGTCACGAGGACGTGCGTTGCGGGCTCGTCCGGCTTCGTCACGATCCCGGTCGGTCATGCCGACATTGTTCCACGCGGGTATCCTGGGGACTCGTGCGCTTTCTCGACGGGCACCGGCCCGCTCACGACCTGACCTACGACGACGTGTTCCTCTTGCCGAACCGTTCGAACGTGGAGTCCCGCTTCGACGTCGACCTGTCCACCGTGGACGGCACCGGCGCGACGATCCCGATCGTGGTGGCCAATATGACGGCCGTCGCCGGCCGCCGGATGGCCGAGACGGTCGCCCGGCGCGGCGGGCTCGTCGTGCTGCCGCAGGATGTCGACACGGCCGCGGTCTCCGACATCGTCGCCTGGGTGAAGAGCCGCCACACCGTGTGGGACACCCCGCTCGTGCTGACCGGCGGTGACGCGGTCGCCGACGCGCTGAACCTGGTCGGCAAGCGTGCCCACGGCGCCGTCGTCGTGGTGGACGAAGACGGCAGGCCCGTCGGCATCGTCGGCGAAGCGGCCTGCGCCGGTGTCGACCGCTTCGCGCGGCTCGCCGACGTCGCGGAACCCGCACTCGTCACGGTCCCGTTGGACACCCCGCCGCGCGAGGTGTTCGAGCGCCTGCACGCCCACGGTGGCGGTCTCGCGCTCGGCATCGACGAAAACGGCAGGCTCGCCGGCGTCCTGACCGAGACCGCGGCGCTGCGCGCGGAGATCTACACCCCCGCCGTCGACGACGGTGGCAGCCTGCGCGTCGCCGCCGCGATCGGCGTGAACGGCCACGTCGCGGCGAAGGCCGAGGCCGTTCTGGCGGCGGGTGTCGACGTGCTGGTCGTCGACACCGCGCACGGTCACCAGGAGAAGATGATCTCCGCACTCAAGGCCGTCCGGTCGGTGAACCCGCGGGTCCCGGTGGTCGCCGGGAACGTGGTCACCGCGGAGGGCACACGCGACCTGATCCACGCGGGCGCGGACGTCGTCAAGGTCGGTGTCGGCCCCGGCGCCATGTGCACCACGCGGATGATGACCGGCGTCGGCCGCCCGCAGTTCTCCGCCGTCGCCGAATGCGCGGCCGCGGCCCGTGAACTGGGCAAGCACGTCTGGGCGGACGGCGGTGTGCGGCACCCGCGTGACGTCGCGCTCGCACTGGCCGCCGGCGCGTCTTCGGCGATGGTCGGCTCATGGTTCGCGGGTACGCACGAATCCCCCGGCGACCTGCGCTACGACGAGCAGGGCAAGCCGTACAAGGAGTCGTTCGGCATGGCGTCGAAGCGCGCCGTCGGCGCCCGCACGCGCACGGACAACGTCTTCGAACGCGCCAAGAAGGGCCTGTTCGAAGAGGGCATCTCGGCGTCGCGGATGGCGCTGGACCCGGCTCGCCCCGGTGTCGAGGACCTGCTCGACTCCATCGGCTCCGGTGTCCGCTCCGCCTGCACGTACGCGGGCGCGCGGACGCTGGAGGAGTTCCACGAGCGCGCGCTGCTCGGCATCCAGTCGGCCGCCGGATTCGCGGAAGGGCGCCCACTGCCGGCGGGCTGGTGATCCGAAGGCCCGGGGAGTCCCGCCAGGACTGTCCTAAAGGGACTCCCCGGCTCGGCTATCCGTGGTCCTCCAGCATCTCGGTGACCAGCGCCGCGATCGGCGAACGTTCGGAACGGGTCAGCGTTACGTGCGCGAACAGCGGGTGACCCTTGAGCTTCTCGATCACCGCCGAAACGCCGTCGTGCCGCCCGACCCGCAGGTTGTCGCGCTGCGCGACGTCATGGGTGAGCACGACCCGCGAAGCCGTGCCGAGTCGCGAAAGCACGGTCAAAAGCACGTTGCGCTCCAAGGACTGCGCCTCGTCGACGATGACGAACGTGTCGTGCAGCGACCGGCCGCGGATGTGGGTCAGCGGGAGCACCTCGAGCATGCCGCGGTCGAAGACCTCGTCGAGGACGTCCTGACTGACCAGCCCGCCGAGGGTGTCGAACACCGCCTGCGCCCACGGCTGCATCTTCTCGCTCTCGGAACCGGGCAGGTAGCCCAGTTCCTGGCCGCCGACCGCGTACACCGGCCGGAACACCACGACCTTGCGGTGCTGGCGGCGTTCCATCACCGACTCCAGCCCCGCGCAGAGCGCGAGCGCCGACTTACCGGTACCGGCGCGTCCGCCCAGCGAGACGATGCCGACGTCGGAGTCGAGCAGGAGATCCAGCGCCACCCGCTGTTCGGCCGAGCGGCCGTGCAGGCCGAACGCCTCCTTGTCACCCCGCACGAGCCGGATCCGCTTGTCCGCGGTGACCCGGCCCAGCGCGCTCGAACTGCCAGCGAGCAGCCTCAGACCGGTGTGGCAGGGCAGCTCACCGACCTCGGGCATCCCGAACTCCGCCGGATCGACGGAAGACCCGCTGAACAGCGCGTCGACCAGGGTCTGCGGGACGTCCACATCCGCCATTCCCGTCCAGCCCGAGGGCGTCACCTCCTGCGCGCGGTACTCGTCGGCCTCGAGGCCGACGGCGCCCGCTTTGACACGCAGGGGGATGTCCTTGGTCACCAGCGTGACCGACGCGCGTTCCGCCGCCAGGTTAAGCGCGCAGGCGAGGATGCGGTGGTCGTTGGAGTCGGTGCGGAAACCGGCCGGGAGCACCGTGGGGTCCGAGTGGTTCAACTCCACCTGCAGGGTGCCGCCGTGCTCACCGATCGGGATCGGCGCGTCGAGCCTCCCGTGCTGACGACGCAGGTCGTCGAGCATACGAAGCGCTTCGCGCGCGAACCAGCCCAGTTCGGGATGGTGGCGTTTCGCCTCCAGTTCACTGATGACGACCAGCGGGAGCACGACCGCGTGTTCGGCGAACCGGGTCACCGACCAGGGGTCGGAGAGCAGGACCGACGTGTCGAGCACGTAAGTGGACCGCTGGGATTCGGGCGAGATCGAGGCTTTCTCCGGGCCAGGGGCACCGGTCGAAGAACGGCCAGAGGCCTTGCGGGGTGAACGCTGCGCAGTCACGACGGCATCTCCCTCGTGGGCGTGGCACCACGCCCGCACTCGCTGGGCCGGGCACTTCCCTGGCCAACCGCTCCTTCCGACGCTTTCCGCGTCAGACGGCGCGGCCACGAGGGCCGGGTGCCGGCCCCCTCGCGCATCCACTGGGCGGCTGTGCCGCCCTGTCGACAACTGCCACGACCAGGGCCTCCCGTGAGAGTCCGCATGGGACGCGAACCCTCACTTCCGGAAGGTACCGGCGTCCGGGCGATCGCGCAGGCAGCCACCACGGTGATTCGCCAAACCGTCATCTCACTGTCGGTCGCACGACATCAACGCTTCGTCACCATCACGGTAGGTAGTAATGATCACCCTTCGGGGACGCCCGTCGACGTGACCCGGATGGATCAACGCGACAGAGGGCGTTCGCCTGATCGAACTCGGGGTTTTACCACGTTCGACAGCGGAGCGCGCTTTGTGACCGAGATAAAGAACCGTACCGAGTGAAGAGGGTCATTTCGCGCTCACACAATGGGCGTACGAGACGGTCACAAGTTCTGGATAGCGAGTAATTTGCTCACCGCGGGACACCCCCACCGGATTTTGGTGCCCCCGAACCTGAATAATCTCCACCAAGGAGTGTGCGAAGTGCTGAAGGAGGCTGGTTTCGTTTTCCGCCGTCGCCGCGGGCGTCATGACGGTCGGCGGGACCGCGTTCGCCGCCACTGGTGACACCACCGGTACGTTCGGCGACGCGTATGCGACGTTCATCGAGGGCGGTGGCGCACTGGGCTATGGCGCCGCTTCGCTGGTCGCAGGTGCCTACACGGGCATTGCTACCACACCAGCGTCGATCCGTCACTCGCTGGAGCACCACAACCACTGATCTTCAGCGTGGACACCGAAGGCCCCGGAGTGCGCACTCCGGGGCCTTCGTCTGTTCGGGTCAGGAACCGAAGCGCCGGTGCCGCCAGGCGTAATCACGCATCGCGCGGAGAAAATCGACCCGGCGGAACGCGGGCCAATACGCTTCGGTGAACCAGAATTCCGAATGCGCCGATTGCCAGAGCAGAAAACCGGAAAGCCGCTGCTCACCCGAGGTACGGATAATCAGATCCGGATCCGGCTGGCCCGAGGTGTACATATGTTCGGAAATGTGGTCGACGTCCAGGATCTTCGCGAGCTCGCGGATCGAGGTGCCCTCGTCGGCGTGCTGGAGCAGGAGTTTGCGGACCGCGTCGGCGATCTCCTGACGCCCTCCGTAACCGACCGCGATGTTGACCTCCATCCCGGAGCGCCCTTCGGTGCGTTCCGCGGCCGCGCTGAGGGCCTTCGCGACCTCAGGGGGCAGTAGGTCAAGGGCTCCCACGATGCGGAGCCGCCAGGGCGTGTGCGGCGCGGCGAGCTCGTCGGTGACGTCGGTGATGATCTTCAGCAGCGGGCTCAGTTCCTCGACCGCGCGGCCGAGGTTGTCGGTCGAGAGCAGCCACATGGTGACGACCTCGACGTCGGCCTCGTTGCACCAGCTCAGGAAGTCGGCGATCTTCTTGGCGCCGGCACGATGGCCGTCGGCGACGTCGGTGAAGCCCGCTTCGCGCGCCCAGCGGCGATTGCCGTCCAGCATGATGGCGATGTGGCGTGGATGACGCCCCTTGGCCTGCTGGATCAGGCGCCTGCCGTAGGCGCTGTACACGACGTCTGACAAGAAGGACCGAAGACTCACGCCAGTGGAGGGTAGTCACCCCGCGAGCCTCAGTGGGACGCGCCACGGACACTGGAAAAAAACCTATGGTGCCGTAGCCTGAAACAGTGCGCGTAGAGACCGAACCCGAGCCGTCCGGCCCCACGCCCTTGGTGGACACCCGTCCTCGTCTGCGGGGACATCTTCACTTCTGGTCCTTCTTCGGCGCTGTCGCCGGAGCCGCGGCCCTCATCAGTCTCGCGGCGTCCACTGTGTCGCCTTTGGCCACTTTGGCCACGTCGATCTACGGCCTGACCGTGCTCGGCCTCTTCGGCGTCAGCGCGCTCTACCACCGTCGCTTCTGGAGCCCACGAGCATACGAATGGATGAAGCGCGCCGACCATTCGATGATCTTCCTGTTCATCGCCGGCACTTACACGCCGTTCACCCTTCTGGCGATGTCCCAGCCGACCGGGTACATCGTGCTGGCGATCGTATGGGGCGGCGCGCTCGGCGGCGTCACCCTGAAGATGCTGTGGCCGAACGCGCCACGGTGGCTGGGCGTGCCGATCTACATCGCACTCGGCTGGGTCGCCGTCTTCGTCCTGCCCGAACTGGGCGCGCACGCCGGCGTCCCCGCGCTCGTACTGCTCTGCGTCGGCGGGCTGTTCTACACCTTGGGCGCGGTGTTCTACGCGGTGAAGTGGCCGAACCACTTCCCGGATACGTTCGGGTACCACGAATACTTCCACGCCTGCACCGTGCTGGCGGCTGTTTCGCACTATATCGCGATCTGGCTGGCGATGTACGCCTAGCCGCAGGTCAGCCGGTCACGTAGCTGATCGTCGTCACTTGAGCTGATCAGCTGAACCACTTCCGAGTTGCCGTTGTGGTTCGGAGCGTTCAGCAGCCGCAATCGCCAATCTTCCGCGTACTCCCGCGGTCCCGAGCGGCGCTTTCAGCTTCCGACGAGTTTCGGCGTAGCTGTGGCGACCAGCAGGCATGGCACCAGCCTCCAAACGAGTCGGCCATCAGGCTGTCCAATTGCGGATCCCATCGCGCCTTCCCCGCCGCAAACGCGGGTAGTTCCCCTGGTAGTACAGCGTCTGCCAAGGCACCCCGGACGTGTTCGGGGGCCAGGGTGGACAAGGCGGGTCAACTGATCGGCCGGGTGACCAGGAGAGACACACGCGTGTTCCCTCTGGCACAAGAAAGTGCCTTCTTCCGCGCCCCCACCACGGCAGCCATGATCGCCACCATGGCCAAGAACGCACCTCCCCGCCCGCTCGACGCCGCCGCCCTCAGCGACTTCCTCGCCGAGCACACCTTCGGCGCCCTCGCGACCCTCAAGCGCGACGGCCGGCCGCATCTCTCCACCGTCGTCTACGACTGGAATCCCGAGGCCCGCGAGATCCGGATCAGCACGACCGAAGACCGCCTCAAGGTCAAGCAGATCCGCAATAATCCACACGCGTCCCTCTACGTCTCCAGCGCCGACCACTGGAAGTTCGCGGTCGTGGAAGGAGAAGCGGAACTCTCCGAAGTCGTTCGAACACAGGAGGACCCGGGCGAGCGCAGGCTTTTCATCACCCTCAGAACCGGGAAACTCTATGGAACGGCCCTCGACATCGCCTAACGTACGCACCTGGGAAAGGCCAGGTGAGGAGACGCCCGATGTGGGAAAAGCGGATGGAGTGGCCGCTCAACGCCGCCGCCGTACTGTTCCTGGCCGCCTACGCGTGGCCGATCGTCCAACCCTCGCTCGGGCATACCGGCAAGGTCTGGTGCGAGGTGGTCACCTGGGTCTCTTGGGCGGTCTTCGCCCTGGACTACGGCGTCCGCCTCAGACACGCCGAGGACAAACGAGCCTTCCTGAAGAACAACATCTTCGACCTGTTGATCATCGTGCTCCCGCTGATCCGGCAGCTGCGGCTGCTCCGGCTCGTCACGGTGCTCAACGTCCTCAACCGCAACGCGGGCCTGTCGCTGCGCGGCCGCGTCGTGGTCTACACGGTGGGCGCGACGGCGCTCATCGTGTTCTGTTCGGCACTCGCCGTGCTCGACGCGGAACGGGCCTCGCCGGACGCGCCGATCACCGACTTCCCGGACGCGGTGTGGTGGTCGATCACGACGATCACCACGGTCGGCTACGGCGACCGTTATCCCGTCAGTGGCACCGGCCGCGTCGTCGCGGTCGGGCTGATGGTGGCCGGGATCGCCCTGCTCGGTGTGGTCACCGCGACGCTGGCGTCGTGGCTGATCCGCCGGGTGACCGAGGCCGACGAGAACGCGCAGGCGGTCACCCGTGAGCATCTCGACGAGCTGACCCGCGAAGTCAAGGCGTTGCGGGCCGAGCTCGCCGAGCAGCGTGCCGGGGTCAGTCCCGCAGCATCGGAGCCGCTAGGTACTGCTCGGGGATAGCGAAGGCGTCCACGAGCGTCCGCGCGTGCGGGCGCAGGTCGGCGCACAGCGCGTTCACCGCGGCGGTGACGGCCTTCGAGCGCCCGGAGGCCAGCCGCCCGTGTTCGAGGAACCAGCCCCGATCCGCCTCGATGTTCGCGAGCGCGTAAAGGTCGCAGACCCGCTCCAGCAGCTCACGGGCCTCCGCGTCGGCACAGCGTTCGATAGCGTCGATGAACGCTTCCAGCACCACCCGATCGACGTGCACGCGCCCCGCGCGCAGCACGTGGTCCTGCGCGTCGTTGAAGACACCGAAGACGCCGGAGGGGTCCGAACTCGCCTTACGCAGGCGCTGCGCGACACCGCCGAGTACGTGCTCTTCGCGGTCTTCGAACAGCTTCAGATGCCACTCACGCGAGTACAGCACGTCGCTGTCGTCGGCGTCGGTGAGCCGCTCGACGACCTTGCGCGCGGACGTCCGTTCGATCACGGCCTCGACGAACTGCTCCGCCACGAACCGCGCGGTCGCGAGCGGGCTGAGGTCTTCGAACTGGTCCTTGTAGCTGGTCAGCAGCCCCTTCGCGACCAGTTGCAGCAGGACGGTGTTGTCACCCTCGAAAGTGGTGAAGACGTCCGTGTCGGCCTTCAGCCCGGCGAGCAGGTTCTCCGAGAGGTAACCGGAGCCGCCGCACGCCTCGCGGGCGGTCTGGATGGTCGCCGTCGCGTGCCAGGTGGACACCGCCTTGATCCCGGCGGCCCGCGATTCCAGCTCGCGCTGCTCCTCCTCCGGCGCGTCCTCGGCGATGTCGTGAAGCTTCGCGACGAGCGCTTCCTGCGCGAAGTGCAGCGCGTACGACGTCGCCAGCGCGGGCAGCAGTTTCCGCTGGTGGGCGCGGTAATCGAGGATCACGACCTCGTCGCCGTCGGGCCGCGCGAACTGCCGCCGCCGCTCGCCGTACCGGACGGCCAGCGCGAGCGCGCGTTTCGTCGCGCTGCCGGCGCTGCCCGCGACGCTGACCCGGCCGCGGATGAGCGTGCCGAGCATGGTGAAGAACCGGCGGCCGTCGCTTTCGATCGGACTCGTGTACGTCCCGTCCTCGGCGACATCACCGAACCGGTTGAGCAGCGCCTCGCGCGGAACCCTCACCTGGGTGAAAGTGAGTCGCCCGTTGTCAACGCCGTTGAGGCCCGCCTTGCGCCCGCAGTCCTCGATCTCGACGCCGCTCACGTTCTCGCCGCGGATCGGCACCACGAAGGCGTGCACACCACGCGACTCGCCACCGGTGATCAGCTGCGCGAACACGACCGCGAGTTCGCCGTCACGGGCGGCGTTGCCGATGTACTCCTTCGTCGCGCCCCGGTCCGGCGTGTGCACGACGAACTCGCGCGTGGCCGGGTCGTAGGTCGCGGTGGTCCGCAGATGCTGGACGTCCGAGCCGTGGCCGTGCTCGGTCATCGCGAAGCAGCCCAGCACGTCCAGATCCTTGATCTCGCGCAGGTAGCGCTCGTGGTGGCGTTCGGTGCCGAGCAACTGCACCGCGCCGCCGAACAGGCCCCATTGGACACCGGCCTTGACCATCAGCGAGAGGTCGCCGAACCCCAGCATCTCGAACGACATCACCGATCCGCCGACGTCGCCGCCTCCGCCGTGCGCCGGGTCGAAGCCGAGCCCCGGCCGGTCGGTGCGGGCGAGCAGACGCATCCATTCGAGGACCTGGGCACGATGTGCTTCCACGTCGAGATCGACGGGGTCCTTGAAGCTCTCGGCCGCCATCTGCGCGCGCACCGCGCGACGCAGTTCGGCCCACCGTCCATCGAGGACGGTGGTGAGCGCGTCCGGGTCGATCTTCGCGGGAAGTCCTGGTGTGGCCACGATTCCTCCGATGCGGTGCGGTCTGCGCCCAGCCTGCCGCACCGCATCGGGAAGCGCAGGACGAATCAGACCGGTTTCCCGTTGATCGTCGTGTTCTCGAACCGCAGGTCATCGACGTGTTCCAGGGTGTTCTCGGTGTTCGCGACCCCTGCGAAGCAACAGTCACTCACCCGCAGGCCACGGACGTGTGAGTTAGGCAACCCTCGGACGTTGAACGCCGCTTGCCCGCACTTCGTGCTGGAGGAGTTGCCGATGGTGAGTGGGCCGAACCGCGGGTAGTACACGCGGGTTTGGCCGTTGCAGCCCGGCAGGATGTACACGACCGAGCGGCGAGGTGCAGGTCCACATCGCTCTAGAGGTACACGGCGCCGGTGACGAAGGTGCCCTTCGGCACGACGACGTGCCCGCCCCCGCGCGCGTTGGCCGTCTCGAAATCGAGCACGGAGAACGTCCGGTCCGGGAAGACCGGGAGTTTCGCCCGCGCGACGAGGTCGTTGGCCGCGGGCCAGGGAAGTACCGGGATCGAGACCGTGCACGGGGCCGCCGAGGCGGTGGGCGCGAGCAGGGGCTCGCCGCCACCGCCAGGCCGCCCGCGATCAGCCGCCGCTGGGCGATTCCGCCGTCCATGACGCCTTCTTTCGCAAGAGGACTTCGTTCAAGACGGCGGAAACCCGACTCGGGGGCCGGACCCCGGCTTCAGGAAAGGTCCGGTCCCTGTGAGCGGAGATCGTCGACCTTGGTCATCGCCTCCCGGAGTTCGGCGAGCCAGGCGTCCGCGTGTTCCCCGACCAGCCGGACCGCCCAGGCCAGTGCCTCCGACCGCGACCGCGCGACGCCGGCGTCCACGAGGGTGTCGAGGACCAGGCGCTCCGGCTGCCGCAGCCTGGTCATGACCGGCGCCGAATGCGTGGTGAACAGATGCCTCGTGCCGCCGAGGCTCGCGCCCCAGGCGACCTTGCGCTGATACCGGTGCTCGGCCTGGCGCGCGATCTCGATCCGCTCGTCACGGGTCTCCTCGCGGAACCGGCTGATCCGGCCGTCCTCGGCCGCCGCGCGAGCGGCGTCGTCGGCGTATTCGCCGGTGAGCGGCTGGAGTTCGCCGACGATGACGATCTCCTCGCGATCCACCGTGACCTCGGGGTCTCCGGTGAACCAGCCCTCCGGGAGCCGCCCGCCGAACCACGCGCCCGCGTCGTCCGCCGGCGGGATCTCCGCCTGCTGCCAGCCGCCCCGGCCTTTCCAGTTACCGCGTCCCATCTGCCTCGCCGTCCTGAAGTAGGTGCGCATGCTCGCTCCCGCGATTACATGATTACAACGCTACCGACGCTACGCTCGCGGCGACCGAGATTCAGTCGTGTTCTCCTCCGGCGTAATCCAGGGCAACCCGATGACCTGTGCGGACGTGTTCCCTTCAGTAGTCATCGGGAAGGGGAACGGCATGCTGAAGAAAGTCATGATCGGCGCTTTCGTGCTCGGAGCGGCTCAACTGGCGGTGATCGCGCCGGCCACGGCGACCACCGATCCCAGCTGGTACCTCGGCCCGAGCGAACTCGGATCCGGGGAACAGATCTACGCCGAGACCAAGGCCGCGGCGGGCGGCTGCTTCCCGGGCGGCCCGGTGACGTCGCCGGGCCTCGCCGCGCCGATCCAGTGGACCGTCGGCGGGAACTTCGGGACGCACGGCGGGTTCGGGAATGTGGTGAAGACGCCCGGCGAGTACGTCGCGACCCTCACCTGCTCCGACGGACGCAAATCGACCCGGATGTTCACGGTGACGGGTGTTCCGCCGAAGTCGACGGCGGCCAGGGCGAAGGGACCGCAGGTCGCGGTAAAGCCGGTGGGAACGCCTCGGCCCGGTGGTGATGCCTTCGGCCTCCGCCCTATGGCGTGGGACTGGTGAGCCCTTGCATCGGTGCAGGCCGAGGCGGTTGTCCGTGAAAGGGATCCCCGCGACAGAATGCAAAGGCTCACTGAGCCTCACGGTCAGGCCGGTGATCGCCGCGGTGAAGGCCCTCAGCCGAGCTGGGCGCGCAGTTCTTCGGCTTGGGTGACCGGGCGTTCGCACACGTACCCACGGCACACGTACGCGGCGGCGGCTCCCTCGACCAACGGACGGTCGGCGAGCAGCGGCACGCCGTCGGCGTCCGGGTTCCCGCTCACGACGACGGCGCCGTCCGGCAGCGACGCGACGGCAGCGGCCAGCAGGTCCTCACGCGAAGCGGCGTCCGGTCCGACCACGGCGACCTGGACAGGCCCCGCGGCGGCGGCTTCGGCGACCGAAAGCCAGTGCCCGGCGAACCGCGGCGCGTGGGCGGCGAGCCGTCCAGACCGCGCCAGCGCCCGCTCGGCCGCCTCGCGGTAGCTGCCCACCTTGTCGTGCCCGGCCAGCACGGACGCGGTCAGCAACGCGTTCGCCAGCGCCGAAGCCCCCGACGGGCTCGCGTTGTCGGTCGGATCGGAAGGCCGCTGCACCAGGACTTCCGCGTCGTCGGCCGTGTCGTAGTAGGCGCCCGGCGAGTCCGGAATGCCGAAATGGGCCAAAGCGAGGTCCAGCAAGGTGATCGCGTCGGCGAGCCAACGCGGTTCCCCGGTCGCCTGGTGGAGTTCGAGCAACCCTTCGGCGAGACACGAGTAGTCCTCCAGCACTCCGGCGGTCGTGCCGACGACGCCGTCGCGCGAGGTCCGGCGCAACCGTCCGTCCACGAAGTGGTTGTCCATCAGGAAAGCCGCCGCACGGGCGGCCGCGTCGATCCACTGTGGACGGCCGAGCCGGGCGCCAGCCTTGGCGAGCGCGCCGATCGCGAGCCCGTTCCACGCGGCGATGACCTTGTCGTCGCGGGCGGGCTGAGGGCGTCCGTCGCGCGCTGTCAGCAGTGCCCGGCGAACCCGCTCGTAGCGCTCCGCGTCTTCGGGATGGGGTTCACGCAGCCGCAGCGTCGACGCGCCGTGCTCGAAGTTGCCTCGCTCGGTCACCTGGAACAACCCGGCCGCCCACGCACCGTCTTCCTCTCCGAGCACTTCGACGAGCTGCGCGGGCGTCCAGACATAGGTGAGCCCCTCGACGCCGTCGGTGTCCGCGTCGAGCGACGCGGCGAACCCGCCTTCGGCCGTCCCCAGGTCGCGCAGCAGGAATTCCGCGGTCTCCTCGACAATCCGGCGCGCGTACCCGAGCCCGGTCACGCCATGGAACTGAGCATAGAAGCGCAAGAGCAGACCGTTGTCGTACAACATCTTCTCGAAGTGCGGCACTTCCCAGCGCGCGTCGACCGAATAGCGCGCGAACCCGCCCCCGAGCTGGTCGTCGAGCCCGCCGAGTGCCATCGCTTCGGCTGTGTGCTTCACCGGAGCGAGGGCGTCCTCGGAGCCGGTGCGTTCGTAGTGGCGCAGAAGGAAGGTCAAGGCCATCGTCGGCGGGAACTTCGGCGCTCCCCCGAATCCGCCGGTCTCGGGGTCGTATTCCTCGCGCAACGACGAGACCGCGCCGTCCAGCGCGGCACCGTCCACAACGGACTCGGGCAGCGGGCCGCTCTTCTCCGTGAGGTGAGCGATGATCTGCTGGGCGCCGGAGCGCAGTTCCTCCGGACGTTCACCCCAGGCCTCAGCGACGGCGACGATCAGCTGCGAGAACGACGGCATCCCGTGCCGGGGCGACGGCGGGTAGTAGGTGCCGCAATGGAACGGCTCCCCCTCCGGGGTCAGGAAGCACGTCATCGGCCAACCGCCCTGGCCGGTCATCGCCTGCGTGGCGGCCATGTACACCGCGTCGATGTCCGGGCGTTCTTCGCGGTCGACCTTGATGTTGACGAAGTTCGCGTTCATCAGCGTCGCGGTGGCTTCGTCCTCGAAGGACTCGTGCGCCATGACATGGCACCAGTGGCAGGCCGCGTAGCCGACCGAAAGCAGGATCGGCACATTCCGCCGCTTCGCCTCGGCCAGCGCTTCTTCTCCCCAGGGCCACCAGTCCACCGGGTTCTCGGCGTGCTGAAGCAGATACGGGCTGGTCGCGGCCTTCAGGCGATTCGACATGCCTCCAGGGTCGCATGCTCAAAAGCACGCGCGCCGCGGCGGCCGTCTGCGAGACACTCACCCTGTGCTCCTCACCATGACGACCACCCGCGACCCCGCCACCGACCTGGGCTTTCTCCTGCACAAGCATCCGGAGAAGGCGCAGTCGTTCACGCTGTCGGCCGGGACGGCGCACGTCTTCTACCCCGAGGCGTCCGAAGAGCGCTGCACGGTCGCGCTGCTGGTCGAGATCGACCCGATCGACCTCGTGCGCGGCGGCGCGACGTCGTTGACCCAGTACGTCAACGACCGGCCGTACGCGGGTGGCTCGTATTTGGCGGTGGCACTGCGGGCGGTCTTCACCACGGCGCTGTCCGGCCGGTGCGCGAACCGGCCGGAACTGGTGGACGAGGCGTTCCCGCTGGAGATCCGGATGCCGTCGCTGACCGCGCGAGGCGGCGCCGAGGTCGTCCACAGGCTTTTCGAGCCGCTCGGCTGGCAGGTCGAGACGAAGACCATCCCGCTCGACCCGCACTTCCCGCAGTGGGGCGATTCTCGCTACGTCGATCTCAGGCTGACCGGGACGCACCGGGTCGTCGACGCGCTGCGCCACCTGTACGTCCTGCTGCCCGCTCTCGACGGCGACAAGCACTACTGGATCGGCCAGGACGAAGCCGACAAGTTGCTGCGGGCAGGCGAGGGCTGGCTCGCCGTCCATCCGGAACGGGACCTGATCACCAACCGGTACCTCGAACGGCGCCGCCCGATCGTCTCGTACGCGCTTGCCCGGCTGGCCGAGGCGGAGGACGTGCCGTCCGAGGCCGAAGCGCGGGTCACGGAGCCGCCGGACCGGCCAGAGCCGCTGGCCGTCCAGCGTCACGGGAGCGTGCTCGCGGCACTTCGGGCGGCGGGCGCGCGGCGCGTCCTGGACCTCGGCTGCGGCGGTGGCGCGCTGCTGCGGGTGCTCCAGAACGAACCGTCGTTCACCGAGATCGTCGGTGTCGACGTTTCCGCGAGCGCTTTGGACATCGCCGGCAAACGGCTCGAGGACAAGATTCGGATCACCCTTCGGCAGTCCGCGCTGACCTACGCGGACCCGTCGCTGGCCGGGTACGACGCGGCGGTGCTGATGGAGGTGATCGAGCACGTCGACGAGGAGCGCCTGCCCGCGCTGGAGCACGCCGTGTTCGGCGTCGCCGCACCGCGGACGGTGCTCGTCACGACGCCGAACGCCGAGTACAACCGGCACTTCGAGTTTCTCGAAGAAGGCCGGTTCCGGCATGCCGACCACCGTTTCGAGTGGACACGGGAGCAGTTCCGTTCGTGGGCGGAGGGCGTCGCGGCCCGGCGCGGCTACGACGTCCGTCAGCTACCAGTGGGACAGGTGTCCCAGGAATCAGGACCGCCCACCCAAATGGCGGTCTTCACGTCTCGAAAGGAGGCCTTGGCATGAAACTGACCATTCCCGACATGTCCCTCGTCGTGCTCGCCGGGGCCTCCGGCTCCGGCAAGTCGACCTTCGCGCGGACGCATTTCGCGCCGACACAGGTGCTGTCCAGCGACTACTTCCGCGGCTTGGTGGCCGATGACGAGAACGACCAGAGCGCGTCGGCCGCCGCTTTCGACGTGCTCCACTACGTCGCGGCGAAGCGGCTCGCAGCAGGCAAGGTCACCGTGATCGACGCGACGAACGTCCAACGCGCTTCCCGGGCGAGCCTGCTGAAGCTGGCGAAGGAGTACGACGTCCTGCCGACCGCGATCGTCCTCGATCTCCCGCTGAAGCTCTGCCAGGAACGCAACGAGTCCCGGCCGGACCGCGACTTCGGCGAGCACGTCGTCCGCCGTCAGCGTGGCGAACTGCACCGCTCGCTGAAGTCGTTGGAGCGCGAGGGTTTCCGCCGCGTCCACGTGTTGCGGAGCGAAGGCGAGGTCGCCGAAGCGGAGATCGTCGTCGAACCGCTGCGCAACGACCGCCGCGAGCTGACCGGGCCGTTCGACGTCATCGGCGACGTCCACGGCTGCCGCGAGGAACTGGAGGAGCTGCTCAGCGAACTGGGTTACGCCGACGGCGTGCATCCCGAAGGACGCACCGCGCTGTTCGTCGGCGACCTCGTCGACCGCGGACCCGACACACCGGGGGTGCTGCGCCGCGTGATGGCGATGGCCGAAGCGGGCAACGCGCTGGTCGTCTGCGGGAACCACGAACAGAAACTGACCCGCGCCCTGAACGGGCGCAAGGTCCAGGTGACGCACGGCCTCGCGGAGTCACTGGAGCAGCTTTCCGCACAGGACGAGGACTTCCGCGCGAAGGCACACGCCTTCTGCGAAGGACTCATCGCGCATTACGTCCTCGACGGCGGCAAGCTCGTCGTCGCGCACGCGGGCCTGCCCGAGAAGTACCACGGACGCGCGTCGGGCCGGGTGCGGAGCACCGCGCTCTACGGCGACACCACCGGCGAGACCGACGAGTACGGCCTGCCGGTGCGGCTGCCGTGGGCGCGCGACTACCGAGGTACCGCGATGGTCCTTTATGGACACACGCCGACGCTGGAACCGGAGTGGATCAACGGGACCATGTGCCTCGACACCGGCTGTGTGTTCGGCGGCAAGCTGACCGCTCTGCGCTACCCGGAACGGGAAGTCGTCTCGGTGAAGGCGAAAAAGGTCTGGTTCGAGCCGGCGCGCCCGCTCGAACCGGAGCGGCCGCTGGACGGACGCGAGCCCGCGGTGCTGGAACTGGGCGACGTCACCGGGAAACGGATCATCCAGACCCGCCACCACGGCCGGGTCGGGGTTTCCGCCGAGCAGTCGGCGGCGGCACTCGAGGTGATGAGCCGGTTCGCCGTCGACCCGCGTCTGCTGCCGTACCTGCCGCCGACCATGGCACCGTGTTCGACGTCCGCCTCCGAGGACTACCTCGAACACCCCGAGGAGGCCTTCGCCGAGTTCCGCACGTCGGGCGTCCAATCCGTCGTGTGCGAAGAGAAGCACATGGGATCGCGGGCGATCGTGCTCGTGTGCCGTGACGACGACGTGGCTCCCGCGCGGTTCGGGATCAGCGGTCCCGGCGCGGTGTACACCCGCACCGGGCGGCCGTTCTTCACTCCCGGGCAGAACACGCGGCTGCTCACGGGTGTGCGCGAGGCCGCGTCAGAGCTGTTCGACGAGCTGGACACCGGTTGGCTGCTGCTGGACGCGGAGTTGCTGCCGTGGAGCGCGAAGGCCGGATCACTGATCTCGGGCCAGTACGCGGCCGTCGGCGCGGCGGCGCAGTCCGTGCTGCCCGCCGCCGTCGCCTCACTGGACGCCGCCGCCGCTCGCGGGATCGACGTGTCCGAACTGCTTTCGCGAACACGTGTCCGCGAGTCCACTGTGGACGCTTACCGGCAGGCGTACCGGCGTTACTGCTGGCCGACCGACGGCCTCGACGGCGTCCGGATCGCGCCGTTCCAGGTACTGGCCTCGGAAGGCCGGTCGTACCATGACCGGCCTCACGACTGGCACCTCGCGCTGCTGGACCGGCTCACCGGTGACCTGTTCACGCGTACACGGACCCTGTCGGTCGACACCACCGACCCGGCGTCGGTGGCGCGCGGCGTCGAATGGTGGCTGGAACTGACCGGCGCGGGCGGCGAGGGGATGGTCGTCAAACCGGCGGCGAACCTGGCCCGCGGGACGCGCGGGCTGGTGCAGCCGGGAGTGAAGGTGCGCGGGCGCGAATACTTGCGGATCATCTACGGGCCGGACTACACGCTGCCGGAGAACCTCGCGCGGCTCCGCAAACGCGGACTGAACCGGAAGCGGGCGCTCGCGCTGCGCGAGTACGCGCTGGGACTGGAGGCGCTGGAGAGGCTGGCGCGCGGGGAACCGCTGTGGCGGGTGCACGAGTGCGTGTTCGCCGTACTGGCCCTGGAGTCGGATCCGGTCGACCCGCGCCTCTGACCCGCTTCGACACTGTGATGAACGGGACTTTCATCGCGAATTCTGCAATGAAAGTCCCGTTCATCACACGCTCAGTCGGATTTGGCGGCCGGCTTCTCCGCGGCCTTCGCGACAGGCTCCTCAGCCGCGGCCTTCACCACAGGTGCCTCATCGGCCGAAGCCTCCGGCGACGCCTCCGACGAAGCGGCAGGCTCGTCGAAGCTCTCCGGAAGCCGCTTCAAGTGTTTGGTCATCGACCGCACCAGCAGCGCGACGGCGATCAGGAACAGGATCAGGATCAGGAAACCCACCGGCGACGACTTGCCGAAGTCCTCACCTTGGCCGCCGTTGTCGCCGTTGCCGGGCTGCTGCGCCAGAAACTGCGACGACACCGTCACTCCGACGACGGCGAACGCCGGCACCGAGAAACTCATCTAGCCCACCCTCTCCGTCAAACCGGCGAACAGATCGTCCTCCGGCAGGGTGCTGTCCACCAGTGAGCGGACCAGCTCGTACTCCTCGGTCGGCCAGACCTCGCGCTGCAGGTCGCGCGGGACGGCGAACCAGCGGCTGTTCGGGTCGATCTGGGTGGCGTGCGCCTTGAGGGCCTCGTCACGCTGCTCGAAGTAGTCGCCGCACTCGACTCGGGTGGTCACCCGCTCCATGACGTCGGCCTTCTCCGGGTCCCACGACTTGAGCCACTCTTCGTACGGCGACTCCAGGCCGCGCTCGAGCAGGCCCTCGTGGAACACGGTCATCCTGGCGCGCGAGAACCCGTGCACGTAGTACAGCTTCAACGGCTGCCACGGCTCGCCCGCGTCCGGGTAGTGCTCCGCCTCGCCGGCGGCGTCGAAGGCCGCGACCGAGATCTCGTGCGTCCGGATGTGGTCGGGGTGCGGGTACCCGCCGTTTTCGTCGTAGGTGACGATCACGTGCGGGCGGAACTCGCGGATGACCTTCACCAGGGCACCGGTCGACTCTTCGAGCGGGACGACCGCGAACGAGCCCTCCGGGACCGGGGGCAGCGGGTCGCCCTCGGGCAGGCCCGAGTCGAGGAACCCGAGCCACACGTGGCTCACGCCGAGGATCTTGGCCGCGCGGGCCATCTCCTCCCGGCGGACCTCGGTCATGTTGGCCAGCACGTCGGGACGGTCCATGGCCGGGTTCAGCACACTGCCCGCTTCGCCACCGGTGCAGGTCACGACCATGACCTCGTGCCCCTCGGCGGCGTACCTGGCCATCGTGGCGGCGCCCTTGCTCGACTCGTCGTCAGGGTGCGCGTGCACCGCCATCAGGCGGAGGCGTGACTTCGGCGGTTCATCGGCTAGCACCATGCTCCGAACGTCCCCTTCTCGTTCCCTATTCCCCCACGACCCTGCCTGACGGCCCGCGCGACCGGGCGCGGATACTCGAGGGGGACCACTCGCATCTGACCTCATTGTCCCTGCCAGCAAGACGACACCAACCGGGAGGCCCGGGTTGAGCACGGGACAGGATGCTTCCATCACGGAAAGCACCCGGACGGACCTGCTTGAGAGCCGGTACGGCAAGACCCGTGCCGCGCGGCCCGCCCGCTGGCGGCGGCTGGTGTACCTGCTGATCGCACTGCTGGTCAGCGGCGGCCTCGCCTACGTGATGTACACGAATTTCGGCAGCGCGCCCATCGAGGGCGAACGCGTCTTGTTCGCTGAGAAGCCGGGCGACGCGATGGAGATCACGATCAACGTGACCAGGGACGACGTGAACCGTCCGGGAGTGTGCGTCGTCCGGGTCCGCGACAAGGCCGGGGCCGAAAGCGGACGCAAAGAGGTCCTGCTTCAGCCTGGTTCGAAGAACAGCCGGGTGACTACCACCATCAAGAGCATCGGAAAGCCGGTCACGGCTGATATCTTCGGATGCTCTTACGACGTACCACGGTACCTGTCAAGGCCATAGCGGCCAACGGGGTGAAACGGGCGCCCAACGCCGGGGCGCGACCGAATTCGACCGGCGGCGATGCCTCGCGCCGTGTTACTCTGATCTACCGGCACGGCCCAAGACGGGCCGTGTTTTTCCTTTATCTCAGCCAGGCCGGCGCGCCATGCCGGTCTGGTGGCCGGCTTGTACACCCAAGCCTGGCAGGCCCTACTAGGAGATGGTGACCGTGAGCGACACAAAGGTGACCTGGCTGACCCAGGATGCCTACGACAGGCTCAAGCAGGAACTCGACCACTACATCGAGCTCCGCCCGGTCATCGCCGCGAAGATCAACGACAGCCGGGAAGAGGGCGACCTCAAGGAGAACGGCGGTTACCACGCCGCCCGCGAAGAGCAGGGCCAGCACGAGGCCCGCATCCGCCACCTCCAGGAGCTCCTCCGCTCGGCCAAGGTGGGCGAGGCGCCCGCCAACGACGGCAGCGCGGGCCCTGGCAAGGTCCTCACCGTGCGCTACGACGGTGACGACGTGGACGAGAACTTCCTCTTGGCGACCCGCGAGGAGGGCACCGAGGGCAACCTGGACGTCTACTCGCCGGAGTCCCCGCTCGGCAAGGCGCTGCTGGGCGCCAAAGAGGGCGAAACCCGCGAGTACGAGCTGCCCAACGGCAGCATCCAGAAGGTGACGCTCGTCAAGGCCGTGCCTTACACCGGCAAGTGAGCCTCCGCGTGCCCGGCCGATATGGCCGGGCACGCGGATGAGCCGTTAGCGTGACCTCCAGAGAAATCTGGAGGGAAACGATGAGCGAGCTACCGATCTGCGTCGCCTGCGGCACGCAGTACGCGGAACCCCGGTCCGACTGTCCGATCTGCGAAGACGAACGTCAGTACATCCCGCAGGCCGGACAGCGGTGGACCGATCTGGACACCGTTCGCGCGAGCGGGACGTACACGGCTCGCGTCGAGGAGCAGGGACCCGGTCTCATCGGAGTCGGGTCCACCCCCAACTTCGCCATCGGCGAGCGCGCACTGCTGGTCAGAGCCGACTCCGGCAACTTCCTGTGGGACTGCGCGGGCTTCATCGACGACGACCTCGTCGCGCGGGTTCGCGAACTCGGCGGGATCACCGGCATCGCGATCAGCCACCCGCACTACTACACCACCATGGTCGAGTGGGCCCACGCCTTCGACGCGCCCATCTACCTGCACGAGAGCGACCGGCAGTGGATCGGCAGGCCGGATCCGGCGATCAAACTGTGGGATGGCGTGACCCTCGACGTCGCCCCCGACCTGCGGCTGATCAACCTCGGTGTGCATTTCGCCGGTGGGACGGTGCTGCACTGGCCCGGTGGGGAGAACGGCCTCGGCGCGGTGCTCTCGGGCGACATCCTGCAGGTCATCCCGGACCGCCGGTTCGTCGGCATGATGTACAGCTACCCGAACCTGATCCCGGAGCGCCCGGAGGTCGTCCGGCGCGCGGCCGAACTGCTCGAACCGTACGAGTTCCCAGCGATCTACGGCGCCTGGTGGGACGCGATCATCCGCACCGACGGGCACGAGGCCGTCCAGCGGTCGGCCGCGCGGTATCTGAACCAGCTGCGCTAGCTCCTCGCCAGCCGTTCCAGCAACGGCCGGACGCGCGGCGGAACCGGTGTCGACAACGCGATCGACGTCGACGTCCGCCGCACGTACGGCGCGCCGACCACCTCGTCCACCACCCGCTGCAGATCGTCGTTGTCGCGCGCCACCATCCGCACGAAGAGGTCGCCCTGGCCTGTCGTCGCGTAGACCTCGCACACCTCGTCGATCGCGGTCAGCGCCTCCGCGACCTCGGCCCGGCGGCCCTGGGCGATCTCCAGGACGGCGAACGCGGTGAGGCCGTATCCCATCGCCGCGAGGTCGAGTTCGGGCGGGAAGCCACCGAGGACGCCGCGTTCGGTCAGCCGGTCCAGCCGGGCCTGAACGGTGCCCCGCGCGACGCCGAGACGGCGCGCGCATTCGAGCACGCCGAGCCGCGGCGAGTCGGTGAGCAACAGCAGCAGCCGCGCGTCCAGCGCGTCGAGTACTTCCGACATCGCGCCCTACCTCCTACACAGGTTGTCCACTATGACCGCGCCATCCCAGGCTTCGCTAGGCATAGTGTGCAGCAAAATCTTTGACCATTGCACATTTTGTCACGTGCTCGGATGCTTCTTGGCATGACGCACACAGTGGAACCCCAGGGTGCTCTTGACGACGTGAGCTATGACCAGCTGCGTCAGCTCGTCGGGCTCGTCGACCACGACTCTTCGACCGACCCGTTCCCGGTGAAGTCGATGGACGCGGTGGTGTTCATCGCGGGCAACGCCACGCAGACGGCCTGGTTCTACCAGGTCGCGTTCGGGATGCGGCTCATCGCGTACTCCGGCCCCGAAACCGGGAACTTCGAACGCAAGTCGTTCGTGCTGAAGTCCGGTTCGGCCCGTTTCGTGATCACCGGCGGCGTCAGGCCCGACTCCCCGCTGCTGGAACACCACCGCCGCCACGGCGACGGCGTCATCGACCTCGCGCTCGAGGTCGCCGACGTCGACCGGTGCATCGACCACGCCCGCGCGCAGGGCGCTACCGTCCTCGAAGAGCCGCACGACGTCTCCGACGAGCACGGCACCGTGCGAATCGCCGCGATCGCGACCTACGGCGAGACCCGCCACACGCTGATCGACCGGTCGAAGTACACGGGCGTCTATCTGCCCGGCTACGAGCCGCGTGAGAGCAAGGTCGTCCGCCCCGAAGGCGCGCCGAAGCGGCTGTTCCAGGCCGTGGACCACTGTGTCGGCAACGTCGAACTCGGCAAGATGGACTACTGGGTCGACTGGTACCGCCGTGTCATGGGCTTCGTGAACATGGCGGAGTTCGTCGGCGACGACATCGCGACCGAGTACTCGGCCCTGATGAGCAAGGTCGTCTCCAACGGCAACCACCGCGTCAAGTTCCCGCTCAACGAGCCGGCGGTCGCGAAGAAGAAGTCGCAGATCGACGAGTACCTCGAGTTCTACGGCGGCGCGGGCTGCCAGCACATCGCGCTGGCCACCAACGACATCGTCACGACGGTGAAGGCGATGCGCGCGGCGGGCATCGAGTTCCTCGACACCCCGGACTCCTACTACGACGACCCGGCGCTGCGCGCGCGGATCGGCGAGGTCCGGGTGCCGATCGAGAAGCTCAAGGAGCACCGCATCCTGGTCGACCGCGACGAGGACGGATACCTGCTGCAGATCTTCACCAAGCCGATCGGCGACCGCCCGACGGTGTTCTACGAGCTCATCGAGCGGCACGGCTCGCTCGGCTTCGGCAAGGGCAACTTCAAGGCCCTGTTCGAGGCCATCGAGCGTGAGCAGGAGCGCCGGGGCAATCTCTAACGGCGAGGCGCCATCAGCGCGGCGCCGAGGCAATCTTCAACGGCGAGGCGCCATCGGCGCGGCGCCGAGGCAACCTCTGACCCCGGCAGTTCGCAGGGCGTGAAAGGGCTCTTCATCGCACTTTGTGTGGTGAAGGGCCCTTTCGCTGCGTGATGGGACCGACTTTGTCGGCCGGGGGTGGTACACCGGACGAGAACTAAACTTCGAGCGCACCGGAACCGGAGCCGTCTTCGGACCGTCAGTGTGAAGACGTCAGCTTGCAGCTTGTGGAAGGGTCCCGATGCCGGACAACGTCGACGCCAGCGAACAGATGGTGGACAACTGGACGAAGCAGATCCAGGAGACCGCCGCGCGCTATCAGGCGATGGCCGCCCGCGTGCAGGGGCAGACCGTGACCGAGCGGTCGAAGGACAACACCATCGAAGTGACGATCGACTCGAAGGGCCTGCTCACGAACCTCGTCATCGCCGAAGCCGCGAGCGGCAAGCGGATGGCCGAGGTCTCGTCGCAGGTCATGCGGCTCGTACAGCTCGCGCAGTCACGGATCCCGGAACTGCTGCAGGCGGCGATGGCCGAAACGGTCGGCACTACCGACGAGACGGCGAACCGCGTGATCGCGGAAGCGCAGAATACCTTCCCGGAAGCTCCGCCGGAGGAGGACCTCGCTCCGCCGGAGCCCGAGCGGCACCACCGCTTCGGCCCGGACGAGGAAGAGCCCCCGCCGCCCGCGCAGGCGAACCCGCCGCAGCCGAAGCCGATCCCGCGGCGGCGCCGCACGCAGGACGACGATGACGACTTCGGCGGCAGCATCCTTTCTTAGACGTTCATCCGGCCTGGTAGAGGGGAGAAACCATGGCAGGCAAGGGTTATGAGCTCGGCTCCGACCTCGACGCGCACGCCAAGCAGATCGACGGCATCGCCGACGGGCTGCGCACGGCGGTCGACGCCGCGCGGCAGGTGAGTATGCCGACCGACGCGTACGGCATCATCTGCCAGCCGTTCCGGATGATGCTCGACCCGGTCGAGGAGTTCGGTCTCAACGCGCTGAACAAGGCCGTCGAGGCCGCGACCGCTGTGGCGAACAACGTGCGATCGGCGTCCAACGCCTATCGGACGCAGGACGAGAACTTCGCCGCCGAGTTCAAGAACGCGCAGGTGCCTGACTGATGCCCGAGGGGAATCCGCTCGTCGCGAAGGCGCCGACGGACGGCGACGGCCCAGGACCGCTGACAGCCGGGAACAGCGAATACGGCTACGCGGCGGGCATCGGCGTCGCCGAGTCGGCCATGGACGCCTTCAACGGCATCTCGAACGGCGACTGGATCGGCGGCGGGCTCGGCGTGCTGAGCCTCGCCGGCGAGATCGCCAGCGCCGCGATCGACCCGTTCGGCTACCTGCTGTCGTCGGTGGCGTCGTTCCTGATGGAACACATGCAGCCGCTGAAGGACATGCTGGACGCGGTGGCCGGCGATCCGCCGGTGATCCAGTCGTACTCCGAGACCTGGGGCAACGTCGCCAAGAAACTGGAAGACACCCAGGTCGAGTTCTCGAACACGGTCAAGAACGGCACTTCCGGCTGGACCGGCGAGGCCGCCGACCAGTACCGCAAGCAGGCCGCGGAACAGGCGGAGGCGATCAGCGGGGCGGCGACGGTCGCGGGCGCGATCAGCACCGTCGTGATGATCTTCGGCGAGATCGTCGCGTTCGTCCGCGAATTCATCCGCCAGCTGATCGCGGACGCGGTCGGCAAGCTCATCGCGTGGGTCATGGAGACGGTGTTCTCCCTCGGTTTCGGCACGCCGATCGTGGTCGCGCAGGCCGTCACCGCGATCGCCAAGTGGGCCGCGAAGATCGCCGACAAGCTCAAGGAACTGTGCGACGCGATGCGGCGGGTCTCGCCCCTGCTCGGCAAGCTGGTCGACGTCTTCGAGAAGATCATCAAGATCTTCGGCAAGATCGCGGGCAAGATCACCGGGCTCGACGCGCTCAACCCCAAGAACATCAAGGCGGGTGGCTTCGTCCAGCGTGGTGGCCGCGGCGGCGGGTCCGGCGGGCCCGACGGCGGTGGCACGGGCTCCGGGGACGGTCCGGACGGCGACGGTTCCGGCAGCGGCTCCGGCGACGGCTCCGACGGTCCGGGCGATGGCTCCAACGGCTCCGACGGCGACTCGAGTGGTTCGGGCGGCTCCGGCCGCTCCGGTGACGGCTCGGGCGACTCGGGCTCGAACGGCGACTCGCGCACCGGCGGTTCCGGCGACACCCCGTCGAGCACCACCACTCGCGGTGGCGACGGTGGCGGCGCATCGTCCACAAGAGACAATGGTAGCTCGCCGACCCGTTCGGAAAGCGGATCTCCCGGTCGCACCGGCGATGGCGACTCACCGTCCACTTCGGACTCAAACCTCGGCAGCACACCGGACGGTGGCGGCTCGTCGCCGCGCTCCGACCCCTCAGCTCCGCACACCCGGTCCGAGGGCGGATCGCCCGGCGATTCCGGGACTCCGAACCGCGCGCCCGACGGCGGCTCGCCGAGCCCGGCTCGCGCGGACAGCGGCGGTTCGCCGCAGACACGAACCGACACCGGCGGCTCGCCGAACCACGCACTCGACGGAGGTTCCCCGGCACCGCACACGCGGGCCGACACCGGCGGCTCCCCCAGCCACGCTGCGGACAGCGGTTCCCCGGCACCCCACACCCGGGCCGACAGCGGTGGTTCGCCGAACCACGCCCCGGACGGCGGTTCTCCCGCCCCGCACACCCGGACCGACAGCGGTGGCTCCCCCAGCCACACACCCGACAGTGGTTCCCCGGCACCCCACACCCGGACCGACAGCGGCGGCTCCCCCAGCCACGCCGGCGATGGCGGCGGCTCGCCCCGGACACACGGCGGTGACGGCGGCGGCTCGCCCACCCCGCGGTCCGACCCGTCGCCCGGCCACCACGGCGGTGACAGCGGCGGCGGCCCCACCAGGCCGACCGACAGCGGCACGACGACCAGCGGTACCGCGCCCACGGCACCGCGTCTCGGCGACGCCGGCCCGTCACACGTTCCTTCACAGCGCGGCGGTACCGGTGGCGACGGTTCGCCCGGTGTCCCACCGCAGGGTCAGCCGGTCGCCGGCGGCATGCCGCCCCAAGGCGCCCCGGGTGGCGCGCCCGGCGGTGCCCCGGGTCCGCCCGGCGGCAGGCCGCAGGGCGGCGGCTGGACGGGCACGCCCGGTTCGCCGCGCACACCGGACACGCACGCCTCACGCGGTCCCGACACCCACACCGGCCCCAGCCGTGGTCTCGGCCAGACCGGTCCCGGCGGGCGGCCGAACCAGCCGCATCAGCCGCAGCCCGTCGCCCGTGGCAACGACTTCGGTCCAGGAGCCCAGCCACACACCGGCACGCCCGGCCCCGGCAACCGGCCCGGCGGCACGGGTCCCGGCAACACCGGCCCCGGCGGCCGCGGTCCCGGTGGTCACACCGGCCCGCCGCGTTCGCCGGACGGCCACGGTCCCGACGGGCACGGACCGCGCCAGGACCCAGACGGCCACCCCGACGGTTCACCGCACGATCGCGGCCCCGACGGCGAGCCGGACCGTCCGCTGACACCGGACGAGGTCAATCAGCGGCATTCCGAAGGCACCCCCGCGGGTAGCTCGTACCACCGCGGCGACCCGGACATGGGCGACCTGCCGCACCGCGTCCACCCGGACCCGGACGGCCGCTACACGGTCGACGTGCACGTCACCCCGGACGGGCACGCCCGCATCGGCAACCGCACCTACACCCCGGAGGAATTCGCGGACATCCTGCGCCGCAACGGTGACTACGACGGCAGGCCGATCCGGCTGATCGGCTGCGACGCCGGGTCGAACGACTTCGCGCGCCGTCTGTCGCGGGAACTCGACACCGAGGTCATGGCGCCGAGCAGGCCCGCGTGGACCGACTCGAACGGGCGCGTCTTCTCTTCCGACTACGAGGTCGGCCCCGACGGCCGCACCCGTCCCCGGATCCCGCCGAACGGCGAGTGGGACGTCCACAGCCCCGACGGCTCCGCCCGCCGGGCGAGCGACGACGGCTTCACACCGGACACGTCGCACGCGGACAAGCAGGACGTGGACGCCGACAGCGCCCAAAGCCGCGGCGACGGCGACGACGCCGGCCACCCGCCCTACGACGACGTTCCGCGTCCCCGGACGATCAGCCGCGATTCGCCGGAGTTCAACGAGCGGTTCGCCGATTGGAACCGCCGGGACGACTCGGACTTCACCGGACAGCGGGACCGGCCGGGTGGGCACGATCCGATCGAGTCGCCCAAGGTCATCGACGACGTCGAGCCGCGCACCAGAAACCGCAAGCTGGATCCCGAAGGGGTTCCGCAGGCACTGCGCGGCGAGAGGCCACTGGCGGGGAACGCCGAGTACAAGGTGGAGTACAAGAACGGTGCCACCAGCCGGTTCTTCACCGACGCCGACGGCAAGGTGACGCACGTCGAGTCGTCCCCGGGCACCCAGAAGCCGTTCCACAACCCCGATCTGCGCTACCCGTTGCAGCCCGGCACGCAGTACCGGGTCGCGAACTTCCACGACCCGAGCAAGGCGTGGACCTTCGAGGTCGGACAGAACGGGAGGCCGACCGCCATGACCGGCGACCCGGCCTTCCGAGGACAGAACGAGGACTTCCGGGACCAGGCTTCGCAGGACAGGTCCAACAAGGAGGGCAAGGCCGCCTTCGCGAACCATCCCGAGTACGCCGACGATTTCGATCACGTTCACTGGGCGGGCGGTCACCTCGCGGCGAACGAGATGGGTGGCCCCGGCGAGTACGTCAACATGCATCCCCAGATGGCCGCCTCCAACAGCGGCAACTACCGGGACGGCTGGGTTCACGCGGCTTCCTGGCGGGCCCAAGAGGTCGAACTCGGCCACTATGCCGAGCGGCCAGGGCACGAGATCGAGAACTACCAGGTCAGGACCGAAGGCAGCAGCAACGGCGTTCCGGAGAACGTGACCATGCGCTGGCAGGAGGTCGTGTACGAGGTCGACAGCCAGGGCGTTCCCGTCCCCGGTCCCGACGGGAAACCGGTCGAGCTGTCGCGGGTGACCAAGCAACGCGACTTCCCGAACGATCCCTCCAATGTCAACTACGGCGCGCGTACCCACTACGGAGCGAACGAATGACGGACGTGCTCACCGGTGCCATCGCCTCGGCTCTGCGGACGGCCGCGCCGGACGGCTGGGCGAGGATCAGCCTCACCGTGTCCGCGACGGTGCTGGCCTACGACTACGCCACGGAAATCCGGCTGGGCGACGGCCGGAGCGGGGATATCGAGCTGCCCGCCGAGGTGCGGAGCGGCTTCCGTGAGCTGCGCACCCGGATGTACGAACCAGGTCGCGGAACGTGGTTCTCGGCGACGCTCGTGATGACGTCCGGTGCGGCACCCGAGTTCTCGTTCAACTTCGACGAGGATCCGAAATGGTGGCCGCCCTTGCACCCGACCACCTTCACCCGCGACCTGGAAGCGTTCCCGCGCGACGAAGAACACGTTCCGCCGTGGTTGCGGAATCTGGTCGCCCAAGGCGCACAACTGGAGCAGGAGCGGGAAACACCGGCCTGAACCCGGCACCGTGCCATGATGGGTCACCGCTACTCCAGCGGTGACCACGAGGAGGATCTACCGGATGGCTCAATGGCCTCAGCTCGACCCCATCGCACAGAACGAGCTACTGGGCGAGATCACCTTGTCGGTGGTCGGCGCCCTGCCGCCGGGCTGGCGTGAGGTGGTGCTGGACTACCGGGTGGTCGGCAAGAACATCGACGTCGCGGTCGGCGTGCTCGACCCGAACGGTACCTACCAGGTGTGGGAACCGTCCGTCGAGACGTGGCGCATGTTCCAGCGGCTGCGCGGTGGGATGTACCAGGAAGGCGAAGGAACCTGGTTCTCGGCCAGGCTCGTCATCGAGCCTCCGTCGCGGTTCCGCGCGCAGTACAACTGGCAGAACGAGCCCGACTTCCAGCCGTATCCCGCACCGGACGAGTTCGCGCTGGAGCAGGAACGGTTCCCCCGCGGCGAGGCGTACATGCCGGACTGGTTCAAGCGGGGTTTGGCGGCCTCCGGCGCCAAGACCGACTGAGGACCGACGATGACCCAGCCGCCGATGCCGTTGAACCAGCCGCAGCAACAGCAGCTCGTCTGGCAGATCGGCCATGCCCTCGCGACCCCGCTCCCACCCGGCTGGCGGCAGCTGCGCGTCGAGTACCGGGCGGCGGGCAGGCACGTCGAGATCGACTTGCTCGTCACCGGTCAGGACGGTCTGCCGCGTCCGGTACAACCGAACCCGGAAGCCGTGCAGCTGCTCGGAAACCTGCGTGCGGGGATGTACCAGCCCGGCCGCGGGACCTGGTTGAGCGCGATCCTGGTCTACGGCTCGGCGACGGTGCTCAGCACGGACTTCCTCCCGGATGTCGAGCCGCCGTGGCGACAAGCACCGCCACCGATCGGTTTCCAGGACGAACTCCGGTTCTTCCCGCGGGCCGAGCAGAACATCCCGCGGTGGCTGCGGCAGCGAGCCGGCCTCGAAGCCGCGCCGCCGACCGAACCGTTGGTCGCCACTCCGCCCGCCGAAGCCCCGGAAGCACTGCGCTCGCCACGTGTCCACGACGGCCTCGACGAGTCGGGCCGCCCGGTGGTGAACCGCGAGCCGCTGTCACCCGCCGAGCGGGACCGCGTGCTGGACTACCTCGACGGCGCGCCGGTCGTCCTCGCGTCGCGGACCTATGACGCCGACGCGTTCGAGCCCGACCGGGAACCGTTGGTGCCGTTGAACTTCCGCACGGACGGCCGGTGGTACTGGCCGGGCGCGGTCGCCTACTACCTGCGCGAGCACGACGTGACGCCCGATCCCGAACTGCTCACCCACATCCGGGCGCTGCGGTTCACCCTGCCGGAGGTCGGTGAGCCCGAACGCGAACTCGCGGTCGCCGCCATCACCGGCCAAACGTCCACTTAGGACTCTGTCGCCCTTGCGGGTCGCTTATCCGTGAAGGCCTCCTTGCCTACCTTCAGAGTCAGGGTCCCGGCAAAGTCGCAGAGCTGGGCAGCGCTGCTGTTCGTGATCCGGACTTGACATTTCTGGTGCCTGCAAGGGGCCGAGTGGAGAAGACATGTCCCTGAACCCCAGTTGGTCAAGCTCCGCAACCGGTGTGACCCCGCGACGAACAACCGCCTGACCTGCAAAACTTCGACCTTGCCGGGACCCCGACCTTCAAAGTAGCGAAGGAGGTCTTCACTACTTCGCGGGCCGGTTGTGCCGAGTGGGGATTCGGGTTCTGGCGAAACTGTATTGCCTGCCCACTGGTCTCGATGACCGAACCCTTGACCGGTCACCCTTGGAGAATTCTCCACACTCGAATGCTCCGGAGTGTGCGCGCCTGGGTTCCGGGTGGGACTACCTTGATCAACCCGACCGTTCACTGACCGGATCATGCCACCTGGCGGATACGCCACGTGACAAGTTCACCGTCCGGGTACTCTTGACGGTGGCGGCGAAAGCGACCAGGGAGTGCGCATGGCACGGGGGAACATCAGCAGGGTCCGGGCGACCCGTTCCGCCGGGATGCTCCCGGTCGTGCTGGCCCTCACTTCGGCCGCGCTGCTGACCGGCGCCGCCGTCTACACGGTCGATCGCGCCGGATGCGTGGACCCGGGCCAGTACATCCGGCACGACAACCACATCGAACTCGTCGGCGGCTGCGTCGACGGCTCCGAACTGCCCGCCGCGCCGCAGGGAACCTCGCACGAGGCGGACGCGAAGAGCGGCGTCACACCCAGCAACTTCCGACCGTGACCGGGCGGTTCTTCCCACCACACCGCGCTGACCAGTACGAAGAGAGCAAAGGACCTTTGCTCTCACTTAGTTAGCATGGCTACGCTAACGGTAGCAAAGGTCCCTTGCTCCCCCTCTGGGCTCGGCGGCGGTCAGCCCAGGGCTGTGGCCAGATCGTTGACCAGGTCGCTGCCGTCCTCGATGCCGACGGACAGGCGCAGCAGGTTGTCCGGCACCTCCAGGGTGGACCCGGCGGTGCTCGCGTGGGTCATCCGGCCCGGGTGCTCGATGAGCGATTCGATCCCGCCCAGCGACTCGGCGAGGATGAACAGCTTCGTCTTCGACGCGACGCCCAACGCGGCCTGTTCACCGTCGACGTGGGTGAACGAGATCATCCCGCCGAACCGCCGCATCTGCTTCGACGCGATCTCGTGGCCGGGGTGCTCCGGCAGGCCCGGGTAGTAGACGCGCTCGACCTTCGGGTGCTTCAGCAGCATCCGGGCGATCAGTTCGGCGTTGTCGCTGTGCTGTTCCATCCGCAGCGCGAGCGTCTTGATTCCGCGCAGGGTCAGCCACGCGTCGAACGGGCCGGGCACCGCGCCCGCCGCGTTGCGCAGGTAGAACAGCTGCTCGCGCAGTTCGTCCTCGTTGGTCAGGATCGCGCCGCCGACGACGTCGGAGTGCCCGCCGAGGTACTTGGTCGTCGAGTGCAGGACGACGTCGGCACCCAGCGAAAGCGGGTTCTGCAGGTACGGGGTGGCGAAGGTGTTGTCGACGACCAGGCGGGCGCTGGCGCCGTGGGCGACCTCGGCCAACGCGGCGATGTCGGCGATCCCCAGCATCGGGTTGGTCGGCGACTCGCACCAGATCAGCTTCGTCTCCGGCCGGATCGCCGCGCGGACCTCGGCGATGTTCCCCAGGTCGGCGACGGTGTGTTCGACGCCCCACAGGCTGAGCACCTTGTCGATCAGCCGGAACGTGCCGCCGTACGCGTCGTTGCCGAGCACGAGGTGGTCACCGGGGCGCAGGGTCGCCCGTAGCAGGACGTCGCTGGCCGCCATTCCCGACGAGTAGGCGAGGCCGTGCCGGGCGCCTTCGAGCGCCGCGAGCGCGACCTCCAACGCGGTGCGCGTGGGGTTCGCGGTACGGGAGTACTCGTAGTCGCCTTCGCGCGTGCCGCCGACGCCGTCCTGCGCATAGGTCGAGGTCTGGTAGATCGGCACGATGACCGCGCCGGTCCGGGGATCAGGCGTCTGCCCGGCGTGGATCGCGCGCGTCTCGAAGCCCAGTAGAGAGTAGTCGTCGGCCATACCGTCCAGGGTACGACCACTCCCTCGGGATCCCATCGTCTGGGAGCGAACTCACCACTGTCCGGGTGGCTGGCCCTGCTGCGGTCCGGGAGCGGGCGGGTATCCGGGCCGCGCGGGCGGATATCCGAAGTTCTGCGGCGGCATGGCCATCGCCGGCTGCTTCTCGGCCGCCAACCAGCGCGCGGTCGGCGGGATCAGCGCCAGCACGAGGGTTGCGATCGCCGGGAGCAGGTCCACGATGAGGAGCACGCCGACGCCGAACCGCAGGGTCACGCCGCTGTACGAGAAAGAGAAATCCGTGCCGATCGCCCGGAGCACGAAGGTCAGGGCCACGAACCCGAGCGTGGACCCGGCTCCGATCACGGCGAGCACTCGCCCGGCGCCCTTGCGCAGGAGCAGCAGGATTCCGCCGCTCAAGAGCAACGCCGCGGTGAGGAAGTCGAGCACCGCGCCGACCAGGAGGAACGAAACGACGACATGGGAGAGCTCGATGAGGTGGAACGCGAGGCCGGCGAGGAACCACAAGCCACCGAGTATCGCGAGGACCCCGGCGATGATCCCGGTGGCACCGCTAGGTTGCCGCGCCATTCCCGGTGGCGGGTAGGCACCAGGCGGTGGATAGCCACCCTGCGGCGGGAACCGCTGGTACGTCATCGCTCCCCCTGCCGAGATGTTCGCTTCATCCTGCCAGCCCGGCTACCAGCCGGGAAGCCGCTTCTGCTTCGACGGCTGCCGCGCAGTAGAGCGAGGACGGCCGCGCTGATCGCGGTCGCCGAAGATTGGTCTCGAGTCACCAGCCGCCTTGGCGGGGCACCTGGTTCCGTGGCCGGTACGGCTGCGCCGGGGAAGGCCGCCAGCGCAGATATTTCAGCGTCGGCGGGATGATCGCGAAGATCAGCGTGAGCGGGACGACCGCGAACATGACCACCCGCGCGATGGCGACGAACGTCTTGAACTCGAACTGCAGGCGGAAGTACTGGCTGTAGGTCCCGTTGAACGCCAACGGTTCCATCAGGACGGCGGTGATCACCATCAGGGAACCGAGCACCAGCAGGACGGCGCCGGCGACCGAGCGGAAGAACGCCGACAGCGCGCCGATCAGCAGGAGCAGCGCGGCCAGCAGGTACAGCCCCAGCACGGTGAGCACGAGACCGGGGAGATCGCCGAGGCTGAATCCGGACGGCAGCCTGAGGAAGAAGTAGACCGGGATGTACCCGGCGGCCCCCGCGGCGACGAGCCCGGACAACGCCGCGATGATCGCCGTCGCCCCGGTCGGCCTCGTCTGCGGTGCGGGGTATCCGAAACCGGCCGGTCCTGGCTGCGAGGGATATCCGTACGGTCCGGTCACGTCGCCCCCATCAGCCGGGTGTCGGTTAACGGCGCTCACCCTAGCCCGATGGCCCTGGTCGTGACGGAGATTCGGCGGACACCGGCGAAAACAGAACGCCCCCAGCCGACCGGCTGGGGGCGTTCCGAGCGAAACCGTTCAGCGGAGGCGAATCACCACTGCTGCGGCGGCTGGCCGGGCTGTTGACCCGGCTGGCCGAAACCACCGTTCGGCGGCCCCTGCTGACCGGGCTGCTGCCCGAAACCACCGTGCTGCGGGGGCTGGCCGTAGCCACCCTGCGGCGGCTGACCCGGCTGGGGGAAACCACCGCTGGGCGGACCGGACTGGCCGGGCTGCTGCCCGAAACCACCGGGCTGACCCTGCTGCGGGAATCCGCCCGCAGCCGGCCCCTGCTGACCGGGCTGACCGTAGGGGCCCGGCTGCGGCTGACCGTACGGACCCGGCTGACCCGGTTGACCCGGCTGGCCGAAGCCACCCTGCGGCGGGCCGCCGAAACCACCGGGCTGGCCGCCTTGCTGGGCACCGAGCACCGAGCCGCCGCCACCGAGACCGACGAACTGCGCGGTCGGCGGGATCAGGCCCAGTACCCCGACGATCAGGATCAGGATGCCGAAGATCAGGTGCGGCAGGCCGATACCGATGCTGACCTCTCGCGGGATCCCTTCACCCGACGCGGTCGTGGCGCCGAGGAGCAGGATGCCGAAGAGGAGCAGCAGCGCGCCGCCCGCGGTGACCGCGATCGGCACGATCTTCTTGAGCGAGGCCGGGAGCTTGCTCGCCAGCGCGAGACCGGCACCGGCCGCCGTCGCGATGATCGAGGCGACCAGCAGCAAGATCACGTAGAGCCAGACGGTGCCGGGCGACGCCAGGCCGAACTGGTCGAGAAGCTTGTCGACAGCCTCCTGACCGATCTTGGCGGATTGGCTGTCGACCCCTTCGGAGAACTCGCTCGCGTCGCCGAAGTACACGAAGCTGAAGACCAGCGCGAGAAGTCCGAGAAGGCCGACGAGACCACCGGCGATGAACCCGAACAACGGGTTCCCGCCGCCACCACCGGCGGGAGCGGGGCTGTAGCCCTGCGGCGGCCCGCCGAAACCGGGCTGCTGGCCGAAACCGCCCTGCGGCGGTCCGCCGAAGCCCTGCTGCGGCTGGCCGTAACCGGGCTGCTGCTGACCCTGCGACGGGTCGAACCCACCCTGCGGGGACCCGCCGAAGCCCTGCTGCTGACCGAAACCGCCACCCTGGGCGCCGTAGGCACCGGCGGCCGGGTTGTCGGCCGCGCTCGGCGGCGGGGCGTACGGGATGGCGGGCGGCTGCGAACCCGGCGGCACGAGCTGGGTGGACTCGCTGGCGGGGGTCTCCCCGCCAGAGTTCACCGGCTGCACTACCTGGGTCGCGTTCGCGTCGCCGGAACCCGGCTGCACGACCTGTGTGGGCTCCGGCGTGTCGCCGAACCCGCCGCTTTGGGGCTGCTCATACGAGGGCTGCCCGTACTGCGCTTGCCCGTAATCGGGCTGAGCGGGCGGGCCGGGCTGCACCACCTGGGTCGGTTCCGGGGAACCGAACGGGTTGTCTTGCTGCGGCTGGGGGCCACTCGGGGGTCCCTGCGGTGGCTGGGCGCCACCCCAAGGCTGATCCGGTGGCTGCGGAGCGCTCATTTGGGTCTTGAACCCCCTTGACGAGGACATAGAAGTTCAACTCACCCAATACGCTATCGGATAGCCGGGTGGGCCGCTCGTAACGCCCCGACCCGACCATCCGATGAAATTTCTCTTTACCGCCCCGCGAGAAACGCGAGCAGGTCGTGCCGGGTGACGACGCCCGCCGGCTTGCCGTCGACCAGCACCAGTGCGCCGTCGGCGCCCGAGAGCGCGTCCATCGCCGAACCCACCTGTTCCCCGGCGCCGATGGTCGGCAGCGGCGGCGACATGTGCTGCTCGAGCCGGTCGGCAAGCTGCGCCTTGCCGGTGAACAGCGCTTCGAGCAGATCGCGTTCGTTGACCGCGCCGACGACCTCGGCCGCCATGACCGGCGGTTCCGCGCTGACCACGGGCATCTGGCTGACGCCGAACTCGGCGAGGATCGCCACCGCTTCGGCGACCGTCTCGTTCGGGTGGCTGTGCACCAGGCTGGGCAGCGAACCGCTCTTCTTCATCAGGACGTCGCGGACGGTCGCGCCGCTCGAGTCCGGCGGCAGGAAGCCGTAGGAGGACATCCAGCTGTCGTTGAAGACCTTGGTGAGGTAGCCGCGGCCGCCGTCGGGCAGGAGCACGACCACGACGTCGTCCGGGCCGAGACCCTCGGCGACCTTGAGCGCGGCGGCGACGGCCATCCCGCACGAGCCACCGACGAGCAGACCCTCTTCGAGCGCGAGACGACGCGTGATGTCGAAGGAGTGCGCGTCCGAGATCGGGACGATCTGGTCGGCGACGCTCCGGTCGTAGGTCTCCGGCCAGAAGTCCTCACCGACGCCCTCGACCAGGTACGGCCGTCCGGACCCGCCGGAGTACACCGAGCCTTCGGGGTCCGCGCCGATGACCTGGACGCGGCCGTCGCTGACCTCTTTCAGGTACTTGCCGGTGCCCGAGATCGTGCCGCCGGTGCCGACGCCCGTGACGAAGTGCGTGATCTTGCCCTCGGTCTGGCGCCAGAGTTCCGGGCCGGTCGAGTGGTAGTGGCTGGCGGGGTTCTCCGGGTTGGCGTACTGGTTCGGTTTCCAGGCGCCCTCGATCTCACGGACGAGGCGATCGGAGACGTTGTAGTAGGAGTCCGGATGCTCCGGCGCCACCGCGGTCGGGCAGACCACGACGCGGGCGCCGTAGGCCTTGAGCACGTTGCGCTTGTCCTCGCTGACCTTGTCCGGGCAGACGAACACGCACTTGTACCCCTTGCGCTGCGCCACCATGGCCAGCCCGACGCCGGTGTTGCCGGACGTCGGCTCGACGATGGTGCCGCCGGGCTTCAGTTCGCCGGAACGCTCCGCGGCTTCGATCATCCGCAGCGCGATGCGGTCCTTGACACTCCCGCCGGGGTTGACGTATTCGACCTTGGCCAGGATGAGTGGTTGCAGCCCCTCGGCCAGTGCGTTCAGCTTGACCAGAGGGGTGTTGCCCACGAGGTCCACGATGTGCTCGACGTAATCCACACTGACAGCCTAAACGCCGCAGGTCGGGATGTGTCCACTCAACTCCGGCGCCGGAGCCGGGGCATCGGAAAGAGTGGCGTGGATCGCGTTCGCCTTTGACCCGCACCGCGCTCCGGTGGAGGATGCGAGGTGAGCAGCCGCTTAGCGCGTGTCTGGATCGAAAACAAGGGAGTGTCGTTCCATGCCCGAAGCCGTCATCGTCTCCACCGCCCGATCCCCGATCGGCCGCGCCGGCAAGGGATCGCTGGTGAGCATCCGCCCGGACGACCTCACCGTGCAGATGGTCCGCGCCGCGCTCGACAAGGTTCCCGAACTCGACCCGACGCAGATCGAAGACCTCATGCTTGGCTGTGGTCTCCCCGGTGGCGAGCAGGGCTTCAACATGGGCCGCGCGGTCGCCGTCGAGCTCGGTTACGACCACTTGCCCGGCTGCACGATCACGCGGTACTGCTCCTCCAGCCTCCAGACCACCCGCATGGCGCTGCACGCGATCAAGGCGGGCGAAGGCGACGTGTTCATCTCCGCGGGCGTCGAGACCGTTTCGCGCTTCGCCAACGGCAGCTCGGACTCCTGGCCGAACACGCACAACCCGCTGTTCGCCGACGCCGAGGCCCGCACCGCGCAGGTGGCCGCCGAAGGTGCCGACAACTGGAGCGACCCGCGCGAGAAAGGTGTCCTCCCGGACGTCTACATCGCGATGGGCCAGACAGCCGAGAACCTCGCGCGCCTGAAGAACGTTTCGCGCGAGGAGATGGACGAGTTCGGCGTCCGTTCGCAGAACCTCGCCGAGAAGGCCATCGCGGACGGCTTCTGGGCCAAGGACATCACCCCGGTGACCCTGCCGGACGGCACCGTGGTCTCGAAGGACGACGGCCCGCGCGCCGGCGTCACCCTCGAAGGCGTCTCCGGTCTCAAGCCGGTCTTCCGCCCCGACGGCCGGATCACCGCAGGCAACTGCTGCGCGCTCAACGACGGCGCCGCCGCGGTGATCATCATGTCGGACACGAAGGCGAAGGAGCTCGGCCTCACACCGCTCGCCCGCGTCGTCTCGACAGGTGTTTCGGGGCTGTCGCCGGAGATCATGGGCTACGGCCCGGTCGAGGCGTCGAAGCGCGCGCTCGCCCGTGCCGGGATGTCGGTCGGCGACATCGACCTCGTCGAGATCAACGAGGCGTTCGCCGCGCAGGTCATCCCGTCGTACCAGGACCTCGGGATCGACCTCGACAAGCTGAACGTCAACGGCGGCGCGATCGCCGTCGGCCACCCGTTCGGCATGACCGGCGCGCGGATCACCTCGACGCTGATCAACTCGCTTCAGCACCACGACAAGCAGTTCGGCCTCGAGACGATGTGCGTCGGCGGCGGCCAGGGCATGGCGATGGTGCTGGAGCGCCTGTCCTAGTCCCTGCAGGCCCGATGCCGCAGCGAGGACCCCGGCCTTCCTGTGACGCGAAGGGGACCTTCCCCACATGTCATGCGGGGAAAGTCCCCTTCCCACACCCAGAACACCGCGGATCCGCGAGCCCCGACATGTCGAGGCATCACGTACGAATCTCCGACGCAGGACTAACACGGGTTTGACCTGCCAACTTTCCCCGTACGCGGACCGAAAGGGCAAGCCCGCGTACGGAGTGTGGCGCAGAGTGATCAGCAGACGCTGTCCGTCGGGACCGGGTTGCCGAGCCCGAAAAGCGGCCGCAGTTTGAGCCCGATCCACGTGCCGCCGAGCGCGAACACACCCCACAGCCAGCCGTGCAGGCTGCCGACCGAGATTCCGCCGAGGTAGGCGCCGATGTTGCAGCCACCCGCCATCCGCGCCCCGACACCCATCAGGATCCCGCCGAGCACCGCGGCGACGGCGGTCCGCCACGGGATCGAGCTGTGGATCTTCCAAGCGCCCGCGGCCGCGGCGGCGACTCCCGCGCCGATCATGATTCCGATGTCGGTGAGGCTGTTCTTGTCCTTCCAGATCGGCGCCGCCAGCGAAGCCGCGTTCGCCTTGAGCCGCCAGAATTCCCACGTCTCAGGGTGGAGACCGAACACCTGCAGGATCTTGGCGCCCCACAGGCTGAACGCGCTCGTGACGCCCCAGATCCCGCCGGACACCAGGAAGACCGCGCCCGCCAGTACCCCGAGGACGACGGCGCCGACGAGGATCGGCCACGAACCGCGGAAGATCCGGGCGAACCCGTGCGCGGTCGGGACGACGTCGACCGGCGGCGGGTTGCGGCGCTTCTGCACGAACCGGGTGCCGAACACGATCGCGGCGAGGACGGCGACCGTGATCGCCCACGAACCGAACCAGCCGACGTGGTCCGCGAGCAGGATCCCCTTGAACTCGGGCCAGCCCGACAGCAGCGGATACGCCCACGTGTAGAGGACCGAACCGGTGATGAACCCGCCGAGGGTCAGCACGATCGTCGACTGCCCGGAACCGACCGCGAACAACGTTCCCGACGCGCACGCGCCGCCCAGCTGCATGCCGATGGCGAAGATCGTCGCACCCGCGAACAGCGCGAGCCCCAGCCCGCCCGCGGCCGGGTTCGGCGTGCTGCCGAACAGGCCGGAGCCGGTGCCGACGATCAACGCGATCAGGGTCGCGGCCGTCCCGAGCAGCAGCGTGTGCGCTCGCAGCCCCTGGCCGTTGCCGACCGCGATCAGCTGGCGCCAGGCCGAGGTGAAGCCGAAGCGTGAGTGGAAGAGCGCGAGGCCGAGCAGCAGGCCGAGAATGAGCAGGACGCCGAACTTCGCCCCGTGCGCCGCCCAGACGTACCAGGTCAACCCGACCGCGAGGGCACCCGCGACGGCCAGCGGCACGAACTTGACCGGTTCCTCCGGTCGCGGGATCGGGGCAGCGCAGGAGGTCGGGAAGTCGAGGAGTTTCTTCTCACCGGCTTGGGTTTCTGTCGTCGCCACCAGGGCTCCAGGTCGATCGGCGGGTCGGGGACGAGCAACGTTAGGGCCGGTGACCACCCGGTCGCAGCCCGTCCCACACTGTGCGACGAATGGCTGCTCACCCACGGCCGGATGGCGGCGGTGATAGCAAAGGTCCCTTGCTCCCCCGCTTCGGTCCCGGAGCGCATGAAGGCCTCCTCCCTCGGCTGAACCGAGAGAGGGGCCTTCACGCGAAACGAGGGCTACTTGTCGCCCTTGATGACGCACATCGTGGTCGGCGGGGTCGAGTAGCTGATGACGTTGGTGGCTTCGGTGCCTTCGCACACCGCCTTGTCCATCTGTCCCTCGACGATCTTCAGGAACTCGACCTCCTTGGCCGGGTCCGAACACGGCACCTTCTTGTAGCCCGTGGTCCCGGCACCGAAGTTGGCCAGGCAGTCACCCTGCTTGACGTTGACCATCAGGCAGAGCTTGTACGAGATACGGCCGGTCTGCGAGTACTCGTCGTACCCGCCTTCCGGGCAGGACTCGTTGTCGCCCACCTTCGCCGCGACCTTGACGTTGGCGTCGGCGGTCCCGCAGTCGGCCTGCTTCGGGTCGGCCTTACTGGTGAATTCGGTGACCGCGAGGCAGTCACCGACTTTGGCACCGTCGGTGCCGGTGAAGTAGTTGATCGCGTACCCGCCGGCGACGAGTACGACGATCACGATCGGAAGGGCGATCTTCAGCCACGCGAGCTTGGACCGTTTGGGCGCCGCCGGCTGAACGCCGGGAGGCGGACCGAAAGCGTCGGGCTGTCCCACCGGCGTTTGGCCCCCAGGGGCCGGCTGGGAAGTGGTCACCGAGAAACCTCACAGTTGTGAAGAGGAATGAGAACCTCGCTATCAAACACTCACCGTGAGTAACACCACCTATCGGGGCCCCATACGAGTGAAAGTTCCTGGTTGAGGTCCCTATTTACCGGCTTTGACGCAGACCGTCGAGGGCGGCGTCGAGTAGCTCTTGAGATCGGTCGCCCCGGTCTCATCGCAAGCCGTATCGCCCGAAGTGCCGTCGATGACCTTCACAACCTCCGCGTCCTTCGTGGGATCCGAGCACTCCACCTTCTGATACGCCACGCTGTCGGCCAAGAAGTTCTCGAAGCAGTCACCCTGCCTGGCGTTGATCATCATGCAGAGCTTGGACGAGGAGAACGTCCGGTCGACGGTCAGCTGGTCGTACTCGCCCTGAGGGCAGGCATCGCCGCTTCCGGCCTTCGCGCCGAGCTTCGTGTTGGCCTCGTTCGAACCGCAGTCCGCCTTCGCCGGTTCGGCATCGACGTCGCCGAAAGTGGTGACCGCGTAGCAGTCGCCCACCACGGTGCCGTCCGCGCTGGAGAGATACCCGGTGACCCAGGTCGCCGCGCTGATCACCACGATCGCGACCGGCACCAGGATGCCCACCCAGAACCACATCGAACGTTTGCGCTCGGTCATGTCAGCAGAGTATTCACCGACACGGAAAAGGGCGCCCCGATCGCTCGGAGCGCCCTTTCGCGGTGAACCTGGATCAGTCGCTGTGGAAGTACGACAGCAACCGCAGGATCTCGAGGTACAGCCAGACGAGCGTGGTCATCAGGCCGAAGGCGACGTACCAGGACCACTTCGACGGCGTGCCTTCGCGGATCATCCGGTCGGCCTGGTCGAAGTCGAGCAGGAAGCTGAACGCCGCGACACCGATCACCACGAGGCTGAAGATGATCGCGATCGGACCACCGTCACGCAGCGGGTTGAAATTGAAGAAAAGGCTGGTGACGAGGTTGACCAGCATCATGATCGCGACACCGACCACGGCGCCGATGATCCACTTCGTCAACTTCGGGGTGACCTTGACGGCACCCGTCTTGTAGACGACCAGCATCGCGATAAAGACACCGGCGGTGCCGACGATCGCCTGCAGCGCGATACCGGGGTACAGCGCTTCGAAGAGGCCACTGATCGCACCGAGGAAGACACCTTCGACGGCCGAATACGCCAGCGTGAGCGGGCCACTCGGCATCTTCTTGAAGATGATCACCAGCGAAATCACGAGGCCGACGATCATCGAGCCGACCAGCGCAGCGATCACGGCACCGGGGATGCCGAGGATCTTGCCGGACGCCGACATCGGGATCTGGCTGATCGCCCAGATCGCGGTGAGCACACCGGTCACCAGCGCGGTGCCGAGGCTCAGCGCCGTCTTGATGACGACGTCGTCGACGGTCATCGGACGGTCGTCGGCACCGGCGGAGGTCTGCGGAGGGCCGTAGCCGGGCACGCCGCCCTGGGGTTGGTTGAAGCCTACGTTGGGTCCGTACTCCGCCGCGCCACGCGGCAGGTTCCGGAACGCCGGGTTGCTACTGGATCGCACCTGATCCTCCTGGATCTACTGGCACCTGCATCGGGTTCAACGACCGCGGGGGCCGCCCGGTTCCCGTCGAAGTAAAGACGACTTTACTCACATTCGACACGGGGCCCATCCCCCACACCGTATGCGGCGGCGATCACGACCGTTCACCGATACCCCACCTGATGACCTCTTGCCAAAACCGCTGATCACAGGCCACCCTGCACGATGCGTGTTCGGATAATCACCGAAGGCGTGTCGGGGAACCTATCGATCGTGTGACCTGCATCGACGTAAAGGCGCCGGGGCAGGGCACGGCCAAAGGAGTCAACACACCATGGGGTGGACAACACGCCCGAGCGTGCGTTCGCGCGCCTTGACCAGCCTGATCGCGACGTGCCTGCTGGGCGCGCTGTCCACCACCGTCGCGGCGACACCGGCCTCTGCCGACCCGAAACAGGGCGTCGGCCACGCCGTCACACCCGGCCAGCCGTTCGGCGGCCATGACCAGGCCAGCGATTGGCTCGGCTCCTACGTCGTCAACGGCAAGCACGTGTTCTGCGTGAGCTTCCAGCAGAAGGCGCCGGACACGAACGAGGAGTACAAGCCCGGCGACGAACTGCTCGACAAGTGGGGACAGAAGCTGCCGGAGGACATCGCGGCCAACATCTCCTATCTGCTCCTCCGCTACGGCGGCACGCAGGACAACGCCGAAGCCGCCGCGCTCGCTCACCTGCTCCATTCCTGGACGGCCAAGCCGCGGTCCGACGCCGACACCAACCCGGAACTGCCTTCCAACAAGATCGGCTACAAGATCCAGGACCATCTCGACAAGCTGAAGGCGCAGCACCCTGCCGCCGCCACGGCCGTCGTGAAGCTGACCAAGGACGCTGAGGCCAACCGCGGGCCGTGGACCACCGCGATCGCGCCGCCGAAGGAAGACCAGCACATCGGCACCGCGGGCGAGTGGACGATCAGCGTCAAGAACGCCAAGGGCAAGGGCATCTCCGGGGTGCCGGTGAAGCTCACACCGTCGAACGCGACCGTCGAAGGCGGCGAGACCACCAAACCCGCGTCGACCTCGACCGCCAAGGCCGAGAAGGCCGCCACGGTGAAGACGGGCGAGGACGGCACCCTCACGGTCAAGGTGACACCGACCGGTGACCAGCCGAAGCTGGCCAGCACGCTGTCCGCCCCCGCGGACCGGCCGTACGTGCAGTTCCCGGTCGACACCGGTGTGCAGAAGGTCGTCTCGACCGGTGGCGAGAAGGAACTGAAGGCCCAGGGTGTCGCGGTCGTCTCGAAGCCGGGCAAGGTCCAGGTGACCAAGGTCGACACGAAGACCGAGAAGGGCATCGCGGGCGCCGCGCTGCGGATCACCGCCAAGGACAAGACCACCGCGGCCGTCGGCCACGACGGCAAGCCGCTCAACGGAGCCGACGGCAAGCCCGCCGTCGTCACCACCGAGGGCGAGACCGGGACGGTCACGGTGGAGAACCTGCGGACCCCGCAGGAGATCTGCGTGGTCGAGGTCAGCGCACCGCCGGGCTACACCAACGCGTTCGACCCGAAGAATCCGCCGTCCGCCTGCGGCGAGGTCAAACCGGGTGAGACGCTGGCGCTCAAGGTCGCCAACACGCCCAACGAGGTACCGCGCACCATTCCCGCCGGCGACCAGCCGGTGGCGATGATGCAGGGCACCGTCGAGAACTCGGCGTCGACCGCCGGGATCCTCGGCGTCGGCGCGCTCGCGCTGCTCGGTTCGCTGATGGTAGGCATGGCCGCGCGGCGGTCTTCGCGACGCTAAGAGGGTTCAGGAATGTCTGTACGACGCGGGTTCGCGCTGGGAGCCGTCACGGTCCTGTGCGCGGACCTCGTCGCGGCCTTGATCGTCTGGCCGCCGACGACCGTGGTGACGGGGACGGCACAGCCCGCCTCCGTCTCCGTCGCGGGCGGTGCCCCGGCGGCGCCCGCGCAACAAGAAGTCCCGCCTCCGCCGGAGATCGTCCCCACGACGCCGCCTCCCGCGCCGCCGCCGTCGTCGTCGAAGGAACCCGAAGCCCCGAAGCCGCAGGGCCCCGGAACGATCCGGTTGCCCGCGGGCGGCGCGGCGAAGCTGATCCGCAAGGAACTCGGGCCGGGCGCGGAGCTGCCGGTGCCGGAGAATCTCGGCGAGGTGACCTGGTGGGGTGCCGAGCTGAGTTCGGCGACCGGGGCGAGCGTGTTCGCCGGGCACGTGAACTGGAAGGGCGCGACAGGTCCGTTCGCGGAGTTGTGGACCGAGCGGATCGGCGGCGCCGTCACCGTGGTCGACAAGGCGGGTAAGTCTTGGCGATTCAAGGTTTCCCAGCTGATCACGTTGAAGAAGAACGAGCTGCCGCAGCGGGCGGACGAGCTGTTCGGCCAGTCCGGTCGACATCGGATCGTCCTCGTCACCTGCGGCGGCCGCTGGGTCGGCGGGGAAACCGGCTACGCCGAGAACCGGGTCGTCATCGCCGACCCGGCCTAGCTACCCGCGAGTAACTTCGCGGGTGCCGTGGTGGTCAGCGCCGTCGTGATGCAGCAGAATGCCGGTGGACGCGGGCGAGCACGGTGAAGGGTGAAGCAGATGGCGACTTTTCTGGTGACCGGGGCGACCGGACTGATCGGGCGCCAGTTCACCCGGTTGCTGCTCACCAGGGAGGACGTCGACAAGGTCGCGCTCGTCGTCCGCGCTTCTTCGCGGGACAAGCTCGCGAAACTCGTGAACGCCTGGCCGCATCCGGAACGCGTCACCCTCGTCACCGGTGATCTCGGCGAGCCGCTGCTCGGGGTCGGCGAAGACGACCGAGAGAAGCTTCGCGGAGTCGATCACGTCGTGCACCTCGCCGCCCTTTACGACCTCACCGCCGACGATGAAGACAGCATCAAGGCCAACGTCGAAGGCACCGCGCAGGTGATCGCGCTCGCCGCCGAGCTGAACGCCGGCCGCCTGCACCACGTGTCCTCGGTCGCCGTCGCCGGAGACCACGAGGGCATGTTCACCGAGGAGATGTTCGACGTCGGCCAGCGGCTCGTCACGCCGTACCACCGCACGAAGTTCGAAGCGGAGCGCCTCGTGCGCGAGCAGCAGGACGTGCCGTGGCGGGTGTACCGGCCCGCGGTCGTGGTCGGGAACTCCGAGACCGGCGAGATGGACAAGATCGACGGCCCGTACTACCTGTTCCCCGCGATCAGCAGGCTGGCCGGGCTGCCTGACCTGCCGATCGTCGGCCCCGACCTCGGCGACACCAACGTCGTCCCGGTCGACTACGTCGCCGAGTCGCTGAACGCCCTGATCACCACGCCGGGCCTGGACGGACGCGCGTTCCACCTGGTCAACCCGGAACCGCAGCCGGTCGTCTCGGTCTACAACGCCTTCGCGAAGGCGGCCGGCGCTCCGACGATCTCCGTGCAGCTCAACGAACGGGTGTCCAAGGGCATCGTCAACCTGGTGAAACTGAGCGAGCACATCCCCGGCTTCACGATCGCGCGCGACGCCGTGATGGAGCGCCTCGGTATCCCGCCGGTGCTGCTGGAGACCATGGCGTTCCCGTCGGTGTTCTCGTCGGCGTCGACGCGCAAGGCGCTCATCGGCTCGGGCGTCGAGGTGCCCCGGATCGAGGACTACGCGCCCACGCTGTGGCGCTACTGGCGTGAACACCTGGACCCGTTCCGCGCCCGCAAGCACGGCCCGCGCGGCGAGCTGGACGGACGGCGCGTGATCATCACCGGCGCGTCGTCGGGGATCGGCCGGGCGACCGCGATCAAGGTCGCGGCCGCCGGTGGGGTGCCGCTGCTCGTGGCGCGGCGGCAGCACGAACTCGAAGAGGTCCGGGACGAGATCATCGCCGCCGGCGGTACGGCGTCGGTGTACCCGGCCGACCTCACCGACGAGGAGTCGGTACTCAAGGCCGTCGACGCGATGCTCGCCGATCACGGCCGGATCGACATGCTCGTCAACAACGCAGGCCGGTCGATCCGGCGCTCGATCAAACTGTCGTACGACCGGTTCCACGACTACGAGCGCGCGATGGCGATCAACTATTTCGGTGCGGTCCGGCTGATCCTCGCGGTGCTGCCGCAGATGTCCGAGCGGAAATTCGGGCATATCGTCAACGTCTCGTCGATCGGCGTGCAGGGAATCGCGCCACGCTTTTCGGCGTATGCGGCGTCGAAGGCCGCTTTGGACTATTTCTCCCGGATCGCCGCGACCGAGACCCACGGCGACGGGATTACGTTCACGACCATCCACATGCCACTCGTGCGCACGCCGATGATCCGGCCGACCAAGATCTATGACGCGTTTCCGACGAAATCGCCGGATCAGGCCGCGAACATGGTGATGAAGGCGTTGAAGGAACGTCCGAAGCACATCGGCACGCCTGCCGGGCAGGCCATCGGGCTCGCCTACACGCTCACGCCAGGACTCACGGATGCGGTGGCCTACCAAGGATTCCGCGTGTTCCCGGACTCCGCGGCCGCGGGTGGCGGCGGCGGGCTCAAGATCGGGAAGGGCGAGCAGCATCTGTCCCGAGCCGCGATGACCCTCGCCCGGCTCAGCCGCGGCTTCCATTGGTGACACTGCGCACACGGGTGGCGGCCGTTCAGGTGAGGGACAGCAGCTGAGGGCAGACACACGTCGGTGAATCACCAAGCCTGACAACGGCGACGCCGGGTACGCAGGTACCGTCGTGACCATGGTTCCCGAGCGAGACAACGGCCTGTTGCCCCTGCGGCGCGAGTACACCCAGGCCTGGCACGGCTTCGACCGGAACGAAGTGCGCCAGTATCTGGATCATCTCGAAGCCCAGCTGCATCGCGTGATCACCGACCGCGACGCCGCGATCGCGCAGGCGACGTCGGCCTCGCGCGAACTCGAAACCGTGCGCCACGAGGTGGCGAAGCTCAACGCCAGAGTCGAGGAGCTGAAGAAGCCGCCGGAGCGGCTCGAAGACCTCGACGAGCGGATGCAGCGCACCGTCACGCTCGCGCAGGCGCGCGCGGAAGAGGTCACGAAGCGCGCCGAGGTCGCGGCCGAGAAGCATTGGGCGTCCTCGAGCGAGGCCTCGAAGAAACTCCGTGAGCGCTACACGCGGCTCGTCGCCGAACTGGACAAGCAGGCGGACGCGCTGCACTCCGAGCACGAATCCGCGCTCGCCGAGACGCGGGCCGAGGTCCAGCGACTGACCGTCGAGGCCGCCCAGCGCCGGGAACTGCTGGACAACGAGGCCGAGCGCAAGCGCCGCAAGATCGAGCGCGAGTTCGACCAGACGATCACGGCTCAGCGCACGTCGCACGAAAAGCACATCGCAGACCAGCAGACGGCCAGCAAGAACCAGGCCGAACGCCGGATCGCGGAGGCCACCGCGGAGGCCAAGCGCCGCGTCGACGAGGCGACGACCGAGGCCAAGCGCCGACTCGACGAGGCCACCACGACCGCCGCCCAGCGCACGACCGCCGCCCAACGGAAGGTCGAGCGGCTGGCGGAGATTCGCGAGCAGGCCCGCAAGAGCCTGATGCAGGCCGACGAGGTCCTGAAGGGCAGCGAAGCGATGCTCGCGGCCCTGCCCGAGGAGTCGGTGATCCCGCACGCTTCGAAGCTCGTCGGCGGCGACAGCAAGCCCGAGGGGACGAAGCCGGCGGGCAAGCCCGCCGAACCGCCCGCGTCGAAGGCCGCCGCTCCGGCTCCGGCCAAAGCCGCTCCCGCCAAGCCCGCTTCTTCGGCGCCCGCCGCCGCTGCGCCGAAGAACGGACAGAGCGAGCAGAACGGTCCGAAGTCGAACGGGCAGAAGCCGTCGCCCGCCAAAACCGGCTCCTGACCAGCGCGAAGTAGCAGGGGACCTTTGCTATCACTCTCTTTTGGAGAGTGATAGCAAAGGTCCCCTGCTCTCTTTCCAGGGTCAGGAGGCCGTGGTGCGGGGCCAGGGATTGGCCGCTTCGAGCTGGGCGGCGAGGCCGAGGAGGAGCGCTTCCCCGCCGGGGGCGGCGACGAGCTGAACGCAGGCCGGGATCCCCGAGGGGTGCACGCCGACCGGCACCGACATCGCCGGATAGCCCGCGAGATTCCACAGCCCGGCGAACCCCGCGACCCGCAGGGACGGCAGCGCGTTGGCGATCCATCGGCTTTCGTGCCACGTGCGGGCTTTGAGCGGGAGGCTCGCGAGCATGGGCGTGACCAGGACGTCGTGCTCCGCGAAGAACTCCTCGGTGCGCTCCAGCCATCGCTCACGGGTGCTCTCCCGAATCCGAGAAGCCAGGAGGCGGCCGAGACGGACATGGGTACGCGTCCGCGGCTGGAGCGCTCGGAAGTCGAACTCGGCCGCTTGTTCGGCCGGGCCTGCGGCCCAGCGCGCGACGATACCGCCGATGGCCCCGGGGTTGTACCGAGGTGTTCCGGACGCGACGGTGTGCCCGGCCGCGCTGAACAGCTCACCGGCCCGCGCGACCGCTCGGCCGAACGCCCGCGGCAACGGCGCCGTGGCCAGCGGGGCCCGGGTCGACAGGGCGATGCGGGACCGCTTCGGGTCGGCGAGGTCCGCCAGGCCGGGCTGTTCGGCGAGGACCGACATCAGCACGGCCGCGTCGGCCACGGTGGTCGTCATCGGACCGTGCGTGGACAGGCCGAACCAGCCGTTCTCCCCCGGCACGCGGACCACGCCTTTACCCGGTTTGAGACCGACGATCCCGCATATGGCGGACGGAAGCCGGATCGAGCCCAAGCCGTCGGTACCGTGCGCGATGGGCACCAGCCCGGCCGCGACGGCCGCGGCACTACCGCCCGACGAACCGCCCGCGGCGTAGGACGGATTGCGCGGATTGCGCGCCGTCCCGTCCGGATCGTCACTCGACGGCCAGACACACAGCTCCGGCACCCGGGTCAGGCCGATGATCACCGCACCGGCGGCACGTAGCCGCCGCGCTATCTCACCGTCCTTTGTGGACACCGTCGACGAACCCGCACGCGATCCCCAGGAGGCGTACTCGCCCTTGACCGGAGCGACATCCTTGACCGCGATCGGCACTCCCGCCAAGGGCAGGTCGGCCAGGTCCGCGCGTTCGGCGACGGCGGCGGCCTCCGCGAGTGCCTCCTCGGCCCGGACCCGGCGGAACGCACCGACCACCCCGTCCACCGCGGCGATCCTGGCCAGCGCCTCCCGAGTCACCTGGACCGGGTCGAGTTCCTTGGTACGCACAGCCGCCGCGATTTCCACTGCCGTCTTGACCATCCCCGCACTGTAGATCGGGCGGCGAAGATCAGCTGCGCGCCAAACAGGCGAACTTCGCCGAGCCCGGTTCGAACGCCGGGAAATCGGTGCAGCCGTCAAGCCGTGCGCCGTAGTAGACGTCGTGGTCCGCCGGGGCAACCGGGGCGCGAATCGGTCCGGCAGGTCCGGGTTCCGCGGATTCAGCTCTTCTATTCGGCCGGGTTGTGCAGCGGCAAGATCACGGAACTCCTTCCCTGTGTTTCGGGCGACGGCACGCACCTGGTGCTTTCACCGGGGTTGGCCGGCGAACTGGAGATCGCCAAGACTCGGATCCAGAATCAGATCGCCTTGCTCACCACCTTTCTGTCGGTTCCGGAGCGTGTCCTGGCCGCGGCCAACGGGGACCGACACCGCCGAGGTACCGGTTCTTCCCCGGCCCCCGCCTGGCGGCACCGGGGCTTCCATATCTGACCTTCATGGCTCCCGCTGGAAACTCGGGTCGCGACCCATCAACCCGAGCAGCCTGTCCTGCAAGGGCGCGTCGTCGGGCACCTTCACTTCGGGGCCGAAAACGACGATGCCCGGTCCGAAAGCACCCGGGGTCCTCATCTCCTCGGAGATCGCCTGGGCGCCGGGCCACATCCGGGCGACCTCCTCGGGGTCGATCGTGTCGTCCTGGCCGGTGGCACGGGCGAGATCCCAGCCGTGGACCACCAGGTCGGCACTGACGACCTGGTCGATGTGTTGTTCTGCCTTCACCCTCCCCATCGGCGTTTCGTGTTCGGTGGCGGCGAGCACGGGATCGGCGAAGACGGCTTCGACAGCGGCCCGGGCCGCCCGGAATGCGCCGAGCGGGTCCGTCAGGAGCGCCGGCGCCGGTCCGAGTCCTCGTCCGAGGGGACGCAGCATCGCTCCGTGCATGTCGACGATGTGCCCGACGACATCCCTTGCGTTCCACCCTTCGCAGGGGGATCTGTTCTCCCACTGCCCGGCCTCGACGGCGGCGACCTTGCCCTCGAAGGCGTCGGCCCGGACGCGATACCGGTCCGCGATGGCGTTCATCTCGTTCACGCCCCCGCCGGGACGGCCACGACCTCGGCCAGTTCGTCGAACCCTTCACCGACGCCCCGCTCCATTCCGGATTCGAGCACGGCGTCCCGGATCCGCTTCGAGCCGTACCGCAGCACCTGCGTCAGAGTGGTGACGCCGTCGTGTTCGACCAGCGTCAGGGTCACCAGAACCTGACCTTCCGAGGCGTCGCAGTCCTCGTTCGTCTCGAGGGAGACGAGTTTTTCCGGACGACTGATCTCCTGGTAGACGCCCCGCAGGACCATCTCCATCCCGCCGCCGTGGCGCAGCAGGTAGCGCCATCCGCCGCCGACCCGCAGGTCGATCTCGCATTCGACGACCTCGCAGTCGCGCGGGCCGAACCAGCGGCGCACCAGCTCCGGTTTGGTCCACGCGTCGAACACGAGTGCCCTCGACGCGTCGAAGGACCTCGTCATGACGATCTCGAGATCGCCGGCTTTCGCCACGCTGAGAGTGCGTCCCATCGTGCTGTTCCTTTCCGCTCGTGCGGTGGTCAATCGGTCTCGTCCCGGCGTTCCGGATGCCGCAGTTCCTCGTCGAGGACGAGGTCCAGCTGGGAGAAGGCCTCGTCCCAGTGGCGGCGGTAGTCGCCGAGCCATTCGTTCGCGTTCTTCAGCGGCTCGGCCACCAGACGGCAGGGGCGACGCTGGGCATCACGTCCCCGCGCCACCAGCCCCGCCCGCTCCAGCACTTTCAGGTGTTTGGAGATGGCGGGCTGGCTCATCGCGAACGGCTCGGCCAACTCCGTCACAGTGGCCTCGCCGCAGGCGAGCCGCGCGAGGATCGCGCGGCGAGTGGGGTCGGCGAGCGCCGCGAAGGTGTCATCGAGCAGATCTTGGGCCACGGTCGCCCGCCTTTCAGTTCTCACGAGTCCAGTTCTCACGATCGTTCTCTCACGTCCCGGCAGCGAACGGCCGTCAATAACCTTGCGGTTCCATAACCATGTGGTAATCTACGACGGAGCAGATCGAGTTGTCAAGCACGAACAGCGGGTTGACGAGGGAGAACACGGGATGGAGAGGAGGTGGGGCCGAGGCCCGAGCTTCGCGAGCACGAACAAAAGGGCACGCGAGCGCGTATTAAAGGGCAACTGGCGTTACCGTCGGTATCGGCATGGACGACGAACGAAACGAGCTGATGAACTCCGGGCGACCGAAGACGACGAAGCGATGGGCGGCCGTCATCCTGGGAGCGGCGGCCGTTCTGGCCACCAGCGTGCAGTGCGGTACGGCGAGCGAACAGGCCGGATCGGCACAACCGGCGGGGACGGTACCGCCGCGCGGCGACACTGTTTCGAGCCCGTCCAGCATCAGCCCGCCCACTCCCTCGCCGTCACCGAGGGCGGAGCAGGCACCTGCTCGGGGCTGCGAAGCCGTCATCGCCGGGATGAGCCCCCGGCAGCGGCTGGCCCAGCTGATGGTGGTCGGCGTGAACGCCGGCGATCCGCAGGCGGCGGTGAAGCTGGTGCGCGATCAGCAGATCGGCGGGATCTTCCTCGGCGGCAACGAGACGGCCCTGTTGCGGAACCGCGCGCTGGACGAGGTGCAACGGGCCGCGAAGGTCCCGGTGTCGGTGGCGATCGACGAGGAAGGCGGCCGTGTTCAGCGGATCGACGCCCTCGACGGCGATATGCCGAGTGCCCGGAAAATGGCCGCGACCATGACTCCGGCACAGGTGCGGACGAAGGCCGCCGAGCGGGGCAAGCAGATGCGGGCCCGAGGCGTCACCGTCGACTACGCGCCCGACGCCGACATCACGGACCAGCCGGACCGCGACATCGTCGGTGACCGGTCGTTCGGCGCGGACCCCGAAGTCGCGCGTAAATACGTCCTGGCGTTCGCGCAGGGCTTGCGGGACGCCGGGGTGCAACCGGTGCTGAAGCACTTCCCCGGGCACGGGCACGCCACCGGGGACTCTCACAAGGGACTGGTGCGGACGCCGCCGCTGGCCTCGCTGCGGAAGGTCGACCTGGTGCCGTACCGCGACATCGGCGAGTACGGCGAGATCGGCGTCATGGTCGGACATCTGGACGTGCCCGACCTGACCGGCGGCACGCCGTCGACCCTGTCGGCGCCGGCGTACCGGCTGCTGCGGACGGACTACGCGTTCGACGGCCCGGTGATCACGGACGATCTCGGGGCGATGAAGGCGATCACGTCGCAGTACCCGCTGCCGACGGCGGTGCTTAAGGCCTTGCAGGCTGGAGCGGATCAGGCGTTGTGGTCGTCCGGCGGCAACGTCGACACGGTGCTGACCACGGTGGAGAAGGCGCTCGCGTCCGGCGAGCTTCCGGCCGCCCGCGTCGACGAGGCACTGACTCGGGTACTCGCGGCGAAACAGGCTTGCGGCTGATCGGCCGCGGGTACGGCACGGTGGTCACGCCGACCACTCGGCGGGATGACGTGAACAGCGGTCCGAAAACTCAATGAACACGATGCCGACCAGGCCGGTGCCGGGAGTGACCCTGATCACCACCCCGCCGCCCGATCAAGAAGGATCGCGTGCCTGGTCCCACGAAGTACCTACACCGTCTCGCGCTGACGGCAGCCCGCCGCTGCCGGGGCTGAGCCTGCTGGCCGCACCGGTCGCGTCGGCCGCCCCGACGCCGATCGATCACCCGGTGCCGACCACCGGCTGTCATCGTCCGTCACCGGTGCCAGCCGGGACGACGGCACTGCGGACCTTGACGTCCGGCGGCCTGGTCCGCGAATACACGGTGCACGTTCCCGCGCGGTACCGGCCGTCGCGGCCGACCACGCTGGTGTTGTCGTTCCACGGCCACAAGCGAACGTCGAAGTATCAGGAGGACCTGTCCGGGTTTCCGCGCCTGACGCGATTTCCGTCTACTCGCAAGGCCTTCCGGGCACCGACGGCGAATCGGCCTGGACTGGCGCGCCTTACTCGGCGGCCGCCCACGACGTACTCTTCACCAGCGATCTGCTGAACACGCTTCAGCGGGAACTGTGCGTCGACTCCCGCCGGATCTACACGACGGGCAAATCGAACGGTGGCGGGTTCGTCGGCTTCCTCGCTTGCCGGATGCCGGGCCGGATCGCGGCGTTCGCCCCGGTCGCCGGCGCGTTCTATCCGCAGGGCGGCGAGTGCGACCCGTCGCGCCCGGCGCCGATTCTCGACTTCCACGGCACCGCCGACACGACGATCCCCTACACCGGGAATCCCGCCAAAGGCCTGCCGGCACTCCCGGACTGGCTCGCCGGGTGGGCGGACCGGAACGGCTGCTTCCCACACCCGATCCAGTACTCACCGAGGACCGACGTCACCGTCCAGCGCTGGCTCGGCTGCTCGCTTCGGCACTACCGGGTCGAAGGCGCCGGGCACGTCTGGCCGAGCACGACACCGAACAACGACTCCGCCACTCCGACCGTCATCAACGCGACGCCGGTCCTCTGGAACTTCTTCCTCACCACCGGCTGCGTTGAAAACCGTCGTTTTCCTTGCCGGACCCGTCCACCCGGCGCTACCGTCGAAGTGACCGGATGACCAGATAAGCAAATTCGGTCATGAAGTCAGAGACTGGGAGCGTACGTGGAAGAACGTCCGGACCGCACCGCCGGCCGCGCCGATCGCATCCTCGACGCGGCCGGCGTCCTGCTGACGCGGCTGGGCTATCGCAAGGTGACCATCGAGGACATCGCGAATCAGGCCGGCGTCGGGAAGGGCACGGTCTATCTGCACTGGCGCGCCAAGGAGAACCTCTTTCACGCGTTGCTCCTGCGTGAATCGCTCCGGGCCGCCGAGAGTCTTATCGATCGGTTGGACGAAGACCCGGCGGAAGTCATCCCGCATCGGTTCCAGCGGGCTGTCTTCCTTTACACCCAGCGAAATCCGTTGCTGGGCGCGCTCATCACCGGCAACACCGAACTGCTGGGCCGGTTGGAAAAAAATCCCTTGCAGGATCAGGACACGGTCGTCACCGAGCGGTACCTGAAAACGATGACCGACCGGGGACTGCTGCGCGACGACATCCCGGACCTGCTCTTCACCCTGCGCGCCTCGGCGCTGGGGTTCTACCTGATGGACAGCTTCACCACCGACGGCACCGGCCTCACATCCGAGGAGAAGGCCGACGCTCTCGCGCACATCATCCGGAGGGCGTTCGAGCCGCCGGAGCCGCCGTCCCCGGCGAATGTGGCCGCTACCGCGGCCGAAGTGATCCAAGCGTTCCGGGAGCTGGTCTCGTCCTATCGCGCCTGGATCTACCAGCAGGACGGCATCGAGGAGCCCGTCTGACCCGAGCTCTTCCACCACGAGAAGAAGGGGGCAAGCCATGACCACGATCGCCGAAACCTGGGGCGTCCACGAAAGCCAGTTCTGGCTTCGAGGCGAATTCCCGGCCGACCCGGTCCGTTTCGATCCCGAGGCGGGCATGTGGCACGTCTACGGCCACGCCGAAGCATTGAAGACCTTGAGTGATCCCAAGTTGTTCTCCTCCGACACCGCCCGCCTGATCCCCAAGGAGATGTCTCCGGACAAGGATCAATTCACCGAAGGCAACCTGCTCCAGATGGACCCGCCGGACCACAAGAAGCTGCGCACGCTGGTGAGCCACGCCTTTACCCCGAAGGTCGTCGCCGATCTCGAACCGCGGATCGCCGCGTTGACGAACGAACTCCTCGACGCCGTCGATGGCGCGGACTCGATGGAACTGGTGAACCACCTGGCCTATCCACTGCCGGTGATCGTCATCGCCGAACTGCTCGGTATCCCGGCGAGCGATCGCGATCTGTTCAAGGAATGGGTCGACACGTTGCTGAACAACAGCCAGCAGCTGTCGCTGCTCAAGCAGACGGAGGAGGACAAGAAGGCCGCCGAGGAAACGAGTGAGCAGCTGAACAACCTGGTGGACTACCTCTCCGAGCACGTCGACGACAGGCGGCGGAACCCGCGCGAGGACCTGCTGACCAAACTCGTCGAAGCCGAGGTCGACGGCGGGAAGCTGACTCGGAACGAAGTCGTCAACTTCGCGAACGTGCTGCTGCTCGCCGGGCATATCACCACCACGATGCTGCTCGGGAACACGGTGCTGTGCCTGGATTCCCATCCGGACGAGTACCGGCGCGTCCGAGAGGACCGTTCGCTGCTGCCCGCCACCATCGAGGAGTCATTGCGTTTCCTCAGCCCGTTCGCGCTCGTCGCGCGCGCCACGACGGCCGAGGTCGAATTGGGCGGCCGGACGATCCCGGCGGACAGCATGCTCTTCGTCTGGGTCGCGGCGGCGAACCGGGATCCGCGCGCGTTCACCGATCCGGGCAAGTTCGACCCGGCCAGGAAGCACAACCCCCATCTGGCCTTCGGCCGCGGGATCCACTTCTGCGTCGGCGCCCCGCTCGCCAGGCTCGAAGGCAAGACGGCGCTGAACATCCTGCTGGATCGGTTCCCGGACCTGCGCACCGACCCGGGAACCCCGCCGTCGTTCATCCCCAGCCCGAACATGACCGGGGTGAACGAACTCCGGCTGCTGCTGAAGCCCTAGCGGACGGCGAACCGGGAGGCGAGCGGGATTACCATTCGCGGGATCCGCTTCCCGGGTGTGTACCGCAGTTCGGTGATGTCACCGTTCGGCACGGGGTAGGTGTCGGCGAACGTGCGGAATCCGCGCATGGCCTCGCTGTCCGGGGTGGTGGTCCCGGTCAGCAGTGACCACATGACGGCGCGGATGAAGAGCCCGTGCGTGAAGACGGCGATCGGCCCTGGTTCCCGTTCTCCCACCCGTGCCAGGAATTCCTGGGTGCGGGCGACCAGCCCGGCGAAGGATTCCGCGCCGTTCACCGCGTGGTGCGGATCGGCCCGGTCCCAGTAGGCCTCGGTGTGCGGTCTGCGGATGGCGGTGGTGGTGACCAGTCCATGGAGTTCGCCGAGAAAGGTGAACTCCTGGACAGGCCACTCCTCGCGTTCCGCGCCGGGGAACCGCTCGATCGTCGGCTCGGCCGTCTGCCGCGCCCGCAAGAACGGTGACGTCACGATCAACCGGGGCGGTTCGGCCCACGATTCCGCGACCTCGACGGCTTGCCGTCTGCCGAGTTCGGTCAGGGCCGAAGCCCCCGGCTCACCGCCGGGAAGGCCCGCGTTCGTCTCGCTTTCGCCGTGCCTGATCAACCACACCCGTGCCACGATCGCCTCCTAGACCCCGTGTGCACCGACGATCGCATCGCGTGGGGTCCGCCGCGACTTCCAGGATGCCGTGCTCACCGTGGAAGCAGGCGCGGTTCTCAGCGGTCGAACTGCCCTGGCCTGCGTCCCTCGCCCGCGGGACCGCGGTACGCCTGCGCGATGTCCAGCCAGTGGTCCGCCAGCGCTCCTTCGGCACGGACGTCGAGGTCGTCGCGGTGGCGGCGCCGCGTGACCAGCAGGCAGAAGTCCTCCGCGCTGCCGGTGACCCGCTGCCGCGAGTCCTCGGGACCGAACGTCCACAACTGCCCGGATGGCGAGGTGATCTCGAACCGGAATTCCTGCTCCGGCGGGGTCAGGCCTCGTGCCTCGTAGCCGAAGTCCCGCACCCGGACGGCGAAACCGACCAGGTACGCGAGCCGGTCGGTCCGTTCCGGGCGCACCCCGAGCGCGTCCGCGACGTCCTGGCCGTGTGCGAACAGTTCCATCATCCCGGCGCAGGCCAGGATGGCCGGCGGCAGCGGGTTGACCAGCCACGGCACGACCTGGTCCGCCGGGACGGCGGCGAGCGCCTTGATACCCGCGTCGCGTTCGGCGCGCCACCGGCCCAGCACCACCTCGTCGGGATCACCGAGGTAGTCGTCGAGAGCCGCGTTGACGGCGGCGTCGAACCCGCGCGCCATCGAAGTCTTCGCGAGTTCGACGAACTTCTGCGGCTCGGCCGCGGCCAGCCCGGCGATCTTGAAGATGAAGGAAAGGTGAGCGATCTGGTGCTTGACCGACCAGCCGACGGCGGGCGTCGGCGACGCCCAGCCCGCGTCGTCCAGATCGGCCACCAGGGCGTCGACCTGTTCACCTTCCGCGGTGAGGTCCTTGATCACGTTCCGGAAATCAGTCACCGTGCCGTCCTCTCGCCGTTTGCACCCTCTCCGATGATGCGGACGCGCCGTGCCGTCGTCTTCTCCTCACGAGCCCGGCGGAATTTCGAGCTTGATTCTGGAGCCGGGTCCAGGTTCTACCCTCGAATCATGCGAACCGACGCGACGCCGGCGGCGTTGACCATCTCCCAGGTGACCTCCCGGGCCGGCGTGCGACCGGACACCGTGCGCTATTACGAGCGCATCGGCCTCCTTCCCACGCCGGCGCGGACGACCGGGGCGCATCGGCGCTACGACGAGGACGTCATCGACAGGCTGCGGTTCATCCGCGGCACCCAGCGGCTCGGGCTGACGCTGACGGAGATCGGCGACCTGCTGAGCGTCCGCGACACCGGGGTGTGCCCCTGCGAACCCGCCGAAACCATGTTGGAACGCCATCTCACCGAGATCGAAGCGGAGATGACGCGACTCGGCGCGCTGCACGCCGAACTCACTTCCATGCTGTCCGGGATGACCGGCGAGAACTGCGCCGATCCCCTTCCCGGCGCATGGTGCCCGCCTGACCGCGAACCCAAGGGAGGAGGTGGATGACCATGCGGATCGACGACTGGTGCGACTGCGACTGCTGCGGCACCGGCTGCTGCTGACCCGCTTCGGCGGGACCGGCCGGGCTTGACGTCACCCGGCCGGTCATCCGAGGTCAGTCCTGCGGCAGGAGCACCGTCTTCCCGATCCGGTCCTTGCAGACTTCGGCCGAATAGGCCATCAGCCCACCCGCCTGCGCGTCCCGGAACAGCCGCTGGATCGGCGAAGTGCGCAGGAAGCCCGAGCCGCCGCCGGCTTTCAGCGCCAGCTGCGCGACGTCGCGGGCGATGTCGTTCGCGAGCACCTTCGCCGTCATGGTCGCGGGCAGGAATTCCGGTGAGTTCCGATCCGCCAGCCACGCCATGTTCCGGGAGTACACGCGAGCGGCTTCGAGGCGGGTGTGGACGTTCGCGACCTCGAACTGAAGCCATTGCATTTCGGCGAGCGGCTGCCCGGTCACGGGGATGACGCGGCTCCGGGAATGTGAGATCAGTGCCTCCTCCGCCGCGTCGGCTATCCCCAGTGACAGGAAGGCGAGCCCGGCTCCGATGTGGTTCGGGCGCCGTTCGGTCGAGGGCGGGCATCTGCGGTCTTCCCGCAGTACGGTCCCTTCGAAGGAGACGAGCTGGCTGCGGCTGGCTCGCAGTCCCATCGTGTCCCAGATGGGCACGAAGGTCATCGTGTCGTCCGGTGACACACCGAAGAAGGTGGGCACACCGTCGACGAGCGCGTTGACCAGGAAGTGCTCGGCGGCCTCACAGCCGGAGACGAACCGCTTGGCGCCGGTGAGCCGGAACCCGCCGTCGACGGGCTCGGCGATCTGTTGCGGCATCAGGAACATGTTGCCGCTGCTCGGTTCGGACAGCGCGTTGGCGAACCGCTTGCCCTCGATGAGTTCCCCGGCGTAGAAGCGGCCCACTTCGGGAGCGGACAGCTGGACCAGTCCGACGGCGGCGCCGATGTGCATCACCCAGATGCACGCCGTCGAGGAACAAGCCGCGCTGAGGATCCTGACGATCTCGCCGTAGGACCGATAGCTGAGGCCCTCGCCACCGAACTCCGCGGGCAGGGTCGCCCTGTCGAGCCCGGTCGCATGCAAGGCGCGAAGGTTGGCGATGGGCAACTCGGCTGTTTCGTCGAACTCGGCGGCGCTTGCGGCGAAGTCCTTCGCCAGTTCGGTGACGGTTTCGATCCAGTGGCGTTCGTGGGCGGGCGGGGCGAACGGATGGGCGGGCTCGGTCATGCCCCGCATCATGCCGGAGTCGCGAAGGCCTCCTCACCACGCCGGGAACTGGCGAGGAAACACTGGCTGAGATCGCCCGGTCGGCCGAGCCGGCGAACATCGGCCAGCACACGAGAACCCCTGACCAGCTCGATGACGCCACCGACGCCGTGCGGCGCGCCATCACCCGGTTTCGAGCCGAAGGCGACGTCTGTCATGTCCTCTTCACGATGAATGTCGCCGTCGAGGTACTACCGCGCTTCGGCGGGCCTGTCGAAGCGGTCACCTTGGAGCCGCGATCCTGCACCGCGCCAACCAGTTGGGATTGGGCCGAACGAGCGTCTCCCAGGCCGGTGGGGGCCGCTATGAGACCGAGTTGGCCGAACACCCACCCCGGCCCAAGGTCTCGCCGCGGAAGCCGAGGGCGTCCGCCTGAACTGGACGGAAATGATCGAACTCGCCGACGCGGAGCGGATCTGACGATCGTGGCGAGGACGCTGCAAGTGCCCCGGACGGGGATCGAACCCGCACTGGGTCGATTTTAAGTCGACTGCCTCTGCCAGTTGGGCTACCGGGGCACCGACATCCTAGGCGATGACCATCAGTTCGCCGCCTCAGTACGCCGATACTCGAATCACCGGAGACCGAGCTCATTCCACTCGTCGATTGTCACGTAGCCGGTAGAGCCGCAGAAAGGCTCAAGCGCGCCGGCCACGGTCGTCACGGTCACAAGAGCGAACGCCGCGGTCCAGCCGTTGAGGTTCTGTGGATGATCGTGGACACCGCGGACAAAGTGAGCAGAAACTTGATCGACAAGGCGGCCAGCGGAAACGTCTGTTCCGAGAGCGGGCGTGCGCGTTGTCTCCAAGACATGTTTCGCCAGGTCAACTGGAGCCAGGCCAGTGGCGAGCGGAACGGCGGGTAACGACCTGCACCGACACACCCTGAACGCCGTGAAGGTCTCCTTTCCTACTTTTCAAAGTAGGAAAGGAGACCTTCACGGAACCTACGAACTCAGGACTTCGACAGCCTGTCGAACTCTTCGCGCGGGTTGTTGATCTGGCCGAGCGAGATGACCTCACGCCGGAACAGGCCGCCGAGCATCCAGTCGAACAGGATGCGGATCTTGCGGTTCCACGTCGGCATCGCCTTGAGGTGGTACGCGCGGTGGAAGAGCCAGGCCGGGAAGCCCTTGATCTTCAGGTTCAGCGCGTCGGCGACACCCTTGTGCAGGCCGAGGCTGGCCACCGCACCCAGGTTCTTGTGGTAGTAGTCCTTCGGCTTGCCGCCGCGGATCACCTTGATGATGTTCTTCGCCAGCAGCCGTGCCTGGCGGACGGCGTGCTGCGCGTTCGGCGGGCAGGTCGCGGTCGGGTCCTGCTCGGTGCGTGATAGGTCCGGCACGGCGGCGTTGTCACCGGCTGTCCAGACGTCGGGGTGCCCGACGACCTGCATCGCGGCGGTGGCCTCGACGCGGCCGCGCTTGTCCAGCGGCAGATCCGAACTGGCGAGCACCGGGTTCGCCTTCACACCGGCGGTCCAAATGATCGTGTCGGTGTCGAACTCGGTGCCGTCCGAAAGCACGACGTGACCGTTCTCGAACGACTTCGCCGCTGTCGACAAATAGACCTCGATGCCGCGCTTCTCGAGCTGCTCGACGGTGTACACACCGAGCGTCTCCCGCACCTCGGGGAGGATCCGCCCCGCCGCCTCGACGAGCACCCAGCGGATGTCCTCGACCTTGAGGTTCGGGTAGTAGTGCTCCACCGCGAAGCGGGTCATGTCCTCGAGTTCGGCGAGCGCCTCGATACCGGCGAACCCGCCGCCGACGACGGTGAACGTCAGCAGGCGCTTACGCTGCTCGGGATCGAGCGTGCTGGCGGCCTCGTCCAGCTTCGTCATGACGTGGTTGCGCAGGTAGATCGCCTCACCGATGGTCTTGAAGGCGATGCCTTCCTCGACCAGGCCCGGAATCGGCAGGATGCGTGCGACAGCGCCGAGCGCGACCACGAGGACGTCGTAGTTCAGCTGCTCGACGTGGCCGTCGGCGGCCTCGACCGTGACGGCCTTGCGGTCGTGCTCGATCTTCGTCACCCGTGCGGTGAGCACGTGGCAGCGCTTGAGCACGCGCCGCAGCGGCACGACCACGTGCCGCGGTTCGATCGCACCGGCCGCCGCCTCGGGCAGGAAGGGGGCATAGGTCATGTGCGGCTGCGGGTCAACGACCGTCACGGACGCTTCGTTGGCCCGGAGCATCTTCTGGAGCCCGTACGCCGTGTAGAGCCCGACGTACCCACCACCGAGGACGAGGATCCGTGTCGGTTCCGACTTAACACCAGCCATATTTCTATAGTCGCACCCATCAGCTGAGATCGCTCGGATACCCCATCCCGCTGTGACCAGCGTCGCCACGGTTTCCGCACCGATTCAGTTCAGGCCGGCCGCCGAGGTCGCGGAGGCCAGGACGTCGCACACCATGTCAAGCGTCAGGCGGCCGGTCTGGACATTGCGCTGCGACACGTGGTAACAGCCGAAGAGGCGCAGGTCACCGAGTCTCACCTCGGCTCCGTGTCCGAACTTCGGGCGCGGCGTCGGCACCGTCCAGCCCGCCTCGGCGAGCACCGGCAGCAAGGCCTGCCAGCCGAACGCGCCGAGCACGACGACGGCCTTAAGCGTCGGCCTCAGCAAGGTGAGCTCTTCGGCGAGCCAAGATCGGCAGGTGTCCCGTTCCTCAGGTGTGGGCTTGTTGGCGGGTGGCGCGCATCTCACCGGGGAGACCATCCGGGTCCCGCGCAGTTCGAGACCGTCACCGATATGGGTCGACGTCGGCTGCGAAGCGACACCGACCCGGTGAAGGGCCTTGAACAGGACGTCACCGGAGGGGTCGCCGGTGAACATGCGACCGGTCCGGTTCGCACCGTGCGCCGAGGGGGCGAGGCCGACGATCGCCAGCGACGCGTCCGGCGGGCCGAACCCGGGCACAGGCCGGGCCCAGTAGGTGTCGCCGGCGAAGGCAGCGCGTTTGACCACGGCGATCTCCTCGCGCCACGCGACCAGCCGCGGACAGGCGCGGCAGCCGACGACCTCGGCGTCGAGTTCGGCGACGGTGCGGAACTTCATGACGCCTCTTTCAGTGCGTCGCGGCAGAGACGATCGGCGTGCCGGGTCGTCTCCGGCTGCCGGAACTCCGGACACAACCGCAGTACCTGACGGCAAGCGTTGTCCAGGGAGATCTTGTGGCCGACGGAGACGTAGACGGGCTTCACGCCGTCCTGGGTGCGCAGGACCATTCCGACGACCTCGCCGTCGTCCACCAGGGGTTCCTTGGCGCCACGCTCCCGCCCTGGCTCGCCGTGTTCGCCGATGAAACGGGTCTTGCCGACACCGAGGGTCGGCAAGCCGGTCACGACGCCGACGTGGCACGCCAGCCCGAACCGGCGCGGATGGGCCAGCCCGTGCCCGTCGCAGACCAGGAGGTCCGGGGTGCGCTCGAGCGCGCGCAACGCTTCGAGCAGCGGGGGCAGCTCACGAAAAGCGAAAAGGCCCGGTTCGTATGGGAACGAGACCTCGGAGACGACGGTCCGCTTTTCCACGACGCGGAAATCGGCGGTTTCGAGAGTGACCGCGGCGGCGGCGATGAGACCACTGTCCTCGTCGTAGGCGACGTCCAGCCCGGTGACCGTCACGATCTCTTGTGGACAACGGTCCTCGCGATCGACCAGGCCACGCAGTGTCTCCTGGAGTTCGATCGCTTCGGCGGTCGTGTTCGGGCGATCATGCGTCGTGACGATGTCCACCCGTACAGACTGCCAGTAAGTTGGGACCATGCCGGACACCAATCCCGAGGAAAAGTCCACCGACGAGCAGGACACCCCGTCGGTGGAAACCAAGATCGAGCCGATCGACGACCTGGTCACGACGAAGCACACGCTGACGCTCAAGCGCAGAAAGCTCGCGTATACGGCCCAGACCGGGCGGATCGTGCTGCGGAAGGAGGTCAACACCGACGGCAAGTCCGAAGGCCACAAGGCCAAGGCCGAGGTGTTCGTGACTTCGTACACGCTCGACGACGCGGAACCCGGCACGCGTCCGGTCACGTTCGCGTTCAACGGCGGTCCCGGCTCCGCGAGCGTCTGGCTGCACATGGGCCTGCTCGGACCGCGCCGCGTGCTGTCCGGCGACGTCGACGACCCGGTCGCACCGCCCTACGGGCTGACCGACAACCAGGAAACCCTGCTGGCGCACAGCGACCTGGTGTTCATCGACCCGGTGTCGACCGGCTACTCACGTGCCGTGGACGGCGAGAAGGCCAAGGAGTACCACGGGTACACGGCCGACATCGAGTCCATCGGCGAGGTCATCCGGCTGTGGGTCTCGCGCAAACAGCGCTGGCTGTCGCCGAAGTTCCTGGCGGGCGAGTCGTACGGCACGCTCCGCGCGGCCGGGCTGGCGGCGCATTTGCAGGAACGCCACGGGATGTACCTGAACGGGCTGCTGCTGATCTCGTCGGTGCTGGATCTCGGCACGTTGCGGTTCACTGAGGGCAACGACCTGCCGTACACGCTCTACGTCCCGACGTACGCGGCGATCGCGCACTACCACGGCCTCCACGGCGACCGCCCGCTCGACGACGTCCTCGCGGACGCCGAAGACTTCGCCGCCAAGGAACTCCCCTGGGCTCTCGCGCGCGGCGCGCGTCTATCCACACAGGACCGCGCCGAGGCCGTCGCGACACTCGCTTCCCTGACGGGACTAGGTGAGTCCTATGTGGACCGCGTGAACCTGCGGATCGAGCACGTCCGGTACTTCACCGAGCTGCTGCGGGGAAAGGGTCTTGTCGTCGGCCGGATGGACGGCCGGTTCACCACCTGGGAGCCCGACGGCGGCCGCGAGCACATGAGCGACGATCCGTCGATTTCACGGATCATCGGCGCCTACGCCGCCGGGCTCAACCACTACGTGCGCGCGGAACTGGGTTACGAAAACGACCTGCCGTACGAGGTCCTTTCGACGGACGTGTTCAAGGCCTGGTCGTACTCGGACTTCGAGGGGCGCTCGGTGTCCTCTGTGGACTCCCTCGCCTCGGCCATGCGCGCCAATCCGCACCTTCGGGTGCACGTCGCTTTCGGTCACTACGATGGCGCGACACCCTACTTCGCTTCGGAACACGTCCTTGCGCGCCTGCAGATTCCCGAGGAACTGCGGGAGAACATCGACACGGCGTACTACCCCGCCGGGCACATGATGTACGTGAACGAGGAGTCACGGGTGCGGCAGTCGAAGGATCTGGCGAAGTTCGTGAAAGCCGCTTCGGGGCGGTGACTCACCTTCGTCACCTACTGCCTCGCCTAGTGCTATGAACGGTCCGTTCCTTGCAAATTTCGCAAGGAACGGACCGTTCATAGCACTCTGGCACCGAGTTCTGTCGGTTCTCCGGTTCACGATGTCGACATGTACCTATCCAGAGCTCCGCTTACAGACTCATACCTACGTCAACACAGCCGATACGACGTCATCCGTGTGGCGACCCTGGAGGAACTGGGGGTCACGCAAAGCACGTCGTACCGAAGATGCCAGCCTGGCGGAAGATGGACTCATCTGCTCCCAGGCATCGTCCTTCTCTCGAAGGAACAACCGACCGCGCGACAACGAGTCGAAGCGGCGTTGATGCTCACCGACGGCCTGGGGGTTGTCACCGGCTTCGAGGCCGCGCGACGGTATGGCCTACGCCAGGCCGGACCTCACGGAACCGTCCACGTACTCATTCCCGAACAGCGCAAAGTGCGAAGCGTCAAGTTCACAATCATCGAAAGAACGATCACCATGCCGGAACGTCGCGTGATCGAAGGAGTCCCACTGGCGGCGCCGGCTCGAGCTGTCCTGGACGGCGTTAGGCGTATCCGCGTCCTCGACCCGGTTAGAGCCGTGCTCATCGAAGCCGTTGAGACAGGTCTGTGCACAGTCGATGAGCTGAGCGGCGAACTCGAGTCGGGCAGCAGACGCGGAACGGCCCTTCCGCGTGCCGTGCTCCGAGAGCTAGCGGCCGAGGTCAAGTCGGTACCCGAAGCAGCGGCATTGGCGATTTGGAAGAAAACAGGGCTGCCTCCAGCCGAGCAGAACGTCAAGATCTACGACGCTTCCGGCAACTACATCGGCAAACCCGACTCATGGTGTGATGAGCTCGCCATGGCATGGGAAATCGATTCGTATGCCTTCCACTTCGGCAGGGACGCTTACCGCAAGACTCTCCACCGCAACAATCGATACGCGGCCGCAGGAATCGTCGTCGTGCAAACCTTGCCGTCCCGGATTCGCGACGAGCCGGACAAGGTCATCGCCGAGCTCCGTGCCGCTGCCGAGGCCGCGGCACGCCGCCCGAGGCCAGCCATTTTTGTGGTCCGAAGAGATCGGGCCGCCTGACAGCCCAACCCATCGCGCCATGAACGGTCCGTTCCTTGCAAATTTCGCAAGGAACGGACCGTTCATGGCATCCGGAGAAGCTAAAGCATCAGCCTCGCAGGTACTGGGAACCGCGAGTGACGGCCGACCAGGCGTCGACGGCACCGTGACCGTAGAAGCCGTTGAACGAAGCGTCACCCGTACAAGTGGCGGTGAACGAAGCGTCCCGGCCTTCCTTCAGGTAGTCGACGGTCCGCGGCACCGGGCAGGCGATGTCCGAAGCCGTGCCCTCGAGCACTCGCTGCACCGCGTCCGGGTTCATCCCGAAGTCGCGGGAACCCTTGCCGTAATGCGAAACGATGAGCGCGGCGACACCGGTCGCGTGGGGCGACGCCATCGACGTGCCCTGCAGCCACTGGTAGTAGCCGACCCGTCCGTCGGCGGCGGTCGCCTTCTGGACACCGGCGGTGACACCGTCGGGAGTGATGTTCCCGGCCGCGTCGATGTTGCCTTCCGCGACGCCGACGTTGCGCGGGTACGTCGAGAGGATCTGGTTCTCGACCGTGCGGTACCACGGGGTGCCGAAGTAGTCACGGAAGTAACCACCGGGCGCGGAGACCGAAATCTGCTCGACGCCGTAGTTCGAGTAGTCCGCCTTCGCCTGCGAAGGCCCGAAGGACGAAACGCCGATCGTGTGCGGGCCTTCGATGGGCAGCGAGAGACAGCTCGCGTTGTCGATCGGCCGCGGGTGCGTGCTGTTCGACGGGTAGCCGGGGCTCGTCACGTCCTGCTGCGGAGCGGCGAGGTCGCTGTGCTGGTTGCCCAGCGAGACGACCTGGGTGACGCCCTTGCGGTGCGCGTAGTTCAGCGCACGGGTCGTCGCCTCGATGATGGTGCGCTGCTCGGCTTGCTGCGCGGGCGTGTCCGCCGCGTTCGAGGTGCAGTTGTAGAGCCACGGGTCCGTGTAGAAGCTCATGTTGACGACGTCCACACCGGCGTCGCCGGCGTAGGTGATGGCGTCCACGGTCGACTGCAGGAAGAAGAAGCCCGAGTCCTGCCCGGCGCGGATGTTCACCAGCGTCACGTTCGGCGCGACGCCCGAGACACCGAAGCCGTTCGCGGCGGCGCCGATGGTGCCGGCGACGTGCGTGCCGTGCCCGTTGTCGTCGTGGTCCGCCGGGTCCTTGCAGCCGCGGTATTCACACGGCCCGTCGACGACGGCGCCGTTCACGTCGGAGACGATGTCCTTCGTGAAGTTCCGCGACGCGGCGAGGTCGAAGTTCGGCGCGATGTCCGGGTGGCTCGCGTCGACACCGGTGTCGATGATGCCGACCTTTACCCGCTTGTCGCCCGGCTGTTTGGTGCGCGAAAGGTCCGAACGGACGGACTGGAGACCCCAGAGCTGATCGTCGAGCGGGTCCATGCCGACGGTCTTCGGCTTTGCCGGCTTCTTGGCCGACGCGGCACCGCGGCCCTCCTTCTCGACGACGTTCGGCTTGGGCTTCGCCTTGCCGTTCTTCGGCGCGGTGCCGATCGGCTTCGCTTTGGCCGCACCGAAAACCGAGCGGTCCGCGGAGACCCGTTCGGCGAAACCGTTGGCGGGCGCGGTCGCGGTGACCAAGCCGACAGCGGCGTTGCTCGTCACGACGGTTCCCCCGGCGGCGCGAATCGCCTTTTCCACCGAAGCGACACCTTGCCCTTCACGGGCCAGCACGGAGAATTCGGTCGCCGCCCCGGAAAGCTGCGGCTGCGCGGACGCCGTCGGCGCAGCCACGACAGCGCCGAACAGCGGTACCGCGAGCGCGAAGACGAGAGATCTGGATCTTTTCATTTCCTGCCTCCATAGAAACGATTAACGCAAACCAAGTCCCTACCAAAGTCAAGGAACGACGGTTTTCTCCTCCGCGAAATGGCAGGCGGACAAATGCCCACCGGTCCGCGTGATCAATTCCGGTTCCTGATCCGCGCACAAATCCCGCGCCTTCCAGCACCGGGTACGGAACCGGCAGCCCGACGGCGGATCCAGCGGACTCGGCACGTCCCCTTCCAGGCGGATCACCTGCCGCTGTCCGCGCAGCGCCGGATCCGCGACCGGGACCGCGGACAGCAGCGCCTGGGTGTACGGATGCGACGGATGTTCGTAGATCTCCTCTTCCGTGCCCATTTCCACGATCTTGCCGAGATACATCACCGCGACCCGCGTGGAAAGGTGACGGACAACGGACAGGTCGTGTGCGATGAACACGTAGGAGAGGCCGAATTCCTTCTGCAGTTCACCGAGCAGGTTCATCACCTGCGCCTGGATCGAAACGTCCAGTGCGGAGACCGGTTCGTCGCAGATGATGACCTTCGGCCGCAACGCCAGCGCCCGCGCGATCCCGATGCGCTGGCGCTGCCCGCCGGAGAACTGGTGCGGATAGCGGTTGATGTGCTCGGGATTCAGCCCGACGACGTCGAGCAACTCCCGCACCTTCGCCGCCCGCGATCCCTTCGGCGCCACCTCGGTGTGGATCTCGAAGGGCTCGCCGATGATGTCGCCGACCGTCATCCTCGGGTTCAGCGAGGTGTACGGATCCTGCAGCACGATCTGGATCTCGCGCCGCAACTTCCTGAGTTCGGCTCCCCGCAAGGCGAAGATGTCACGGCCTTCGAAGGTCGCGAGCCCGCCCGTCGGCTCCTCCAGCCGCATCAGCACCTGGGCCAAGGTGGACTTACCGCAACCGGATTCCCCCACCACACCAAGGGTTTCCCCTGGCATGAGATCGAAGGAGACCCCGTCGACCGCTTTCACCTGGCCGATCGTGCGTTTGAAGAGAACCCCGGCCCGCACCGGGAAGTACTTCACCAGGTTCTCGACCCGCAGAATGGGTTCAGACACGACCGCTCACCACCTCGTCGGCGAAATGACAGGCGCTGACCCGGCCGAAACCGAGGGTGTGCAGGGCGGGCCGTTCGGACTCGCACCGGCTCTCCGCCCGCGGGCAGCGCGGATGGAACGGGCAACCGGGCGGGACGTTCAGCAGGCTCGGCGGCAGTCCCTTGATGGTCTCCAGCGTCTGTCCTTTGAGGTCGAGCCGCGGCAGTGAGGCCATCAGCGCCTCGGTGTAGGGATGCCCCGGCGAACGGAACAACTCGGCGACGTCGGCCTGTTCGACGATCCGGCCCGCGTACATCACCGCGATCCGGTCGGCGACCTCGGCGACCACCGCCAGATCATGGGTGATCAGGATCAGCCCCATCCGCCGCTCGGCCTGGATCTCCGCCAGCAGGTCCATGATCTGGGCCTGCACGGTGACGTCCAGCGCGGTCGTCGGTTCGTCCGCGATCAGCAGGTCCGGGTCGAGCGCGAGTGACATCGCGATCATCGCGCGCTGCCGCATCCCGCCGGAGAACTGGTGCGGGTACTCGCGGATCCGCCGGGCGGCGGCCGGGATGCGGACGGTGTCGAGGAGTTCGATCGCCCGCTTGCGTGCGTCCTTTTTGGACATACCGAGCCGGACCCGCAGTTGTTCCTCGATCTGGAACCCCACGGTGAAGACCGGGTTCAGCGCGGAGAGCGCGTCTTGGAAGATCATCGCGATCTCCCCGCCCCGGACCGCACGCCGCCGCTCTTCGGTGGCGGTGAGCAGGTCCTCGCCGCGATAGCGGACGGCCCCACCGGTGACGACGGCGGGCGGGCTGTCGAGGATCCCCATCACCGTCTGCGCGGTCACGCTCTTGCCCGAACCGGACTCTCCCAGCACGGCGAGGGTTTCCCCGGCGCGCACGGAGTAGTCGACGCCGTTGAGCACGGTCGCGACGCCGTCGGACGTACGGAATTCGACGTGGAGGTCTTCCACCTCGAGCAACAGTTCGTCGGACACAGCCGATCACCGGGCCTTCGGGTCGAGCGCGTCGCGGACCCCGTCACCGAGCATGACGAACGCGAGCACGGTGACGGTGACGAACCCGGCCGGGAACAACAGCATGTGCGGGTTCACTCGGAAGTAGTCCCGTGCGTCGCTGATCATCACGCCCCACGAAACGACCGGCGGCCGCACGCCGACACCGAGGTAGGCCAGCGTCGCCTCCGCGCCGATGAACGCGCCGAGCGCGATGGTGCCGTAAACCAGCACCGGTGCGACCGTATTGGGCAGCAGGTGCCGGAACACGATGCGTGGCGTGCTCGCGCCGAGCCCACGCGCGGCCTTGACGTAGTCGAGTTGCTTGGCCACCAGCGTCGCCGACCGCATGATCCGCATCGCCACCGGCCAGCTCAGCGCCGCGATCGAGAACACCACCTGCATGATGATGGTGACCGCGCCGGGGTTCGTGCCCGGGGCGTTGAACGTCGTCAGGATGACGATCGCGCCGAGCACGAACGGCAGCGCCGCGAAGACGTCGCCGATCCGCGAGAACAGGCTGTCGATGAGACGGCCGTAGTACCCGGCGACGATCCCGACGATCGAGCCGATCAGGATGGTCAGCACCGTCGCGAAGACGCCGACCAGCAACGACGCCCGCGCGCCGTGAATGGTCCTCGCGTAGACGTCGTAGCCCTGGTTGTCGTAACCGAACCAGGCGTCCGTGGACGGTCCCTCGTTGGCGTGGGTCAGATCGCTGAACCCGGCCGGACGGGAACTGAACAGATCGGGTGCGATCGCGATGAACACGACGAGCGCGATGATGGCGGCGGAGATGATGAAGGACGGCCTGCGGCGCAACATCCGCCAGGCGTCGCCACCGAGACTGCGTGGCTTGTGCGCCAGCGCCGAATCATCGGCGACACCGGCGGCCGCGATGTCCACAGAGGACACGCCGCCTGCCACGTTCGGGTCAGTCATAACGGATCCTCGGGTCGAGAACGGCATAGAGCAGGTCGACGATGAGACTCACCAGCAGGTAGACGATCACCAGCAGGACGACGACGCCGGTGACGGTGGCGCCCTCCCGGTTCTGGATGCCGCGGAAGATGAGCCCGCCGATGCCGTTGATGTTGAACACGCCTTCGGTGACGATGGCCCCGCCCATGAGCGCGCCGATGTCGGTGCCGATGAAGGTCAGCACCGGGATCACCGAGTTGCGGAGCAGGTGCACACCGACGACCCGGCTGCGTGGCTGTCCTTTCGCGACGGCCGTGCGGACGTAGTCGGCGTGCCGGTTCTCCGCGATACTCGTTCTGGTCAGCCGGGCGATATAGGCCATGGACAGGCTGCCCAGCGCGATGCCGGGCACGATCAGTTCGCCGATCGTGGCGTCCTCGGACACGCTCGCGTCGATGATGCCCAGTTCCGATCCCAGGATGATCTGCAGCACGATCGCGGTGACGAACACCGGGATGGAGATCAGGAACGTGGTGGACATCAACACGAGGTTGTCGAGGAAGCCCTTGCCGCGCAGGCCGGTCAGGATGCCGGCGGATAGCCCGATGATCGCCTCGATGGCCACGGCGATGAGCGCGAGCCGGACAGTCACCGGATAGGCGTTCCCGATCAGCTCGCCGACCGAGACGCCGTTGAAGGTCTCACCCCAGTCGCCGGTGAACAGGTTTCCGAGGTATTTGAAGTACTGGACGAAGATCGAATCGTCGAGGTTGAACTTCGCGGTCATCATCTCGATGTAGGCGGGCGGACAGGCGACCTGCCCGCATTTGCCGGCGAACGGGTCACCTGGCACCGCCCACACGAGGGCGTAGATGAGGAAAGTGGTGCCGAAGAAGACCGGGATGAGCTGAAGCAGTCGTCGGAGGATGTACTGGGACATGGGCGTGCCGTCCTGGGGATCGCGTGGTGGGAGCCGGGGTTCCGGCGGGCCGGGAGCGGTGATCCGCCGCTCCCGGCCCGCACGACCACGCGGTTACTTTGCGGCGACCTCGATGGACGAGTAATCCGCGAGACGGCCGAAGTCGAGCTTCGCGACCTTGAGCCGGTTCGACTTGCCGCCGACGCCCTTCTCCTCCCACACGGGGATCTGCGGCAGGTCCTTCGCGATCAGGTCCTCCGCCTGCTGGTACAGCTTGATCGCGGCCGCCTTGTCGGCGGTCTGGTCCGCCTGCTTCAGCAGCGCGTCGACGGCCGGGTTGTTGTACGTCGAGTCGTTCGACGAACCGATGCTCTTGTAGCGCGGGTTCAGGTAGTTCTCGATCGACGGGTAGTCGGCCGACCAGTCGGAACGGCCCATCCCGGTCAGCTGCCTGCCGTTGACGATGCTGCGCCACTGGCCGAAGTCGGTCGCCGGGACGAAGTCGCATTCGACGCCGAGCGCGTTCTTGATGCTGTTACACGCCGCGACCAGCGGTTCCTTACGGCCGCCGTCCGCGTTCGAGGCGATGGTCAGCTTGCCGGTGTACCCGGACTTCGCCCAGAACTCCTTGGCCTTCACCGGGTCGAACTTGCAGAACTCGCAGACGCCGGGCCGGTAACCCTCGATACCGCGTGAGACATAGCCGTCGGCGGGCGAGTAGGTGTCGTTCATGACGGTCTTGACGATCTGCTCGCGGTCGATGGCGAGCGAGATCGCCTTGCGCAGGTCCAGGTTGTTGTAGCCAGGGACGTAGTATGGGAGCGCGAGCGCGCTGATGCCGAGCAGGTTCCCTTCGACCAGCCGCTCACCGAGGTCGGTCTTGTACTTCCCACCGGCCTTCGCCGCCGGCGGGAGCGCCTCCATGAAGTCGAGGCGGTTGCTCAGCAGGTCCTGGTACGCGGTTTCCTGGCTGGTGTAGATGCGGACTTCCAGATCCTTGAACTTGACCTTGTCCTCACCCTGGTACTCGTCGTACCGGGTGAGCTTCATGTTCTGGTTCGGTGTGCGCGAAACGAACTTCAGCGGTCCGTTTCCGATCGGGGCCTTGGCGAACGCCTCCGGGTCGGCGAAGAACTTGTCCGGCAGCGGCGCGAAAGCGAGGTAGCCGATCTTGGTGGCGAACACGGAGAACGGCCCCTTGAGGGTGACCTGGAACTCGTAGTCGTTCACGACCTTGAGCCCGGACATCTCCTTGACCGCCGGCTCCTTGGCGCTAATCTCGTCGTAGCCCTGGATCTGCTCGAAGAAGGACGCGTTCTGCATGCCGTTCTTGCCGTTCGCGCTGTAGTTCCACGCGTCGACGAAGTTCTTCGCCTTGACCTCGGTCCCGTCGTGGAACTTCCAGCCCTTTTTGAGCTTGATGTCGAAGACCTTCGAATCGGTCGTGGTGATCGATTCGGCCATCAGGTTGTACGGCTCGGCGGTGTCGGATTTGTAGCCGACCAGCGCCGAGAAGACCGGCTTGAGGGCTTTGGACCCACCGAGTTCGTTGGTGTTGGCGGGAATCAGCGAGTTTTCCGGCTCGGTGCCGTAGACCGAGACCGCCGCGTTGGCGTCGGCGGCACCGGACCCCTTGTCTTGACTGGACCCACCACCTCCACAGGCCGTCAGCAGCAGGGCCGCCGTGGCCACCACCGCCGTCGCTCCCCAGAACCCGCGTGAAGCCCGCATGTCCCCTCCAACTCTCGTCGTCGGATAGTCCGGCGGGCGCTGGTCGCGCCCTACCGCCCAGAAGGTGAGACGACGCTATGGGACAGGTGAACCCGATCACAGTGCGTTGGTGTTGCAAATGTGTGACGGTGTGCCGGACCACCCGGTCAGAGCACAACGTTGGTAGGAACCAAGCTCCGCCGAATGGGTCAATCCGGACTGGAGGTCACCGCTTGATCACCTAAAGAAATGGCTTCACGTAAGAGAAAACCCGCCGTTCAGGCCAGCGACAGCGCGATCCCGTCGAGGATGTCGTGCTCGGAGATCACCAATTCGCCGGGACCACTGCGTGTGGCGAACTGCTCGGCCAGTACCTGCACGATCACCGAACCGCCGCCGATGACGTCGACCCGGCCAGGGTGGATCACCGGGTTCGCGGCGCGGGTCGCGTGGTCGGCGGTCAGCAGCGACTGCGCGACACGGTCGATGTCGGCGTGGGAGAGCTTCGAAAGGTGAGTGCGCTCGGAGTCGTACTCGGACAGCCCCTGCGCCACGGCGGTCAGCGTCGTGACCGTCCCGGCGACACCGATCCACGTCTTCGCGGTCGAAACGTCCACGACGTCGAAGGCCTCGGTGAGCACCTTGGCGGCCAGCTCCCGGGCTTCGGCGATCTCGGCCTCGGTCGGCGGGTCGGACTTCAGCGCGCGTTCGGTGATGCGGACGCAGCCGATGTCGACCGATTTGGCCGCGATGACCTCGGCCTGGCGGCCGTCCCAGGTACCGACCACGAGTTCGGTCGAACCGCCGCCGACGTCGACCACCACGAAGGGGCCGTCGTCCGGATCCTGCTCGCCGACAGCGCCGGTGAAGGACAGCCGGGCCTCTTCGTCGCCGCTGATGACTTCGGCCTCGACGCCGAGCACCTCGCGTGTCATCGCGAAGAACTCATCGCGGTTGCTCGCGTCACGGGTCGCCGACGTCGCGACCATGCGGACCTTCTCCGCCCCCTTGCGACGCGCGGCGACCGTGTAGTCGGCCAGCGCCTCGCGGGTGCGCTCGAGCGCCTCGGGAGCCAGCTTGCCGGTGGCGTCCACGCCCTGGCCGAGGCGGACGATCCGCATCTCGCGGTGCAGGTCGCGCAGGTCGACCGTCCCGTCGTGGCGGGGGGTCAGCTCGGCGACGAGCAGGCGGATGGAGTTGGTTCCACAGTCGATCGCGGCAACACGAGGCATGCTCCGAGCTTAGACAATGCCGATCAAGTGGGGCCGGTGGCTTTGCTGGTCGGTGACGTCACTGTCGTGGTCGTTGTGGTCGTCGTCGGCGAGGTACAGGTCGGCGGCGGTTTTGGGGTTTGGCTCGTGCTCGTCGGGCTCGTGCTCGAAGTCTGGACCGTCTCCGTCACGGTGACCGGCGAGCACGGCGGCGGCTTCGGGGTCGTCGTCGTCGATTTCGACGACGAGGGTGAATTCGTCCCCGGCAAGGTCGACGAAGGCGGCGGCGTCACCGAACCGGGCGGCGTCGACGGCACTGGAGGCGGTGGAACCGAGGTGGGCGGCGGTGCGGCGGCGGCGTTCGGGGCACCGACGGGCACCTTGCTGTCCGGTGTCGGCATCACCCCCGTGCGGTAGGCCTCGGCCCAGATCAGCACGGTGTTCACGTAGGTGTCGGAGTGGTTGTAGCGGAACACGGCCGCGCGCAGCTGATCCGGTTTGGACAGATCGAGCCCGCCGGAGCACAGGTACCGGCCGGTGCCCAGCGCCGCGTCGAAGATGTTGTTCGGGTTGGACTCGCCGTCGCCGTTGCCGTCAGAGGCGTAGCCCTTCCAAGTCGACGGGATGAACTGCGTCGGGCCGACGGCGCGATCCCAGACCGTGTCACCGTCGAACTTGCCGCCGTCGGAGTCCGGGATGGCCGCGAACGGACCGGCGCCGTTGAGCTGCGGGCCCAGAATCGGTTCGAGGGTGTTGCCCTTGGCGTCGACGAATCCGCCGCGCGCGTGGTTGGACTCGATCCGGCCGATACTCGCGATCAACGCCCAGTCGATATGACAGCCGGGCTGTTCGGCGATGAGGACGTCGGCGGCGTTGCGGTACGCGGCGAGCGCGGTGACCGGGATGCCGAGCGGTCCGTTGGGGAGTTCGTCCGCGGGGAGCGGGAGCGGGGTCGGCGCGTTCGGCAGGCTGCCGTCGACGCCGATCTGCTGGACGAGCGGGTTCTTCGGGTCATAGCCGCCGACGAGGGCGACGTTGTCGGAGTGGATCGTGCTCGCCGTCGCGGCCCAGCTGCCCGCCCCGACGACCGCGGCACCGGCCGGGACGATGGCGAGGACCCCTCCGGTCACCGCGGCGATCGTGCGGTGCCGGAGACAGAGCCTCCGGACATGACCGGCCACCGCGCCTGGCACGTGCCTCACGCGCATACCTCAGAACCCTCCCGGCGGATCACGACTCGGCGATCCGTTATTTGCCCACCCCGACCACCCACACCTGGTACCCAGCCTGCCGCATGCGGTGACCGGTTTCACCCCATTGGGGCGGACCAGTTGGTCGATATCGGGTGAATTAACCCACCTGGAGGAACTATCTGTATAGCGGGGGCAGGCGTTACCCCTGGCAGTCACCCGACGGCCACCCGTTCGCCTTAAGCAGCGCGAGGGTTTCGTCCCCGAACGGGTTCACCCCTGGACCGACGGCGAGCGTGTGCGCCAGGTGGACGTGCAGGCACTTGACGCGTCCGGGCATCCCGCCCGCGCTGACCTCGTGGCCGAGCGAGTCGATGGCGTCGCGTTCGGCGAGGTAGCTCTCGTGGGTCCGCTGGTAGGCGGACGCCAGCTCGGGATCCTCCGCGAGCCGGTCGGTCATCTCCTTCATCAGCCCGGACGCCTCGAGCGTGCCGACCAACGAGGTCAGCTTCGGGCAGGTCAAGTAGTAGAGCGTCGGGAAAGGGGTGCCGTCGTCGAGGCGGGGGCTGGTCTGCACGACCGACGGGTGGCCGCTCGGGCAGCGCGCGGCGACGGCGCGCAGCGCACGGGGTGCCCGGCCGAGCTGGTCCGCGATGATCTCGCGGTCGGCGTCGGTCACAGGCTCATAAGAGGACTTTTCCGTGCTGTTCACGCCCATAAGGCTAACCGGGGCGGGGAACTCAATCGCCCGCGACCTGGGCCCACAGCTTCTCGTACCAGGAGCCCGCGGGCACCGGTTGCTGGCCTTGCGGCTGCCCCTGCTCGGGCGCCTTGTCCTCGGGGAGCTGCACGATGTACGGCGTCTCGCCGGGCTTCACGAAACCGAAGCGCTTACGGGCCTCCGCCTCGATCTGCGCGGGGTCACTCAGTTCGGCCTTGCGACCTTCCAGGGTGGCGACACTCCGCTGCAGTTCGGACTGCAGCTGCTGCTGCTCGATCACTTCGGACTTCTGGCTGAGGTACGTGCGCAGCGGGACGGCGATGGTGAACGCCAGCGCGCACACCACGATCGCCACCACCGCGGCCCGGCGGGTGGTGGACATGCCGAGCACCTTCGCGGCACCCGATGCCCTCTTCGCCGCCAGGCTGCGGCGCAGCCGGGTTCGGGTGCGGACCTCCGTCGTCGTGGTTCGCCGGGCGCGCTCCGGCCGGCGGCCCCTGCTGGAGCCGCCGCCGGTCGCGCGCCCGCTACGACGGGTCCGCGCCCTCCCCCGGTCCGCCATCATCTCTATCGCGCCGACCGCGATCGCGCTGCCAGGGCGCGGCGTTCCGCAACCAAGCCCGGCGAGCACGTGAAGGGCGCCCTGCCATCGCGATAGCGGGGCCTACCGGCGGAACGGCGCGACTTCAAAAGATCGAAAACCACTTCCGGTTCACCCCTCCGGGCTGAACCGCGGGAAGGCGAGGTCGCCGGCGTAACGCGCCGCGTCGGCGAGGGTCTCCTCGATCCGCAGCAGCTGGTTGTACTTGGCGATCCGCTCACCGCGCGCCGGGGCGCCGGTCTTGATCTGGCCGACACCGGTCGCGACGGCGAGATCGGCGATGAAGGTGTCCTCGGTCTCGCCGGACCGGTGGCTCATCATCGACTTGTAGCCGTACGAGGTGGCCAGCGAGATCGCGTCGAGGGTCTCCGACAGCGTGCCGATCTGGTTGACCTTCACCAGCAGCGCGTTGGCGGCGCGGCGGGTGATGCCCTCTTCGAGGCGGTCCGGGTTGGTGACGAACAGGTCGTCGCCGACGATCTGGACCTTCTCGCCGACCTCGGCGGTCAGCTGGACCCAACCGTCCCAGTCGTCCTCGCTCAGCGGGTCCTCGATGGACACGAGCGGGTAGTCGCGCAGCAGTTCGGCGTAGTAGGCCGACATCTGCTCGGCGCTCTTCTTCGCACCTTCGAAGGTGTACGCGCCGTCGGAGAAGAACTCCGTCGCGGCGACGTCGAGCGCGAGCGCGATGTCGCGGCCCGGGGCGTATCCGGCCTTCTCGATCGCCTGAAGGATCAGATCGAGCGCTTCACGGTTGTTCTTCAGGCTGGGCGCGAAGCCACCTTCGTCGCCAAGGCCGGTGGCCAGGCCGCGGCCCTTCAGCACCGACTTCAGCGAGTGGTAGACCTCGGTGCCCCAGCGCAGGGCCTCGCGGAACGACTCGGCGCCGATCGGCGCGATCATGAACTCTTGGATGTCCACCTCGGTGTCGGCGTGCGCGCCACCGTTGAGGATGTTCAGCATCGGCACCGGCAGCACGTGCGCGTTCGGCCCGCCGAGGTAGCGGAACAGTTCCAATTCGGCGGAATCGGCGGCCGCCTTCGCGACGGCGAGCGAAACGCCGAGGATGGCGTTCGCGCCGAGGCGCCCCTTGTCCGGCGTGCCGTCGAGGTCGACCAGCTTCTGGTCGACGATGCGCTGGTCGACGGCGTCGGTGCCGACCAGGTCCGGGCCGATCTCGTCGAGGACGGCCGCGACCGCGCGCTCGACACCCTTGCCGTTGTACCGGCCGGTGTCGCCGTCACGCAGCTCGACGGCTTCGTGTTCGCCGGTGGACGCACCCGAGGGGACCGCGGCCCGCGCCAGCGTGCCGTCGTCGAGGGCCACCTCCACTTCGACCGTCGGGTTGCCTCGCGAGTCCAGAATCTCGCGAGCGCCTACCTGCTCGATGAGCGCCACGCCATGCTCCTCATGTGGGTTGTGCCTGCGGTGACCGGCCTCAGCCTAGCCGTCGGCGTGGTTCACCCGTTGGAGGCACGCGCCACATCGCGCGGTGCGCGTGCCTTCCCGCCACCACCCTCAACGGAGAAGCCGCGCTCCGCGGTACCTATTCGGCGACTGGTTCACCTGCGCGGACTTCTCGCCAGCCCGACGGGAGCTCGACGGTGTCGGAGAACTGCTGCCAGAACGTCCAGCTGTTGCCGCCGATGTCGGAGACGGTGAACACGCGGGCGCCGTAGGGCTGATCCTGCGGCGCGTCGAGGTCGGCGTCGTCGCCGAGGGCTGCGCGAATCCGCTCGTACTGCGCGTCGGCGTCGGCGACGTAGATGATGTTCAGCTGACCGACCGGGCCGTCGACGCCCTTGGCGTCCCAGTATTCGGGACCCACCCCGGCCAGCTGGATCTTGGCCGGGCCGGCGCGCAGCGTGGCCTGGAACACCTCGCCGGAGGCGTCGGCGAAGCGCACTTCCTCGGTGAACCCGAACACCCTGACCAGCCACGCGACCGCTTCGGTCGCGTCGGAGTAGTAGAGGTACGGCGCTAGCCCGAGATAGCCGGGCTCGCGTTCTTCGGCACTGCTCATGACAGGACAGTCCACCATGACCGTTTCAGCTCCTCGTGAACGACCCTGCCCAGGGGTATCGTGGAGCGGACCATGATGGATGCCGAACCTGACCCCGAACCCGGTCCGGACTCGTCCGGTGAATCCCGGTTCCGTGCCTTCCGGCAGGCGGAGGCGCTGGTCGAAAGCCGCAAACCGCTCGACGCCCTCAAGGCACTCCAGCCGTTGCTGGAGGAGGAGACCGACAAACCGAGCGTGCAGCTGCTGGCGGGCCGGGCGTACTTCCACTCCGCACAGTTGCGGCGGGCCGAGCGCGCCTTCACCCGGGTGTTGGAACTGGACCCCACCGATCATTACGCGCGGTTCGTGCTCGGGCGGACCCTCCAGCGCCTCGGCCGGTTGACCGAGGCGCTCGCGCAGATGCGGATAGCGTCGGCGATGCATCCGATCCCGGAATATCTGGAAGCGATCAGCGAGGTCAGCGCGCGGATCGCGTTGCGCGACTGACACTCATTTGGACTTGGCCCGCAGGTGGGCCCGCTCGCCCTGCTTGCCGAACAGCACCAGCAGTTCCACCGGACCCGGACCCGCGCTCCCGAACCAGTGCGGCACCCGCGTGTCGAACTCGGCGGCCTCGCCAGGTCCCATCGTGAAGTCGCGGTCGCCGAGCACCGCCCGCAACCGTCCACTGAGGACGTACATCCATTCGTAGCCCTCGTGTGTCCGTTGCACCGGTTCGATGTCCTCGACCGGGATCAGCAGTTTGAACGCCTGCGGCTGACCCGGCTGCGCACTCAGCGACCAGGCGGTGAACCGGCCGAATTTCTGCGGTTTCATCCGGACCCGCGGGTCGGACGGCTCGGGTTCGCCGACCAGTTCGTCGAGGGGGACCTGATGTGCCTCCGACAACGTCAGCAGCAGTTCCAGGGTGGCCTTCCGCGTGCCCGATTCGAGCCGCGATAGCGTGCTGGCGGAGATCCCCGTCGCCTCCGAAAGCGCGGAGAGGGTGGTGCCGCGTTCCTTGCGGAGCTGTTTGAGCCTCGGGCCGACCTCGGCGAGCCGCCGTTCGATGTCCTCCATGTCCCCAGTTTGCCAAACCGGCAATGAACTTTGCCAGATATCGGCCGGAGACGGATGCTCGGGATCATGAACGACGAATTCGATGTGGTGATCATCGGCGGTGGCGTCGCCGGCCTCAGCGCGGCGCTGGTCCTCGGCAGGGCTCGGCGCGAGGTCGTGGTGATCGACGCCGGCACCCCGCGCAACGCCCCCGCCGCGCACGCGCACGGTTTCCTGACCAGGGACGGGATTCCACCCAAAGAGTTACTGGCGCTGGGCCGTGACGAAGTCCGCGCTTACGGCGTGGAGATCGTCGAGGACGTCGTCCACCGGCTACGGCACGACAAAGCGGTGGAACTGGCGAGCGGCCGGGTCATCAGCGGGCGCCGGATCGTGGTGACCACCGGGCTGGCCGACGAACTGCCGGACGTCCCCGGCGTCGCGGAACGCTTCGGCACCGACGTGCTGCACTGCCCGTACTGCCACGGCTGGGAGGTACGCGACCAGCGTTTCGGCGTGCTCGCCACCTCCGAGAAGTCGGTCCATCAGGCGCTGATCGTCTGGCAGTGGAGCAAGGACCTGACGTTCTTCGCACATACCCAGGAGATCTCGGCCGAAGACCGGGCGAAGCTGACCGGGCTGGGCATCAAGATCGTCGACGGGAAGGTGTCCGAGCTCGCCGTCGAAAACGACCGGCTGACCGGGGTCCGGCTCGTCGACGGCGAACTCGTCGAACGCGATGTCGTGTTCGTCGGCCCCAAGTTCGTCCCGCACGACCGGCTTCTCGCCCAGCTCGGCTGCGCACGCGCCGAAGACGGCTCGATCACGGTGGACGCGCAGGGCCGGACGAGCGTGGACGGCGTCTGGGCGGCCGGGAACGTCGTCGATCCGATGGCGCAGCTGGTCGTCGCGGCGGGCGACGCCTACCGGATGGCGTCGGCGCTCAACTTCGATCTGGTGCTCGAAGATCAGGGCGCGACGCTGGCGTCCGCGTAGGCGTCGGCCGCACTGAAGACTTCCTGGACGTAGGGAACGGCGGGGTTGAACACCCGCATCGACTTCCACCAGCCCTCCGGCGTCGCGATGTCGTCGCCGGCGGCGCACAGGTACCGGGCGGTGGCGAAGGCGACGTCATCGAGATTCTTCGGATCCGGCTGCTGCCCGTCGCTGGTGGCCCGGACGGCCTGTTTCGCCCAGACGTCCGGCGTGAGGGCGGTCGGGCCGGGCCTGCCCTGTGCCGCTTCGACGCGGGAAATGCCCGCGAGGGTCGCCCACGAGAGGTGACAGCCCGGCTTCTGCCGCCGGAGCCACATCTCGGCCCGGCCGTAAGCGGACAGTTCGGTGGCGGAGATCCGGGTCTTCGCGGCCACCCGTTTCGCCCAGGTCTCGAGTTCGGCCGCGTCGGAAACGGTGGGCCGGTCGGGCGGCGCGGCGAGCCCGGCTCGCGGCGTCGCCACTCCCGGCTGCGGTTTCTGGTCGGGAACCGCGAGCGCGGGCTGCGGTTCCGCCGGCGGAGGCGGCTCCTCCCCACCTGGCCGGTTCATCCCGACGGTCATGATCAAGATCACGCCGGTGAGCACGAGCCCGCCCGCGAAAGCGAGCCTGGGGACGTACGGCGGCAGAGGGCGCGCGGGGTGCTCCGGGGCGTCGACAGTCGACTGGGTGGTTTCGGCCACCCGGTCAGACTACTTCGCCACGCTGCCGGTGGATGACCCATTCGGATGAGGCGGGCCGGCCACCGGTGAACGGCACCTGCGGGCCGATTCGTCATGTGATCCGCGTTGTGCGCCCTGACCTGGGAATGCCCTTTATGGGCCCGTCCGATCGGGCGCCGGCGCACCGCTGGGCCAGGCCGCCGAGTTCGACGAACCCGACTTCACCGTCGGCGGCGCCGGCGTCGAGAAGCTGATCCAGAAAACTCGCATGTCCGGCCGGCTTCGCACGAGAACCGCTTGACCTCCAGTTAAGTGGAGGTCACACACTGGGTCCCATGTTCAGTGAAGCGGAACTCGACTACCTCGCCACCCAGGGACTCGGACGGCTCGCGACGGCGCGGCCGGACGGGACGCTGCAGGTCAGCCCCGTCGGTTATGCCTACAACACCGAAACCCGGACGATCGACATCACCGGCTACGAACTGGCGAAGAGCAAGAAGTTCCGGAACGTGGCCGCCAACGGGCAGGCCGCGTTCGTGGTGGACGACATGCCGTCGCAGGACCCGCCGAGGATTCGCTGCCTCGAGATCCGCGGCCGAGCGGAGGCGCTCACCGGCGCCCGCACGGCAGACGGTCATTTCGACGGCGCGGTGATCCGGATCCACCCCTCGCGGATCATCAGCCTCGGCGTCGACGACCCGGACCACGACCCGCTCGATCTCGTTCCGCACAACCGGAACGTCTGACGCGCGAATGTCATGAAAGGGTCTTCCTGACGGAATTCGTCAGGAAGACCCTTTCATGACATTTCCGCAGGGGTCAGTGACGGTTACCGAAGACCGCGTAGGTCCCGAAGCCGGCCACGGCGAGCACCACGGCGGTCCACGTGGCGGCAGCCACGTCGCCGGGCTGGAAGAGCCAAGTCACCACCAGGCTCACGGTGTCCGTATCCGACGACGCGACCTTGACCACGAGGGCGACCACGAGCGCGAGCAGCGGCAACACCCACCCGAAGGCTCCGCCGAACAGCACCGCCGCGATCCCGGCGAGGCCGAGCAATCCGGCCGCGTTCCGCACGATGACCTCCACCGGAACCCGCTCCGCCTCCCACAACCGCGGCAGGAGCACGGCGCCGATACCGAGGCCACCGATCAGCAGCAGATGCAGGCCACGACGGGGCAGCCACCGGATCGCGGCGGTCCGGTCGAGGTCGGTGTCCTGTCCGCTCAGACCAGTCGCCATCACCGCGACCGCCACCGTGAGCGCCAGGGAAACCGGGATCTCCGACCAGCGGTCCCGTGCCAGGAACCACAGCGCGGCCATGCTCACCACCAGCGCCGCCAACGACGCGGGTATGGCGCGCGAGCGCGCGTACAGCACCGCCCACCTCATCGGGCGCCCCCGAGGAGGATGTCGAGCCCGTTGCCCTGGCAGGTCAGGCCTGCCTGCCGCACCGCGATGATCCGCGAACGCTGCACGTCGGGCGGCAGAGCACGGAAGGTCTCCGACTTCTGGGCGACCTCGTTCTTCGTCTCGTCGCTCAGCCAGGAATTCCCCAGCATCTTCCACTCGCCGAGGAACCAGCTCGCCGTGATCGACCGCGCGATGAGTTCGTCCAGAAAGGACTTATCGACACCTTCGAGGGAGTAACAGGTCGGCGTCCCGGCGCCGGCGACCAGGGTCCGCGTCATGTTGTCCGAATTCATGGTCGAACGGATCGACCAATCCATCAGGTCGACGAGGACGGTGTCGGCGGCACGCGGGGGCACCTCGTCAAAGCTCAGCCGCCGGTCCAATACCGTGACCTTGACCGGCGCGTCCGGCAGTGTTCCCAGGAGCCGCAACGCTTCCTTGCCCGGCCCGGCGAGACGGGCGAGTTCGGGCTCGAGCATGCGGGGGACACAGACCGGGCCATCGCAGACCATCGCCGTCGCGCGGGAGTCGACGACCTTGGCCTCGGCGAAGGTCGCGGGCAGGATCGGCACCGCGATCGCGGCCGCCACCAGTGCGGGGACGACGGCGAGTGCCTTCGCCCGCGTGGAGCGGACCGCCAGCAGGAGGAACCCGGTCGCGGCCAGTCCGGCGAGCCAGATCCCCTGCCCGAGATCCATCCGGCTCGCGGTGGTGCTGAACGGATCGTTGATCACGTCTATCGCGGGCGAGAGCAAGGCGAGCCGGGAGGGAAGCGCGCCCACGAGCACGCTGCCTTCCGCCCCTGCGATCTGGAACACGAGCACGGTCACGAGGGCGACGACGGCCACCCCGGGCGCGGTCAGCGGATGCGGCAGCAACCGGCCGATCCCCAGCCCGATCCAGGCACCCGCGAGCATCGCGAGCACGCCGACCACGACGATCGGCAGCCAGCCGAAGGTGAAGAACGCGCCGTCGAAGATCACTTGGACGGCACCGACGGCGAAGATCAGCAGATAGCTCAGCACCAGCAGGCCACCCAGGGCACCGCCGAGTTTCGCGGCCCGGTGCCAGCCTGGCCGCGGCATCGTGGTCAGGAGTTCGACCATGCCGGATCGGCTGTCACGCATGCCTTGGATGGCGCCGGCGCCGATCGCGATCGGCCACAGGAAAATCAGCAGGAACCGGGTCCACTCCGCGGCGGGCACCCAGTTTTCGTCCCAGGCGAGTGGCGCCCTCCACCACGGTCCGCTGAACGAGTACAGGAAACCGAACGCCACGACGAGGATCGCGAGCGTGGCCCAAGGGGCGATGGAACGGCGGAGTTCGGTCCGCAGGACACTCGTGTTCACCAGTTCCCCCTCCCCGGCTCGTGCCCCAGCAGCGCCGAGTAGCCGCGCTCGATCGGGCTGTCGCCGACGTACTCCGCGGTTCCGGCGGCAGCCAGTTCGTCCGGAGTGCCTTGGAAGACGAGCTTCCCGTTTTCGAACAGGACGACGTCGGTGCAGGCGGTCGCGACGTCCTCGACGAGGTGCGTCGAAACGACCACGCAGGCCTCTCGGCCCAGTTCCTGCATGAGGTCCCGGAACCGCACGCGCTGCGCGGGATCGAGTCCGGCGGTCGGCTCGTCCAGCAGGAGGACGTCCGGATCGTTCACGATCGCCTGCGCGATCCCGACCCGCCGCACCATGCCGCCGGAGAGCGTCTTCATCTTGTCGTCGGCGCGGTCGGCGAGGCCGACCCGTTCGATCGACCGCTGCACCGCTCCCGGGATGTCCTCTTTGGACATTTCCTTGAGCCAGGCGATGTACTCGATGAACTCGCGGACGGTGAACCGCTTGTAGAAACCGAAATTCTGCGGCAGATAGCCGATCCGGCGGCGCAGGCGGCGTTGATCGGTGAACCCCCCGACGGATTCACCGAGCAGCGCCAGCCCTCCCTCCGCCGGCCGGAGCACCGTCGCCAGTGCCCGGATCAGTGTGGTCTTCCCCGCCCCGTTCGGGCCGAGCAGACCGTGCACCCCCGCACCCAGTTCCAGGTCGAGCCCGTTCACGGCGAACTTGTTTTTGCCGACCCGGACCTTCAGTCCCTCCGCCTTGATCTGCCACGCGTAGGTCGTCGGTGCGACCTCCGCGGCCCCGACAGCACGCATCATGTTCTCCCCTTCGTTCATCGTTCGGATCCGGTGAGCAGGCCGAAAACGCTCCGCCGGAGCACCACCACGACCGCGGTCAGTGCGAAGATCGCGCCCCATACCGGAAGCAGCCGGGGTTCGAGTGCGGTGGCACGCCCTTGCGAAGCCACCGCGGGTACCAAGATCACCGCCATCCAGACCCCGGCGAGGACATAGGCCGCCCGCACCACCCCGATCAGCCCGCCGAGTGCGAGCGTCCCGGTGGTGAAAGCCAGGCTCGGCAAGAGACCGAGCCCGAATCCGCCGCCGCCGCCGAGCCAGCCCGAGAGGGCCTGTATCGGCAAGACGACGGCGAGGACCGCCGTCGTCCGGCGCAGCAGCAGGTAGAGCCCGGCCCTCGGCGTGGAAGTGATGAGTTCGTACGCGGGATCGAGACCCTTGGCCCACGACACCGCGACCCCGAGGACCGGCAGCACCGGTGAGAAGAGCTGGACGAACGAGTAGTCCTTGCTGCTGGTGAACCCGAACCAGTCCAGCAGCAAGCCGAGTGCCGGGATCAGGACGATCATCACCAGCCACGGCAGCATCACCGGCGTCACCCAGGTGTGCAGCCGCCCGGCCCATCGGCTCCGCATCGGCCCCGGCCCCGCTTCGACGAGTTTCGGGCCCAGTCCGGCCCAGACGTCGTCCACCAGCGCCGACACCGTGGGCACGCTGAGCACGGAGAGCTGTTCCCGGCATTCCGCACACGACTCCAGATGGGCTTCGACCGCCCAGACCTCGTCACCGGCCAAGCCTTCGTCCCCGCGGACATAACCGGCGAGGAGCTGTCCGGACACGTGTTCCCTATTCACGACAGCGCCTCCCGCATCGCGATCCGAGCCCGCCTGGCGCGGGTTTTGACAGTTCCTTCCGGCAGGCCGAGCAGGACCGCGGTCTCGCGGACGGTCAGCCCGTCGAGCACCATGGCCTGCAGGACCTGACGTAATTCAGGAGCGAGCCGGCGCAACGCGTCGCCGACGTGGTCGCCGACCGCACCGGCCAGCGCCTCGTCCTCGGCGGCCGGCGCGACGGCTGGTTCCGCCACTGGCAGCGTCTGCGCGTACTTCGCCCGGCGGCGGAAGGCGTCGACGAGCCGCCTCGCGGCGATCGTCCACAACCAGCCGACAGCGCTCCCGCCGACGGCCGAACCGGCGAACGCCCCGGCCGCACGCCAAACCGCCAGATAGGTCTCCTGCATCACCTCGGCGACGATCTGCTCGTCGGCGCAGCGACGGCGCAGGCGCACGGCCAGCCATGGCGACGTGCGGCGGTAGAGCTCCTCGAACGCCGCGCGATCGCCCTTGGCCGTGCGGCGGACGAGTTGCTCTTCGTCCAGTTCCGTTCCCTTCACACCCGGCAAGACGCCGAGTCCACCAAAACGGTTCTCACCCGGATGTGTCCCGCGTCATAGCGGCTGCGCGGCTGCGGACGCTTTCTCGTCGAAAGCGGAGCGGGCGGCGAAGATCTGGTCGACGTTTTCGACGGCCCATTCGGCGACGGCAGTGGTCAGCCTGCCGACGTCGACACCGAGCGGGGTGAGCCCGTACTCGACTCGCGGCGGGACGGTGGGATAGACATCCCGCCGGATCAGCCCGTCCCGTTCCAGGGAGCGAAGCGTCTGGGTCAGCATCTTCTGGGTGATCCCGTCGAGCAAACGGCGAAGTTCGCTGAACCGCATCGGCCGCTCGTAGCGCCGGATCGCACCGAGGACGTAGAGCGCCCACTTGTTCGCGAGCACCTCGATGACCGTCCTGGACGGGCAGTCACGACCGTGCACCGCCACCCATTCTTCGAATATCCGCCGCTCATCGAAGGTACCCATGAGGTACCTAGATACCAGTGAAGTGCCTACTTCACAACGGGTACCGGCCACCGACATGCTCGTCGTCATGCGAATGATCAAGCAGGACGCGTTCGGCGGACCCGAAGTGCTGCATGTCGTCGATGCGGAACAGCCCGTACCTGGCGAAGGCCAGGTACGGGTGCGCGTGCACGCCGCCGGGGTGAATCCGGCGGATTGGAAGATCCGGAACGGACTGGTCGTCGGCGACCTGCCACTGACCGTGGGGCTCGATTTCTCGGGAGTGGTCGATTCGGCAGGGACGCGGTTCCGGCCAGGAGACGAGGTCTACGGTGTCACGTTCCCGCCGAACGGCTCGTACGCCGAGTACATCGCGGTCAGCGAGGACACTCTCGCGCCGAAACCGAAAAGTCTCGATCACGTCGAAGCGGCCGCGCTCCCCATCGCGGCACTGACCGCGTGGCAGCCGTTCACCCGGCTCTTCCCGGTCGGGCCGGGGCACCGGGTACTCGTCCACGCCGCGGCGGGCGGGGTCGGTCATCTCGCCGTCCAGATCGCGAAGGCCAGGGGCGCGTACGTCATCGGCACCGCCCGCGAGGCCAAACACGACTTCCTCCGGAACCTCGGCGCGGACGAGCTGATCGACTACACGACCAGCGATTTCGCGAAATCGCTGGTCGTTGACGTCGTGCTGGACCCGATCTCCGGCGACTACGGTCCTCGTTCCCTGGACACCCTCAAACCGGGCGGTTCGCTGATCGACATCGTCGGACACGGTCCGGACCGGACGCTGGTCCGGCGGAAGGCCGGGGAACTCGGTCTCCGTTTCGCCGAATTCTACGTGTCGGCTTCCGGAGCGGACCTGGCTGAAATCGCCGTTTTGGCCGATGCCGGTTCACTGCGAGCCTCGATCGCCGACGTCCTCCCGCTCGAACAGGCGGCGAAGGCACACGAACTGAGCGAATCCGGACGCGTCCAGGGCAAGCTCGTGCTGACGATCTAGCTGGGCCAGAACTTGCGCCAGCCGTCGGCCTCGAGTGTCGTCGGTTCGAGACCGGCGTCGCGGGCGGCCATTTCGGTATCGCGGATATCGCGCGCGAACCGCTTCGCGACGGCACGCAGTTCGCCTTCGGGATCGATACCGGCCCGGCGAGCGGTCGCGGCCACCCGGAACAACTGGGCCGCCGCTTCGGAACCGTCGGGGAACAGGTCGAGCGGAATCCCGGCCCGGCCGCTGCGCTGCCCGAGCTTCCCGGCCAGCGCCACGGCGGGCTGACCGAGCGCGACGCCGTCCACAATGGACTTCCGGCTCTTTTCGGCCTGTTTCAGTTCTTCCCACTTGAGGTTCTGGTGGTCGACGCTCTCGACCGGCGGGGCATCGGTGAAGACGTAAGGGTGGCGTCCGACGAGCTTCGCGACCAGATCGGACGCGACCTCGTCGATCCCGAACGGATCGTCGGCGTCCTCGATGGCGACGCGCGCGTGGAACAGCACCTGGAGCAGGACGTCGCCGAGTTCCTCGCGCAGGGCGGCCCTGTCACCTTCCTCGATCGCGTCGAGCAGCTCGTAGGTCTCCTCGACCAGGTACTGACGAAGCGACTCGTGCGTCTGGACGGCGTCCCACGGGCATCCGCCCGGCGAGCGGAGGCGGTCCATCACCTCGGCGGCCTCGACCAGCGGCGAAACGGGCGCTTCGACCACTCGCGCGCCTGCCCTGATCAGCGCCGCGGCCTTCGGTTCCGTTCGCGAACCGGCGATGAGCACGAGGTCGCGCACCTGCGCGTCACCGAGCGCGGGGACCCCGAAAACGGCGGGATCGACATCCGAAGCCGCGTACACGGCGTCGCTGCTCCGCAAGATCGAAAGTGCCTCGGCGGGCAATGTCGCCCCACGGGTGATCACGACGACGGCAGCGGTCACGGGTTTTGCGGGGAGGTACCGTGCACAGGCAGCACGATGCCCTTCTTCGAAGCTTCGTTGGGCGCGAGGTCCATGCCGACAACATCCCATACGCCGTAGCGCGGGTTCACCTTGAGGTCGACCTGATCGAGGTACGGCTGGAGGAGGCGGATACCGACTCCTGCCAGCTGCTGGGCGGTGGGCTGGGCGGCCTGATCCGACGCGACGGGCTTGTCGGCGGCCCGCTCACGCACCACGACGACGACCCACAGCGGCTGCTGCGGTGTCGGCTGGAACGCGGCGACGGTGTTGGGTTCGAGACCGAACAGGACGGTGGCCGCGGTCGCGGGCGACTGCATCGCCGGCAGCTTCTGGCCGGTACCCGCCTGCGTGTCGGACGTCTTCTGATCCTGCTGGATCACTTCGGCGGCCGCGTTCGGCGAGGCGGCGAACCGCCGGGCCTTCTCGATCGCCTGCTCGCGCAGCTTGCCCGCGTCGGCACCGGTGGCGTCGTCCGAGGAGACCGAGCTGAAATCGAACGAGACGGTGAGCTTGTCCAGGTACTTCAGCGCGAGCTGGGTTTGCAGCGCCGCGTCGACCAGGGATTCGCGGTGGTCCCGCACCCGCGCGACGAGCTGCTGGACGCTGAGCGCGGGATCGTTCTGCTGCTTGGCCTCCATCGGCGTCGCCAGCGGGTCGTTCCGCAACGCGGCCACGACCAGGGACTCATCGACCCGGACGCCTTCGCGCTGGGCGGCGCGTTCGGTGAGGTCGTGGAGGATCTCCTGCCGCACGATCTCGCGGCCGACGAGGTCGAGCTTGTGGTCCTTGGCCAGCTGCTGCCCGTACGGATGCTCACGGACGGCCTTGTCGATCAACTGCTGCACGCGATCCACCGAAACGGCCTTGCCGTCGACGATCACCGCCGCACCGACCTGACCTGGTCCGGCGTTGCACCCGGTGAGGAGAAGAGACCCGGCAAGAACCCCGACCAGCGCGCGACGGCGCCCCATGATCCGCATCACAGCGCCTACCCTCTCATACCGGTCCCGGAGAGAGAACCAGGTCGTCAATCGCGATTCGGGTTCGGTCACGCGACGGGTGCCGGCGACTTCGTCAGATTTGTCAGCAGCTTCGCGCACCAGTCCAGCAACTCCTCGTCCCGCAGCGCCGGGGCGCCGATGCGGCCACCCGCCGCGCCCTCGGTCGGCTTCGGCACGGAAACCGTGTTCGTCACCGCCTTGAAAAGAGCCTTGGGATACAGGCGTTTCAGCCGCACCATCTGCGAATCGACGAGCGGCATCGGCGCGAACCGGATCGACGAACCCTGGACGGCGACCTCGGTGACACCCGCCGCGCGGCAGGTGTGCCGGAACGCGGCGACCGCGAGCAGGCGCCGCACCGCCGCGGGCGGCTGGCCGTAGCGGTCGACGAGTTCTTCGCGCACCGCGTCGAGCCCGGGCCGGTCGGGCGCGGCCGCGATCTTGCGGTACGCCTCCAGCCGCAGCCGCTCGCCGGGGACGTAGTCGTGCGGGATATGCGCGTCCACCGGGAGATCGACCCGGACATCGGCGAGTTCTTCCTCTTCCGCCGTGTCCGCGCCGGCGTGCCGCCGGAACGCGTCGACCGCTTCGCCGACGAGCCGCACGTACAGATCGAAACCGACGCCCGCGATGTGCCCGGACTGCTCCGCGCCGAGGATGTTGCCCGCGCCGCGGATCTCCAGATCCTTCATCGCGACGGCCATTCCCGCGCCCAATTCGGTGTTCTGCGCGATGGTCGCCAGCCGGTCGTGCGCCATTTCGGTGAGCGGCGCCTCCGGCGGATACAGGAAGTACGCGTACCCACGCTCGCGTCCACGCCCCACCCGGCCGCGCAACTGGTGCAGCTGCGCGAGACCCAGCAGGTCACCGCGTTCCACCAGCAGCGTGTTCGCGTTCGAGATGTCCAGCCCGGTCTCGACGATCGTGGTGCAGACGAGCACGTCGTACTCGTTCTCCCAGAAACCCTGGATGATCTTCTCGAGTTTGTCCTCGTTCATCTGCCCGTGCGCGGTGACGACGCGCGCCTCCGGCACCAGCTCGCGAATACGCTTCGCGGCCTTCTCGATCGAGGAAACCCTGTTGTGCACGTAAAAGACCTGGCCGTCGCGCAGCAGTTCACGCCGGATGGCGGCGCCGACCTGTTTGTCGTCGTACGCGCCGACGTAGGTCAGGATCGGGTGCCTGTCCTCGGGAGGGGTCAGGATCGTGGACATCTCGCGGATCCCGGCGAGCGACATCTCCAGCGTCCGCGGGATCGGCGTCGCCGACATCGTCAGAACGTCGACATGCGTACGCAGCGCCTTGATGTGTTCCTTGTGCTCGACGCCGAACCGCTGCTCCTCGTCGACGATCACCAGGCCGAGGTCCTTGTACCGGATCCCGGTCTGCAGCAGGCGGTGCGTGCCGATCACGACGTCGACGTCACCCGAGGACAGCTGCTCCAGGATCGCGTCGGACTCGACCTTGTTCGTGAACCGGGAAAGACCCCGGATCTTCACCGGGAACGAACTCATCCGTTCGGTGAAGGTGTTGAGGTGCTGTTGCGCGAGCAGCGTCGTCGGCACCAGCACCGCGACCTGCTTGCCGTCCTGCACCGCCTTGAACGCCGCGCGTACCGCGATCTCGGTCTTGCCGTAGCCGACATCGCCGCAGATGACGCGGTCCATCGGGACACCGCGTTCCATATCCGACTTGACCTCGTCGATCGCGGCGAGCTGGTCGTTGGTCTCGGTGAACGGGAAGGCGTCCTCGAGTTCGCCCTGCCACGGGGTGTCCTGTCCGAACGCGTGCCCGGGCGCCGCCTGCCGCGCGGCGTAGAGCTGTACCAGTTCGGCGGCGATCTCCTTGACCGCCTTCTTCGCCTTGGCCTTGGTGTTCTTCCAGTCGGACCCGCCGAGTTTGTTCAGCGTCGGCAGCTCGCCACCGACGTACCGGGAGACCTCGTCGAGCTGGTCGGTCGGGACGAACAGCCGGTCTCCCGGGTGCCCGCGCTTGGAGGAGGCGTACTCAAGCAGCAGGTACTCGCGCGTCGCGCCCGCGACGGTGCGCTGCACCATCTCGACGAACCGCCCGATGCCGTGCTGGTCGTGCACGACGTAGTCGCCCGTCTTGAGGGCGAGCGGGTCGACGGCGTTGCGCCGCCGCGACGGCATCTTGGTACTGAAGTCCTTTGTGGACGTTCCGGCGCCGGAACCCCGGCCGGTCAGGTCCGACTCGGACAGCACCACGAGTGCGCGCTCCGGCGAGACGAAGCCGTCCGAGAGTCCGCCGCAGGTCACCGTCACGACGCCGGCCGTCAGCGGACCGGTGAGACCTTCCGCCAGCGACGCGGGCACGTCGCCCGCCGACAGCTGCTCGACCGCGCGGGCCGCGGTGCCGTGCCCGGCGACGACGAGCACGGCCGTCCCGCCCGCCGCCGTGTGCGCGCGCAGGTCGGTCGTCGCCCGCTCCACCTCGCCCCGGTAGTTCGGCGCGGCTTCGATCGCGACGCGGTAGACGTCGGGGTCGTCGCTGGCCAGCTGCGTCAGCGTCCACCAAGGGCGCTTCGTCTCCTGAGCGTGCTTCGCGATCTCCGCGAGGTCTCGGTACGCGGACGCGCCGAGATCGATCGGTGCCTGACCGCCCGCGGCGGCCGTGGTCCAGGACGCTTCGAGGAACTCCTGCCCGGTGCGGACCAGGTCCGCCGCGCGGGCACGAATCTTTTCCGGATCCGCCACCAGCACGTGCGTGCCCTCGGGCATCGCGTCGGTGAGCAGGTCCAGCTCGCCCTCGCACAGCACCGGGATGAGCGCCTCCATGCCCTCGACGGGGATTCCGCCGGACAGCTTGGTGAGCATCTCGGTGAGCTGGGCGTCCGCCTCGTACGTCGTCGCCAGCTCGGCGGCCTTGGCGCGCACCTGCTCGGTGAGCAGCAGCTCACGGCAAGGTGGCGCGCTGACGTGCTGGATCTCTCCTGGCAGCGACCGCTGGTCGGACACCGCGAACGCGCGGATCTCACTGACCTCGTCGCCCCAGAACTCGACGCGCACCGGATGCTGCGCCGTCGGCCCGAACAGGTCGAGGATGCCGCCGCGCACGGCGAACTCGCCGCGCTTCTCGACCATGTCGACCCGCGTGTAGGCCAGCTCGACCAGCTGGTCCAGCAGCCCTTCGAAGCTCTGTTCCTTGCCGACGACCAGGTCGATCGGAGGGAGCGAACCGAGCCCGGGCGCCATCGGCTGGATGAGGCTGCGGACGGTCGCGACGACGACACGCAGGTCGTCGGCACCCGTCTTGAGCCGGTGCAGCACCTCCAGCCGTCGTCCGACGGTGTCCGCGCGCGGGGACAGCCGCTCGTGCGGCAGCGTCTCCCAGGACGGGAAGTCGGCGACGGCGCCTTCGCCGAGGAACGACTTCAGCGACGCGGTCAGTTCGTCGGCCTCGCGGCCGGTGGCGGTCACCGCGAGCACGGAGCGCCCGGCGCCCTCGTCCGCGGCGAGGGCGCCGGCGACCAGCTGGCGGGTGGCGATCGCGCCCTGCAGTTCGAGCAGCGGGGCGCCGGCCCGTTCGACGACCCCGCGAAGGGCCGGATCGGGAAGGATGGAATGAAGGAGTCCGGACAATGGAGCGTTTGTCACCGTCCTAGCCTACGTGGGGCCACCGACAGTTCGCCGCGCCATTACCTGGGGAGTGCTTCGACCACCTTCGGAAGCTGCTCGTCGAACTCGGCCGGTTCCTGCGTGGCGATGCGGATCAGCACGTGTTCGGCACCCGCGTCCGCGTATTCGCGAAGCCTCTCGGCGACCTCCTCGCGACTGCCCGCGATCTGCACTTGGATCTTCTCGACGAAGTCCAACGGAGCGCCGTAGTTCCGCCACGCGTAGTCCTCCAGCCGTTCGCGGGCCCGGATCGGGTCGTCCTCGATGAGCACCGTCGCGAAGAGCGCGGGCGTCACCGGACGTACAGCTGCTTCGCGGATCTTCGCGAGGCCATCGACGTAATCGGTGACGTCGGGCGGGTACGGCAGCCAGCCGTCGTAAAGCCGCCCCGCGCGCTCCAAGGCGCCTGGCGTGAACGCGGCCAGCCACACCGGCGGACCACCGGGCCGGTGCGGCTCCGGGTACTCCGGAAGCAGGTCGTAGTGCAGGACCTCACCGTGGAACGGACCGCTCTCGCCGCTCCACACGTGCCGCCACAGCGCGACGATGTCGTCGAGCCGCGCGCGGCGGCGCTCCCACGGGACGCGGGTGAAGGCGAACTCCGGTTCGCTGCGCCCGGCGAACCCGGCGCCGACGCCGAGGGTGATCCGGCCCTGGCTGATCAGATCGAGGGAAAGGATCGCGTTCGCGGACAGCAACGGATCCCGCAATGCCGGGAGCAGCGCGGCGGTGCCGAGAATGACCCGTTCGGTTCTGGCGGCGAACGCGCCGAGCAACGTCAAGGGATCGATAGGGGCCTTCGCCAAGGTGTCGCCGACCCAGACCGAATCGAGGCCGAGGCGTTCGGCTTCGACCGCGATGGCGACCATTTCCGGCGCGGTGCGCCCGGCGTCGAGGATGGACCGATAAGTGGGGACGACCAGACCGAATTTCATGCCAGGAGCATCTCCGCGCCGGGGAATCGGCTCAATTCCTTCGAGGGAATGGCGGCACCGAGTGCGTCTCGGCCAGGATGGCGACCATGGTTTCCGGATTCGGCCCCGCGCTCCGAGGCTGGCGCGAGCGGCGCCGGCTGTCCCAGCTGGAACTGGCACTACGGGCCGGGACCACCCAACGGCACGTGAGTTTCCTGGAAGGCGGCCGGTCGATCCCAGGCCGCGGCCTGGTGCTGCGCGTCGCCGAATCACTCGAACTCCCCCTCCGCGAACGCAACGGTTTGCTGCTCGCGGCCGGTTTCGCGCCCGGTTTCCCCCAAACGTCGCTGGACGACCCCGTACTCCTTCCAGTCCTCGAAGGCATGCGGCGGCTGCTCGACGGGCACCGCCCGTACCCGGCCATCGTGGTCGACCGGTACGGCGTCCTCGTCGCCCGCAACGACGCGCTCGACCTGCTCTTCGAGGACGTGGCCCCGGAACTCCTGGAGGAACCGGTCAACACCTTGCGGGTCGCGCTGCATCCGAACGGGATGGCGCCGCGCGTCCGGAACCTGGCGGACTGGGCCCGGCACATTCTCGAACGGCTGACTCAGGAGATCGCGCACGCGCCCGACGAGCGACTGACCTCGCTGCTGGCCGAACTCGAAAGTTACGTTCCGGCTCCCGAACCGCCCGGACCCGATCACCTCGGGTTCGCCGTCCCGATGAGGTTGTCCACTTCGGCGGGCGAGCTGCGGCTGATCACGGCCATCACGACGTTCGCGACGGCCACCGACGTCACGGTGTCGGAACTGAAACTGGAGACGTTCCTGCCCGCCGACGCCGAAACGGCGAAGATCCTGACCGGATGACCGGTTCGTTCCTCGCGGGCGATTGAGCACGATGGCATGCTGATGCCATGCGCACTACCGCCGTCGTCGCGATCATCACCCTGTCTTTACTGGTCACGGCCTGTTCCGGGGCGTCGAGCGAACCGGTGCAGAGCGCGCCGCCGGTCACCTCGAAACCCGCCGTGACGAAACTGAAGGTCGAGCAGGTGACCGCCGGGCTCGAACACGGCTGGGACGTCGGCTTCCTGCCGGACGGGAAGATCCTCGTCACCCAGCGCCCCGGGAAGCTGGCCCTGATCGACAACGGCACGAAGCGCGACGTCACCGCCGATTTCTCCGACGTCCACGTACGCGGCGAGGGCGGCCTGATGGGAATGGTGATCAGCAGGGACTTCGCGACGTCGCGCGAGTTCATCACCTGCCAGACCCACAAGGAAGCTGACAACGCCGTCGACATCCGGCTGGTCACCTGGAAGCTGTCCGAGGACAGCGCGAGCGCCACCAAGGTCAAGGACCTGCTGACCGGGCTGCCGGTGACCTCGAGCGGACGGCACTCGGGCTGCCGCCCGGCGTTCGGCGCGGACGGCGCGCTGCTCGTCGGCACCGGCGACACCGCGCGCCCCGCCTTCCCACAGGATCGCAAGAACCTCGGCGGCAAAGTGCTGCGCGTCGACGCGAAGACCGGCAACCCGTTGCCGGACAACCCTTTCATCACGTCGTCGGACCCGAACGAACAGCGCGTGTTCACCTACGGGCACCGCAACGTCCAGGGCGTCACGGTCCGGCCGGGTTCCGGGCAGGTGTTCACCGCCGAGCACGGGCCGACCATCGACGACGAGGTCAACCTGGAACGCGCCGGCGGGAACTACGGCTGGGACCCGTCCAAGGGCGGCACCGAAACCAGCTATGACGAAGGCGTTCCGATGACCGACACGCGGCGGTTCCCGGACGCCGTCAGTCCTGTGTGGACGACCGGCGAGATCACCGAGGCGATCTGCGGTGCCGAGTTCCTCACCGGATCGCGGTGGGGTGCGCTCGAAGGCTCGCTCGCCGTGACCGCGTTGAAGGGGCAGAAGCTGCTGCTGTTCCGCCTCGACGACGCGGGCAAGGTCACCGAGGTGACGCTGCCGCCGGAGTTCGACGACAAGTTCGGCAGGCTGCGTGCCGTCCGCAGCGCGCCGGACGGCGCACTCTACGTGACGACCTCGGAAGGCAACGACGACAAGCTGCTGCGCGTCACCCCCGGCGCCTGACGGCCGAGGTACGCGCTCGCTCCACCGCGTCCGGGTCGGCGGCGTCGAACGGGACAGGGTTCGCGCCGAGCAACGTCGCGGCCTCGGTGAGGACCTGCTCGCGGCGGCCGGTGTTCGTCACCCGGTCGCCCCGAGCGGCGAACGCCGCGACCGCGTAACCGATTCCCGCTCCACCGCCGGTGATCACTAGGCTCCCGCCATGACGAAGATTGACCCGGCGACGACGGCGCTCGTCCTGATCGACCTCCAGACGCGGATCGTCGCGTTGGAGACAGTCCCCCTCGAAGGCGCTGAAGTCGTCTCGAACGCCGTCCTGCTGCGAGACGCCTTCACCGCGGCAGGCTCCCCGATCGTCCACGTGCGGGCGCACCGGCCGGACGTCGACGAACAGCCACCCGGCAGCGAACTGGTCGCCGAGTTGACACCGCGCGACGGCGAACACCTGATCACCAAGCACACGATGGGCGCGTTCTACGGCACCGGACTCGACGAAATCCTGCGCGGGTTCGGCGTGAAGACGCTGGTGCTCGGCGGGATCGCCACGGAGTACGGCGTCGAATCGACACTGCGTGCCGCGTCCGACCACGGCTACGAGACCATCGCCGTTTCGGACGCGATGACCGGTATCGCCGCGATCTCCCACGAATCGGCGATCACCAAGGTGTTCCCGAGGCTGGGCGAAGTCCTGACGACCGCCGAGACCGCCGCGGCGCTGGGCTGAGCCGTGATCGACAAGATCGCGTGGCTCCACCTGCGGGACGGCCGGATCCTGAGCACCCGCTCACGCGGCAAGTCCGTCTTCTACCTGCCCGGCGGCAAACGCGAAGCCGGCGAAACCGATACGGAAACACTCGTCCGCGAGGTCCGCGAGGAACTGACCGTCGAGATCACCGCGGCGAGCATCGCGTCCGCCGGGGTCTTCGAGGCACAGGCCGACGGGCACAAGGCAGGCGTCGTGGTCCGGATGACCTGCTACACCGCCGAATTCACCGGAACGCTCGCGGCCAGCAGCGAAATCGACGAGGTCGCCTGGCTCGGCTACGCGGACAGGGACCGGGTCTCCGCGGTGGACAAGATGATCTTCGACCACCTGCGGAAGACCGGCCTCCTGCGCTGAACCACTTCTTGAGGTCGTCCAGGCACAGCACCTGTTTGTCCGGGAGCAGCCCCCCGCATTCGGCGTTCTCGATACTGTCCGCGTCGTTGACGTCACCCTTGAGACAGGCGCCGACTTCGGCGCTCGACGCCGTGAAAGGATCCGCGACGAAAACCCCGACCAGGACGATGACGCCGAGGATACCCAAACGGATGACGGGCTTCAGCCACGTCTCTTCCGCGGCACCAGCGGTTGCACGGCGGGCGCAAGATAGTTTTCCACGATGTTCCCCCAGCTGAACGATCTCTACGGGGGACCTACCGCTCACCGGCCGGGAAACGTCACCGCCACGCGACTGACACCTCAGTACACGCGCAGCCTCGGTTTGTGCTCCAAATTGGACAGACCGTTCCAGGCCAGGTTGACCAGATGCGCGGCGACCTCGTCCCGCTTCGGTTTCCTGGCGTCGAGCCACCACTGCCCGGTCAGCGCGACCATCCCGACGAGCGCCTGCGCGTACAGCGCGGCCAGCTTCTCGTCGTAACCCCGCGCGGCGAACTGCTGCGCGAGGATGTGCTCGACCTGGCTGGCGATGTCGTTCAGCACCGTGGAGAACGTGCCCGTCGAACTCGCGACCGGCGAATCCCGCACGAGGATGCGGAAACCGTCGCGGGAATCCTCGACGTAGGAGAGCAAAGCGATCGCCGCCTGCTCCAGCATCACCCTCGGGTGTCCACCGTGGAGGGTCGAGACCATCCTGTCGAGCAGGAGCTGCGTTTCACGGTCGACGACGACGGCGTAGATGCCTTCTTTGCCGCCGAAGTGCTCGTACACCACCGGTTTGGAGACGTTCGCGCGGTGCGCGATCTCCTCGATGGAAGTGCCTTCGAAACCCTTCTCCGCGAAGAGGGCTCTGGCGACGGTGAGAAGTTGCTGCCTGCGCTCGGTCCCCGTCATCCGCACCCGGGCCACCGGAGCGACAGGACGCGCCCCGGTGACCACTTCACGTTTGGTTCGCCGTCTCCCCGCCATTGCAGAAGACTAACGTGACCTCGCTATTTGCTGTCGGCGGCGATGCGCGCGAGGCGCTGCGGGGTCGGCCAGCGCACGTCGTAGGCCCAGCCGAACTTCTCGAAGATCCAAATGAGCCGCGCGGAAAGATCGATCTGACCGCGTTGCACACCGTGCCGAGCCGAGGTCGGGTCGGCGTGGTGCAGGTTGTGCCACGACTCGCCGAAGGAGAAGATCGCCAGCGGCCAGAAGTTGGCCGACTTGTCGCGGGCGGCGAACGGGCGCTCGCCGATCATGTGGCAGACCGAGTTGACCGACCAGGTCACGTGGTGCAGCACGCAGACGCGCACCAGCCCGGCCCAGAAGAACGCGGTCACCGCGCCCCAGAACGACCAGGTGATCAGGCCGCCGAGCACCGCGGGCAGGACCAGGGTGAGCAGGCTCCACAGCCAGAACAGGTCGTCGACCTTCTTGATGGCCGGATCCTTGACCAGGTCGGGCGCGAAACGCTCCGCGTTGGTCTGGTCGCGCTCGAACAGCCAGCCCATGTGCGCGTGCCAGAACCCCTTGGCGATGGCGAGCGGCGAGCTGCCGAACAGCCACGGCGAATGCGGGTCGCCGTCGCGGTCGGAAAAGGCGTGGTGGCGCCGGTGGTCGGCGACCCAGGTGATCACGGGGCCCTGGACGGCCATGCTGCCGGCGATCGCCATCGCGACGCGCAGCCACGGCTTGGCCTTGAACGAGCCGTGCGTGAAGTAGCGGTGGTAGGAGACGGTGATACCGAGTCCGCTGATCGCGTAGAACACCACGAAGATGCCGACGTCGACCCAGGTCAGTCCCCAGCCCCAGGCGAACGGGACGGCCACGAGCAGCGCGGCGAGCGGGAAGATGACCCCGAGGTAGACCGAGAGCTGCACGGCGCTCGATCGGTGTCCGTCGATTACCGGCTTGGGGCCCTTCGCGGGCTTCTGAGAACGGTCGAGGGTAGCCGTCATGCAGTCACTTCTTTTCTACGCGCAACCCTTGAGGGTTTCCCTAAGGGTGACCTTACCTACGATGCCGTAAGTTACGGTACAGGAGGTTTCGTCCCTTGTGGAGTGCTCGCGACTGTGACGCAACCCCCGGGCGCACAGGGAGGTCTCCGGCATGGCTATCCTGACCAGGATCGATCCGCCGTAGTGTAATCGGCAGCACTTCAGATTTTGGTTCTGACAGTTCAGGTTCGAATCCTGGCGGCGGAGCAGACGAACAGATGACCAGCGGCGTTTTCAACGGTGGGGGTGTGTGCGGCTGACCGAGGACGCGACGACCAGTAGCAGGCGGCCGGCGCTTGCGGAGATGTCCGACGCCTGGCTCTACGGTCGCGCGCGCGAACTCGGCGCGGCCATCCAGCGCGTCAGCTTCGCCGAGCAGCTGGACATCGTCACCAGCCTCGACGAACTCCTCGACGAGACACAGCGCCGCGGCGAACCTCTGCTGGTCGCCCAGCTGCTGCGCTACTCGGCGATGGCCAGGCTGGTCACCCGCGGTCTCGCCGCCGAAGCCGAACCCAGGCTCGACGAGATGCTCGCGCACACCAGACGGCACGGTCTCGCGCTGATGCGGGCCGACGCGCACGCCATGCGCGGTCGCCGGCTGGTGATCGCCAAGCAGGAGGACGCCGCCCTCACCGAGATCGCCAGGGCGCTGGCCATCCTCGACGACTCCGCGGTCCCGGACCGCCAGGTCGGCAGGCGCAACTGGGACAGGATGCTGTCCACCACTCTGGTCGACTGCTGGCTGGTGCTGAACCAGCTGGGCGTCTACGAGGCGGCCGAAGAGGCCATCGCCCGCGCCGCGCAGGCGATCCGCGACAGCGCGAGCCCGCACGAGATCGCGCTCCAGCTGATCAACCGGGTCAAGATGCTGCTGGGCTGGGGCCTGCGGCTCGAACGCATCGAGCGGTACGACGAGGGAGCGGACAAGTTCCGCACCGCCGCGTCGATGGCGCAGGCCGCCGAAGGCCCGTTCACCGAGTCGCTGTTCCCCCGCAAGGCCAACGTGCCCGCGATCGACCAGGTCGGCGTGCTCGCCGCGGCGGCCGCGCTGGCGTCGCCCGATTCGTCTCATATCGAGCGGCTGAACGCGCTGCTGAATCCGGAACTGGTGTTCCCGCACGAACGCGAGATCATCGCCATCGCGCTGGCCCGCTGCTTGGACAACGCCGGCCGCCGCGAAGACGCGTTGCAGGTGCTCAAAGAGGTCCGCGAGGACAACGAGGACGGCTCGCTGCCGTCGATGCGGCTGAACCTCGCCCGCGAGCTGGCCAGGCTCGACACCACCCCGGACTACGCGTCGGGCGCGAGCCAGTCCCTGATCGACTACGCGACCATCCTCGAATCGGAGATGTGGTCGCTGCGGGAATCACAGATCGCCACGCTCAACGCGCGCCGGGAACACGAACGGCTGTCCGCCGAGCACGGCGCGATCACCCAGCAGGCTTTGCAGGATCCGCTCACCGGACTCCCGAACCGCCGCGCGCTCGACGAAAAGCTGCGTTCGCTGGCGTCGTCCGCGGACGCCCAGCCGCTCGCCGTCGCGCTGGTCGATCTCGACGGTTTCAAGGATGTCAACGACAAACAGTCGCACGCCGAAGGCGACAACGTGCTCCGTGTCATCGCGAGCACGCTGCGCGACGCCCTGCGCGGCGACGACGTCGTCGCCCGATACGGCGGAGACGAGTTCATCGTGCTTCTACCTGGGGCTCCGGCGTCAGCGGCGAAACAAGCACTGGGCCGTTCTGTGAATGCCGTCGCATCTTTGCCGCACCATCTTTCGCACGGTGTCACGCTCTCCGTCGGCCTTGTCTCACTCCGCCCGCAGGAGCGGGCCGAGCAGGTCCTGGCACGTGCCGACGCGGCCATGTACCAGGCGAAACGCGGCGGCGGGAACCAGGTGTCGTCGGTGAACTCGATGGCCATCGATCCGATGACCGGATGGCCCGGTGAGGATGCTCCGACCGACCCCGCGTGGGACGCCGGGCAGCCCACGTAGGATCAACGCCCGACAACCACCGTTGGTGAAATGTTGGGAGTGCCGTGACCGGCCCGCTGAGCACGTTGATCCTCGCCGCGGGTGAGGGCACCCGCATGCGTTCGTCCACCCCGAAGGTGCTGCACCCGATCGCCGGCCGTCCGCTGGTCGAGCACGCGGTCCGGGCGGCGGCGGGGCTGAGCCCGGAACACCTGGTCGTGGTCATCGGCCACGGTCGCGACTCGGTCGGCGCGCAGCTGGCGAAGGTCGGCGAAGCGCTCGGGCGCGAGGTCGTCACGGCCGTCCAAGAGGAGCAGAAGGGCACCGGGCACGCCGTCTCGTGCGCGCTCTCGGCACTGCCGGGCGGACTGACCGGCACCGTCGTCGTCAGCTACGGCGATGTCCCACTGCTCGACACCGAAACACTCGCTTCCCTGGTCACGGAGCACACCTCGGCCGGTAACGCGGTCACCGTGCTGACCGCGGTCGTGGAGAACCCGACCGGTTACGGCCGGATCATCCGCGACGAGAACGGTGTCGTCACCTCGATCGTCGAGCAGAAGGACGCCACCCCCGAACAGCACGAAATCGCCGAAATCAACTCCGGCGTCTACGCCTTCGACGCTTCGGTGCTGGTCGATGGTCTCTCGAAGCTTTCGACCGACAACGCGCAGGGCGAGCTCTACCTCACCGACGTCCTCGGCATCGCCCGCGGCGACGGCAAGGGGGTCGGCGCGCTGGTCATCGACGACCCTTGGGTGACCGAAGGCGTCAACGACCGTGTGCAGCTCTCCGTTCTCGGCGCCGAACTGAACCGGCGCATCGTCCGCGGCTGGCAGCGGGCGGGCGTCACCGTCGTCGACCCGTCGAGCACGTGGATCGACGCGGGCGTGACCCTGTCGCGCGACGTCGTCATCGAACCCGGCGTGCAACTGAAGGGCTCGACGTCGGTCGGCGAAGGCGCGCAGATCGGCCCGGACAGCACGCTGGAGAACGTCTCCGTCGGCACGGGCGCGTCGGTGGTGCGAACGCACGGTTCCGATTCGGAACTGGGCGATGGCGTCAAGGTCGGCCCGTTCACCTACCTGCGTCCCGGCACCAAACTGGGGACCAAGGCCAAGCTGGGCGCCTTCGTCGAAACGAAGAAGGCGGACATCGGCGCCGGGACGAAGGTTCCGCACCTGACCTACGTCGGCGACGCGACCATCGGCGAAAACAGCAACATCGGTTGTTCCAGCGTTTTCGTCAATTACGACGGCGTGAACAAGCACCACACCACGATCGGCTCCCATGTGCGGCTCGGCGCGGACAACACGTTTGTCGCCCCGGTGACCATCGGCGACGGTGCCTACAGCGGGGCAGGCACCGTGATCAGGCAAGACGTGCCCCCGGGCGCGCTCGCCGTCTCCACCGGGCCGCAGCGCAACATCGAAGACTGGGTGACCCGGCGCAGGCTGGGCACACCCGCGGCGGAAGCAGCTTCCGCCGCGAAGCAGGACACCACCGCCGTGTCCGATTCAGATAAGGGAAACGACGGGGAGTCGCCAGCATGAGTTCGAAGTCCGGCACACCGAAGAAGAACCTGATGCTCTTCTCCGGGCGCGCACACCCGGAGCTCGCCGCAGAGGTCGCCAAGCACCTCAACGTGACGGTCGTCCCGCAGACCGCGCACAACTTCGCCAACGGCGAGATCTTCGTCCGGTTCAACGAATCGGTGCGCGGGACCGACGCGTTCGTGATCCAGAGCCACCCGGCGCCCATCAACGAATGGGTGATGGAGCAACTGATCATGGTGGACGCCCTCAAGCGGGCGAGCGCCAAGCGGATCACCGTGATCATGCCGTTCTACCCGTACGCGCGGCAGGACAAGAAGCACAAGGGCCGCGAGCCGATCTCCGCGCGCCTGATCGCGGACCTGTTCAAGACCGCGGGCACCGACCGGATCATGACGGTCGACCTGCACACCGCACAGATCCAGGGCTTCTTCGACGGCCCCGTCGACCACCTGCTCGCGCAGAACGTGCTTGCCGCGCACATCAACAAGACCTACCACGGCGAGAACATCACCGTCGTCTCGCCGGACTCGGGCCGCGTGCGGCTCGCCGAGAAGTGGGCGGCGCAGCTGGGTGATCGGCCGATCGCCTTCATCCACAAGACCCGCGACCCGGACAAGCCGAACCAGGCCGTCGCCAACCGCGTCGTCGGCAAGGTCCGCGGTCAGCTGTGCGTGTTGATCGACGACATGATCGACACCGGCGGCACGATCGTGAAGGCCACCGAGGCCCTGCTCGACGAAGGCGCCGCCGACGTCGTCATCGCCTCGACGCACGGCATCCTGTCCGACCCCGCCACCGAGCGGCTGTCGAACTGCAAGGCGCGCGAGGTGATCGTCACCAACACGCTGCCGATCCCCGAGGAGAAGCGGTTCCCGGGCCTGACCGTGCTGTCCATCGCGCCGCTGCTGGCGCAGGCGATCCAGCAGGTCTTCGAGGACGGGTCGGTCACGTCCCTCTTCGACGGCAACGCCTGATCCCATCGAAGCGAGGGACCTTTGCTCCCGCTCTCTTCCGGAGAGTGAGAGCAAAGGTCCCGTGCTTCGTTTTCAGCTCCTCGCGAAACGACGCGCGCCGGACCTCCCGGCGTGGCTAGGTTGCCGTTTATGGGGAAATTCAAGTTCGGCGTGAACCTGTGGGGCGCCGAGAACCGCGAAGATTGGGTCGCGAAGTGCCTCCGCGTCGAGGCCCTCGGATACGACGTCATCTCCGTGCCCGATCACCTCGGGCCGGGACGGAACGCGCCTTTTCCAGCCTTGACCATGGCTGCCGCAGTGACCCAACGGCCGCGCGTAGGCACTCTCGTCTCCAACGTGTCTTTTTACAACTTCGCGCTCTTCGCACGCGAAGTCGCCACAACGGTGAAGATGACCGACGACCGGCTGGACCTTGGCCTCGGCTCCGGCCACATGAAATCGGAATTCGACAGTGCCGGCCTGCCGTGGGTTCCCGCCAAGGAGCGCATCGAGTATCTCGCCAAGAGCCTCGACCACCTGCGTGAGCACTTCGACAACGAGGGGATCACACCCCCGCCGCTGCTCCTCGCGGGCAACAGCGACGGCGTGCTCTCTCTCGCCGCCCGTCACGCCGACATCGCCGGCTTCGCGGGTCTTCGTCAAGCACCGGGAAAACCACCGGGCACCTTCCAACTCGACGACGCCGAGCGCATGGACGAACGTGTCGCCTACTTTCGCTCACACACGAACGGCCGGGATCCCGAACTGAACATGCTCGTCCAGCGAGTCGTCGTCACGGCCGACCGGCGCGCGGCCGCCGAATCCTGGCGTGTCGACGACGAGGACGGTCTCGACGTGGACGCCCTGCTCGAAACGCCCCAATTGCTGTTCGGGACGGTCGACGAGATCGTCCGGCAGCTCCAGGAACGTCGCGAACGGTACGGCTTCTCCTACATCACGGTGTTCGAGCCGATGCTGGAAACGTTCGCGCCGGTCGTGAAGGAACTGTCAGGTCAGTAAGCGACACAGAAGCGCTGGCGGCGGTGCTCTGGCTTGTCGATCTCGTCGACGAACGCGATCGCGTAGTCGGCACCGCTGATCTTCGACCTGCCGTTTTCATCGTTCAGGATCACATCGCTCCCGAGTCGGAAGTCGCCGATGCGCCCTCCCTCGGTCCACGCGCCGAACTCGGGGGCCGGGCTGAGGTAGAACCATTCGACATCCTCGGGAAGCGCCCGGAACGCTTCCAGCACCTCGACGTGTGCCCCTGCTTCGCCCTTGTACTCGTCCGGGAACTCGGGGGTGTCGATCAGCCGGGGCCCGCCCTCGGTCACGTACAGACTGCCCGCCCCGCCGACCACCCCGATCCGCGCGCCGTTGTCCTTCGCGACCTGAGCGATCGAGGGCACCGCCTCGAGCAGGCCACTCTGCCCCTGGACCGCGATGACCAGCACGTCGGCGCCCTTGGCGACTTCGGCGAGGAAGGCCTCGTCGTACAGCGATCCGGCCCTGGTCCCCTCACCTTCTGCGTTCCTCGCTATCGCCAGGACCTCGTGACCGCGATCGCGTGCTTCCGCGACGACCTTCGTGCCCGCGTACCCGGTTCCTCCGAACACAACCAATTTCGCCATCACGTTCTCCCTTTCATCGGTGACGACCCCGATGTTAAGAACGCGAGATCGGCTACTTCAACGTATGCAACGCACCCCGGGGTGAGCGTGCAGGTCAGCCGCCCAGCGTGGCGAACTCGGACTTGAGCTTTTCACGGGCACCGTTGACGTCGACGGGAGCCCGGACCTCACCGCGGGCCGACGGTTTCGCCTGGACCTGGTAGCTGGCGTTCCGATTCGGCAGTCTGAACTTGACCTCACAGGTCATGCTCGTCGTGGTGTCCGGTGCCGCGTTGGCGTCCGCCGTGCAGGTCTGCCCCCCGAGGGACTGGGCGGTGAACTCGACGGTCAGTGTCAGGCGCACGGGTGTCCCGCTCACGCCGCCGATGACGGTGTTGGCGACGTCGATGGTCGCCCGGCAGCTTCCGACGAAGTCCGTACAGTCCAGTTTGTCGCTGACCACGCTGACGCTGACCTGGGTGAGCGCGTCGAACGGTTGCCCGACCCCGCCGATCGCGCCGTCCAGATCGGTCTGGAGCTTTTTGAGCGCGTCCCCGGCGAGCGGCTCGACCCGCATCTCGGCACCGAGCGTCTTGCCGCCGGCGGCGTCGACGAGGGAAGGCGCGAAACTGACCACGCGATGCGGCGGCGCGGTGGTCACCTGGAGCGCCCCAGGCCCACTCCGGATGTCATAGACCTCGGTTCCGTCGGGCAACTTCGACCGAACCGGATCGGTCAGCGGTTTCATCGCGGACACCGCGGTCCGGAGTGTCGACGCCGCCTTGCGCGGGTTGAGCACCTCGACGGCGTTCACCGGCAGGTCCGTGCTGTCGGTCCGGACCCAGTTGGTGCCGTACTGGTCACTGTTGCCGAGCCCGTGCGCCTTCCAGTACTCCGGCGTCGCCGCGAGGTACAACTGCTTGTCGGCCGAGACGACCTGGACGGTCTGGCCGTCGACCGGCAGCGCGCCGTGTGCGCTGCCGTTGCGGGTGATGCGAAACAGCAATTCGGCGGGTTTACCCGAAGCATCCTTGATTGTCGACTTATAGACAACCGCGGGTGCCTGCTCCAGCGCCTTCAACGCGCTCTCCACAGCGCCACGCTGCTCGGCGCGCCGGTCGACCCGCTGCTGCTCGGCGGGCGAGATCCCCGCGGCCCCGTCGATCGCGACGTCACAACCGGCCACGAAGCAGCACAAGACGGCGACCGCGCCGATCCTCAACCGTCGTGCCGGCATTCCGCCCCCTGTGTCTCGCGTGCGAAGAGATCACACCTTAGGAAAGGGGTCACGCACCACCGCATCCGCGGGTTCCCAAAGCAGCTGTCACCGACTTGTCACCTGAACGAGCCACCCGGCGGGACCCCGGCACGACAGGTTGGTCTACACTTTCCCGGTCTCGGCGAGGCGGGTTCCGTGAGCACCTGGTGCCCGACGTGATCGACGCGGCGGCTTGAGTGGCCACACGCGATCGAGCACGCCCGTGGAACTCGCCGCCGAACACCAGAACCGACCCGAACCATCCCCACCTCAGCATGATTTCGCTGAACATGTTGGTGAATTGAAGGAGTGCTACACCGTGTCCGAGGTACGCCTATCCGTTGAGCCCCGCACCGAATTCGGCAAGGGTGCCGCGCGCCGCACGCGTCGCGCCGGCAAGATCCCCGCGGTGCTGTACGGGCACGGCTCGGACCCGCGCCACTACGCCCTGCCCGCCCTCGAGTTCGCCCGCGTCGTGCGTGAGAACGGCGGCAACGCCGTCATCACCCTCGAGCTCGAGGGCAAGAGTGAGCTGGCGCTGACGAAGACCATCGTCGTCCACCCGCTGAAGAACTACATCGAGCACGTCGACCTGCTGGTCGTCATTCGCGGCGAGAAGGTCACCGTCGACATCCCCGTCGTCGTCACCGGCACCCCCGGCCCGGGCACCCTGGTCACCACCGACCTCGACGCCATCCAGATCGAGGTCGAGGCACTGCACATCCCCGAGCAGGTCGAGGTCTCGGTCGAGGGCGTCGTCGCCGGCACCCAGATCAACGCTTCGGACGTCATCCTGCCGAAGGGCGCCTCCCTGGTCACCGACCCTGATGCCCTGGTCGTCGCCGTGAACGAGTCGCCGTCCGAATCCGCGCTCGAGGGCGAAGACGCCGACGCCGAGGCGGAGACCACCCCCGCCGAGGACGCCGAATAAAGTCACTCGCGTGACCGAAGCAGTACTTCCCGGGGCCGGCGAGCAGATCCTGCTCGCCGGCCTCGGCAATCCCGGCCCTCAATACGCTGGCAACAGGCACAACGTCGGCTTCATGGTGCTCGACGAACTCGCCGGCCGTGTCGGCGGCAGGTTCAAAGCCCACAAAAGCGGCGCCGAGGTCCTCGAAGGCAGGCTCGCCGGGCAGCGGGTGGTCCTGGCGAAGCCGCGCTCGTACATGAACCTTTCGGGCGGCCCTGTCGTCGGCGTGGCCCGGTTCTACAAGATCCCCCCGGCCGGTGTCGTGGTCGTCCACGACGAGCTGGACGTCGACTTCGGCGCGCTCAAGATGAAGCTGGGTGGCGGTGACAACGGCCACAACGGCCTCCGCTCGATCACCAAATCCCTGAGCACGAAGGACTACTACCGCGTCCGTTTCGGCGTCGGCCGCCCTCCAGGACGGCAGGATCCGGCGGATTTCGTGCTGAAGGACTTCTCGACGGTCGAACGCAAAGAACTCGCTTTCGAGGTCGATCGCTGCGCCGACGCCGTTGAAGCGCTGATCAGCACCGGTCTCGTCGCAGCCCAGAACACCTTCCACGCTGGGTGAACCCGATCACATGGCGGTGTGTTACAACTCGTCACTCGAAGGCGTTCACCACGCCCCTGATCGAGTCGTGAAATAGCGCGAGCTCTTCCGGGGAACTCTCAAACCCGTTAGGACGGAATGCGGAGATCACATTCCCACCGAAACCGGAGAGAGTTTCATGTCGTTTACGGCCAAAGACATCACCGGCGCCACTTTTCCGAACGCCCCGATCGGGCGGCGCGGATACGCCAAACACGAGGTCGACAAGTTCCTGGAGCGGATCGCAAACACGATCTCGGACCGGGACGACCTGACGGCGGCCGAGGTCCACCACGTCATGTTCTCGCGTCCGCTGATCGGGAAGCGCGGCTACGACGAACGCGAAGTCGACGATTTCCTCGACAAGATCGAGGGGCAACTCGCCCAGCGGACCGGCCAGCAGGTACTCGGTGTGCCCGGCGTGCGTGAGGAGAACCAGGCGACCGCCGAACGCGCCGTTCCGGACCGCGGCCTCGTCGATTTCCTGCGGGAACGCTAGTGCCCGTCACCTCGTTCGAGGCGAGAACCCGGCAGTTCGACCGGGCGCCGATCGGCGCCCGGGGCTATCACGAACCCGCGGTCGATGCCTTCCTCGAACGGGTCGCCGCCACGCTCGACGGCGACGACGACCTGTCGGTTTCGGACGTCCACAACGTGGCGTTCGCCAAAGCACCGCTCTCGAAACGAGGCTACGACCCAGCAGCCGTCGACGCGTTCCTCCGTGACGTCGAAGGCACACTGGCCGGGCGTTCCCAGTCCGCCGGCTACTACATTGCGCCGGCTTTGGAACACACTCACACCCGCAGGCCGCTCTGGCGACGCCGCTGACCCACGGAAACACGGCGAGAGGGCCGGCCCGCGATCCTCGCGAGTCCGACGCTCCCGTGTCAGGTGGTCGCCGCGTTCTTGGCGATCTTGTTCGCGAACTGGGTGGCGGTCGCGGCCCGCTTCACCTTGCCCGACGGTGTCTTGGGCAGACTTCCCGCCGGAAGCACCACAACCGCGAAGGGCCGCATGTCGACCGCGTCGCGCACCTTGGCCGCGACTTCCTTCGCCAACGCCTTCTCGGTGTCCGGATCCCCGGCGAGTTTCGATTCGACGACGACGGCGAACCGCTCCCGGCGGCTACCCGCGTCGATCCGCACGGCCACGGCGTTCCCAGCTCGAACCCCCTCGACCGACATCGCCGCCCGTTCGATATCGGTCGGGTACAGGTTCCGGCCACCCATGATGATGACGTCCTTACGACGACCGCAGATCACGATCATGCCGTCGATCAGGTAGCCGAGGTCACCGGTGAGCAGCCAGCCGCTCTCGTCCTGTGTCGCGACCGGACCCTCCATGGTCAGGTACCCCGGCGTCACGGCCTCGCCGCGCAGACGGATTTCTCCGACCTGGCGCTCGCCGAGCACAGTGCCCTTGTCATCGACGATCTCGGCCTCGAGCCCGTCGAGGGGCGGCCCGAGCACCGCGAAGGAACGGACGTCGTCGGTGCCGCGCCTCGGGTCATCCTCGGGCACCGGCACCGCACGGTTGTCCGCCTCTAGCGCCTCGGCTTCGACGACGTCCAGCGTCAGTCCGGTGAACAGCGGAGCAAACGAAACCGCAAGAGTCGCCTCCGCCATGCCATACGCCGGAAAGACGCATTCGGCAGGCATCTTGAACCGCGCTCCCGCCTCGACGAAGGTCTGCACCGCTGTTTCATCGATCGGCTCGGCGCCGTTCAGCGCGATCCGAAGCTTCGAGAGGTCGTAAGTGTTGTCGTCCTCTTCCCGAGCCATCCGCCTGCCCACGATCGCGTAGGCGAAGTTCGGCGCGGCCGTGGTCGTGCCGTTGTACTTGCTGATCAGCTGCGGCCAGATCAACGGGCCCGACAAAAACTCGAGCGGCGTGATCTTGACGAGTTCGACACCGAACGTCATCGGGACCGTCAGGAAACCGACCATCCCCATGTCGTGGAAGGTGGGCAACCACGAAACCATCACATCGACGTCAAAGTCGAACTCGGCGCGATCGACCATCGCCTTGACGTTCGAATACAGGTTTCCGTAGGTGATCTGAACGGCCTTCGGATCGGCCGTCGACCCACTGGTCAGCTGTAGGAGCGCCGTGTCGGATTCGCCCGTCGGAACTGGCTCCGCCAGCGGTTCGGCCTCGAGCAACTCAGTGATCACCTGGAAGGCGATGCCGTGCTCGGTGAGCACCGGCGCCAGCTGGTCGAACGGCTCACCGAGCAGGACCAGATCGGACCCGATCATCCGCAGCACGCGAACGGTGTCCTCGGCCCACTCGGCGAGGTCGGTGCGCTGGGTGGGCTGGTGCAGCATCGTCACGCTGCCACCGGCGAGCCACACCGCCTGCACCGTCGGCGCGATCAGCGACGGCGCCGCCGCCAGGACCGCCACCGCCTTGCCGGACTCGAGCCCGGCGAGCACCAGGCCCCCGGCGACCCGCTTCGCCTGCTCGTGAATCTCAGCCCAGGTCCGCCGAACCGGCTCCTTGGGCTCCCCCGTGACCATTCCTCGCTGCTGACCTCGCCCCGCCGCGGTGGCGACGAGCGTGTCCACGAACCGACTCATGCGCGTCACAGTACTGTCCGCCCTTGGAACACCCGCTCGCCGTCGAGTGAACTCACTCGATCGCTTCGGAGGTCTCGAGCCACTGGGCCTCGACCTCCTCCTTCTCCGTTTCAACGGCTTTCAGTTCAGTGTTCAACTCGATGAGCTTCGTCGGGTCGGTCGCCGCCACGAGCAGCGCCGCGTGCAGCTTCTTTTCCTTGGCGTGCAACTGGTCGAGCTTGCGCTCGAGGCGGGACAGTTCCTTCTGTGCCGCCCGCTGCTCCGCGGCACTCTTCTTGAGCTCGGAGGACTGCCCGCTGCCCGACTTCCGGTCGGCACCGGCCTGCTCCAGGCTCTTGACCCGCCGGTCGAGGTACTCCTCGATGCCGCCCGGGAGGTGGGTCACGTGTCCGTCCCCGAACAAGGCGACGATCGTGTCGCAAACGCGTTCCACCAGGTACCGGTCGTGCGAAACGACGACGAGGCTGCCCGGCCACGAATCGAGCAGGTCTTCCAGCTGCTGCAAAGTGTCGATATCGAGATCGTTCGTCGGTTCGTCGAGCAGCAGCACGTTGGGCTCGGCCATCAGAAGCCGGCACAGCTGCAGGCGGCGCCGCTCACCACCGGAAAGGTCTTCGACCGGAGTCCACTGCCTGGACGCGGGGAACCCCAGCTTTTCGGCCAGCTGCGACGCGGAGAGCTCCTGTTTGCCGAATACGACCCTTCCGGAGACCTCTTCGATCGCCTGCAGGACGCGCAGATCACCCGGCAGATCGTCGAGCTCCTGCCGTAGGTGCGCGAGGCTGACCGTCTTCCCCTGGATACGGCGCCCCGTCTCGGGCTCTTTGTCCCCGCCGAGCAGCTTCAGCAGCGTCGTCTTGCCGGATCCGTTGACGCCGACCAGGCCGATCCGATCGCCTGGCCCGATCCGCCAGGTGACGTGATCGAGCAGAGTGCGGTCACCGACGGTCAAAGTTGCGTCCTCGACCTCCAGCACGGTTTTCCCCAGCCGTCGGCGGGCGAACGCCTGCAGCTCGACTGAATCACGTGGCTCCGGCACGTCGGAGATCAGTGCCTCCGCCGCCTCGACGCGGTAGCGCGGCTTCGAAGTCCTGGCCTGCGGACCGCGACGCAGCCACGCGAGCTCCTTGCGGGCCAGGTTCTGCCGCTTCTCCTCGGCCGTCGCCGCGAGCCTCGCCCGCTCGGCCCGGGCGAAGATCCAGTCCGCGTACCCACCTTCGTACTGCTCGACGCGACCGTTGGAGACCTCCCAGGTCACGCTCGCGACCGTGTCGAGGAACCACCGGTCGTGGGTGACGACCACGACCGCGATCCTGCGGTTGAGCAGGTGATCCGCGAGCCAGCGCACACCTTCGACGTCGAGATGGTTGGTAGGCTCGTCGAGGACCACGAGGTCGAGTTCACCGGTGAGAGCCGCCGCCAATGCGACACGGCGGCGTTCGCCACCGGACAGGTTCGCCGTCGACGTTTCGACACCGAGAGCAGTGATCCCCAGACCATCCATAATGGACCTGACCCGCGCGTCAGCGGCCCACTCATGTTCGGCGCCGTAGCGCTCCAGCACGACGTCTCCGACTGTGCTGCCGACCGGGAGTTCGGTTCGCTGGGTGACCACGGCCATCCGCAAGCCACGGACTTGACTCACCCGTCCCGTATCCGGCTCGCTGATCCCCGCGAGGACCTCCAGCAGCGTCGTCTTCCCGCCCCCGTTGAGACCGACGACGCCAATGCGCTGCCCCTCCGCAACGCCGAGCGAAACACCGTCGAGCAGCGGGCGCACCCCGAAGGACTTGCTCACCGACTCCAGGTTGACCAAGTTGGCCATGCCTCAGCCGATCCTTTCCAAAAAGCTTGCACCACAACGAATTAGTCGACGTCCATTTCGGACATCCTCACGCGTGTACTCGAGGCGGAGCCGGCCGCGGCGCATCGTCTCCGCCTACCAGCTTGGCGCCGGGAACCGGCCCGTGTGCGACACGCACCGTGCGACAGACCCCCGCACCGGACAGCTCCGCGGCGACCTCGACTGCAGACTGGGCATCCGCGCACAGAAAAGCGCAGGTCGGCCCAGACCCGGACACGGTGCCGGCGAGCGCACCCGCGTTGACTCCCGCCCGCAACGTGCGACGCAGCCCGGGACGCAACGAGACGGCGGCCGCCTGCAGGTCATTGCCGAGAAGCAGTGCCAGCTGCCGCGGGTCACCGGACGCCAGCGCCTCGACCACCGGAGTATGCGAACCGATCCGAGGCGGACTGCCCTCTTCACGCAACCTGTCCAGTTCTCCGAACACCCGAGGGGTCGAAAGACCACGCTGATCGAACGCCAGAACCCAATGGAACGTGTGCCTCGACAACACCGGCACAAGTTGCTCGCCTCGGCCGGTACCCAACGCTGTCCCACCGTAAAGGGCGAAAGGAACATCGCTCCCGAGCTTGGCGGCGATACCCGCCAGTTCGTCTCGGGAGATGTCGAGCTTCCAAAGTGACGCGAGCCCCACCAGGGTCGCGGCCGCGTCAGCGCTGCCCCCGGCCATCCCGCCGGCTACGGGGATGCCTTTGCGAAGCACCACTCGGACCTTGGACTCGCCGTCGGCCTTGCCGACGTGGGCCGCCAGCGCCTGCGCCGCCTTCCACGCGAGGTTGTTGGCCCCGGTCGGTACGGAACCTTCTCCTTCGCCATAGACCTCGACGCCCGGGTCCTCGGTGACCGCCACGGTCACCTCGTCAGTGAGCGAAAGCGCCTGGAACACGGTCACCAGCTCGTGGTAGCCGTCCGGGCGTACGTCACCGACCGACAAGTGCAGGTTGACCTTGGCGGGAACCCTGACGGTTACTGGGGGCGGTACGACGGCGAGCACGAGTCAAGCCTACGTGGCCGCTCCACTTGTGCTGCCACCAGGAGAAAGAGAACAGGACGAGTCAGACACGAAAGGGCCGCCCTGGACGGATTTCGTCCTGAGCGGCCCGGTCGTGGAGGAGTCAGGCAGCGACGCCCTGCGGCCCGCGGACCGGGTGGGTCACGTGGCCACCGCGTTCGGCGATCCAGGCGAGCGCGGCATCCGCGCGCTCACCGCGCACACCGAGACGGAACCTGCCGACCGGCGTGTCGCCGATCCGGGTCAGGCCGCCCCCGATGGTGGCGAGTTCGACGTCGAAGCGACCGGCGGCCTCAGGCAGCAGCGCACCGACCGATGCGAAACCGACAAGCACGACGTCCACCGCGCGGTCGTACTTCGACGTCTGCGCCCGTCCGGTCTCGATCGAGGGCAGCAGCGCCTGCGCGGTCCGGCTGGTCGGGTCGGAGACCAGGTCGAGCACGGTTCCACGTTCGATGATCGCCCCAGCCTCAAGAACCGCGACGTCGTCGCAGACACGGCGGACCACACCGGCATCAGGAGTGGTGAGCAGCACGGTGACTCCGAGCTCGGCGCGCGCGCGGTCGAGCACGGTCAGGACCGCGCCGGACTCTTCGGGCTGCACACCGGCGGTCGGGTCGTCAGCCAAGAGCACGGACGGCCCGGCTGCCAGAGCCTTGGCGATGGCCACTCGGCGCAGCTGCCCCTCGGTCAGATCACCCGGCCGCTGCCCCGCTCGCGGGGTGAGTCCGACCAGATCGAGCAGGTTGCCGACCCGGTTACGGCGCTGCGGCCCGTCGAGGCCGAGCTGTTCGAGCGGCGACGCGATGTTGCCGGCGATGGTGCGCTCGGCGAGCAACTCCGGCTTGGTGCTCACGACACCGACCTGCCGACGGATCTCCCGCAGGCGGCGGCCGTCAAGGGTCCCGGTGTTCAGGCCGTCGAGGCGGACCACGCCCCGGTCCGGGCGCTCCTGAAGTCCGATGCAACGAGCGAGGGTCGACTTGCCGGAGCCGGCCGGACCGACGACTCCGAACAACGAGCCTGCTTGGATGTCCACGCTGACATCGCGCAGGGCGACGACGGGATTTCCGTTGAGGGGAAAGGACTTGGACAGGTTTTCGACAGTGATCACGAAGGGCTCCATGCAAAGGGGGCGCTGCTTCTTTCGAGCGCGCCAACCGTCACCGAGTGACCGTCCAGAACGGACGGGCTTCAGAGGTAAGGGAAAGACTCAGGCAGTAACGGTGGAGCGTCGACACGCACTTACCGTGCGGCGACCTTCATCGACGACGCGTCGCCTGGTCAGCAGGAGCGGGTGGGTGACCCTGTTCATTAGGCACAGCCTCCATCGGTCCTGGCGGTAGCACCTGCCCTGTTGAGGGTGGTTGCTGCGACTTCGGCGAGCCAGGTCTCTCAGTCGCTCGGGATGGCTCACTGAGTAAAACCGATCCCACTAGATGAAAGCAAGCGCGTAGGCGCAGATCACACGTCTGGTCGTGTCCATAATACAGGATTTGCTGTCCGCATCCTGAGACCACGGCTGAGGTCTCAGGATCGCGTCAGGCCGCTGCCTGCTAAGACAGGTTGGACCAGACGGATCGAGAAGAGGATTTACGCTGTCGTGCTGACCTCAGCCGAGACTCGCCCGCGCGGCGCCGGTCACACCTGCGACGGCGATCAGTCAGTCGCTGCCGCGATACGGGCGAACTGGTGAACATCCAACTGTTCACCGCGGGTCTTGGGGTCGATACCCGCCTTTTCGAGCAACTCCCCCGCACGTTCGGCGGAACCGGCCCATGACGCCAAAGCCGCCCGCAGCGTTTTTCGCCGCTGCGAGAAAGCGGCATCGACCACGGCGAACAGCCGCTTCCTCTCCACGGACGACACCACTTCGCCTCGCTCGAAAGCGACGAGGGCTGAATCCACGTTCGGAACAGGCCAGAACACCGAGCGAGGTACCGCGGCGACCTTACGTGTCTTCCCGTACCACGCGAGCTTGACGCTGGGCACTCCGTAAGTCCGACTGCCAGGGCCGGCCGCCATCCGGTCGGCGACTTCGGTCTGGACCATTACGAGACCACTGGTCAACGAGGGCAGCTCGGCGAGCAGATGCAGCACAACAGGAACGGCGACGTTGTACGGCAGATTCGCGACGAGCGCCGTCGGCCGTTGAGGCAGGTCGTCCACCGTGATCCGTAGAGCGTCCGCTCCGACAACCGTCAGCCTTTCGGCCCCACCGCGTTCGGCCACGGTGTTCGGGAGCCGCCCGGCCAGTACGGGGTCTATTTCGACCGCGACGACCTCGGCACCGGTCGCGAGCAGCCCGAGTGTCAGCGAGCCAAGCCCCGGCCCGACTTCCAGCACGACGTCACCTTCGCCGACTGCCGAAATGTCGACGATCCGGCGCACCGTGTTGGGATCGTGCACGAAATTCTGGCCGAGCTTCTTGGTCGGCCGTACGTCCAGCTCGGCCGCCAGCGCCCTGATCTCCGCAGGCCCGAGCAATTCAGTCACTCGACGATCGTAGCCAGCCTTCGTAAGCCGCGATTGGCCGGTGGACGACCACCCCAGCCCCAGTCGGCCCCGAGGACAGCGCCAGCCTCCGCTTGGCCGCAACTCGCTCGCGCCATCCTCACGGATTCTCCCAGCTGACCCGTGTCATACGCCAGGGTGATCGGTGCAGGTTCACATCGCCGGAGCGTGATCAACGTGCACCCGATCGATACCGTGCATTCGTTCGACTCAACCTCGACAATCGAGGGATGACCAGCACAAACATTCCCAAGGCCTTCCCGCTGAATCTGCCGGAAGGTGACGCCGATCTGCTTCTCGACGAGTTGCAGACACGGCTACGCGAAGGGCGACGCCTGGTCGCCGAAGTCGGCCAGATCCTGGCCGAGATCGAGTCACGCGGTGTCCGAGACCTCTTCGGATACAACTCGATCGCCGTCTTCTACGAGCACGTGGCCCGGGTTCCCCGAGCCGAAGCGAAGAAGGTGACGGCTCGAGCACTCGCACTCAACTCGAGACGCGCGCGCGACGGGACCTCGACTCCACCCGTCGCGCCTTTGACCGGAGCCGCGGCCGTCACAGGCGCATTGGCCGAGGGCAGCATCGACCGAATCGTCACGGTTCTGCGGAGACTCCCAGAGCACATCGCCGCGAACGTCCGACTCGACGCCGAGAGGGACCTGGTCGATCTCGCCAGCGTCGCGAGACCGCGCGACGTGACGATGGCTGGAACCGACGTGCTCGCACGTCTCAACCCAGATGGGAACGACACCGAGGACCCCAACCCGAAGACCCGGCGAAGCGAGTTCTGGTTGCGTCAGAAACGCACTGGCCGTTGGGACATGCGCGGCGACCTCGATCCCGAGACAGGCGCCCGCCTGAACGCGCTTCTAGTCCCACTCGCGCATCCGGTCCCGAACGGAGAAGCCGACACCCGCACTCCGGCGGAGAGACGCGGCGACGCTTTCACAGAAATCGTCGGCGTTGCGGAAGCCGGCCCGGATATCCCTTTGCCTCGGCAGAGGCAGGAGCCGGTCGCTGAGCGGCCGCAGCCCGCGAAGCCCACCGAGAAGCCGACGGACCAACCCACGACCGGCCAAACACGGAATGAGAGCCAGCAAAGCCAGCACCGCGACGACAGCAGCGTGCGAGCAGAGACCGCCGCTGAACGATCTAGGGCCGCGACCCACCTAAGGTCTCCGCGCTGGTGGTCACGGCGGCCGAGATTCGGCGCTACACAGCCTCAGCTGCCCAAGACGGCCTGAAGGCCACCTTGTGGGCAGTTAGAAAACCCACACGATGACCTTCAGGGGGGAGGGAGAACGATCTGGCGGTCAGGCCTTCTTGCCACAGTGCGGCCAGGCGCCGTAGCCACCGCGGCTGTCGCGGAGCTTCTCAGCGACAGCGATCTGCTGGGCCTTGCTGGCCTGGTGCGGGTAAGCGGCGTACTGCGAGCCACCGTAGGCATCCCAGGTGCTCTTGTTGAACTGCAGGCCACCGTAGTAGCCGTTGCCGGTGTTGGCGGCCCAGTTACCGGTCGACTCGCACTGCGCGATGCGGTCCCAGGCGCCGGCGTCACCGATGACCGGATCGGCGGGCTTCTTCGTACCGACCTTGACGATCTTAGGCTTGGCCTCGGTGATGACCTCTTCCGAGACCTTCTCGCGGCCGACCTCTTTGCCATTGCGCTTGGTGACCTTGTAGGTCACGGTCTTCTGGCCCGGGGTACCCGGGTCTTCGACCTTGGTCTTGCCCTTTTCGAGCTCCGGGTCGTCGACCTTCTGTTCGGGCGGTGCGATTTCCTCGTTCTGTTTGATCATGGTGACGCCGGTCCGGCTGACGTGGACCTCGGCACCGTCGACCAGCTTGACGTCGAGACCACCGATGGCCTCATCGTCCGGGCCGAGGGTCATCCGCAGCTCACCGAGGAATTCCTTGGTGGTGACCGAGTTGGTTTGAACCTTGCGCGGTTCGTTCGCGCCGTCATAGACGGTGACGTTCTTGAGGGTCTTGACCTCGACGGTGGCGCCCTCGAGCGGAAGTTCACCGTTCTGCGGCATCGAAGTCCAGGTACCGGACTTCGCGAGATCGGAACGGCCGAGCTGGTTCAGGGCTTCGCTGAGGTTGGTCGCGCGAACCCAGGATTCCTGCGATACGCCATCGACGACCAGATTGAGCTTGCGGCCACGCTCCAGCTTGATGACGCCGCCGTCGCCCACCGCGGCCTGAGGCGAGGGCGAGAGAGAGTCGTGCGCGCCGACCGAAAGACCGGCGTCTTCAAGGACTTCGCCGACCGTGTCGCCGAAACTGTGAACGGTCTGCTGCTGACCATCGATGTCGAGCGTGACGCTCTTGTTCATCGCGATCGCGGCCGCGCCGCCACCGCCGAGGGTGAGCAGTACCGCCATGACGGTTCCCTTGAGGAACCGCTTCTTCCAGACGCGGGTCGCGCTCGAGATGACCTCGTCCTTGGTCGCGGCCTTCATCGGCGCGCCCGCGGTGCGGTCCTCGGCCACTTCGTCCGGAATGACGATCGGCGGCAGCATGGTGGTCTCGGCGCTGATGAGGCGGATCAGCTCGTCGACGTCGACGTCGATCTCGGCCATCAAGGTGTCGGCGTCGGGACCGAGCGCGGCCAGGATGTCCTGGTGCGTGATGCGCGGGTCATCAGAGTAGTCCAGCTCGCCGTAGTGAGTGTCGCGGTCGAGCACGGCAACCGAACCGGCGGAAGCGAAGGTGTTCGTCTCCGCGCCGAGGCGCGAGGCATCCTGCCTACTGCTACCAGTCACTGGGTCGTTCCCTTTCCCAAGACGTCAAGGAGCTCGACTACCGCTCCACAACGTCCTTCGTCTCGATGCGCACTTCGGCACACCTCTAGAAGTCCGACACCCGCAGCCAGCGCCATCGTCACAGTTCCAGGCTGTACCGCTCCTGGTTCCGCTTCCCCGACGTGCACTGACGTGACTGTGGGCGTAACAGCCGGAAACCGCATGAGCGGATACCGACCGGCACGATCACGGGACAGTAACGAACCTTGCCGGGTTGCGCAAACACCCCTCGGAGTGTCGTGACGTTGGTCACTCATCAGAGTGGCCCATTGCTGATCACTAATGTTGCAATCCGTTCAACTGGGGGTGACTGTCGGCAAACGGAAGACCCGCTCAGCGGTCACTCGTACCGATTCGGCCACCTCATGCACCGCCTCGCCCCTGAACGAGGCCAGGTGACGAACGGTGTAGGCGGCGCAGTAGGGCTCGTTCGGTCGTCCACGGAACGGATGGGGGGTCAGAAACGGCGCGTCCGTTTCGACGAGGTACTGGTCCGCCGGAACGATCCGTGCCGCCTCATGGAGGCCTCGGGCGTTGCGAAAACTGACCGTGCCGGCGAACGAAAGCACGTATCCGGCATCGATGCAGCGGCGAGCGACCTTTTCATCCCCCGAGAAACAGTGGAAGACGACTTGCTCGGGCGCCCCCTCTTCCTCAAGGATCCGAAGGACGTCGTCGTGAGCCTCTCGATCATGGATCATCAGCGGCTTGCCGATCCGCTTGGCGAGATCGATGTGCCACCGAAAGGCGTCCTGCTGAGCGTCATGGGGCGAGTAATCCCAGTAGTAGTCGAGGCCGGTCTCACCGACCGCGACCACTCTGGACTCTCTCGCGAGACTCTCCACTTCGGATTTCTCGGCCTCGCCGAAATCCTTGGTACGCGTGGGATGGATCGCGACGGCGGCCCAAACGCGAGGGTCCCAAGTGGACGCTTGCGCGGCCCAGCGGGCGGCCGCGAGATCGTCCGCGACGGTGATCACCCGCGAAACACCGGCGCGTTCGGCGCGATCGACCATGGCTGTCACATCAGCCGCGGTGACCGCGCCGCACGCGTCGAGGTGGGTATGCGCGTCCACCACCGAAACCGGCAACCTGTCCGGGATCGGTGGTAGCTCCTTCTTCTCCGCAGCCATCAGCTGATCACTTCGAGATCGGTGCCCATTCGGGCCCGGTCTCGCCGAGCTCCGGGTCCAGTTTGGCGAACAACGGGGTCGGCTTCTCCAGCGGCTTGCCGACCTCGATCGGCACGGACTTCCAGCGCGCCTGCTCGGTCTTGTAGTCCCCGGTGATGATGGGGTTGATCCGGCCGGGGATGTCGAGGTCCTCGACTTCCCGCAGTTCGGGCTGGGCCGCCCAGACACCGGAACCGCCGAGTGCTTCGTACACCTTCTGAGCCGAGTGGGGCAGGAAGGGAGTCAGCAGCGTGTTGGCGTCTGAGACGACCTGAAGCGCGGTGTGCAGGACACTGTCACGGCGAGCGGGATCGTCCTTGAGCTTCCAGGGCTCCTGATCCGAGAGGTACCGGTTCGCGGCGGTCACGACGCGCATGGCCTCACTCGCCGCCGCCTTGAACCGCGACCGCTGAAGGTGGGCGCCGGCGGTGTCGAATGCCTTGCGGGAGAGCTCCTTTAACTCCTCGTCGACCGCGGTGGGGGCGTCCGGACGCGGAATGGCGCCGACGTTCTTGTGGGCCATCGAGATGGACCGGTTGACGAGGTTGCCCCATTCGTTGGCCAGCTCGAAGTTGGTCCGGCGGACGAACTCGTCCCAGGTGAAGTCGGTGTCCTGGGTCTCGGGGCCCGCGACCGAGATGAAGTACCGCAGGGCGTCCGGACCGAAGTCGCGCAGGAAGTCGTGGACGTAGATGACCGTGCCGCGCGAGGTCGAGAACTTCGAGCCACTCATCGTGAGGAACTCGCTGGAGACGATCTCGTCGGGCAGGTGCAGCTTGCCGTACTTGCCCGGCGCTCCACCGCGGTCGCCCTCGCCGTTGTGACCGAAGAGCAAGGCGGGCCAGATCTGGGCGTGGAAGGTGATGTTGTCCTTGCCCATGAAGTAATAGGAGCGGGCGTCCGGGTTGCTCCACCACTCCTGCCAGGCGTCCGGGTCGCCGGAACGGCGTGCCCATTCGACGCTCGCGGAGAAGTAGCCGATGACCGCGTCGAACCAGACATAGAAGCGCTTCATCGGCTGGTCGCGCCAGCCGTCGAGCGGGATCTTCACGCCCCAGTCGAGGTCGCGGGTGATCGGCCGAGGGCGCATGTCGTCGATCAGGTTCTTGGTGAAGTTGAGGACGTTCGGGCGCCAGTCGGTCTTGCTGGACAGCCATTTGCCCAGCGTGTCGACGAACGCGGTCAGGTCGAGGAAGTAGTGCTCGGTCTCGACGAACTTCGGCGTTTCACCGTTGATCCGCGACTTCGGGTTGATCAGCTCCCCGGCGTCGAGCTGGTTGCCGCAGTTGTCGCACTGGTCACCGCGCGCACCGTCGTAGCCGCAGATCGGGCACGTGCCCTCGATGTAGCGGTCGGGCAGGGTGCGGCCGGTCGAAGGGCTGATCGCGCCCCGTGTGGTCTTGGGAACGACGTAGCCGTTGCGGTGCAGCGCGAGAAAGATCTGCTGCGTGACGTCGGCGTGGTTACCCGTGGTGGTGCGGGTGAAGAGGTCGTAGGTGAGACCGAGTCCTTGCAGGTCTTGGCCGATCTGACGGGTGTACTTGTCCGCCGTCTGCTGGGAGGTCAGGCCTTCCTTGTCCGCCTGGACGGTGATCGGGGTGCCGTGTTCGTCGGTCCCGGACACCATGAGCACCCGGTTGCCGGCCATTCGCTGGTAGCGGGAGAAGACGTCGGACGGGACGCCGAATCCGGACACGTGGCCGATGTGGCGGGGGCCGTTGGCGTAGGGCCAGGCCACCGCAGTCAACACTGGGGTGCTCATGCTTGTTTAGCCTACGGACGTCGTCTAAGGCATTGTTGTTCGGGAGAGGATCGGAGGTCTCGGTGTCCGCCACGCGTCTGCTGGTACTGGGTGTCGTGCGCATGTACGGGAAGGCACACGGCTACCAGGTCCGGCGCGAGCTTCTCTCGTGGGCGGCCGACAAGTGGGGCAATGTCCAGCCGGGGTCGATCTATCACGCGTTGAAGAAGATGACCGCCGAAGGCCTCCTGGAACAAGTCGAGGACATCGAAGCGGGCGGCGGGCCCGATCGGATCGCGTACAAAGTGACCGACGACGGAGAGACCGAGTTCCTCGTGCACCTTGGCAGGGCGTTGTCGAGCGACGACGCGACCGGGTACACGCTGTCGGCGGCGGTCACGTTCATGCCGACGCTGCCTCGCGTCCAGGTGCTGGCCCTGCTGAAACAGCAGCTGGCGAATATGGAAGCGCACGCTCAGTCGACCCACTACGCCCGTGAGCACGCGATCGACTTGGGGAAACCACCGCACGTCAGCGAGCTGTATCGCCTGTGGAGCGTGCACGCGGAAGCGAACGTGACCTGGATGAGGGACCTGATCGGCCGTCTCGAAGCGGGCGAGTACGTGATGGCGGGCGAAGGCGACGACAAGGCCGTGTTCGGCGCACCGCCCAAGTAATCAAATTTGACTATGAGCCGACACCTAAGGCACAGTGCGTCCGTCGGCTAGTCAAATTTGACTAGCTGGGCATCGGAAAGGGGTTCACATGATCAAGGCACGCGGCCTTGAGCGGCGTTTCCGCCGCAAGGGCCGCAATGGGGGCGAGGTCCACGCGGTCAAAGGCGTCGATCTCGATGTTTCGGCCGGAGAACTGGTCGGCTTCCTCGGACCGAACGGCGCGGGGAAGACCACGACGCTGCGCATGCTCACGACGCTTCTCAAACCCACCGCCGGCGAGGCGACGGTAGGCGGCTGCGACCTGCTCGCCGACCCACTGGGGGTGCGCCGGCGAATCGGTTATGTCGCCCAAGGTGGCGGTACGGCGCCGGAAAGCAAGGTCGTCGAGGAGATCGAGTTCCAAGGACGGCTGTACCGGATGAGCAAGGCGGACGCGCTCGCGCGCGGGGTCACCCTCGCCGAGCAACTGGACCTCGCCGGACTCGACCAGCGGGCGACCAAGACCTTGTCGGGCGGGCAGCGCCGCCGTCTCGACATCGCGCTCGGGCTGATCCACTCACCCGGTCTCGTCTTCCTCGACGAGCCGTCGACGGGGCTCGACCCGCAGAGCCGCGCGAACCTGTGGGACCACATCCGCAGGCTGCGTGACGAGCAGGGAGTCACGGTCTTCCTGACCACGCACTACCTCGACGAGGCCGACGCGCTCTCCGACCGGCTGATCGTCATCGACGACGGGAAGATCGTCGCCGAAGGCACGCCGGATTCGCTGAAGGCGAGAGTTTCCGGCGACAGTGTCGTCATCGGGGTCTCACCGGAATCGGCGCCGGAGACCGCGGAGGTCGCGGGCAGGCTCGAAGGGGCGCACGAAATGGCCGTCACCGACGGCGCGGTGCGGTTCCGGGTGCCGCGCGGGGACACCGCGATGCCCGAGTTGCTACGGGCGCTGGACGCACGGGGCATCACGATGACGTCCATGCAGGTCCATCGGCCGACGCTCGACGACGTCTTCCTGACCTTGACGGGCCGAAGCCTGCGCGACGCCGAAGAAGACGCACCGGTCGATGAGGCTCCGGAAAAGGAGGCCACGCATGTTGCATGACACCTGGTTGATCTTCCGCCGGGACATGGTCGCGGCGTTGCGCAACCCGACGTGGATCATGATCGGCATCATGCAGCCGCTCCTCTATTTGTTCTTCTTCGGGCCACTGCTGGTGAAGGCGCTCAACGCACAGGGCCTGTCCGATGTGGACGGCTGGATGATCTTCACTCCGGCGATCATCGCGCAGCTCGCGCTGTTCGGCAGTTCCTTCGTCGGGTTCGGCCTGCTCGCGGAATACCGCTCGGGCGTGGTCGAGCGGATGCGGGTCACGCCGGTCAGCCGGGTGGCGTTGTTGCTGGGCAAGGTGCTCGCGAACGCGTTGCAGACCATCGTCCAGGCGTTGATCATCATCGCGCTGGCGTATCTGGTCTTCGACCTGAACGCGCCGTTCGGCGGCGTCGTGCTCAGCTTGGTGATCGTCTTCCTTCTGTCGATCACGCTGGCGTCGTGCTCGTACGCGCTGGCGCTGACCCTCAAGAGCGAAGACGCCTTCCCTGCTTTGCTCAACGCGGTTCTCATGCCGTTGCTGCTGCTTTCCGGAATCCTGATCCCGATCACCGCGGGCTCGGCGCCGGATTGGCTGTACACGATTTCCCGGATCAATCCGTTCCGGCACGTGGTGGATGTCGAGCGGAACAGTTTCCGCGGCGACTTCTCGATGGACGCGCTGTTCACCGGGAGCGTCGTGGTGCTGGTCATGGCGGTTCTGGCCATCTGGTGGGGCTCACGAACGTTCCAACGCGAAAACGCCTGAGACACGCTGTACCGAAAGGTCACCTTGCGACCGCCCCGCGGACGTAAGGTGACCTTTCGGGCGTACTGGGGCGAAATTCGAGGACAGGTGGCTTTGATCGATCCGGAAGGTGAACACGGTGTCACTCTGTCCCACCGGGAGACGGTGACGGACTGGGCGGCGGTGCGTGGCGCCGACATCCGGTTCGCCTCAGTCACCGTCAGCGAGAACACCAATTGGCGGGACGTCGCCGCGGAGCGCAATCTGGCGGGCGCGCAGCACGCCGGAATCCACACCGGCGCACGGCACTACGCGCGTCCCGGAGCCGTCCACGATCAGGCGGACCATTTCGTGCGGACTGCGAGCGCGCTCGGCGCCTTCGCGCCCGGTTCGCTCGCGCCGGCGCTCGAAGTGGAGGCACCCAGCGTCGACGACCGGTTCATCAAGGCCTGGATCAAACACGTCAGGCACGCGGCACGCGTCGAACGCGTCCTGGTGTACGCGGGACTCGACTGCTGGACGAACCGCCTGCACCCGGACAAATGGGCGGACAGCGAAGTGGTGTTGTGGATGGTCAGGCACAACGAGATCCCGGGAAGGCCGGGTTGGTTCCACTCGCGACTGGGATTGCACCAGCACGGGTTCGGCACCGGGTTGCCCGGCGTGAACGGACCGATCGCCCAGGACGCCGTCGTCTACCCCTTCGCGCTCGGGGACGTACTTCTGTAGCGATCCACCGGTGACGGCGGGTGCGCGCCACGTCACCCAGGTCGGCGCACGTGGTCGCGGATGTCACTTTCCGTTCGGCGCGGGTTGCCTTTTCGTCCACTCGGGCAGCGACAATGTCGCGTGCGGTTGATGTGCCGGAGACTGCGGACGGACGTCGTGCCCGAGCGGGCGCTGACGGCTCTTGGGGTACGCGCCCGGTCACTCGGGCTCGCGCCCCCGGCGGCGCTCTGCGGAGACTGGTTCTCTTCGCGCGCGGTCATCGCCCTGAACGCTTCCCTGACTCCTGTTCATGACGTGGCCGAGGCGTTCGCGATCCCCACTCGGATGCCGCCGATTCGGGACGCGGTGCCCGGTGCGGTCGGGGGTGGCTGGTTCGGTTATCTGAGTTATGACCTGACCGATCCCTCGGGCCGTTCCGGCGGCCTTCCTCCAGCGGTCTGGGGCTGGGTCGACCGGGTGCTGCGGCTGGACGCGGACGGGTCTTGGTGGTTCGAGGCCCTGGTTCCCGATGGCGACCCGGATCCGGTCGACGAAGTGTCCGAGGTGGAATCCTCGCTCGCGGAACTCCCCGAAACGACGACTTGGAGTTCCAGTCCGCTGTCGCGTCCGCTACCGTCGGAGCACTACGACGCGGTGAAGGCGTGTGTGCACGCGATCGAAGCTGGCGAGCTGTTCCAAGCGAACATCTGCGCCCGCTTCAGCGGAGGATTCGACGGCGATCCGATCGCGTTGTTCGCGGAAGGTGTGCGCTGCCTGCGAGCCCGCCGGGCGGCGTACGTCGCCGGCGACTGGGGCTCGGTCGTGTCGTTCTCCCCTGAACTTTTCCTTTCCAGGCACGGGCAGCATGTCCGGTCGACGCCGATCAAGGGCACCCTGCCGCGAAGGAACGCCTCTGACGAACACCTCGCGCAGCGACTGCGGGAATCTACCAAGGACGTCGCCGAGAACGTGATGATCACGGATCTCGTCCGCAACGACCTCGGCCGGGTGTGCGCCACCGGCAGTGTTCGCGTCCCCGAACTGCTCAAGGTCCGGCCCGCGCCAGGCGTCTGGCATCTTGAGTCCACTGTGGAGGGACGGATCGCCGATGGAGTGGACGACGGGGACCTGCTCGCGGCCACGTTCCCCCCGGGTTCGGTGACGGGCGCGCCGAAGATCCGGGCACTGGACCTGATCGCCGAACTGGAACCCACGGCGCGCGGCGTCTACACGGGTGCGGTCGGACTCGCTTCGCCGATCGCCGGGCTGGAGCTGAACGTCGCGATCAGAACCTTCGAAATCCACGACGGCACGATCGCGCTGGGGGTCGGCGGCGGGATCACCGCCGACTCCGACAGCGAAGCGGAATGGCAGGAATGCCTGCACAAGTCCGCTCCGCTGGAGCGCCTGCTCGGCTGAGCTACTTGGTGGGATCCAGAAGGAGCTTGCCCGCCGTACCGCGCGAGCGCAGGGCCTCGTGGGCGGCGCGCGCGTCGGACAGCGCGTACTCGCCGCCGGCGACGGCGCGAATCTGACCGGCGAGCGCCAGCGAGAAGAGTTCTTCGAGCGTGCGGCCGAAGACGTTCCCGGGAAGTTTGAAGGCGTGCGGCAGCCACATTCCGGACACGGTGGTGCTGTGCCCGAGAAGGTTGCGGGCTTCGATCGGCTTCGGCTGCTCGCGGCTGGCCATCCCGTAGAACGCGAGGCGGCCGAACGGTGCGAGCGCCGCGATGCTCTGGTCCGTGACGGTGCCGCCGGTCATGTCGAGAACGACGTCGACGCGCTTGCCGCCGTTCGCCTCGCGAAGCGCGTCGGTCATGTTTTCGGCGCGCGAATCGATGGCGACATCGGCGCCGAGTTCGAGGGCGAGGCCCCGCTTCTCGTCGCTGCTGGCGGTCGCGATGACCCGGCTCGCGCCCCAGGCCTTCGCGAGCTGGACGGCGATGGAGCCGACCCCGCCCGCGGCCGCGTGCACGACGACGGATTCGCCGGGCTCGAGGTGGGCGTTCTTGCGCAGCAGGAGCGAGGCGGTGGTGCCCTGGACGATGAAGGAGAGCGCGGTCAGGTCGTCGATGCCGTCGGGCACGGCGAAGGTGGTGACCTCGTCCGCCACCGCGCGCTCGGCATAGCCGCCACCGCCGTTGAGCAGCGCGACGACGCGCTTGCCGTCGGCGGTGCGGCCGACGACCTCGCCGCCGGGTACGAGCGGGAGCTTGCTCGGCGCGAGGTAGGAGTTCTCGGCTTGGTGCGTATCGGCGTAGTTGACGCCGATACGGTCGACCCCGACAAGCAGCTGACCCGGGCTGGGAACGGGATCGGGCAGGTCGACGAGGTTGAGCACCTCGGGTCCGCCGAATTCGGTCACCTGTACTGCGCGCATCCGCATCCTCCTCGTCGAGATGAGACATCGTTGCATATGTCTCATCCCTGAGACGTAGCGTGATATGTTTCACGCATCGAAACCGCACTCGAACGCCAGCTGACTTCGCCGCGCCCGGACGCCCTGCGCGCGTTCACGACCGCGCGTGCCTGGTTCCTGGCGGGCCGCCGGGTGGACATGCGGGATCTCGCGGGCGAGCTGGGAATCAGCCGGGCCACCCTGCACCGCTGGGTCGGCGGCCGGGATCAGCTGCTCGGCGAGATCCTGTGGTCGATGACCGTCGAGGTCTTCGAAGCGCGGGCTTCCGGCAAGCTCGGGCGGGGCGCGGCAGGGATCGCGGAGCTCATCGGCACCTTCGTCCGGACCGTGAACGACTCGAAACCGTTCCGGGAGTTCCTGCGCGCCGAACCGGAGCGGGCACTGCGGATCCTGACGACGAAGGCCAGCGTGGTCCAAAGTCGCGCGATCGCGAAGATGCGCGAGTTCCTGGACGAAGAGGTCACGGCCGGACGGCTCACCCCACCACTGCCGGTCGAGGACCTGGCCTACCTGCTGGTGCGGATCGGGGAGTCCTTCATCTACACCGATGTCATCACCGGCGCCGAGCCCGATGCCTCGAAGGCGTACGCGGCCGCGGCGGCCTTGCTGTCCTAGCTCTTGGTACGGGACGCGAGAACGGCGTCGTAAAGCTCCTTCTTGGACACCCCGGTGGCTTCGGCGACCTCGGCGGCGGCGGACTTGAGGCGTTCGCCCGCCGCGACCCGCGACGAGACTTCCGAAACCAGGTCCACGACGCTCACCGAACGCGGCGGCGCCCCCGCGAGAACGACAGTGATCTCACCTTTGACCCCGTCACTTGCCCAGGCGGCCAAATCCGGCAAATTACCGCGTTTGACCTCTTCGTAGGTTTTGGTCAACTCACGACAGACAGCGGCGCGACGGTCGGGGCCCAGGACGTCGGCCGCATCGGAAAGCGTGCTCGCCAGGCGATGGGGCGACTCGAAGAACACGACCGTACGGGGCTCGTCCTTCAGCGAACCGAGCCATTTCGCGCGTTCACCGGGTTTGCGCGGGGCGAATCCCTCGAAACAGAACCGGTCACACGGCAGGCCGGACAGCGCGAGCGCCGTGGTCACCGCGGACGGGCCCGGGAGACAGGTCACCGGCACTGCAGCCTCGACGCAGGCCGCCACCAGCCGGAAGCCGGGGTCCGAGACGCTCGGCATCCCGGCGTCGGTCACCAGGACCACCGTCTCGCCCGACTGAAGCGATTCGAGCAGTTTCGGCAGACGGGCGATCTCGACATCCTCGTAGAAGCTGACCACCCGTCCGACCGGGGAAACGTCGAGTGCGGCGGTGAGCGAGCGCAGGCGCCGGGTGTCCTCGGCGGCGATCACGTCGGCCGTCGCGAGGGCCTCGGACAGGCGCGGCGAAGCATCGCGGACGTCTCCGAGCGGGGTGGCTGCCAGCACGAGGCGTCCTTCTGTCATTCCCGAAGGTTAACCGGTTCGCAGATCCGGACACCGAGTTCACTCTTCCGCCCGTAGGATCATGCCCCGTGACCGCGCTGCTGACCCGTGACAACGAGAGCGTGCGGCCGGATCCGGTCGACGCGCTCCGGCCACCGAGCGACCGGGAGGCCACCCTCCTCGGCCGCGGCATGCCGACCGACCGCCTCCGCGGCTGGATCGTCACGCTGGTGCTAACACTCATCGGTGGCATCGTCCGGATCCAGAACCTGGCGACACCCACGGACAAGGGCACCCCTGTCTTCGACGAGAAGCACTACGTCCCGCAGGCGTGGCAGATACTGCGCAACGGCGGTTACGAAGACAACTACGGCTACGAGCTGATCGTGCACCCGCCCCTGGCGAAGCATCTCATCGCGATCGGCGAGTGGATGTTCGGCTACAACGCCTGGGGCTGGCGGATCATGCCCGCGCTGGCGGGCACGCTGATCGTCTTCCTCACCATCCGGATCGCCCGGCGGCTCACCCGTTCGACGCTGCTCGGCGCGGTCGCCGGAATCCTGGTGATCAGCGACGGCGTGCTGCACCTGCAGTCGCGGATGGGCATGCTCGACATCTTCATCGCCGTGTTCGTGCTCGCCGCGTTCGCCTGTGTGCTGTGCGACCGCGACCAGGTGCGGCGGCGGCTGGCCGTGGCCGTCCGCGAAGGCTGGATCGACGAGTCCCGGTTCGGTCCGAAGCTGGGTTTCCGGTGGTGGCGCTTCACCGGCGGCCTGATGATCGGGCTGACCTTCGGCGTCAAGTGGTCGGCGCTGTACTACATCGCCGCGTTCGGGCTGCTCACCGTCTTCTTCGACGTCGCCGCGCGCCGCGCTGCCGGGGTGCGGCGGCCGTGGGTCGGCACGCTGCGCCGCGACTTGCTGCCCGCGCTGTGGGCGATCGTCGTCATCCCGATCCTGGTGTACCTCGCCTGCTACTGGGCCTGGTTCGCGAGCGAGACCGCGACCGACCGCAATTACGTGGCGATCAAGGACCTCGACCCCGGTTTCTGGGCCTGGATGCCACCCGCGCTGCGGTCACTCGGCGAGTATTCGATGAACGTCCTCGACTTCCACGCGAACCTGGTGACGCCCAAGGACAAACCACATCCGTGGGAGTCGAAGCCCTGGACCTGGCCGATGGGGCTGCGGCCGATGCTCTACGCGTACGCGGGCGGCACCGACGCGACCGGCTGTGGCGAGTCGACCTGCATCCGGGCGACGATGCTGATCGGGACGCCGGCGATGTGGTGGCTGGCGCTGCCGATGCTGGGCTGGAGCCTGTGGCGGTCGGTCTTCCGCGCGGACTGGCGCTACGCCGCCGTGCTCGTCGGCTATTTCGCCGGTTTCCTGCCGTGGTTCACCAACCTCGACCGCCAGATGTACTTCTTCTACGCGACGCCGCTGGCGCCGTTCCTGATACTCGGGTTGACGCTGATCCTCGGCCAGATCCTCGGCGCCGCGAAACGCGGATTCGAACGCCGGGGCACCGGTATGCTCGTCGTCGCCCTCTACGTGGGCCTCGTCGTGGCCAATTTCGCCTGGTTGTGGCCGATCCTCAACGGCAATGCGATCACCAACGAGCACTGGAACGCCGAGTTGTGGCTTCCGTCCTGGAAGTGACCCTTGCCTGTCGGCCCAAGGCCCAGCGAAACACCTGAAAGCGACTTAGACTCCCGACCGAATTGAGTATTTCTGGGGGTCGTCATGTCTCGTTGGCCGTATCTCGTGGTCATCGCCCTGCTGCTCGCCGGGTGTTCCAGTGCCGTCGACGGAAAAGCCTTCCGCGAGGGTTCCGCACCAGCGGCGAGCAGTGGTGATGCCAAATATCCGCGGTACGATCCGCCCGCGGACGGATCGGGGTTCAGTGATCAGGTACTCGACCAGCCGCTGGGCCTGCCCGCGAAACAGGGTGAAGAAGGCTGCGGCTGGCTGGAGTCGATCAAACCGGACCTGCGGCCGCTCGGCCTGGTCAGCACCAAGGGCGTGCTCAGCGGCTGCCAGTTCGTGTTCCCGAACAACAAGGGCGCGCAGGTGCACGCGTACAGCCCCTACAGCTGGATCACGCAGGACTCCCCGGTGATGGAACCGGTGGAGATCGCCGGGATCAAGGGCCGGAAATACGCCTTCGACCCGGATCCGGTGACCTTCTGCTCGGTCAACATGGACGTCCGCGCGTACGCCTCGATCGCTGTCGACGCGTACGACGTCGACAGCGACGAAGCTGGGGTTCGGGCCGAGCACTGCGAACTGGCGAAGAAGGTCGCCGAAGTGGTCCTGAAGAAATTCGTTCCGCTCGCCGGAGGCACGCCACCACCGAGCACCGTTCAGGAACCGCCGACGGAGGCACTGGAGAACGCGGACGTCTGCGAAGTCGTCAAGTTCACTCATGCGAACTATGCCGGCGTCAACGCGGGCCGCGAAGGCGCTCAGAAGGGTGAGAGTCCGCTTGGACCGACTTGCGCTCACGACGTCGCCTACGCGAAGGCCGTCGGCATGTACACGACCGGCACAGGCGGTCTCGAAGCCGTGCCCCCGAAAGCGGGCGCGGACGTACGGAACGGCGAATTCGGCACACTGAAGGCCAGGTTCGAGCAGACCGAGGAGACCTGCGCGGTGAGCGTCCAGCTCACCAACGGGCAGGTCGTGCAGGTCGATTTCGTCGGCAAGAAGAAGGAAGCGATGAAGCGGACCTGCGTCTCCGCTCAGCTCATCATGGCAGCGGTGGTACTCGATCTGATAACCGGCGACGCGTAAGGCGGGCGCGGGCGAAGACCCCGGCCGCGACCAGCGCGGTGACCGCGACGATGCAGGCGAGCGACACCGCCGACGGCCGCAACCGGGGATCCGGTAGCTGCAAGAGCAGCGCGAACACCGGAGACAATGTCGTGTTCAGTGCCGCGGTGATCGGTCGGTGTGTCGTACGCCGAACTGAATGTAGATACATGCAGATGTCTTCAGTGGACCAGAGCGCCCGTCAAGGTCGGGATTTCCGATTCAGCTGTGACACTTAGGGCTTGATTGTTACTCTCCCCTGGTCAATAGCAGTTCGACAGGGGGCACCATGACGATCCGACCGCTCGGAGCGGCCTGTGCGGCCGCGGCGTTGCTCTTGATCGTGAGTTGCGAGGAGCAGACGCCGGGAACCGCGTCGCCGCAGACTTCGGCTGTTCCGAGCACTGCGGAGACACCGGCCACCAGCGCGAGCACGACCGCGCCGCCCAGCGCTTCGAGGCCTTCGGCGACGTCCGCCTCGGTGGCCACCAAGCCCGCCACCGGGAGCGCGGCGGCGCACACCCCGGACGGGGCCGCGAGCACGATGGAGGACTACCACCACGCGCTGGGCGCCAAGGACCTCGAAACGGTCTGCCGGATCACCGCGCCGGCCTTCGACGGCGGAATGAAGGAGTGCCGCAGCCTCACTCCGATGCAGTTCGAGATGTTCTCGGAGGACGACCTCAAGAAGTTGAAGCTCACCCGCGTCGACCGCGCGAAGGTGCAGAGCAAGGGCCCGGACAAGGTCGTCGTCCCGCCGGGGGCGATCTCACCGCAGGCGGCGATGATGGCGGGCGACCCCAAGACGTTCACCATGGCGTGGCGCGACGGGGCCTGGGTCATCATCGCCTGAGGGAGAGCAAGGGACCTTTGCTAGCGTTCGTTAGTGTGCTAACGAACGCTAGCAAAGGTCCCTTGCTCTCTTTTCACAGGTCAGCGTTGGTGACGCTGCGGCTGCGGCTGCGGCTGCTGGTGACGCGTTTGCTGCGGTTGCTGCTGCTGCGGAGGGCGGCGTGGCACGATCTGGGTCACCGGGCCGTCCGGTGACTTGCCGGCACGGGCGAGCCAGCCTTCGACGTCGCGTCGCACGGCGGCGAGCGTCGGACGGCGGCGGGGCTCCTGGTCGAGTGACGCGATGAGGATCCGGGCGTGCGCGCTGCGGTTCGGCAGCTTCGAGACCGGTTCGGCGCGGGCGGCGGCCATCAGCGCGGCCATCGGGGTCTCCCGGGTACCGCGCGGCGGCTGGCCAGACAGCGCGTAGCTGACCGTCGCGGCGAGCTGCCAGGCGTCCGACGCCGGGCTCGCCGGGGAGCCCATCGCCTGCTCGGGGGCGACGAAGTCCGGCGTACCGATCATCATCCCGGTCGCGGTCATCTTCGAGTCGCCCTGACTGCGGGCGATGCCGAAGTCGATGAGGTGGGCGAGCCCGTTGCGGTCGAGGATGATGTTCGACGGCTTGAGGTCGCGGTGCAGCACACCCTTTTCGTGCGCCGCGGCGAGCGCGCCCGCCATGGTCGACCAGAGCCGTCCGGCGGCGATGTCGTCGAGCGGGCCCTGCGAGTCGACGATCTCGGACAGCGACTTGCCTTCGAGGTACTCCATGACCAGCGCGAGCCCGTCGGGCTCCTCGACGAGGTCGTAAACGCGGACGCAGTTGGGATGGTTCACGACGGCCAGTGCCCTGGCCTCGCGCTGCATCCGCTCCTCGGTGTCACGATCCGGCGCGTGCGCGATCTTCAGCGCGACAGTGCGGTTGAGCTGCGTGTCGATCGCTTCCCAGACGGTGCCGAAGCCGCCGTGGCCGAGCCGCCGGACACGCTTGTAGCGGCCGCCGCCGGAGTTGCGGGAACCCGGAGGCGCCGGGACCGGGCCCGGTGCCGCGGCCAGTGCGGGCGGCGGTTCGGGTGCCTGCGCCAGTGCCGTCGCCGGGTACTGCTGCTTGGGCGGCGGGGGCGGCGACTGCGGCTGCGGGGCGGGCGGTTCCGGGCGGTACGGCTCGATCTTCTGCCGGGGCTGCGGGTCCGGCCGGTTGATCACCGACCACGGCGGCGGGCCGACCAGTGCGACCGGGATCAGGCCAAGGACGCTGAACGGCAGGAAGCCGAGCCAGAAGTGCACGGCGGTGTTCGCGCCCATGCCGACGCTCGCCAGCACCATCAGCACGAACGGGATCCAGAAGAACCGCGAAGGCCACTTCGGGCCGCGACGGAAGGCGGTGCGTGCCTGCAGCATCACGAACAGCAGCGACAACGCGGGCAACCCGACCAGCAGGATCAGGTAGAAGATGTAACCCAGCTGCATCCCGTTCGGATAGAACAGGACCTCGTACACGTTCTGTCCCCGGCCGAGGTACGCGCTCTGCGCGCCGACCAGCGGGCTGTAGTCGGAGTTGAAGGTCGACAGGTCGCTTTTGGAGAAGCCGGATTCACCGCCCGACTTCGTCGAGGCGGCCTCCTGGTAGACCTGCGAAACGCCGGTCGCCAGCAGCCACGGCAGCAGGAAGACGGCGATCGCGCCGATCCCGCCGAAAATGGACAGGGTCACCACGTCGTAGCGATTGCCGGTGCCTTTGCGGATGATCGCGATGATCATCGCTCCCAGTGCGGGCAGCAGCGCGACCAGCGCTCCCGCGGTGCTCGTCGCCCACACCCAGTCCCCTGGCCAGATCCCTGGCCCGAACAGGCTGTGCGCGAACGAAAGCAGCGCGCTCGCTAGTCCCATGGACCCTGCTCCCCTCGCTAGTTGAGACCGTTTCCGGCGGTTTCCCCCGGTTCAGCTTAGGACGCCCTGGGCCCTCACGGGGTTGCCGGGTTGTCGCGGGCGTCTCCCTGCCGTTACCACCAGGCGTTCACCCGGTGGTGAGTCCATGATGGAGCCCGTACCCGAGCGCGAAGGAGCATTCGATGTACTCCGAGTCGTACCGGCGGAGCCTCGAAGACCCGGAAGGTTTCTGGCTCGACGCCGCGCGGGCGATCGACTGGACCCACCCGCCGACGCGGGCACTCGACGCGTCGAAGGCGCCCTTCTACCGCTGGTTCCCGGATGGGGAGCTGAACACGGCGTTCAACGCGCTCGACAGGCATGTTCGGGACGGCCGCGGCGACCAGGCCGCGCTGATCTGGGATTCCCCGGTGACCGATTCGGTTCGCCGGTTCACTTACGCGGAATTGCTGGACGAGGTCGCCCGGTTCGCCGGCGTGCTCGCCTCCCTCGGTGTCGCGAAGGGCGACCGCGTCATCGTGTACATGCCGATGGTCCCCGAGGCCGCGATCGCGATGCTCGCGTGCGCCCGGCTCGGCGCGGTGCACTCGGTGGTGTTCGGCGGGTTCGCGCCGAAGGAACTGGCGGCGCGGATCGAAGACGCGAAACCGAAGGTCGTCGTGGCCGCGTCGTGCGGGATCGAGCCGACACGGGTCGTGGAGTACAAGCCGATCATCGACGAGGCACTCGCGGGCACGGTCCATCAGCCGGACAAGGTCGTGGTGCTGCAGCGAGAGCGCGCCCGCGCCGAACTGGGTGAACGCGACGTCGACTGGGCCGAACTGGTCGCGCAAGCCTCTCCTGCCGATCCGGTGCCGGTCGCGGCGACCGATCCGCTGTACATCCTGTACACCTCCGGCACCACGGGGAAGCCGAAGGGCGTCGTGCGCGACACCGGTGGGCACGCGGTCGCGCTCGCCTGGTCGATGGACGCGATCTACGACGTCCATCCCGGTGACGTGTGGTGGACGGCGTCGGACGTCGGCTGGGTCGTCGGCCATTCCTACATCGTGTACGCGCCGCTGCTCATCGGGGCGACGTCGGTGATGTACGAGGGCAAGCCGGTCGGGACCCCCGACGCGGGAGCGTTCTGGCGGGTCGTCGCCGACCACGGGGTGAAGGCACTGTTCACCGCGCCGACGGCGTTGCGGGCGATCAAGAAGGTGGACCCGGACGCGGACGAAGTGAAGAAATACCAGCTCGACGGGTTCGAGACCTTGTTCATGGCAGGTGAGCGGCTCGATCCGGAGACGTATCACTGGGCGCACGGGAAGCTCGGCGTGCCGGTGATCGACCACTGGTGGCAGACCGAGACCGGCTGGCCGATCGCGGCGAACCCGCGCGGTCTCGAGCCGATGCCGGTCAAGCCCGGTTCCGCGACGAAACCGGTTCCGGGCTGGGACGTGCGGATCCTGGACCAGGTGGGCGAGTTGCTCCCCGCCGGCCGGGAAGGCGCCATCGCCATCAAGCTGCCGCTCCCGCCGGGTTCGCTGCCGACCCTGTGGCAGGACGACGAGCGGTATCACGAGGCGTATCTATCGCAGTACGACGGCTACTACCTGACCGGCGACTCCGGATACGTCGACGAAGACGACTATTTGTTCGTCATGGGTCGCACCGACGACGTCATCAACGTCGCGGGTCACCGGCTGTCGACCGGTTCGATGGAGGCCGTGCTGGCGTCCCAACCAGCCGTCGCCGAATGTGCAGTGATCGGGGTCCGGGACCAGCTCAAAGGCCAGCTTCCGCGTGGTTTCGTGGTGCTGAAATCGGGGGTCGACGCCGATGCCGGGACGCTCAAGGCCGAGTTGGTCGCGCTGGTGCGGCGCGACATCGGCCCGGTCGCCGCGTTCCGCGACGTGTCCCTTGTGGACGCGCTGCCGAAGACGCGGTCCGGCAAGATCCTGCGGAAGACCATGCGCGGCATCGCCGACGGCCGCGACGAAGCGGTGCCCTCGACGATCGAAGACGCGGGCGTTCTCGATGCCCTGAAAGCGGTCTTGCGCGGCGAGTGACCGGTGACCGGTACGCCACCGTAGTCCGATCGGGTGTTGTCGGCTTTGCCCTATTGGTCTATACCTCTAAGAGCAGAGAGTCTCCAGTTACCCCGACCGGAGGTGCTCCATGAGTAAACGCCTGTCCACCACCGTGCTCGGCGTGGCCGTCCTGAGTCTCGTGACTCTCGGACTGCCCGCGACGGCGAGCGCGGACCCCGCGGCGGCGCGGCACGCGAAGGCCGAACGGACCGTGACCGACGTCGTCCCGGTACCGGTCGACGCGAAGGCCGACCCTCGCGCGAACTTCCGGCTCGGCCCCGCGACCGTCATCCGCACCGACCGCGACGGCAAGCAGGTCGCCGAATACCTGGCCGGACTGCTCCGGCCCGCCACCGGATACCGGTTGCCCGTCGTCAGCGGCCACCGCGGCGGCGGCCCCGCCATCTCACTCGAAACCGGTCACGCGGGCGGCCGCGTCGGCACCGAGGGTTATCAGCTCAAGGTCTCCCACTCCGGCGTGACGCTGAAGGCGAACACCGACGAGGGTTTGTTCCTCGGCGTGCAGACGCTGCGTCAGCTGTTCCCGTCGGCGATCGAAGCGAAGACCGTCCAGCACCGCTCATGGGTGGTCTCGGGCGGCACCGTGCTCGACTACCCGCGTTTCGGCTACCGCAGCGCGATGCTCGACGTCGCGCGGCATTTCTTCACGCCGGCGCAGGTCAAGCTCTACATCGACCAGATCGCGCAGTACAAGATCAACACGCTCCACTTGCACCTGAGCGACGACCAGGGCTGGCGGATCGAGATCAAGAGTTGGCCGAAGCTGGCGACCGTGGGCGGGCAGACGGCCGTCGGCGGCGCTCCCGGCGGGTATTACACGCAGGAACAGTACAAGGACCTCGTGCGCTACGCGGCTTCGCGGCACATCACGATCGTTCCCGAGATCGACATGCCGGGACACACCAACGCGGCCCAGCACTCCTACGCCGAACTGAACTGTGACGGCGTCGCGGTGCCTCCGCGCACGGACATCGAGGTCGGCTACAGCTCGCTGTGCATCGGCAAGGACATCACCTACAAGTTCGTCGACGACGTCGTTCGCGAACTGTCCGCGATCACCCCCGGGAAGTACATCAACATCGGTGGCGACGAGGCCCACTCGACCACTCCGGCGGACTACCAGACCTTCGCCAAGAAGGTGCAGCCGATCGTCGCGAAGCACGGCAAGCTGATCACCGGCTGGCACGACATCGCGAAGACGACACCGCCGGTTTCGGCCGTCCCGCAGTTCTGGGGAACGACCGGCACGGACGCGAACGTCGCCGCGGCGGCGGCGCGCGGTAACAAGATCCTGATGTCGCCCGCGAACAAGGCGTACCTCGACATGAAGTACCACCCCCAGACCCCGCTCGGCCTCGACTGGGCCGCGTTGATCGAGGTCAAGGACGGCTACGACTGGGATCCGGCCACGTATCTGCAGGGCGTGACGGAGAAGAACGTCATCGGCGTCGAGGCACCGCTGTGGTCGGAAACGCTGATCACGAGTGACAACATCGAATTCATGGCGTTCCCGCGGCTTCCGGGGCACGCCGAGATCGGCTGGTCACCCAAGGCGTCCCGCACCTGGGACGCGTACCGGCTCCGGCTGGCGAAGCAGAGCCCGCGGTGGGTTCGGCAGGGAATCGACTTCTACCGGTCGACGCAGGTCGACTGGAAGTAGCCGGTTCAGCTCGCCGCGGCGTCGAGGCGGGCGGTGATGGCGGCACGGGCCAGCGTGTAGGGCTCCGTGCCGCCGAACATCACCGAATCCGCGTTCGCGGCCCGGCCGAGGGCGTGCAGTTCGAAGGCCAGCCGGTTCACCTCGACGGACTCGTGAAGGTGCCCGGCCCTCTTCGCCTCCACGACGGTCGACCGGATGAATTCGGCGAAAGCCCGGCTCGCGTTCGCCACCGCGTCGTGGACCCGGCCGGTCCGCGCGTCGAATTCGGCGCCGGCGTTGAAGAAGAAACAGCCGCCGGGGAACACCCGGCGTTCCGAGTAGTCCAGCCAGTTCGCGCACAGCGCGCGCAGCCGCGCGATCCCCCGCTCGACCTCCATGGTCGGCCCGACGACGTTCTCGGCGAAGATCGCGCTCGCCGTCTCGACCGCCGCGAGCTGGAGTTCCACCTTGGAACCGAACAACGCGAACACCCCGGATTTGCTCAGTTCCAGCTCGGTGGCGAGCCTGCCGAGAGACAACCCTTCGAGCCCTTCGACGGAAGCGATGTCGACGGCGCGCCGCAGCACGATCCGCCTCGTCGCGTCGCCGCGGGCCACCCGGCCGTCAACCGGCATTCCGTTCCCCCCGCCGCCGTTTCGCTGATTCCAGGCCGCCACGGTACTGCCGGGAAAGCGACGGCGCCGCGAGTACCCGGTCCAGCAACGCCCAGTACGCGGCCTGGCGCTGGTCGTCCAACTGGGCGACGTTGGTGAACGACGCGACGTAGATCTCGGCGATCGTCGGATTCACCGGATCGCGTTCTTCGAGCGTCATGCGCCCCGAAGTCGGGACCTCACCCGGCCGAAGCACCCGCAGGTACCAGCCGCTGCGGCCGGAATCGATCATCGCCGGGATGACGTCCTTGCGGCCGGTCTTCATCGCGAGCTTGAAACACGGCGTACGCGGCTGCGAGACCTGGACCAGCGCGTCTCCCCATGACCAGACGTCGCCGACGCGCACGTCGTGTTCGTCGGCGCCCGCCACCGACGCGTTCTCCCCGAAGTCGCCCGTGACCACCGGGAAGCCTTGCGCCGACCAGGCCGCGTAGTGCGTCGCCGGATAGACGTAAACCGCTTTGTCGACGCCGCCGTGGACGGTGCGATCCGCCTGGTCGTCACCGGCCAGATTGATCTCGTCCAGTTTCAGGGACGGCGCGTCCACCCGTGCTTTCGCAATCGCGCTGAACACCGGGACCTCGCGCTTCATCCCGAGTACGGACGGCCGCCCGACGAAGACCTCGTTCACTTCGAGTGTGCTCACAACCTCGAAGGTAGCACGATCGTTCGTTTACCTGAGTAGACAGCGTCCACATCAGTTTGATAGACAGTGTCTACAAAGTGAACTCGCGGTTACGGAGACCTGGATGGGTTATCAACGTTTCGTCGTGCTCGGCGACAGCTGCGCCGAAGGGCTGGCGGACCCGCATCCGGCGGGCGGCCACTACCGCGGCTGGGCCGACTTCGTCGCGGGACGCCTGGCCGAGGACGAGCCCGGTTTCCGCTACGCCAACCTCGCGGTCCGCGGGCGCAGGCTCGACCAGATCCACGCCGAGCAGACCGAGGCGGCGAGCGGGCTCCAGCCGGATCTGATCGCGTTGTTCGGCGGCGGCAACGACGTGATGAGCCGCGGCTGGGACGCACGCACGGTCGCCCGCCGCGTCGACACGGCCATCCGCGCCTGCACCGAGATCGCGCCGGCCGTCGTCACCTTCACCCTCAGCGACATCTCCCACCGCATGCCGATGGGCCACCGCATGCGCCCGCGCATCACCGCGCTGAACGACGCCATCCGCGAAGCGTCCGTCAGCTACGGCGCGACACTCGTCGACCTCTGGCCGGACCACGCCGCGCACGATTCCCGCTATTTCGGCCCGGACCGGCTGCACCTGTCCGAGCAGGGCCATCGGCGCCTGGCCGGGCACGTGCTCGGCAAACTCGGCGTCGCGCACGACCCGGCCTGGCTCGAACCGCTCCCCGGTTCGGCCGGACGACCCGGCCTGAGGGACGACCTGCGCTGGGTGACCAGGGAGGTCCTCCCGGTCGCGATGAGCCGGTTCCACAACCGGCTCATCGGCCGCCAGCCGGGTGACGGCTTCCTGCCCAAGCGACCGGACCTCCTGCCCGTCCTCGAGGAGAGCCGGTCGTGGGCGCCCGAACCCGCCTGATCGACACCGCGGCGAACCTGCTGGCCGAAGAAGGGGTCGGGGCGGTGACGCTGCGAGGAATCGCGAAGGCGGCCGGTGTCTCGCACGGAGCGCCCTTGCGGCATTTCCCCGGCCGCGCGGCCTTGCTCTCGGCCGTCGCCACCCGCGGCTACACCGAACTGCTCGGCCGCGGCGACGGCCTGCCGGACGGGACCCCCCGGCAGCGGCTCATCGCCGCCTGCCACGGCTATCTCGACTTCGCGCTGGCCAATCCGGCGATGTTCGAGCTGATGTTCCGCCGGGACCTCATCGATCCGGACGATCCCGAACTCAAGCGAGTGAGCAGCGCGGTGTTCGACTTCTTCGCCGCGCTGGTCGCCGAGGTCCAGAACGGCGATTGGCATCCGACCACCGATCAGCGGCTGCTCGCGTCCTCACTGTGGGCGTCGCTGCACGGTCTCGCCCAACTGTGGCTCTGGGGCGGACTGGCGGGTGCGAGCTTCGCGCCGACACCGGAAAGGGCGCTGGCCGTCACGCTCGACGTCTACCTTGGCTGAGGCTCGGCGAAGAGGCCGCCCGTTCCGGTATCCCCTCCCAGAAGGCCCTCTTACCCGGAGTGGGTCATCCTCTTCCCGAGTCGGGGGGATGGAGATGTCCATCCTGGTCCAACGTCAACCGGACTGATCACCGAGCGGAATCCCCGCGAGTCGGAAGTCGGGGTAAACCTTGGCGGTATAGCACCAGGGTAGTACCGCGAAAGTCGCAGGAATTGGGCGCCTTGACGCTCCGGCGGTAACTTTCGGAAGTGCCGTCCTTCGTTCAGCCCTTCCAGCTCTTCCGCGCACGGCCGCTGCTCACCGACTGTCTGATCACCGTGGCCCCGGCTACCCTCCTCGCACTGGGCGCGGCACCTCGCGGTACTGATCGCCCTCCCGCTGGTCGTCCGCCGCCGTCATCCGATCGCGGTCCTGCTCGCCTCGGTTTCGACCATGACCGTCTACACCGCGCTGGGCTATCAGGCCACCCTGGGCGAACCGGCGGCTTTCATCGCCGCGTACACGGTGTGGGCGCGGTACCCGCCCGCGAAGGCGGTGGCGCCGACCATCGTGTGGGTCGTCCTTTTCGAGCTGGGTCTCGTGCTCGGGGAGGTGCCGTCCTTCGTGGTCGACACGACACGCCTGGTCGCGCAGTGCGCGGCACGATCATCGTCGGACGGCTCGGCTGCCTCCGCGCGGACAAGATGGTGGAACGCGCCGTCCGCGCGGAACGGAAATCCGGCTCGAAGCGGAACAGGCTGTCATCGAGGAACGCATCCGCGTCGCCCACGAGTTGCACGACGTCGTCTCCCACCACATTTCGGTGATCTCGGTGCAGGCGAACCTCGCGCTACGTCTTCGAAAACGACCGAAGCGCTCGGCGAACTGCGGCGTCTGCTGGGGGTGCTGCGCCCGCCACAGCGTGAACCCCACGAATACCGGCCCCAGCCCGGCCTCGCCGACCTTCCCCGCGCTGGTCGCCCGTGTGCGTGAGCCGGTCTCACGGTGACGACGCGGACCATCGGCGAACCGCGGCGGCTTCCTCCCGGCCAGCAACTGTGCACCTATCGCATCGCCCAGGAAGCGCTTACCAACGTGCTGAAACACGCGACGAAGGCATCCGCGGAACTGACCCTCGAATACGGCGAGGAAGCGCTCGTGCTGGGTGTCCGCAATTCCGCTTCCGAGACACCGCCACCCAATTCGACGGGACAAGGCCTGATCGGAATGCGCGAGCGGACGAGAATGTACGGTGGTTCGATCGAAATGGGGCCGGCCGGATCCGACGGTTTCGCGATCGAACTGACCCTTCCCCCATCTGCCGCAGGAGCGAACCCGGTGACCAGTGTGCTGGTGGTCGACGACCAGGATCTCGTCCGGGCGGGCTTCGTGGCCCTCGACGCCGTCCCCGACGTGCGGGTCACCGGTGAAGCGCGAAACGGGCTCGAAGCCGTCGAGAAAGCACGCGCGCTGCGTCCCGACACGGCCCACCGTCGAGCGGGTGCGCGTACGCGATCTCCGGGCGCAGGAGGTCGATCTCGTGCGCGGCGACACCGAACCATTGGAAGAAGGGGACGCCGCGGCCATCGGGATGCCCGGTGGCGCAGATGTCGTGGCGGACGTAGTCGTCGAACAGCGAGGCCGTCCGCGTTCCCCCGCCGATCTCGTCCGCCGCTTCGTGGATCTCGACCGACAGCCCCGCCCTGACCAGCAAGACCGCCGCCGTGAGCCCGTTCGGACCGGAACCGACCACAGACACGTCGATCGGCATACCACCCCCTTGCCGGGATCCGAACAGCTCGCCCGAATATTGTCGGACCCCTCTCCTAGGTTGATCCGCTTCAACCCAATCAGGAAGGGGGGCCATGCCCGATCACGACACGCTGCTCGCGCGCGTCCGGAAACTTCTCGCGAAGGCGGAGGATCCGGCGGTCACCGAGGCCGAAGCCGAGTCCTACAACACCAAGGCCGCCGAACTGATCGCCCGGTACGGCATCGATCAAGCACTGCTGGCCGACTCCGGGGCGACAGCCGACGAGATCACCCAGATCATGATCCCGCTCGACAACCCCTACAGCCGTGACAAGGCGGGACTGCTCACCAACATCGCGCATCCGCTGCGCTGCCGGGCCCTGCTGCACCGGCTCGGCCAGTCCGTCACCGCGGTGACCGTGTTCGGTTTCCGCAGCGATCTGGAGCGGACCGAGTTGCTGTACACGAGCCTGCTGCTGCAGGCGACCACCCAGCTGACCAGGGTCCGCCCGGGGAACCGCGTGTTCGCGGGCGAATCACTGGCCGCGTACCGGCGCACCTGGCTGCACGGATTCTCCGGCGCGGTCTACGAACGGCTCCGCAACAGTGAAGACACCGCGGCCCGCACCCACACCGCCACCGCGGGCCACCGCTCAGCCGAACTGGTGATCCAGGACCGGACGGCTATGGTCAAGCAGGCATACGACGAGCAGTACGGCGATCTGCGCTCGGCACCACCGAGGCGACTGTCCGGCAGCGGCTACCTCGACGGGCACTCCGCCGGCGAGCGCGCCAACCTCAACACCACCGGTCTCACCGGACGGCGCCGCGCGCTGCCGGTGCGTTAGTCACTACCTGACCTTCGCGCGTTCGGGCAGCGGGCGGGCACTCCCGTCGATGGGGATCTCGTCCGGTTCCGGAGGCCGTACAGTGTGCACATACGCCTCTTCGAGGCACTGTGAAGATCGAAGTTCCGCCGAGCGGCCGTGAGCGACATGGACCCGTTGGGCCCGCCTCGGACGACGTCGGCGTCGTGGTCGTCTTGCTCGTCGTCTACCAGAGACAGATCAGGCAGATCTCGAACCCGCCGCACTCGTTCAACGTGAGATAACCGCACAGGGACAGGCGCACGGCCCGTTCCTTGACTCGAACTCCTTCTCCATATCGGAAAACTACCTCGTGAGAGCCCATGTCCTCGGGTCTACTGAGGGCATGATCGTGATCGAAGACCTGGCCACCCGGCCCGGCCTGCGCGAGCCCGAGCTAGGTCTCGGCGGCGTCGGCGGCGAATTCCTCCAGCACGACCAGACTGGCCTGCTGGCGAAGTCGTCCCATCTGGCCGCTCGCTGGCCGGAGTACTTCCTCGTGCTGCTGGAAAACGGCGTCCCGGTGGCGAGAGCGGCCGCCGTCCCGGTCGGGTTCCCGACGGCCGAGCGCCCGGAGCTGCCGGATCACGGCTGGGACGCCGCCCTGATCTGGGCCGCGGAAGACCTGATGAGCACCCGTGAGACGAATACGCTGATCGCACTCGAAGTGCTGGTCGCGCCAGGCCGCCGTGGTGGCGGCCTGGCCACGAAAGCGTTGGAAGCACTGAAGAAGCGTGCCTCGGAGACAGGCATGCGCAAACTCGTCGTGCCGGTCCGCCCGGCAGGGAAGGAGAACGAACCCGGACTGTCCTTTGAGGACTACATCGCTCGCCGTCGCCCGGACGGGCTGCCGGAGGATCCGTGGCTGCGTACGCACGAACGGCTCGGTGCCCGGTTCGTGAAGGTGGCGCCGTTCGCGATGACGGTCACGGGCACCTTCGCACAGTGGAAAGCGTGGACCGGCGTCGAACTCCGGGACGGCCTCACGACCGTGCCGGGCGGGATCGCGCCGGTTCTCGCCTCCTCGGCGCTGGACGTCGGCGTCTACGTGGAACCGAACGTCTGGCTGGAGCACCTGGTAGTCCGAGCCAGCACCTGCTAGATTTCTTTGGCATGTGCAGGAGCTCGGCATGACCGCCACCGGACCCTCCGGCGACGAGCTGCTGCGGCTGCTGGGGGCACTGGCGAATCCGCACCGGCTGCGGATCGTCGCGGCGCTCCGCGCGGAGCGCGCGTACGTGAGCCAGCTGGCGCGAGAACTCGGCATCAGCCGGGCGTTGTTGCAGCTCCACCTGCGCAAGCTGGAGGCGGCCGGGCTCGTTTCGGCCGCACTGGAGCTGTCGGAGGACGGGAAGGCGATGAAGTTCTACGAGGTGAAACCGTTCCTGGTCGAGTTGAGCCCGGACACCATCGCCGCCGCGGCCCCGACGCTCACCTCACCGGACACCGTCGATCAGGGGGAACGACCGTGAAGTGGTATCAATGGCAGGAGGTCGCCGGGCTGATCGGCATCTTCGTGTTCCTCACCGTGGTGATCACGGTGGTCGTGTGGCAGTTCGGCGCGACCATCCGGGCCAGGGGCGCGCTCGCGCGTGAACAGGAATACCGCAGGCTCGCCGAAAAGGCCGTCCAGGCGCAGGAAGAGACCGAACGCAAACTCACCGAACTCGACGGGCGCCTCGCGGATCTCCAGAAGAGTGTGGGCTCGGTCGAACGGATCCTCAAGGAGGTCGACTGACCACCGGCCGGGAAAAGACCCTGGGCCGCCGAGCGGCAACTCGACGGCCCAGGAAAGAAGAAGCAAAAACCTCGCCCGAGGCATCTCACTCCTTCACGCAAAGGACTGTAGTTCATGCTGCCCGAAAGAATCGCCGCCTGGTCCGTGCGGCACCGCGCGCTCACCCTCGTCGGCTGGGTCGCCCTCGTGGTCATCGCCCTGCTGTCAGGAACGCTGCTGGACGGCGAAGGCCGCCGGAGCACCGATCCCGGCGAATCCGGCCGCGCGCAGACCGCCTTGAACGCCCAGAGTACCTTCGATCCCTTACGAGAGAACGTCCTCATCGAGGCGAAGGACCCCGGCTCACCGCCGTTCGCCGCGAACGAAGAACTCCGGCGGGCGACCGAAGACCTGGTCACCACACTCACCCGAGCCGGCTCCGTCACCGACGTCCGATCACCGCTGGCCTCCGACGGCGCCGAGCGGATCTCGGCCGATGGCGCGTCCGGTCTCGTCGGCTTTTCGATCGCCGGCGAGGAGAAGGACATCCGCCCGAACTTCGAGACCGCGGCCGCGCAGGTCGGCGTGGTCGCCGCCCGGCATCCCTCGGTCCGGTTGGGCCTGTCCGGAGATCTCAGCCTGTCGTCCGTGGTCGACAAGGGCATCCGGGAGGACGTCGAGCGCTCGGAGTTCCTTTCCCTCCCGATGACGCTGGTGATCCTGCTGATCGTCTTCGGGGCGCTGGTCGCGGCGTCGGTCCCGTTGCTGCTGGCGGGCACGAGTGTCGCGGCGACGTTCGGGTTCCTCTCCGTCGTCGACGACTTCACCCCGATCAACAGCGCGACGACGGTGATCACCCTGCTCATCGGGATGGCCGTCGGCGTCGACTATTCGCTGTTCTTCCTCCGGCGGCAACGAGAAGAACGCGCGCGAGGCCATTCCGTCGACGACGCCATCCGGATCTCGGCGAAGACGTCCGGGCAGGTCGTGGTCGTCTCCGGCGTCACGGTCGTCCTGTGCGTGAGCGGGCTGGTGCTCACCGGACTAGACAACTTCACCGGGCTCGCGATCAGCACGGCGTTCGTGGTCGGCTTGGCCGTGCTCGGCTCGGTCACCGTGCTGCCCGCGCTGCTCTCACTGCTGGGAGACAAGGTCGACCGCGGCAGGATTCCCTGGTTGGGCAAACGGCGCACCGCCGCGGAGAACTCGCGGTTCTGGTCCGCGACGGCCCGCGCGGTCACCCGGCGGCCCGCGCTGTGGGGCGGGCTCGCGACCGCGTCGCTGATCCTGCTCACGCTGCCCGCGCTCGGCATGCGCCTGCAGGATCCGACGCCGGCGGAGAGCCTGCCGCGGTCGATGGCGACGATCGACGCCGCCGTCCGCACCCAGCAAGCCTTCCCCGGGGTCGTCTATCCCGCGACGGTGGTACTGACGGCCGAGAACGGCGGCCCGGTGGACAGCCCGGCCCTGCGGTCCGCGATCACGGATCTCGAACGCCGGATCGGCGAGACCGGTGGGGTGCTCAACAAACCGATCGCCGTCGCCGACGTCGGCGAAGCGGTGGTCGTCCGGGTTCCGTTGTCCGGGTCGGGGCGCGACCCGGAAGCCGACGCCGCGCTGGCGAAACTGCGCACCGAGGTGCTTCCCGCGACGATCGGCGAGGTCGACGGCGTCGAGTTCGCGGTTTCGGGCCGCACGGCGAACGCCCGCGACTTCGCCGACCGGGTGATCGAGGGGATGCCACTGGTCTTCGGTTTCGTGCTGCTGGCCGCGTTCTTGTTGCTGCTGCTGGCCTTCCGGTCCTTGGCGGTGTCACTCGTGTCGATCGTGCTCAACCTGCTGTCGATCGGCGCGGCCTACGGCGTGCTCACCTGGATCTTCCAGGACGGCCATTTCGCCTCCCCGCTGGGATTCACGCCCTACGGCGGTGTGGTCGGCTGGCTGCCGATGTTCATGTTCGTCCTGCTGTTCGGGCTGAGCATGGACTACCACATCTTCATCCTCAGCCGGATCCGCGAACACCGGGGCGACGGCGTCGTGGCCGCGATCGTCCGCGGCACCGGCACGAGCGCGGGGGTGGTCAGCAGCGCGGCGGTGATCATGGTCGGCGTGTTCAGCGTCTTCATCACGCTGAGCGCGATCGAGTACAAGATGATGGGTGTCGGGATGGCGGTCGCCGTGCTGATCGACGTCACGCTGGTCCGCGGGGTGTTGCTGCCCGCTTTCCTGGCGCTGCTGGGAGAACGGGCCTGGCGGCCCCACCGTAAATCCGTGGCCCCCGAGCGTGTCCCGGAACTATCGTCGCCGAATGCCTGACGCGCTCTTCGCCCACGCCCGGCTCGCACCGATTTACGACGCCTTCGACGGCGCTCGCGACGACCTGGACCACTACCTCGCCATCATCGGCGAACTCGGGGCGAAGAGAGTGCTCGACGTCGGCTGCGGCACCGGCTGCCTGGCCGTTCTCCTCGCCGGACGCGGGATCGAGGTCGTGGGGGTCGATCCCGCCGAGGCGTCGCTGGAGGTCGCGAAGGCCAAGGACCCGGAAGGGAAGATCACCTGGATCCATGGTGACGCGAAAGCGGTGGGTGAGGCGGGCGCCGATCTCGCGGTGATGACCGGGAACGTGGCCCAGGTCTTCCTGACCGACGGCGAATGGAGCCGGACTCTCGAAGGTGTCCACACCGCGCTGGCGCCGGGTGGGCATCTGGTCTTCGAGATCCGGCGCCCTGATCGCCGCGCCTGGGAGGACTGGGCGGCCGACACCGCGCACGACACCATCGACGTCCCAGGTGTCGGCGAGGTCGAGCAGTGGCGCGAGGTCACCGAGGTGGACCTCCCGTTCGTCTCGTTCCGGTACAGCTACCGGTTCGAAGACGGCGAGGTCGTCACCTCGGATTCGAAACTGTGGTTCCGCGAGCGCGAAGACCTGGAGTCTTTGCTGGCGGAACACGGCTTCCGCGTCCTGGACGTCCGGGACGCCCCCGACCGTCCAGGACGCGAGTACGTGTTCATCGCCCAGCGGGCCTAGAGGTTTTCGCCGTCCGGAACGGTTTTCGGACCGGTGATCTTCACGTCGCCCCGGACGACGACGTTCTTCCCGAAAGTGACGTCGCCGTCCACCTCGAGGCTCGTGCACTCCTTGAGCGAAGGGGCGTCGGGGATGCGCGCGTCGAAGTCCGGCAGGAGTTTGTAGAACTCCTTGCTCAGCGACACGACCGGCGGGGTGGTGGTGAACTCGGGGATCATCTCCCCGCCGTCGTCGAGCACGTACGCGTCGGAGCGGACGACGAGCAGGTCGTCGGTGGTCTTGACCGGGGCGAACCGGGTCCGCGGGATCTCGATGGCCCGCGCGCCCTCGAGTGAACCGATCGCCGCGCCCATCGCCGTTTCGAGCTGGATCACCGGCGTGCTGGCCGAATCGGCCGGGTCGACGGTCTTCCGGTTCACGATCAGCGGCAGTTCCGGCGCGGCCGGGTCGGCGTCCTGCAAGGCCTTCAGGCGTTCGAGGTCGAACCAGATGTTGTTGGTGTTGAAGAAGCGCCATTTCGCGACATCGCCGAACGAGTCGTCACCGTCGGGCACCTGCGCGGACTCGCGCAGGACGATCCGGCCGTCGCGTCGCGCGAGGTGCCCGCCCTTGCGGTCGGCCGCGGTGCCGAGCACGGTCTCCATCGCGAACGGGATGTCCTCGCCTCCGAGCCACGCGGCGATCCGGGCGTCCGGGAGCGCGCCGAGATTGTCGGCGTTGGACACGAAACACCAGCGGATGCCTTGCGCCAGCAGCAGATCGAGCATCCCGCTCACCGCGAGCGCGATGTAGATGTCGCCGTGCCCCGGCGGGCACCATTCGAGCTCCGGGTTCGCGGGCCACTCGGCGGGCTTCCCGTCGGCGGTGATCTTCGGTTCGCGCCCCTGCAGGAAGTCGGCCGGGATGACGTCGTCGGCGAGATCGGGATACTTCTTGAGCGACTCCAGCGAAGACTCGCGGGTGCCCGCCGAATTCATCAGGATCAGCGGAAGGCGCGCGTTGTACTTCTTGCGGGTGGAGAGCACCTGCATCGCGATGACGTCGAGGAACGTCTTCCCCGGTTTGATTTCCAGCAGCGATTTCGGCCCGGTGAGCCCCATGCTCGTGCCGAGACCGCCGTTGAGCTTGAGAACGGCGGTGCGGTCCAGGACCCGGCGCGCTTCTTCGGCGTCCGGCTCGGGCAGCTCCACCAGCCTGCTGATGTCACCGAGAGGTTCGAGTTCGTTCCCCGGCAATTCACCGGCGCCGGGTTCGGACAGCTGCTCGAGCCGCCGTCGCAGGGCCGCCAGTTCCATGGCGTGCGCTCCCGCGGAACGCATTTTCGCCAGCGTCTCGGCGTAACGATCGGACAGGTGCGCGTCAGAGCTCATTGTGCCCTTTCTGAACCACTGCGTCGGGGCGTCAGTGTATTACCGGCCGCGGGGCCACGCCCTGGTCCGGGGTCAGCACACCGGTCATCCGGACGTCGTGCGGTTCCGCGGGCAGGGCGCGGACGAGTTCGGCGTCCCGGACGACGGCGATCAGCGCGGCGTCCGGCGCGGCGAAGGAGAGTGACCGGTCGTAATATCCGGCACCCCGACCGAGCCGGACGCCTTCGTCGTCGACGGCGAGCGCGGGGATCAGCACCAGGTCGGCGGTCCCCAGCGTGTCGGGACCGAGCCGACGGCCCGTCGGTTCGAGCAGCCCGCGCAGCCGTCCCGGCCCAAGCGTCGAGGGGCCTTCGTAAGCGGCCCAGCCGAGCGGCCCCGGCTCGTCGGGCACGATCGGCAGCAGGACACGTTTGCCCTGGTCGAGAAGTTGATCAAGGAGCAGCGTCGAGCCCGGTTCGGTCCCGAACGGCACGTACGCGCAGACGACCGCACCCGGCAGCGGGGCGGCCGCGGCGGCCAGCGACACCGCCTCCCGAGCCCGATCCTCCGACACCTGTGAACGCCGTTCGGCGGTTATCCGGGAACGCCACTCCGCTTTGCTCAGGTGTTCATTGCCGGGCTTGCCCACGTGGTCAGGTTAGGCTTCACGCCTATGACAGGCGCAGCGACCACCCCGGCGGCACGGACGACGAGGAGCTTGCCCGATCGGGCGATTTCCCTGACTTCGGGCCGCATCACCCCTGGTAACGGTGGTGAACTTCAGTTCACCGACGGGCCTTCATCGCGTGCCTGGTCGAACGAACGGATCGAGATCCCCCAGTCATGACGGAGCCCATCGCCGAAGCGGCCGAGACCGAAGACGCGGGACAGTTCCGTTCCGTCGAGGATCAGATCGCGCTGACCCTGGACGCCGCGGTACGCCCGCGCCCGGTCCGGGTCGCCATCTCCGAGGCCCAAGGCCTCCTGTGCGCCGAAGAGGTCGTCGCCGAGCACGCGCTGCCCGGTTTCGACCAGGCCGCCGTCGACGGTTACGCGGTACGAAGCGTCGACGTCCGCACCGCCGGCCAGGAGCCGGTGCAGTTGCCGGTGGTCGGCGAGATCGCCGCCGGTTCACGCCAGCCGCGGCGGCTACAGCCGGGCCAGGCCGTGCGGGTCGACACCGGCGCGCCGCTGCCCACGCTCGCCGACGCCGTCGTCCCGACCGCCTACACCGACGGCCACCAGGCCAAGGTCACCGTGCACAAGTCGGTGCCGTCCGCCGGTTACGTGCGCCGGACCGGCGAGGACGTGCAGATCGGCGACGTCGCCGTCCGCAAGGGCGACACCATCGGCTCGGCGCAGGTCGGCCTGCTCGCCGCCGTCGGCCGGGCGAAGGTGCTGGTGTACCCGCGGCCGCGGGTTTCGATCGTGTCCGTCGGCGACGAACTGGTCGACATCGACCGCACCCCGTCGGTCGGGCAGGTCTACGACGTCAACTCCTACGCGCTGTCCGCGGCCGCGCGGGACGCGGGCGCCGAGGTGAGCCGCGTCGGCATCGTCCCCGGCGATCCGAAACGGCTGCGCGAAATCGTCGAAGGCCGTCTGCTGATGTCGGAGATCGTCGTCGTCGCGGGCGGTGCCGGCGGAAGCGCGGGCGACGAGGTGCACGCGGCGCTGTCCGACCTCGGCCATATCGACATGACCCGCGTCGCCATGCACCCCGGTTCGGTGCAGGGCTTCGGCAGGCTCGGCCCCGATTCGGTGCCGACGTTCCTGATCCCCGGCAACCCGATGAGCGCGCTCGTCGTGTTCGAGGTCCTGGTCCGCCCGCTCATCCGCGCCGCGCGCGGCACCCGCAACCCGCACCGCCGGATCGTCGGCGCGCGGCTGCTCTCCCCGATCACCTCGACCAAGGGGCGCAAAGGATTCCTGCGCGGGCAACTGCTGCGCGACGAGGGCAACGGCGAGTACCTGGTGCAGCCGCTCGGCACCTCCGGCGCGCACCTGCTCGCGTCGCTGGCCGAGGCGAACTGCCTGATCAACATCGACGAAGACCTCACCGAGGTCGCCGCGGGCGAGCAGGTCAAGGTGACCTTCCTGGCCCAGCGGGCGTAATGGGCGCACCGATCTCCGGCGTCGCGTATCCGATCGAGAGCAGGCACCCTGGCTGGCCCGCGAAACTCGGGCCGCTCCGGGTGCCAGCCGGAATCCTCGCCGTGCGGCCGGTCAGGCTGCGGGACGCCGGCGAGTGGAGCCGCGTCCGGCTGCGGGACCGCGAACACCTCGAGATGTGGGAACCGACCGGTATCGGACCGTGGCCGGATCGCAACGCGTTCTGGTCGTGGCCGTCGCAATGGATGGCTTTGCGGGGCTTGGCCCGGCGCGGACAGTGTCTTCCGTTCACCATCACGGTGGATGGACGCTTCGCCGGACAGATCACTGTGGGTAATGTCATCCGGGCGTCGCTCCGGTCGGCCTGGATCGGTTACTGGGTGTCATCGGACATCGTCCGCGGCGGCGTCGCGACCGGCGCCGTCGCACTTGTCACCGACCATGTCTTCGATTTCGGCGGCCTGCACCGGCTCGAGGCGACCGTCCGCCCCGAAAACACCCCCAGCCTGCGGGTTCTCGGCAAGGTGGGCTACCGGCAAGAGGGTCTTTTCGAGCGCTACCTCGACGTCGCGGGCGGCTGGCGGGACCACTTCTGCTACGCCGTCACCAAGGAAGAGACCGGTGACGGACTGGTGTCCCGGCTCGTCGCGAAAGGCCTCGCCGAGCGCGTTTGAGCCCATCACCGGGTCGTTCCAGTGACCGCGTTACCACAAACTGTGAGATTCACCTAATTTGGTGATGCATTTTCCGTGATCGAAACCGGCGAGTCTGCGCGGCGTGTGTGACTGTTGTGGCTAGCGTGACTACAGCAGTGGATCGGGGGAGGTGACGGGAGATGCCCAGTTCGGTGATCATCGTCGCGCTCGCAGCGGCATGGCTCGTCGTTCTCGTGCCCATGGTCGCTCGCAAGCGCCAGCAGGTCGCGCGGACGACGGACTCGGCCCTGGCGGCGCGAGTCGTGCGGAGCGGGAGCACACGCCACGAGGGACCGGAGGAGTTCGCCATGGCGGAGAACACGGAACCATCGGTAGAAGACGACCTGGCCGAACTCGAGGCGGAACTCGACGCCGACCTCGAAGACGAGGAACGGGAAGCCGAACCGCTTCCCCAGCCCTCGCGCGGGCCGCAAACCGAAAAAGAACGCCAAGGCGCGGGCTACCGGCCAGGCCGAGGCGGATTCGACCCCGAGGCGGCCGACATCGCCGCACGCGCCAAGTACGCGTTCCGGCAGCGGATCGTGATCTCGCTCCTGGTACTCGTGGTCACCACGGCGGCCGTCGCCGGCTTCCTGACCCCGATGATCTGGTGGGCCAACGGTATCGTCGACGCCGTCCTCATCGGCTACCTCGCGTACCTGCGCCGCCAGGTCCGCATCGAGGACGACATCCGGCAGCGCCGCCTCGCCCGCTACAACAACACTCGCGGCCCACGCCAACCGCCGATCGCCGACGACGAACCGCACGACAACATCGAGGTCGTCGCCACCGAACGCCCGGAAGTCGTGGAACGCAAGCCGTCCCCGATGTCCCGCCTCCGGCGCCAAGCCGTCGTCGTCGACCTCGACGACGAGGACCCGGCCTTCCACGAGCTCGACGAGCCCGGGACCAGGCCATTCCGCCGGGCCTCCGGAGAGTGACCCCCCTCGTTTGGGGCTCCATGAGCCACTGATACGCTCATGGAGCCCCAAACGAGGGGCACGTTTCACCAGGGGCTGTAGCGCAGTTGGTAGCGCGTCTCGTTCGCATCGAGAAGGTCAGGGGTTCGATTCCCCTCAGCTCCACAGCAGCTCAAAGGCCCTTTCCGGGGATTCGGGAAGGGCCTTTTTACTACCCGTACAGCAGCGAAGTACAGCAGCAGATCATTGCAAGCTGTCGTCGAGCTTCTTGAGCGCCGCTCGTGATCTCCAACGTGACGCGTTCTGAAGGGGCAGGTCGAAATCTGCCAACCTCGACCGCTCCGCATCGGCAAAGACTTCGTCCAGCAAATATGTGATCAGGTCGCGGCACTTCTCCAGAACCAGAGAATCCCCAATTCCCGCATTGGACTCCTCTAAGGCGGCAAGATGACGAGCACCTCTTCTGCGAGCTGACACCGAGTAGGTTGGTTACCTTTGTCGGCTCTTCGCCATTGAGGGTGTAGCCGCGGGCCTGGACCTGGGGTCTTGGGCCACCCCTCTTGCTGTCGTTGGGGGGGCTCCACCCGGGAGCGGAGCCGTGACGTTGGGGTCCGCCGCTGAGAATCGTGTCGGCCGTGCTGGTGCCAGGATGGTCGAGGTGGGTCAACACATCGGCACTCCTCGACATGGTCGAGGGCCGCTCAAAGCAGGTGTTCAAGGCCTGGCTCGCTGCTCGCCCAGAGGCGAGCATGTGAGCGATCGAGGAGCACGAGCGGGACGGCGACCAGGGCCAGGGCGGCGCCGATCCACGGGATGACGGTCAGTGAAGCGCCCAGGTTCAGCGCCCCGGCGGCGAAGGCCGGAGTCAGGCTGATGCCCAGCTGGAAGGCCGACACCGTGGTGGCACCGGCGAGGGTCGGGGCGGAACCGGCGATGGCGAACACCCGCCCGTAGAGCGCCGGGTTGACCACGAAAGCCGCGATACCCAGCAGGAAGACCAGCGGCACGACAACCCAGGCCGAAGTGGCGAAGAGAGCGAGCAGTGCCGAGAACACCGCGATGCCGAGGACGCCGACGAGCAGCGCGTGGTGCGGGCGCCGGTCGGAGATCCGGCCGCCGACGGCCAGACCGGCGAAGGCGCCGATTCCGAACAGCGCGAGGACGGCGGGGATCCAGACGGCGGGAAGGACGTCCGCCAACATCGCCGACAAGTAGTTGAACGACACCATGTACGCGGCGGTGCTCAGGATCGTGATCGCGTAGACGCCCCACAGGCGCCAAGAACGCATCGCGCGCAGTTCGCCGGAGAGGCTCGGGACCGACGACGAAGTGGCGGGCAGGCCGACGGCGCAGGCGACCATGCCCACGACCGTGAGCACCACGACGCCCCAGAAGCCGCCGGTCCAGTCCGTGAGGTTACTGAGCAGGGTGCCCACCGGTCCCCCGGCCACCATGGCGACGCCGAGTCCGGCGACGACGACGCCCGAGGCCCGGGCGTTGCGGTCGGGGGTCACCAGGCTGATCGCGGTCACGGCGGCGACGGCGAAAAAGCCGGCGTAGGCGAGGCCGGCTATGAACCTGGTGACCAACAGGAACCAGTAGTCGTCGGCGAGCAGGCCCGCCGCGATCGCGGCGGCGAACACCAGTTGCGTGGTCATCAGCGCGGTGCGCCGTGGCCACTTCAGGCTGAGCACGGCGAACGGCGGTCCGCCGAGGACGACGCCGAGCGCGAACGCGGTGATGAGCGCGCCCGCGGACGACAGGGAGACGCCGAGGTCCGTGGCGGCCGAGGGCAGGACCCCGGCCATCAGGAACTCGGCGCTTCCCATCGCGAACAGGCTGAAAGCGAGGAGGTAGACGCCGGCGGGGAGCCGTGGGGTTTCGGTCATGGCGCCAGCATCCGAAGCTTCTGGCGGTTTCGGCAAAGAACTTTGCCGGAATCGGGACGGACTGCTGTGCTGGCGGAATGGAGAGCCAACCCGCCGTCGCCGCGGCGATCGAGCTGATCGCACCCCGGCTGCGCCACGCCCGCGAGAAGAAGGGGGTGACGCTGGTGGAGCTCAGCCGCGCCACCGGCATCTCCACCAGCACCCTGTCCCGGCTCGAATCCAGGCAGCGCAAGCCGAGCCTCGAGCTGCTCTTGCCGGTCATCGCCGCGCTGGGCCTGCGCGTCGATGAGATCGTGTCCTCACCGAGAGTGCTCGAACCGCCCGCGGACGGCCGGATCCTCATCCCGCTCACCCGGCACGAGGACGGGCCCCACGCCTACAAGATGACGATCCCGGCCGGCGACGACGAACCCCGGACGCGGACGCATACCGGCCGCGAGTGGCTCTACGTGCTGCGCGGCAGGCTCCGGCTGGTGCTCGGCGACCAGGACGTCGTGCTCGGTCCCGGCGAGGCGGCCGAGTTCGACTGCCGGACGCCGCACTGGTTCGGCGCCACCGGCCGCGGGCGGGTCGAGGTGCTCAGCCTCTTCGGCAGGCAGGGCGAGCGGATCCGCGTCCGCGTCCGCACCCGGTGACGTCAGTGTCTTCCGGTGAACCCGCGACCGCGATCGACGTCAGCAGGACGCTACCTGGTCATCCACCTCACGATGGCGGAGTGTCACCTTTCGAGTAAGCCCCTCAGCTCCGCCCTTCAGCTTTCAGACGCGCTGTTGGATACGGATCAGGTTCCCGGACGGGTCGCGGACGGCGCCGTCGCGCAGGCCGTACGGCTGGTCGGTCGGCTCCTGGATGATCTCGGCGCCCGCCTCGGCGAGGTGCTTGAAGAGGCCGTCGAGATCGTCCGAGGAGAACAGGATGCCCGCGTAGGTGCCCTTGGCCATCATCTCGCCGATGACACGGCGCTCGTCGTCGGTGATGCCGGGGTCGACGGCAGGCGGGTGCAGCACGATCGACACGGGCTGCCCCGGCGGGCCGACGGTGAGCCAGCGCATCCCGTCGTAGCCGACGTCGTTGCGCACCTCGAAGCCCAGGAGATCGCGGTAGAACGCCAGTGCGGCTTCGGGGTCGGTCTGCGGGAGGAAGCTCCCGTGAATGCTGATGTCCATGCCGGTCACGCTAGGTGAGGCCGCGGTCCGGCGCTTCTCGATTCCTGATCGCCTCGGGTCACTCGATCGAAGTCATGATCGTCATGGTCAGGGACTCGAGGGTGCCCTGGACGCCCTCGGACGACGTCCGCACGGCCTCCAGGAACCGTTCGAGCTGTTCGGGGCTGAAGCCGGACAGCGGGGCAAGGGTGGGGTCGATGGTCACAGCGCACCTCGGTCGTCGACGGATTTGATCTGCGGTTTGGCCGCCGGGTCGAGGAAGTCCCGCATCGCCGCGAGGAGCGCCAAGGCGTCCTCACGTTTCGTGTCGGGGGCCCCGCCGGCGAAGAAGGCGGCGATCCTGTCGTACTCGTCCTCCGGGAGTTCCCGGCGCAGCAGCATGAGCACGGTGCGGTTGACGCGCTGCGGGAAGTACAGCTCCTTGGCGATCTCGAGGTACCGCTCCCCCGTCTCGGGGGCGAACGCGCCCTCTTCGATGCCGGCGGCGATGGCGAACCGCATGTTGACCATCGGTTCCGACAACGCCGAGAGGTTCTCCTCGTCGTAGGTGACGGCGACCTCGTCGTCGGCGTCGATCCGGCCGGAGAAGTACTCCTCGTAGATCTTGCCGACGCCGACCATGCCGAACGGCGAGCATTCCGCCGCCCGCAGGGCGCCCATGCTCGACGAACCGAACATCGTGACACCGCGATCCATCGCCTCGAGCACCTCCTTCGGTGAGATACAGAGGCTCTGCAGGAAGCGCCCGTCCACGATGCCGATGGCCTCCGGCGGTTCCGGCCGGGCCAGCAGTTCGGCGAGGTCGCCTCGTTTGACCGGCGGCAGGAACTCGACGTCGAGTTCGGCCGAAGCCGACTCGAGATCGATGCTCGGGCCGATGAAAACCACTGCGCGCATGACGATCTCCTAAGCGGGCTTGGAAAGTTCGGCTTCCCGGATGCGGGCGGACAGTTCCAGCAGCGTGTCGTTCCAGACCGCCGCGCCGCGCGGGCCGATCTTGCAGTGGTCGACGGCCCACGATTCGAGCCGCGGCACGATCACCCGCACGACGCTGACCGGGATCCCCGGCGGCGAGAGGTCGACGGTGAGCGCGCGGTCGATACCCACGGCGCGGAGGCGGTCGAGGATCAGCTTGATGTCGGTCATCACGTCGTCGGTCGTCCACGACGGGATCTCGTCGAACGCGACCTGTTTGCGCATCGGCTGCCAGGCCCACGCGCCCTTGTCGATGGTCGCCGACCGCTGGACGTGGTTCTGGTACTTGGACACGTTCTCGGTCGGGAGCCGGATGTCCTCGCGCATCGCCTGGATGTCGACGGCGCGCCCCTGCGCGCATTCGGTGATGGCACGGATGAGCGCGACGTTCGCGTCGGGATGCGTGCCGAAACCGCCGTGCCCCTGTGACGTCGTCGGGCCGAGGTCCTCCGAGGTGGCGGCCAGGAAGCTCGGGATCTCCAGATCCGAGGTGATGTGCACGATCCGCATCTTCAAACCGGCGTCGTGGAACTTGTCCACGAGGGACTTCGCGAGCGGCGGCAGTGTTTCCAGGTCGACGTGCGGATGCAGCTCACGCAGGTACGACGTGATGTGCTCGGGCTGCGGCTCGACGAAGATGCCCTTTTCCAGCACCTGCGCGAGCTGGCTGCTCACGAGTTCGGCGTTGGTCATCGAATCGCGTTCGATGAGTTCGGTGAGCGCGTGGCAGATCGACTCTTCGAGACTGTTGCCGGACGCGAGGCCGTTGGTGGAAAGCACCTTGTAGCAGGGAGGTTCGTGGAACTTCAGCCCGTAGACGGCGGATGCCTGCGGGATGAGGATCGACTCCTCGTTCATCAGGTCGTACGCCTCGACCCACGAGATCGGGAGAGCGTCACGGTAGTGCGCGGAAAGCTCCGCGTTGTTCTCGCGCGGGTCCAGCACCGTACGGCCTTCGGCGACCAGTTCCTCGTAGGACGCGATGACCTGCGGCCGCACCGGCAGGGCGGCGGAGAACCGCTCGATCGCCTCCATCGCCGCGGACGTCCTGGCGTCGGTGTTGGTCAGGCCCTTGCCGTTGTAGACCGAGATGATGTCGTTGGAGCGTGGCGCGATGGCGTTGTAGACCGGGATGCCGACCCGGTCGAGCCAGGTGATCTCCGCGACCCGGGTCACCCCGGCGCGCCGCAGATGCGGCTCGATCCGCGCGTAGGTCTGTTCGGCGGTGAACTCGCGGTGCACCCCACCGCCCCCGACCTTCGGAACGCTCTTCCTGAGTTTCATCGCACTCCCTCGTATCCGGCGTTCGCTGGGACCGCTTCGGCGAGCAGTCGTTCCCATGACTCGGTTTCGCGCTCCGGATCGACCGAAGCGCGGCGGGCGGCGCACTGCCACCGCAATTGCGTGTAAAGCCCGTCGCGGTCGTGCTCGACCGCGTCGAGCACGGCGGCGAGCGCGTCGGTGTCGCCGACGGGGAAGTAACCGGCATAGTCCTCACCGAGCAGCCCGACCGAACCGGGGATGCGGGTGGAGACGATCGGCACCCCGGCGGCAAGTGCTTCGGTGACGACGTTCGCCCCGCCCTCGTGCAGCGACGTGAGTACCAGCAGACGACTGCGGGCGAGCACGGCGAGTGCTTCCGGCCGCGGCAACGGGCCGAGCCACGAATAGCGCGGGTTCTCCGTGGACTCGGCACGCAGCCGCCCGCCGATGTCGTCCTCGCGCACGCCGCCGACGTGGGTCACGGTGATCCGCGACGACGACGGCAGTTTCCGCACCGCCTCGCTCAGCCGTAGCGGATCCTTGACCGGCCTGGCGTGCGCCAAGAACGCGATCTCGAAGCGGTCCTCCGACGGTGCCTCGCCCGAAATCGGCGGCATCGACTGGGTGATCACCTTGGTGCGGCCGCGTAAGGCGAGCGGCACCTGCAGAAGTCCTTGTGGCTGCAGGACGACGATCCGCACGGCGCGTTCGAGCAGCTTCAGGTCGACGCCTCCGGTGACCAGATCCGGGTAGAGGTCCGTGCCGGTCAACGCGATGACGATCGGCGCGTCCGGGTGTTCGGCGGCGAAGGCGCGGATCGCGGCCTCGCTTTTGCGTGCGTGCAACGCGACGAGCAGGTCGTACTGCCCACCTTCGTAGTCCTGGACGACCCGGACGTCGTGCCCGAGGTCCCGCAGCAGATGTGCCCAGCGGCGCGCCGTGACACCGTTGCCGTAATCGCTGGCTTCGGGGACGGGGCCCGCGACGAGGATCCTCATCGGACACAGTCCGTGTCGTAGGCGAGCCATTTGCCGAAGGCGCGGACGGCTTCGTCGGGCGGGATGGTGGCCGTCCAGCCGAGTTCCGCCGCGGCCAGGCCCAGTTTCATCACGGGTGTCCCGGACGCCGACGTGACGTGCTCGGCCGGGACGGCGCGGACCGCTGCGCAGATGACTTTCGCCAGTTCGTTCCCGGTGAGCGTCGCCGTCGCGATGTCGTACACCGGCGCGACGGGTCCCCCGGTCAGCACCGCGTCGATCGCGCTCGCCATGTCACGGACATCGGTGAACTGGTGGACGCGGTCGGGATCGACCGGAAGGGCCTGCCGGGTCCAGGCCAGCTGGATCCAGTGCGCCACCAGGGTTTCCGTCGACGCGTGCGGGCCGATCGGCGTCGCGAACCGCAGGACGTGCTCGCGAGGTCCGGTGTCGACGATCGCGCAGAAGACGTCGCCGGGATCCGCCATATCACCGAGGTGAACGAGCCTCGTCTCGTCGGAAGCCCTCGCGCTGTCGACGATTTCGTGGCCGAGATCGGCCAGCAACCCGCACAGGTGCTCGGTGAGTGTGCCGCCCGAGCCGGTGATCGCGACCTGGATCCCGGTCCCCCCGCGCGGACGGCGAGGACGGGCCGCTCGGTGGCGTCCCGCGGCGAACCCCCACACGGCGACGTCGTGGTGCGAAGGCGTGATCGCCTCGATTTCGGACGCGAGGAGCTGATCGCACAAGCCACCCGGGCCGATGGTCGCGAGCGCCTGATCAAGGGCGGCACCGCTGTGTTCCACAGTGGACAGACCCATGGTGAACGCGGTCAGCCAGGTCTGCCAGGCGGCTTCGGACAGGTCCACCCCGCGCTCGAATTCGGTTCTGCACTCCTGCGGCGAAATCCCCGATCGCCGCAGGAACCGTTCTGTTCCGAGGTACTCCCAGTACCTGTCGCCGCGCACGGCGCATTCGGAGGTCAGGTGTTTGTGAAAAGGGATCACTTCGTGCTCGGCGACCACGTCACCGGCCGTCGAAGGGGCGGTGCCCGAAAAGCACGCGGAACGCCTCAGGCCGTGAGCATCGTTTCCGGCGACGCTGGGCAGGCCGGAATGCTCGACGGTGTTCGGCACCGCGATGCGGATGGGCACTTCCAGCGCTTTGAGATAACGGAACATCAGTACGTCGCAGGGCCAGCCGTCCCGGTTTCGGACCGCGTAACCCGCATAGCCGCGGGCGACTTCCGCGGGAAGCATCAGCGCGAGACAGGGCGCGTATTCGTTGACCGCCGTCGCCCAGTCCGCCCCCGCCGCCGCCGCCATCCGCACGGCCGCGCCGTTGCGGGAATTCCAGTTGGTGTAGAAAGCGATCGCGTCATCCGGCAACCGCTCGGCCGCTTTCCGCGCGTGCTCGAAGAAGCCGTCGGCGAGCTGGACATCGTCCTGCAGGACGAGAAAGTGCGTCGCGTCGTCGGGAACACTGCTCCAGGCCAGTTTCGTGGTGCGCGCGGCCATCGGTGGACCATCCGGTTCGGGGTCCAACACGACCCGCGTCGCGCCGGCGGGATCGAGCCGCGCGAGCGCTTCCGCTTCTTCCCTGCGCCGGGGATGTGCCATGACGGCACCCCTCACCCGTATCTCGGTCATCGACAACCCCCACCGTCTTTTTCACGCACCGGAAAAGTGTGGCAGTGCTCATACGACATCCTCTTCTCCCATGCTGCGAATGGGACGCCTCCGATGAAGTTCTCCTCGATTGCCACTCTTTTCCCCAGGTGCCGATGATGAGTATTCCACGGGTAATCTCGGTACGAGGCCACAGAACCGACAGAATGGGCGGGCGATGACGGACATCCTCTTCGTATGCGTGCACAACGCGAGCCGATCGCAGATGGCCGCCGCACTGCTGAAGCACCACGGATTCGGCCGAGTGACCGTGCGTTCCGCGGGCTGCGATCCGGCGGAACGGATCAATCCGCTGGTGGCGGGCGCGCTGGCGGAATGGGACGTCGACATAACGGGCGAGGTGCCGAGTCAGGTCACTTACGAGGACGTGGCGGCGGCCGACGTCGTGATCACCATGGGCTGCACGACCTGTCCGGTCGCCGAGGGGACACGGTACGTCGAATGGGTCGTCCCCAACCCGGAACACGAAGGGGTCACCGGGATCCGGCCGTTGCGGGACGACATGGACCGCCGGGTCCGCGAACTCTTGGCGTCCCTTGTGGACACTCCGGCGCCCGTGTGACGGAACGCGAAAGGCCCCTTTCCGCCCGGACGGGAAGGGGCCTTTCACTGGCGTCGATCAGGCGCGAACACCCTGTACGATCAGCCGCTTGGCGCGCTTGTCGTAAGGCGCGCCGTCGAAACCACCGTAGGCCTCGATGTCGGTGAAGCCGGCGTCCTCGAACAGGCGGCGCAGTTCGGCGGCGCTGTAGATGTAGGACTGGATGTGCGCCGAGCGGGCGGTGTCGCCGTCGACCAGCGTCCAGTCGGTACGCAGCTTCGTCCAGTCGTCGAGGACACTGTGCCGCATGTACGCGATTCCGTCGGGCTGCGGGAAAGCGTGCGTGCGGCCGATGTTCTTCGCGACGATCTCCTTGCCGTACACCTCCAGCAGCAGTTTGCCGCCCGGCGCCAGGCTGGTGTGCGCGTTACGCAGCACCTGAAGGTTCTTCTCGGCGTCGTCGAAGTAGCCGAACGACGTGTACATGTTCAACACGACGTCGAAACCGCCGGGACGGACGAATTCGAGCATGTCGCCCTGGACCAGCTCCGCCGAGACACCCGCGTCGGCGGCGGCCTGCTTGGCGCGGTCCAGGACGGGGGCGTTGAGATCGACCCCGGTCACCTGGTAGCCCTTGCGGGCGAGCGGAACGACGAACCGGCCCGGCCCGCAGCACAGGTCGAGCACCTGCGAGCCCGACGGGAAGGCCAGCAACGGCGATTCCCGCACGAGTTCGTCCGCCTCCACCGTCAGCCGCTGCGGCCACATCAGCTCGGAGAAGCCCGACCACAGGCCATCGTCGGAGTACCAGCTCATTTTCGTCCTCCCTAAAGCGCCAGCAGGCAATGCTGAAGATTCTCGGCCGTCCCGCACCCAAGACATCTCCTCGACTGCGCGCGGGAAAGGAGACAGCACGACAAGAGAGGGTTCCGCGCCCTTGATCGACGACCATGAACTCTTCACATCGCGGTCGTGGCCTGATCACTGTTCGTGGTAATCCGCCGTCGACACAATAAAAGGTAAACAGAACCAGAAGGGTTCAATCATGGCAAAGGTCCGCGACGGGGATCCCGCGATCGAAGCGTCCGGGTTGACGAAGATCTACGGTGAGAAACGAGCGCTCGACGGTCTCGACCTCACCGTTCCCGCGGGAACGGTGTACGGCGTCCTCGGCCCCAACGGGGCGGGGAAGACTACGGCGGTCAAGGTGCTGGCGACGTTGCTGCGTCCCGACGGAGGACAGGCCAAGGTCTTCGGTCACGACGTGGTGCGCGAGTCGGACGCCGTCCGAGCGCGGGTGAGCCTGACAGGCCAGTACGCCTCGGTGGACGACGACCTGACCGGCACGGAGAACCTGATCCTGCTGTGCCGTCTGCTCGGCTACGGCAAGGCCGCCTCGAAGGCGCGCACCGAGCAGCTTCTCGACGCCTTCGGGCTGACCGAGGCCGCCGGTCGTCAGGTGAAGAACTATTCCGGCGGTATGCGGCGGCGGCTCGACATCGCGGCCAGCATCGTGAACACCCCGGATCTGCTCTTCCTTGACGAGCCGACCACCGGTCTCGACCCGCGTAGCCGCAACCAGGTCTGGGACATCGTGCGCGCGGTCGTCAAACGCGGCACCACGGTGCTGCTGACCACCCAGTACCTCGACGAGGCCGACCAGCTCGCGAGCCGCATCGCGGTCGTCGACAACGGCAAGGTCATCGCCGAGGGCACGCCGGGCCAGCTGAAGGCGTCGATCGGCGTCGGCGCGATCCACCTGCGACTGCGGAACGCCAACCAGCGGGCCGACGCGCAGGGTGTGCTCGCGCGGTTCCTGGAGCAGCCCACGCTGTCGGAGCACGACGAGGTCCTCGTCAGCGCCCGTATCCCCGGTGTGGACGGTGACGCCGGCATGGCCGAGTGGGCTTCCAAGGCCCTGCACGAGCTTTCGCTGCGCGACATCGTCGTCGACGAGTTCTCCCTCGGGCAGCCGAGCCTCGACGAAGTGTTCCTGGCGCTGACCGACCGGCCCACGACGCCGGACAACGCCGCCAAGGAAGGGGCGAACCGATGACTTCCACCATCAAGCCGACCGAAACGACCGAGGCCCCCGAAGAGACGCGGGCCACCGACCCCACCGCGCTCGACGCGGTACTGGCGTCGGTCGAACGACCCAAGCGCCCGAGCGCGCTGTCCGCCTCGCTCACCTTCGGGTGGCGGGCCGCGCTGAAGATCAAGCATCTGCCCGAGCAGCTGTTCGACGTCACGGGCTTCCCGATCATCATGACCGTGATGTTCACGTACCTCTTCGGTGGCGCCATCGGCGGTTCGACCGAGGCGTACCTGGACTACCTGCTCCCCGGCATCCTCGCGATCACCGTCGTGATGATCACGATGTACACCGGTGTCGCGGTGAACAGCGATATCGCCAAGGGTGTCTTCGACCGTTTCCGGACGCTGCCGATCTGGCGACCCGCCACGATCGTCGGCTACCTGCTCGGTGACTTCCTGCGCTACCTCATCGGCTGCGTCGTCATCATCGGCGTCGGCCTGATCATGGGTTACAACCTGGGAAGCGTCGCCGGCACGGTCGGCGCCGTGGCGCTGCTGCTGGTGTTCTCGTTCTCGCTCTCCTGGATCTGGACGTTCCTCGGGCTTTCCATGCGGTCGGAGAAGACCGTGATGAGCGTGAGCATGGTGGCGCTGTTCCCGCTGACGTTCCTGTCCAACGTGTTCGTGCAGCCGTCCACCATGCCCGGCTGGCTCGAAGCCGCGGTCAGCTGGAACCCGATCACCCATCTGGTCACCGCGATGCGGGGCCTGATGAGCGGCAGCCCGAACGTCGGCGAGATCATCTGGGTGCTCGTCGCCAGCGCGCTGTTGATCGCCGGGTTCGGTTCCGCCACCATGTGGGCCTACAAGCGTAAGTAAAAAGGAGAAATACGATGAAGTACATGGTCCTGCTCTACTCGCACCCCGAGCCTTGGGGACATCCGGTGGAGGAATTCACCCCGGAGTTCGCTGGTCTTTCCGCGGACGAGCGCAAGAAGCACTTCGAGGATTTCGAGGCCTTGCTCGGCCGTTTGCACGAAAACGGTGAGCTGGTCGGCGGAGAAGCGCTCGGTGACCCCGCCAAAGCGAGCCTTTACGAGTACGAATCCGGCTCGGCGAAGAAGAGCGAAGGCCCGTACTCGGCGACGAAGGACCACCTCGCCGGCTTCTTCCTGATCGAGGCCAAGGACCAGGCGCGTGCCGACGAGATCGCCGCGGAGTTCGCCGCGCCCGGTCAGAACGTCGAGCTGCGGCCGATCTGGACCGGCAGCGAATAGGCCGACACGAAAGGGCCGGACCGAGTCACTCGGTCCGGCCCTTTCGCTTGTGCCAACTAGGAAATCCGCTTGGTCAGGTGCACGGTGACCTTGTCGCCGATCTCTTTCTGGATGACCTTCCGGAACGGCTTGCGCAGCGGCATCATGTGGACGCCGCCGCCGATCGGCAGCATGCTCGCCTCGTAGTCGTGGCCGTCCACGGTGCCGCTGACCTTCACGGCCTTGCCGGTGCCGAAGAACTCGGCGGAGTCCGGCATGTTCACACACGGCCAGCCACTGTTGCTGTCGGGAATCACTTCGGCCGTGAAGGTCACATCGATCGCCTGCGGTGTGTTGTCAGCCATAATCTCGAATCTTCCTCGTCGTAGTTCAGGAGCCGTCGTAGTTCAGATGCCCGGGTGGAGAATCAACTCCGCAGCCTTTTCGGCGATGGCGATGACCGGGGCGTTGGTATTGCCCCGCACGATCGTCGGCATGACGGAAGCGTCCACGACACGAAGTGATTCTATTCCAAGAACCCGCAATCGCGCATCCACGACGCGGCCCATTCCACAGGTACCCACCGGATGGTGGCCGGTGAGCACGTTACGTCGGGTGAAATCCTCCAGATCCGCTTCCGTGTCGGAGGCGGGCGCCGCTATGGCGTCGAGCGTGTACGGCTTGAGCGCCACCTGCCGGGAGAGTTGCAGGCTGGTCCGCACGCCTTCGATCGCCATCGCCAGGTCGGCCGGATCGGCGAGGTAGTTCTGCACGATCTTCGGTTTGGCGGTGGGTTCGGGGCTGAACAGGGTCACGTTCCCGCGGGTGCGCGGTTTCGCCACGGAGGCGCCGAACGAAAGCGCGTGGCGGGACGGCGGCGAGAGGAAGCCGTCGGAGACCATCAAGGGCATACAGATGAGCTGGAGATCCGGGGCGTCACCGGAGACCGTCACGAAGCCGCCGGTCTCCGGGCCACCCGAAGTGAGGAAACCCGCCGCCTCGCGTTCGTACCGCTCGGCGTGCTCGGGCTCGCCGGCGGCGAGCAGGCTCACCGGCTGGTCGTGGCCGAAACTCAGCCAGACATGCGGATGGTCCTGGAGATGCTGCCCGACGTCGGGCAGGTCTACGGCGACGTCGAGACCGAACGCGCGGAGGTGATCGGCCGGGCCGATCCCCGAGTGCATCAGGATCTTCGGCGAGTTGTAGGTACCGGCACTGATGATGACCTCGCGCTCGGCGCGGATCTCGATGATCTCGTCGAGCCGGTTGCCGACGATCCCGACCGCCCGGCCGTTTTCGACGAGCACGCGGTGCACTTCGAGGTCGGTCTCGACGGTGAGATTCGGACGGCCCAGTACCGGACGCAGGAACTCCGACGAGGTACTCGCCCGGCGGCCATCCCGCTGTGTCACCTGAAACGCGCCGAACCCGTCCTGGGTGACGCCGTTGAAGTCGGAGTTGTGGTGGTAGCCCGCCTCGATCGCGGCCTCGATGAACGCGGCGGAACTGGGGTTCCCCATCCGCCCGTCGCTGACCCGCAGGGGTCCGCCGACACCGTGGAATTCGTCCTCGCCGCGTTCGTTGTCCTCCGAACGCCGGAAGAACGGGAGTATCCCGACGAAATCCCAGCCAGGCTGTGCCCACTCGTCGAAGTCGGCGCGGTTACCCCGGACATAGGCGCCGCCGTTCACCGAACTTCCGCCGCCGACGACTCGGGCCTGCGGCAGGTAGACCCGCCGCCCCCCGAGGTGCGGCTCCTGATGGGTGTCGAAATCCCAGTCGTACCGGGTCTTGAAGAACTTCCCACCGGCGACGGGGACCTGGAAGTTCGGATGATCGTCGGACGACCCGGCTTCGATCAGCACGACGGAGACGGACGGATCCGCGCTCAACCGGTTAGCGAGGACGCAACCGGACGCACCGGCCCCAACCACGACGAAATCGACCATAACGGGAATTTAACAAGATCGACGGAGGCCGGATTCTTTTCGGTTGCGGGAAGAACTCCTGAATCCTGCGGCAATCGTTGAGAAGACCACCGAGGCCGTCTCCCCTAGCGTGGGTGGTGTCTGATGCCGGAATCCGCGGAGGGAACGCCGAAATGACCATCGCTAGCCAGGCGCAGGGGCACGCGGAGTACGCGGCCACGCTTCAGGCTCTGGACCGGAAGCACCTCATCCATCCACACCAGAACCCGACGCGGACCGAACGCAACATCTTCGTCCGGGGCAAGGGATCCGTGGTGTGGGACGCCGCGGACGTCCCGTTCATCGACGGGATGGCGGGTGGCAACTGGGTGGTCGCCGTCGGCCACGGGCGCGCCGAACTCGCGGAAGCCGCGGCGGCACAGGCGGAAAAGCTGGAGTATTTTTCGCTGTGGCGCGAATATTCGAACGAGCCCGCGATCCGGCTCGGCGCCCGCCTCGCCGAACTCGCCCCGGCGGGGATGAACAAGATCCACTTCACCAGCGGTGGTTCGGACGGGACCGAGGCGGCACTCAAGATCGCGCGCCGGTACCACTTCGAACGCGGTGACACCGAGCGGACCTGGATCATCGGACGGCAGTTCGGTTACCACGGAACGACTCTCGCCGGCGGTTCCGTCAGCGGCATGGACGACATGCACTTCGGCGCCGGGCCGACGATGCCGCACGCCACCTTGGTGAGCCCGCCCATGCTGTCGCACCCGGAGATGTTCGGTGGACAGGACCCCACGGACTTTCTGGTGCAAGAACTGGAAACCGAGATCCTCCGGATCGGACCGGAGAAGATCGCCGCGATGATCGGCGAACCGGTGATGGGTGGTGGCGGTGTCATCGTGGCCCCGGAGGACTACTGGCCGCGGATCCGCACCCTGCTGACGAAGTACGGCATCCTGCTGATCGCCGACGAGGTCATCACCGGCTTCGGCCGCACGGGCGACTGGTTCGCTTCGGCGCATTACAGCCCGGACATCATCGTCACCGCCAAGGGGATCTCCAGCGGGTACGCGCCACTCGGCGCCGTCCTCATGCGCGACGACATCGGCGAGGTCATGGTCGGCAACCCCGAGAAGTTCTTCTTCCACGGGCTGACCTACTCGGGGCATCCGGTCGCGTGCGCGCTGGCGCTGGTGAACCTCGACATCATCGAACGGGAGAACATCCTCGGCCAGGCCAAGAAGATCGAGAGCTGGTTCACCGAGGGCCTCGACGGCATCCGTGACCTCCCGAACGTCCACGACGTCCGTGTGCACGGCGCCATGGTCGGCATCGAACTGACCGCCGACCCGAACACCGGCGAGCCGATGCCGTTCGACCGCATGGTCGCGATCATCGACGACCTGCGCGGCAAGCACCGCGTCCTGGCCCGCGACTACGGTCCCACCCTCGTCGTCGGCCCGCCGCTCGTGCTCGAAGAAGAACAGGCGGCGGAGATCTCCGCCGCCATCACCGACGTACTGAGGACCCGGTCATGACTCCGTTCAAAGTGGACATTCCGCAGGAAGCCATCGACGACCTGCGCAGACGGCTCGACGACACCCGTTGGCCCGCCGAGACCCCCGACGTCGGCTGGACCCGCGGCGTGCCGCAGTCCTACCTGAAGGAGCTCGTCGAGTACTGGCGCACCGAGTACGACTGGCGTGCCACCGAAGCGAAGATCAACCAGTTCCCGCAGTCGATCACGAACATCGACGGCGCGAACATCCACTACCTGCACGTCCGTTCGCCGGAACCGGACGCGACGCCGATGGTGATGACGACCGGCTGGCCGAGTTCGATCATCGAGTACCTGGACCTCATCGGGCCGCTGACCGACCCGCGGTCCCACGGCGGCGACCCGAAGGACGCCTACCACCTCGTCATCCCGACGTTGCCGGGCTTCGGTTTCTCCACTCCGCTGACCCAGCACGGCTGGACCGTCCCCAAGATGTCGGAGATCTGGGGCAAGCTGATGGCCGAGATCGGCTATGACCGCTACATCGTCCAGGGCGCGGACTGGGGTTCGTTCATCTCGATCATCCTGGCCGCGATGAAGCCGGAGAACGTGCTCGCCGCGCACGTCAACTTCCTGGTGACCCCGCCGGCCGACGCGAGCGATCTCGAAGGCCTGGACGAAGAGGAACTCGAACTGCTAGACCCGTACATGTTCCCCGCGCCGGGGTACATGGTCGAGCACGCGACCCGGCCGCAGACGCTGAGCTACAGTCTCGCCGATTCGCCGGTCGGGCAACTCGCTTGGTACATCGAGAAGTTCCACGGCTGGTCGGGTGCCGTCGATTCGCCGGAGGAGGTCTTCAATCGCGATGACCTGCTCGCCAACGTGACGCTGTACTGGCTCACGGGTTCGGCGGGCAACGCGGCGCACTTCTATTGCGACAACGCCCAGTTCACCCGGACTTCGGCGACACCGCACCCCGAACTGGCCGTCGCGCACCCGCGGTTCGAGGAATACAAGACGTTCGTGGCTCCCCTGCCGCCGATCTCGACGCCGATCGGTGTGGCGGCGTACAAGTACGACATCATGGAGCCGATCCGCACCTACGCGGACCGGGCCTTCTCCGACATCGTGCAGTGGCGGCGGCTCGACCGGGGCGGTCACTTCCCCGGACTGGAGGCACCCGACCTCTTCCTCGACGACCTCCGGAAGTTCAAGCAGGCCTTGCGAGCGAGGAGTTCGGACCGTGACTGACCAAGCCAACATCGAGAACCTCGACTACGGCAACCGCGACCTCCCGATCGAGACGGTGAAGTCCGCGGACGGGACCACCATCGCCTACGAGAAGTCGGGCACCGGGCCGCCGGTGATCATCGTCGGCGGGGGCCTGAACGAGAAGGCGATGCACGCCGAACTCGCCGAGGGCCTGTCCGAGAACTTCACGGTGTACAACTACGACCGCCGTGCCCGCGGCGACAGCGACGACAAGCGCGTCGGACCGTACACGGTGGACATCGAGATCGAAGACCTGGCCGCGGTGATCGAGGCCGCGGGCGGCACCGCCCACGTCTTCGCGAACTGCACCGGCTCGATGATCGCCGTCCCGGCGGCCGCGCGCGGGGTCCCCATGATCAAGCTGGCCATGTACGAACCCCCGTACAGCGGCCCGAAGGTCCCGCCCGGTTATACCGAACAACTCATGGAGTTGCTCGAACAGGACAGGACCAAGGAGGCCGTGTCGCTGTTCCTGAAATGGGACGCGCTCTTCACCGAGGACGAGATCGACTTCTTCTCGACGCATCCGATCTGGCCGGCGTTCGAGGCGATGGCGCATTCGATGCCGTACGACTCGATCCTGTCCGACGACGCGGACCGCGTCCCGGCCGAAGAACTGAGCGTGATCACCGTGCCCAGCCTGGTGCTCGGCGGGAACAAGAGTCCACAGTGGATGAAGGACATGTGCCAGGCCGTCGCCGACGGGATCCCGCGGGGTGAGTACGTCACCATGGACACCGCAGGACACCTGATGGACGACACGCTGGGCGCTGAACTGCTGACGAAGTTCTTCCGCTGAGGCAAGCGCAAGGCCGCGGGTGAGTGGTGGGCCGAGTTGATCGTGAGTGGTGATTCAGGTTAGAACACGAAACACCACTCACGCCCCCGCTGGACCATCGCGGCCGAGGCCACCCATGCCTCATTGGGGACACTGAGCGTCTCCGATGAGGCATGGGTGGCGGTGACCGGTCCGCTACTGGACCGCGTCCCTCAACGGGTGGATTTCGGGACGTTGGATGACCCGAAATCCACACAGTCCCGCACGGCGGTCCCCGTGATCACCAGGCCCGGAAGGGGGTGTGCGGAAAGAGACACTCACTATTTCCACACACCCCTCTGCCTTACCCCTCAAGACCTCGGGCGGTCTCGCAGGAACTCAGTCGCGCGGCGTGTTCTGGTAGGCGGCCAGCTTCCACTCGCCGTCCCGCAGGACAGCGGTCCACGAGGCGCGCACCTTGGCGTTCTCGGCGACCTCGGTGTCGCCTGCCTGGATCACACCGCCTTCGGTGTACAGCACGACGACGCCGGGCGCGATCTCCCGGGCGTCGAACGGGGTGCCGGTGACCTGGGAGCCCTGGTAAGCCGTGGCGAACGCGCCGGCCATGAACTTCGCGATGTTGTCGCGGCCTTTGACGTGGACGCCGGGCAGGATCATCGTGCCGTCCTCGACGAACACGTCGGCGAACGCCTCCGCGTCGTGGCGGGCCCAGGCGGCGACGATCTGGCCAGGCAGGGCGGCCACTCCGGTGGCGGTGTCGGCGGTTGCGGTCATCGGTCTGTCTCCTGTCGTTCGTTTCCGTTGTGATCACTGGAGAAGCCATAGGAGCCGATGAGCGTGGCCCCACTGGGTACCGGTCCTTCCGGGGCCCGCTCGCGAATGCCCCGTTGGAACTCGTGGAAGGCGGTCGAAGCGGCTAGAGGGTTCCCATCGCCCTCGACGACACCGACGTGGACGAAACTCACCCCGTCGTCGAGCCTGAATGACGCGTAGCTCAGCCCGTCGGGCTGTTCCCGCGCCAATTCCGCGAAGACGGCTTCCACCAATTCCTTGTTCTCACCGGCGGTTTCCGGGGTCGTCTGGTAACGGACGACGAACGCCGAACCCATTCCGTTCTCCTTCCTCGTGGCACGGAGGTCCACATCGGAAACTACGCGTTCGCCGGGCGCCGGAGTACCGCCTCGGACCAAGCTCGCAACCGCGGAGAAGCGCCTCGCAAAGCGGGAGAAGAGGACACCTGGGGAGCGGCATAGCGTTTTTCGTGTCCGCCCACTCACCTGATCACCGAAAGGCATACGCCAATGGGAACGAAAATCGGCGATCACGCCGTCGTGCTCGGGGGCAGCATCGCCGGGATGCTCGCCGCCCGCGTGCTTTCCGACGCCTACCGCCAGGTGACCGTCATCGAACGCGACGACCTCACCGCGGCCGGGACGGACCCGCGCCCGGCGATCTCGTGGGCGATCCACATCCACGCCCTGCTCGAACGCGGACGGATCATCATCGAAGACCTCTTCCCCGGGTTCGTCGACGACATGATCGCGGCGGGCGTCCCGGTCGGCGACTACGGCTCGACCTGCCACTACTACTTCAACGGCGAGATGTTCGCCGTCACCGACACCGGGATGGCCTGTGTGGCCGCGAACCGCCCGGTGATCGAGCACTTCCTCCGCTCCCGCACACTGCCCCGCCCCGGCGTCGTCCTGCGTGAGCGCACGGACATCGTCGGCCTGGTCGCGAACGACGGCAACGAACGCATCACCGGTGTCCGCGTGCAGAGCCGTGACGGCGGTGGCGAGGAGGTCATCAGCGCGGACCTGATCGTCGACGCCTCCGGCCGCGGCTCGCGGTCCCCGCGCTGGCTCGAGGAACTCGGCTACGAGAAGGCGCCGGAGGAGAAGGTCCAGATGGACCTGACCTACACGACGATGGACTTCGTCGGCCCGCTGCCGGTCGACCCGCTCGGTGAGGACATCGCGCTGGTTCCGACCGCGACCCCGGACTTCCCGCGCGGCGGCATCTTCGCGCGCCTCGCCGACCGGTACGCCCTCACCCTCACCGGCATCGCGGGCGACCGGGCTCCGACCGACCGCGACGGTTTCCTGGCCTACGCCAAGACGTTGCCGGTCAAGGAGGTCTACAACGCCATCGAGAACGCGGAGCAGCGCGCGCCCGCCGGATCGTTCCGGTTCCCGGCCAGCGTCCGCCGCCACTACGAGAAGCTGAGCCGCTTCCCCGCCGGATACCTGATCCTCGGCGACGCCGCCTGCATCTTCAACCCCGTCTACGCCCAGGGCATGACGGTCGCCGCGATGGGCGCGAACGTACTGCGCAAGCATCTGGAAAAGGGCGTCGAGCCGGACTTCCGCGGCTACTTCCGCGACCTGGCCAAGGCGACCGACTCGCCGTGGATGATGTCCGCTTCCGCCGACCTCGGCTACGAGTCGGTGCGCGGCAAGCGCACCCTCGCCACCAAGATCGGCAACGCCTACATGTCGAAGGTGATGGCGGCCGCCGCGAACGACCCGGTGGTGGCACGCGGGTTCATGCGCACCATCTCGCTGATCGACCCGCCGCAGGCGCTGATGAAGCCGTCGATGATGCGCCGGGTCCTGTTCTCCGGCGGTGACAAGAAGAACGCCACCGTCACCACCCTTCCGACGCCCCGGACCGACACCGGCGACGCCGAGCGTTCCGCGGCTTGATCCGCTTTTCGCCCAAGAACAAGGAGTTCCGGTGAGTCATCTCCAAGCGGCGGGCGACGCCGTCAGATTCCGCTGGGCCGCGCTGGTCCTGTTGTGCGCGGCCAACTTCGCGGTCCTGCTGGATTCGCAGAGCGTCATCCTGGCGTTGCCTTCGCTGGCGCCCGACCTCGGGATGGCACCCACCGACGCGCAATGGGTGCTGAGCGCGAAGCTCATCACCTTCGGCGGGCTGCTCATCCTCGGCGGCCGGGCGGCCGACCACTTCGGCAGGCGCCGGGTGTTCGTGCTCGGCACGGCGTTGTTCCTCGTCGGCTCGGTGCTCTGCGGGCTGGCGTGGAACCCGGCGGTGATCATCGCCGCGCGGGCGCTCAGCGGGATCGCGGCGGCGCTGATGGTGCCGACGGCGTTGTCGATCCTCATGAACACCTTCCCCGAGGGCAAGAGCCGTAACACCGCGCTCGCCGGCTGGTCCGGTATCGGCGGGATCGGCGCGACGGCGGGTCTGCTCGTCGGCGGGCTGCTCACCCAGACCCTGGGCTGGCAGTGGGTGTTCTACGTCAACGTGCCGATCGCGGTACTCGTCATGCTGCTCGCTCCGGTGTTGCTGCGGGAGAGCCGCGATTCCGGCAACCGCCGCAGCCAGGACGTCGCGGGGGCCGTGATCAGTACACTCGCACTCGTCGCGATCATCCTCGCCGTCGTCCAGGCACCGGTCTGGGGCTGGACGAGCGCGCCGACGCTCATCCTGTTCGCGGTCGCCGCCGCGCTGCTCGCGCTGTTCGTGGCCGTGGAAAAGCGTTCGGCGTCGCCGCTGGTGCCGCTGGCGCTGCTCCGGCGTCCGGCGCTCGCGGGCGGCAACCTCGTCACGGTGGCGATGGGCATGGCGGCGTTCGGCCTTTCGGTCACCATCTCGATGTACGGCCAGGTCGTCCTCGGCTACAGCCCGCTGGAGTTCGGCGTGCTGCAGTCCGTCATGCCGACGTTGGCGTTCTTCGGTGCTTACGTCGGACAGGCCGTGGTCACGCGGATGGGTGTCCGGCCGGTCGTCGCGGCCTGTCTCGTATTGCTCGGCGCCGGTTGCCTGCTGCTGTCGCAAGTACCGGTCAACGGCAGCTACGGGGCCGACATCCTCTGGGGCCTGGTCGTCTTCGGCCCGGGTCTCGGCGCGGGTATGGCCGCCGCTTCGGTGGCCGCGCTGTCCAAGGTGCCGCAGGCCGACAGCGGTGCGGCGTCGGGGATCAACGTCGCTTCGTTCCAGATCGGCGGCGCGCTCGGGGTCGCCGTGGTCACCTCGGTGTCGACGTCGTTCACCGCCGCGCCGGGTGGGCCCGCCGAGTTCACCGCCGGACTGCGAGCCGCGTTCATCGCTTGCGTGGTCTTCGCCGTCATCGGCCTGGGGGTGACCGTGACCCTGCTGAAGGGGAACAAGAAGCGTCACCTGCACAGCATCGACGGCCAGGACCGCGGTGACCCGGACGACCTCCCGCTCGCGGGCTGACGAGTACGTGAAGGCCCCCTTCCTGGACCTAGACGAAAGGTTCCGGCGAAGTCGAGATGTTGGCCGAACGGGTCGTGCGTGGCGATTCGGGTTCTGACCGGTCTGTGTTTGCCTGCCCGCGGAAACGGTGTCGTCCTCGACGTGGCGATGACGTCGAGTGGGGAGGATCGGGGACGTTGAATGTCCCCGATCCTCCGTTGATCAAGGTCCGGGACCCTGCGCCGTCGGGCTGACCACTCGTGGGTAAGCAAAATACCGGGCCGCCCTGACCCGACTTACCCACTCACGACCACCCCGACCGAAGCGTCGCTCAGACATCAAGCATGGCCACCCCCGGGTGTCGCGAAAGCCACTTTCGCGACATCACATGTCCCGAAAGTGGCTTTCGCGACACCCGGCCTACCGACAGTAGCTAACCAAGACACCCATGGCTCTGACACGACCCGCCACCCACGACCACCCCGACCCACCCCATTCCGGGCACTTGACAAGACCAGGCCCGAATCGCCAAGAGCGGCGCTGAATGACAGCCCCCGCGACTTCGCCAGTACCTCGCGCTCAAAGCAAGGAAGGGGCCTTCATGTACTGCTAGTGTCGCGTGATCCTGCTTGCTTGACGTTGGGTTTCGTTCCTCGGACGGCGATCTCGCGTGATCAGACGGCGGTTACGCGTGATTGGACGGCGATCTCCGGAGATCGCCGTCTGATCACGGGTAAGACCTGCAGGACCACGCGACACTAGAGACCTCGGTGCAGGGCCTCGATGTACTCGCGGTGGCCGGGCAGACCGGCGGAGTAGATCTCGCGTTCCTTGTCGATCTTCTCGAGCATCTCCCACGCGGCGGCGTCGTTCATCAGGTCGACCGACGGCGGGGCCTTCTTGAAGCCGAAGTCCATTCCGGACAGGATCGCCCAGAGGCTGCGGGTCTCGAACAGTCGCAACTGGCTGCCGTCCGGGATGATGACGCTCTCCGCGTACTCGGTGAGTTTCTCCTCCAGGCTCGCCGGGATCGGCGCTTCCCGCACGGCGTTCCAGAACTCGGTGTCGTCGCGGTCGGTGAGCGTGTAGTGCATGACGATGAAGTCGCGCAGGTCCTCGAACGCGCCGACCATGAGTTCGTTGTAGCGGGCCTTGCGGCGCTCGTCGAAGTCCGAGTCCGGGAAGTGCAGCACCAGCAACGCGAGCTGGTACTCGATGAGCGCGATCGTGGTGGATTCCAGCGGTTCGACGAAGCAGCTCGACAGTCCGACGGCGACGCAGTTGTTCACCCACGAGCGGCGGTTGTGCCCGACCCGCATCTTGATGTGGTTGCCCGCGGTGTCGTAGTCCCGGCCGCCCAGGTGCTGACGCAGTCGCTGTTCGGCCTTCTCCGGCGTGGTGAACGCGCTGGAGTAGACGAAGCCGGTGCCGTCGCGGTCGGCGAGGGGGATCTCCCAGATCCAGCCGTCCGGCTTCGCGGTCGCGGAGGTGTACGGCCGCAGGCCACCCTCCTGGTGCTTCGCGGGAAGCGCGACGGCGGAGTCGCACAGCAGGACGTCGTTGGCGCTGACGAACGGCTCGTTCAGCGTCTTGTTGATCAGCAGGCCCCGGAATCCCGTGCAGTCCAAGAAAAGATCGGCTTCGATCTCGCCGGCGGTGTCGGTGACGACCTTCTCGATCGTGCCGCGCGGGTCGACGGTCACCGATGTCACGTCCGCCGAAACGAACTTCACGCCACGGCCGGTCGCCAGCTCGCGAAGGTACTTGGCGATCAGCGCGGCGTCGAAGTGGTAGGCGTAGCGGTAGCCGGGGTCCGGGGCGTCGGTGCCGGGCAACGGTTTCGGGGCCTTGTCGAGCTCGCAGAGGCGCTGCAGCGCCATTCCCGCGTCACCGAAGGTCTCACGCACCCGCGTGTCGCCGGCCAAGCGCTGCTTCAGCCAGAAGTGCGCGAGCGAGACACCGCGGCCGAACCGCTTGTGGAACGGCTTCTCGTAGTTCTGCACCGCGGGTTCGGGAACGTCGAAGAACGGGTGGTAGTAGGTGTGGCTGTCGCGGCCCTCGTGCGGTTTGCGCCAGTCGTTGAACCGGACGGCGGACTTGAAGACCGCGTTGGTCTTCGGCATCCAGTCCTCTTCCTTCATGCCAAGGAAGGAGAAGGTGGTCCGCAGGGTCGGAACGGTGGCCTCACCCACCCCGATCCGCGGGATCCGCGGTGATTCGATCAGGGTGATGTCGACCTTCCTGCCGAAGGCGCGATTCAGGTAGGCGGCGGACATCCAGCCTGCCGTCCCGCCGCCGACTATCACGATCTTTTCGATTGGACGTGCCACGACAAGTGCTCCTTTGCGGTCCAGAAACCCCCACCAAGCTGCGCAAACGAGCGTAGGTTCCGATCACACGATCGGGCAGGGCCCACCTCACCTGTCACCGATGAGTTACGACGTCGGTGACCATGAAGTTCGCCTCAAGCGGACATAAGGGCACGGATCGCCGCGAGGCGATCCGTGCCCTTATGTTATTCCGTCGTGCGGTCGCTCTTACTGGAAGGAAATGGCGACTCCGGCCGGGCCATTACCCGCGCCGTCGGCGAGGCCGATCACACAGGTGACCACCGCACAATCGACGGTGCCGTACGAAGTGCCGTCGAAAAGAATTCCTTCGAAGCTCTTCTTCACGGTCAGCGGAGTGGAAAGGGTGCCGTCGCCCGCGGCGGTCACGTCCACCCGTGCCGCGGCGTTGCAGGCGAGCTCTCCGGAGGGCACCTCGGCACACTCGCCGACGGTGTAGGCCGTGCCCGCCGTCAGCCCCGACGCGCCCACCTGGACCACGGCGTTGTCGGCCAACCCGGACGACGGCGTCACCGTCGCCGACGGTGCGTCGGCCGACGCGGGCACCTGGAAGGCGACCAGCATGCCGAGAGCGGCGGCGGTACCGGCGACGGTCTTCGCGAAAACGCTTTTGCGCATGACTGTTTTCTCCTTTATCGGGTTTGACCGGAAATGATTTGCGATGGGTGTTTTCGAGGTATTCCCCAGCGCTTCCGGTGATAAAGTTACGGATCTTCGTCGTTGCTTGTCAACGAATTCTGTTCGCAGTTTGGAAGAAGCCGGAGGCACTGAGCCCCGATAACCTTTGCGCACTGTTTCGGGTTCGCCTCCCACCGGGCGCCCCTGGTGGCGAAGCATGCGGGCAAGCAGGGAGATGGCACGGAGGTTCGCGCGACCTAGCGTGGGAAGCGGGTTTCGACAGGCGGGAGATTCGTGATGGCGAACCAGGAAACCGCGGCCAGTCTCGGCAACATCGGGTTCGGGGCGCGCGGTCTCGTGCTCGAACACGTGACATCGGCGGACGGCACCCGGATCGCCTTCGAGAAATCCGGGGAAGGCCCGCCGGTGATCATCCTCGGCGGCGGGCTCAACGAGAAGGCCATGTTCGCCGACCTCGCCGAACTGCTGTCGGAGGATTTCACCGTCTACAACTACGACCGCCGCGGCCGCGGGAACAGCGAGGACAACGGCGGCCTGTCGGGATACACGATCGACCGGGAGGTCGAAGACCTGACGGCGGTACTCGCGGTGGCGGGCTCCGAAGCGGCGATCTTCGCCAACTGCACCGGTGGCCTGATCGCCATGCGGGCGGCGGCGAAAGGCGTCTCGATGGGCAAGATGGCGCTGTACGAACCCACTTACGGCGGCCATCAGCCTCCCGAGTCCTATATGGACGATCTGGAGCGGATGGTCGCCGCCGATCACCGCTCCGACGCCGTCGCGTTGTTCCTCAAGGAGAACGTCCGGTTCAGCTCGGAGACCATCGAAGGATTCAAGTCCCTTCCCATCTGGCCGTCGTTCGAGGCCATGGCCCCGACGACGCTCTACGACTCCATCCTCGACGCGAACCACGAGTCCGTCCCGTTCGACCAACTGCCGGGGATCAGGGTGCCGACCCTGGTCATCGGCGGCCGGGAAAGCCCTTCCTGGCTGATAGACAACTGCCACGCCCTCGCCGACGGGCTCCCCAACGGCCAGTACGTGTGCATGAACGAGGGGCATCTGTTCAACCAGAAGGCGGGTGCCCCGCTGCTCACGGTGTTCTTCCGCTCCTGACTCCACCTTTTTCGATCGTTGAGGAGAAGATTCGATGGAAAGCCGCTGCCCTTACACCCTGGACATCGCGGGTACGGACATTCACGCGGAGAGCGAGGCTCTCCGCGCACAAGGGCCGATCACCCAGGTCGAACTGCCCGGCGGGGTGATCGGGTGGTCCGTGACCGGATACCAGGCGGCGCGCCAGGTGCTGTCCGACAACCGGTTCGCCAAGGACCCGCAGAAGTGGACCAAGTACACCGAGGGCGAGATCCCCTCGAACTGGCCGCTGATCGGCTGGCTCCTGATGGACAACATGACCACGAACGACGGTGAAGACCACCAGCGCCTGCGCAAGCTGGTTTCCCGTGGTTTCACGCCGAAGCAGGTCGAGCTGACCCGCCCGCTGATCCAGAAGATCGTCGACGACCTGCTGGACGGTCTCTCCAGCGCGGGTCCGGACGAGGTCATCGACCTCAAGGGCCGCTTCGCCACCCCGCTGCCCGCGCGCGTCATCTGCGACATGTTCGGGGTGCCGGAGTCGGCCCGCGCGTCCGCCCTGCGCGGCGCCGGCGTCAACGTCACCACGACCACCTCCGGTGACGAGGCCGAGGCCAACGTCGAGCTGTGGCACCAGGAGCTGACCGACCTCGCCGAGTTCAAACGCGAGAACCCCGGCGACGACCTGACCAGCCTCCTGCTCGCCGCGCGCGAAGAGGACGGCAGCAGGCTCACCGACGAGGAGATGGTCGGCACCCTGCACCTCATGCTCGGCGCGGGTTCCGAAACCCTCATGAACGCGCTCAGCGCCGCCGTCGTCGCGCTGCTGAGCCAGCCCGAGCAGAAGGAACTCCTGGACAGCGGCCAGGTTTCCTGGGACGACGTCATCGAAGAGGCCCTGCGGGTCAACGCCCCGGTCGCGCAGCTCCCGCTGCGATACGCGACCGAGGACGTCGAGGTCGCCGGGGTCACCATCCGCAAGGGCGACCCGGTGCTGATGGGCTTCACCGCCATCGGCCGCGACCCGGAGAACCACGGCGAGACCGCGGGCGAGTTCGACGCCACCCGCGCCGACAAAACCCACCTGTCGTTCGGGCACGGCGCGCACTTCTGCCTCGGCGCACCGCTGGCGCGGCTGGAACTGCGGCTCGCGCTTCCGGCGCTGTTCGCCCGCTACCCGGACCTGAAGCTCGCGGTCGGCGTCGACGAGCTCGAGGGCCAGGGGACGTTCATCATGAACGGCCACAAGGAGGTCCCGGTGCGCCTGGGCGAACCCTCGCTGGTGCGGTCATGACCGGCGGACCCGTCCACGACGCGCCACTGGCGGTGGTCACCGGCGCGTCTTCGGGCATCGGTGCCGAGTTCACGCGAGTGCTGCGGGACCGCGGTTACCGCGTGCTCGCCGTGGCCCGCCGCGCCGACCGGCTCGACGAGCTGGCCAAGGGCTCCGGTGGCTTCATCGTCCCCTTCGTCCGTGACGTCACCTCCGAGGGCGCGGCCGAGGCGATCCTCGGGCGCGCTGAGCAACTCGGCGGCGCGGACCTCGTCGTCTGCAACGCCGGCCGGGGCTCGCGTGGCCGCTTTCACGAGAGCGAGCCGTCCGACGCCCTCGGCATGATCCGGCTCAACGTGACGGCGAACGTCGACCTCGTCTCGCAGGCCGTTCCCAAGATGGTCGCGCGCGGGTCGGGCGGAATCATCGTCGTCGCGTCGAACCTGGGCTTCTTCGCCACCCCGAACATGGCCGTGTACGGCGCCACGAAGGCCTTTTTGCTGTCCTTCACGGAGTCGTTGTCGGCGGAGCTGGCGGGGACCGGTGTGCGGGCCATGGCGCTGTGCCCCGGGGCGACCTCCACCGAGTTCGGCGACGTCGCCGGGCTGGGCGACACGGTCGAGAAGACGCCTGGCTTCACCACCGCCGAAGAGGTCGTCCGCGGCGGTTTGAAGGCGTGGGACGCCGGGCGCACGATCACCGTGCCCGGGACCGTCGCACGCCTGCTCACGGCGTTCCTGGCGTACTCGCCACGGACCGTTTCACGCCGGATCATGGGCAAGATCTTCACCGCCGGATAACCGCTATCGGGTGAATGTCGGCGAATTGCCGGGCGCGAGCGATGAGTTCGCGCCCGGCACGGGGTCCAACCTGTGACGCCGCCACCCGACGGGCGGAAGATCGAGGAAGGACGACCGAGATGACCAGCACGAACGAGATCACCATTTCCGGCGGCCGGCTGCACTACGAGGTCCGCGGCGACGGACCGCTGCTGCTGGCCATGGGCTCGCCGATGGCCGCGGACGCCTTCGCACCGCTGGCCGACGCGCTGGCGAGCCGGTTCACCGTCGTGACCCATGACCCCCGGGGCATCTCACAGAGCCCACTGGACGACCCGAACGAGGACTCGAGCCCGGAGAAGCGCGCCGAGGACGTCGTCGCGATCCTGGACCACCTGGGCGCCGAAACGGCCGACGTGTTCGGTTCCAGCGGCGGCGCGATGACCACGCTCGCGCTGGCCGCCCGCCACCCCGGCCGGATCCGGACGCTCGTCGCGCACGAGCCGCCCGCGCTGACCCTGCTTCCCGACGCGGCCGAGCAGCACGCCGAGGTCGACGAGATCGTGAAGGCGTTCGAAACCGACGGTCTCGAAGCGGCATGGACGAAGTTCCTCGGCACTTCGGGCTTCGAGGAGGACGAGGCGGGCCCGCCGCCGAGCGACTCCCCCGAGCAGGACCTGGAGGACGGTCGCCGGTTCTTCGTCCACGAACTCCGTACGACCACGCGTTACGAGCCCCGGCTCGACGCGCTGCGCGACGGGCCGTTCCGGGTCGTGGTCGGCCTCGGCGCGGACTCCGGCGGGCTGCTCACCCGGCGGACGTGCGCCGCGCTCGCCGACGAACTCGGTGTCGGAGTGGTGGAGTTCCCCGGCGACCACGGCGGGTTCATTTGGGACCCGGAAGGCTTCGCCAAGCAGCTGGGCGACATCCTGCTGTGACTCCGGGGGGCCGCCCTCAGTACTCGATGAGGGCGGCCTTCTCGGCGGCGGACAAAAGCTCCCTCGAGATCCGGTCCGCCTCGTCGGCGGTGAGGATCAGCGGCGGCGCGAGCACGACGTTCTTGCCGGTACGCCGGACCAGCACTCCGTTGTCCCGCATCAGTTTCCGTACCTGCGCGGCCCGGCGGGACCGGTCCATCTCGACCGCGATCATCAGGCCGCGGCCACGGATGTCGGTCACACAGGCGAGTTCCCGCAACGGTTCCAGCGCGGTCAGCAGCTGCTCACCCCGGGCCCGGGTGTTCGCGAGGAGCTGTTCGGACTCGATGTGGGCGATCACCGCGAGCCCGGCGGCGCACGCGGTGGCGTGCCCGGAATGCGTGTGCCCGTGCACGAAACCGGCCATCTTCTTGTTGCTGTCGAAGACTTCGAAGACGTGCTGGGTGGTGGTGACGGCGCCGAGTGAGATGTACCCCGCCGCCAATCCCTTGCTGGTGGCCAGGATGTCCGGCTGGACGCCGGCGTGCTGGTGGCCGAACATCAGCCCGGTCCGGCCGAAGCCGGTCGTCACCTCGTCGAGGACCAGCAGGATCCCGTGTTCGTCGCACAGTTCCCGCACGCCGCGCAGGTAGTCCTCCGGCATGACGTAGGCGCCACGCGATTGGACCGGCTCGACGAGAACGGCCGCCGTGCGCTTTCCATGCTCGGCGAGGAAGCCTTTCATCGCGCCGATGCCTTCCTCCGGGCCGGGGACGGTGACGAACCCGTTCGGCGTGAATTCGTCGGAGATCGGCGACGGTGCCCCGGCGGTCGCGGCACCGGCCATCGTGGCGCCGTGATAGCCGTTGTGCAGCGAGACGACGAGTCCGCGCTCGGGCGAACCGAGTACGGCCTGGTAGAAACGCGCGATCCGGATCGCCGCCTCCATCGCCTCGGAACCGCTGTTGCAGAAGAAGGTCCGGGTCAGCGCCGGGCCGGCGAGTTCGCCGATCCGTTGCGCCAGGCGGATCGCCGGGATGTTGGCGCCCTCGCCCATGTCGTAGGTCATCAGGTTCGCGACCTGCGTGGCGATCGCGTCCACGACCGGCCGGCAGGCGTAGCCCAGCGTGGCGTTGAATCCGGACGACTTCGCGTCGAGGTAGGTGCGGCCGTCGGCGTCGGTGACCTCGCAGCCCTTACCGGACACCGCGACCAGCGTGTCCGGGCTGACCCGGCTCGGTGACCACGGGTGCCACAGGTACTCGGCGTCGACGGCGAGCAGATCCGCCTGCCCCTCGGTTTCGCTCATTCCGCGCAGCCTTTCACTAGTGGGCTTCTTCTAGCGGGCGAGCCGGGCCCGGACCGGGAGGGAGTGCCAGGCTCGCAGGGTGTTGTTGAGGCGGCGCTTCCCAGGGGCCGCCGGTTCCAGCGTCTCCACGCGCTCCGCGAGCGCGGTGATGAGGCATTCGGCTTCGAGCCGCGCCAGGTTCTGTCCCACGCACTGGTGCAGGCCGAACCCGAAGCCCACGTGCCCGGAGGGGTCGCGGGAGAGGTCGAACTTCTCCGGGTCGGTCCACCGCCGGGGGTCGCGGTTGGCCGCACCCAGGAACATCAGCACCTTGGCGCCGTCGGGCACCACGTGGTCGCCGACTCCGACATCGCCCACCGCGGTACGGAAGAACGTCTGCACCGGGGACGCCCACCGCACGGCCTCGTCGAACGCGATACGCGCCAGCGTCGGCTCCACGCGAAGCCGGGCCCACTGCTCGGGATGCGTGACCAGCGCGTGCATGACCGCGGCGAGCGCGTGCACGGTGGTGTTGAACCCGGCGGCGAACAACGACCGCACGACCCCCGGGGCCTGCTCGTGGGTGATCTCGCCGCGGTCGGCGGCCGCCCAGATCTGCCCGCCGAGACCGTCTTCGGTCAGCTTGTCACGCTGGCAGTGCTCCATGACCCACGTCGTCAGGAACTTCGCGTGCGGCGCGCCGGCCGCCACGAGTTCGTTGCGCGGGCCGAACGCGTTGAGGAGGAAGTCGCTGAACGGCAACAGGTTCTCGCGGCCTTCTTCGGGCAGTCCGAGCGCGTCGCCGACCGCGCGTGGCGGGAACTTCTCCGCGATCGCCGTCACGGCGTCGAATTCGATCGTGCTGCCCGGCGTTCCGTCGAGGACTTCGCCGACCATCTTGTGCGCCTTGGCCATCCATTCGGCGCGGAGCCTGCGCTGCACGCGCGGGCCGAGCAGGTTCGCGAGGACCCGTCTCGGCGCGTCGTGATGGGGCGGGTCCGCCTCGACGACGATGCTCAGCTGACGCCACGGTTTCCGGGTCCGGAAGTTCGACAGGCCGACCCCGGCGCCGGATTGGAACCCCTGCCAGTTACGCAAAGCCGCGTACACCGCGTCGTACCGGGCGACGGCGTAGATGTCGTGCGCGCTCAAATAGGACAGCGGCCCGGCGTCGAGCAGCGCGTGCTCGAGCGGGTACGGATCCGTCAGCACCTCGGTGCCGAACGGGTCGATGTCGATGACGGGCAACGACGTCATGATCACGGCCTCCGGGGCTTACAGATCCAGTACGAGCCGGTCGGTGCACGAACGTGAGACGCAGGGGAACATGCAGTCGCCTGCCGCGCGGTCCTCGGCGGTGAGCAACGCGTCGCGGTGGTCGACGACGCCGTCGAGGACCGTGGTCTCGCAGGTGCCGCAGACACCCTCCATACAGGACGAAAGCAGGTCGACGCCGACCGTGCGCATCGCGTCGATGACCGTCATGTCCTGGGTGACGGTCACGGTCGCCCCGCGCCGCGCCAGCACGATGTCGAACGGCTCGTCGCGCACCGGGGCACCCTGCTCCGGCGCCGAGAAACGTTCGGTCCACAAGGTGGGCGCCGGCCACGGGGCGCAGGCGTTCTCGACGGCGTCGAGCAACCCGGCCGGGCCGCAGCAGTAGACGCGGAGGCCGTCACGGACGTCGCCGAGCCAGGATTGGAGATCCGGGCGGCCCTGTTCGTCCTCGGGGACGATGTGGACTTTCTCGTCATACACCTCGAGTTCGTCCCGGAACGCCATGGAGTTTCGCGATCGGCCACCGTAGACGAGGTTCCAGTCCGCGTTGGTGAGCTCCGCCTGGTGGATCATGGGAAGCAGCGGCGTGATCCCGATCCCGCCCGCGATGAAGAGGTAGTTCTTCGAGGGCACCAACGGGAAGTTGTTGCGAGGGCGGCTCACTCCGACGGTGTCGCCTGCGCGGAGTTCGTCGTGTACGTAGGCGGAACCGCCGCGGCTGTCGGTCTCACGGAGGACTCCGACGCGGTATTCGTGGGCGTTCCACCGGTCTCCGCACAGGGAATACTGGCGGGTCAGCCCGCCGGGCAGCACCAGATCGATGTGGGACCCAGGCGTCCAGTCGGGCAGACGCGCGCCGTCCGCGGCCTTGAGGACCAGCGAGACGACGCCTTCGGCGACGACGTCCTTGGCCGCGACGCGCAACGTCGTCTGCACCTGCGCCGCTCCGGCGTCCTGCATCTTGACCCGCCCTCCGCTCGGTTCGTGCTCTCCACGGTTCCACGGCGGACGGATGTGTACGTCTCCCTGAATGCTGGCTCTCTCGCGAGGGGCTGAGCAATCGGGAATATTGTTTCCGGGGGTGCGCGGGGCAGACCATCGGGTGTCTACGTCGATCCCTGGAGGACGCATGTCGCATATCACGGTGGATCCCACCAAGCCCGGAATCATCGGCCTGTTCGCTTTCCGCCCTGAGACCGCGAAACCGCTCGGCGAACTGGTCGAGACCCTGCTGCGCGGCCCGAGCTCGCTCACCACCGGCGAGCGCGAGCTCATCGGTGCCGTCGTTTCCAAGGAGAACGATTGCCACTTCTGCGCCGAAGCGCACGGCGCGTTCTCCGCCGCCCAGATCGAAGGCGGCGCCGAGACCGTCGCGGCCGCCAAGAAGGACATCACCACCGCGCCCATCTCCGACAAGCTGCGCGCCCTGCTGAAGGTCGCGCTGGCCGCCCGCGAGAGCGGCCACTCGGTCACCGGTGCCCTGGTCGAGAACGCCAAGGCCGCCGGCGCCTCCGAGGCCGACATCCACGACACCGTCCTGATCGCTTCGCTGTTCTCGCTGTTCAACCGATACGTGGACGGGCTCGCCACCGACGCCCCCGACCAGGCCGAGTGGTACGCCGGTGCCGCGCAGGCACTGGTGGCGGGCGGCTACGCCGCGATCTCGGGTGCGGCGCAGACTGAGGCCCAGGCCGCCTGAGGTACATGATGGCCCCTTCCTCGCGCTAGGCGCAGGGAAGGGGGCCATCATGTACTTAGGTCCCAGATCCGTGAAGGCCTCCTTGAGGGACCCAGAGTCCCTCAAGGAGGCCTTCACGGACTTGCGGGCAGCGCTCAAGCGGCCCGAGGAACCACCGGCTCCGGCGAAGAATCCGAAGAGTCCGGAGTAGACGAAGTCCTCGAAGCAACCGAAGCAGGAGCAGTGGCCGCGGCGAAGACGCCGATGATCACGAGCGGCACCAACAGCAACGTCAGCGCCGTACTGATCCCGAACGTCTGCGCGAGCCACCCGAAGATCGCCGGGCCGGCGAGTACACCGGCGTTGTGCAGGGTGCTGTACCGCGCGATCGCCAGGCTGGTGTTGGATTTCGTGCCGTGCCCGACGGCGCTGGAAATGATCGGGATCGCCACCGCGAGCCCGACGCCCGCCATCGCGAGTCCCGCCAGGCCGAACCAGACGCTCCGCACCAGGACGGCGAGCAGTACGCCGGCCGCGGTCATCGCCATGCTCCAGCGCACCAGCGCCACCGCGCCGAATCGCCGGTGCAGCCGGTCACCGATCAGCCGGGTCCCGGTCTGCGCCACGATGAACGCGAAGTAGCCCAGCGACGCGATGTTCGCCGCCGCCCCGCGTTGCTCGCTCAGGAACACGCCGCCCCAGCTGGAAACCGCGCCTTCGCACAGCGCGACCGCCGCGCCGAGACCACCGAGGACGATCACCGCACGGGTCCAGCCGGAGAAGAAGCCGACCTTCGGCGCCTTTTCCGCCGCGGGCGAAGAAGCGCGGGATTCCGTCAGCAGCCAACGACCGCTGAACAGCGCGATCGCGATGAGGACCACCGAAACGACCCAGAAATGGGCGCTCAGCGCCCATTCGGCGCGCACCGCCAGCACCGTGCCGCCCGAGCCGAGCAGCGCGCCGATCCCCCACACCGCGTGGAGGCTGCTGAGTACCGGCCGCCGCGCCCGCCGTTCCACCTCGACGCCCTGCGCGTTCATGGACACGTCGAGAAGACCCGCGATGATACCCCAGATCAGCATGCCGAGACCGGCGGTGATCGCACCGGGCATCGCCGCCATCAGTGGCAGGAACCAAGGCAACACAAGGGAAGTGACGCGGATGACCGCCCGGCTGTCGAGATGGTTCGACAGATGACCCGCAAGCTGCATCGCCAGCAGCACGCCGACGGTCTGGGCCAGCAGCACCATGCCGAGTTCGGCGAAGTTCAACCCGAGTTCGATCCGCAGCTGCGGCACTCGCGCGAACCACGAGCCGAGCATGATCCCGACCATCAGGAAGATCCCCGAGATCGCGATCCGCTGCCGCCGCACGTCCTTCACCGGATGGATCTCCAGCCCGCTACTCATCGCCGCTCGCCACACCGGACGTGTCCCCGAAGCCGGACTCGCCGGTCCAACTGCCCACCTCGACGTGCGCGTTGAACGGCTTCCCCTCGGCGTCGCGCATCGGCGGCCGCCGGTGCGCGAGGTGCAGGAAGACGTCGTCGTACTGCGTGACGTCACCCGCCGCGGAAATGCGGTAGAGCATGTCCTCGTCCTCGCCGCCCCAGCCCTTGTAGCGCTCGTCGAAGCCGCCGATGCGCTGGAAGATCTCCGGCCGCGTCCACAGGCACGCGCCAGGGACGTCGCGCAGCAACAATCCGCGAGCTCCGGCCAACGGCGCTTCCGGCGTGTTCTCGCCGCAACGTCGTTCGATCAGCCAGTCGCTCGAAGGGCCGTCCAGCGACAGCATTTCGGTATGCGGCAGATGTGCGTCGGCACGCTGGTCGGCGAACCGCGCGTGGTTGCGCTCCAGGAATTCCCGGTCCACGAGGATATCCGCGTCGAGCAGGCACAAGGTCCGTGCCGCGCCGAGGGTCTCGCGCACACCCACGTTCAGCGTCCAGGACTTGTTGAACAGCCCTTCGCCCTCGATGTGCACGTAGTGGTCGACCAGCGGCTCGACGACGTGCTTCCATCTCGGCTTCTCGTCGAACTCGACGACGGTGACGCGGTATCGGTCCGACGGGAACGTCTGGTCGCGCAGCGCGAGCAGGCACGCGGTCAGGTTCCGGATCCGGCCCGCGCCGTCCCGATCGGACAGTGGAACGACGACGAGGATCTCGTCGCCGGTACCGGAGGGCCGCGAGCGTACGCCGCGAGCGAGTTCCGTCAGCCTGTCGAGCCCGGCGGGCTCGGACTCCGGTTCGTAGAGCCTGCCACGGAAATAGTTGATGTAGACGTTGTCGTCCGCGGCGTCGGCCTCCTGCCCCAGCTTCCCGGCCAGACCGGGGTTTTCGTCGAGCAGCGCGACGACGCGCTCTTCGAGCCGCCGTTCGGCGAACGTGTCGGTCGGCTGCGCGACCAGCCGGCGGTACGCCAGGTCGTGACCGATCTCGGCTTCGAGCGGGTCGACCACGGCACGGTAGAAGCGTTCGCTGTGCATCCAGTAGTCGGCGGCGACGTCCGGCACGGCGGGATCATGGGCCAGGACGACGTACCGGACGATCCGCCCCGCGAGATCCGCGCTCCCCGGCTCGGCCTTCCAATAAGCCGACGCCGAAGCGAAAGTCTTGCCGCCCGTGCGGGTCGGCCGGATCTGCATCGGATTGGTCGCCCGTAACACGCACATCGGGCTGCAGTCACAGGGGTGCGGTTGCACTGCTCCTCCGTTCCTCGTTTACTCGGATACCGAGCGTGACAGTCTGTCTCGGGGTGGAACGTCTTCTTGATTGCCGACGGTCTCGGTATTTTCCCGCCGGATGAGAACCCGCATCACCGGTCCCGTGATCGCCGTCGTGACGACCGCGACCAGCACGAGGATGGTGAACCCCAATTGATTGACGAGCCCGTGTTTCAGCCCGATCGTGGCGACGACGAGTTCGGTGACGCCGCGGCAGTTCATCAGCGTGCCGAGCTGGATCGCCTGTCTCCCAGGTAGTCCCGCCAGCCTGGCCGCGCCGCCGGCACCGAGCAACTTGGTCAGCTGCGCGACCACCAGCACCCCGGCGAACAACAGCCAATGCGAGACGTCGGCGCCGAGGAGACCGATCGACGTGCTCAACCCGACCAGCGCGAAGAACAACGGCAACAGGACGACGACGGTGAAGCCGCGCAGTTGCTCGCTGATCCGTTCCACGACGAGACAGTCGCGAGGAACGGCGGTGCCGAACAGGAACGCGCCGAGCAAAGCGTGCAGGCCGAGCATCTGGGTCAGCACGGCGAACCCGATCGCGCCCACGAGCAACACCACGGTCATCACCTTGTCGGATTCGATCCGCGTGACCAGCTTGGCCAGCACCCGGCGCACGACCAGCTGGGTGACGACGACCAGCGTCACGGCCAGTATCGCCGTGGTGAGGACGCTTCCGCCGCCGTGGACGCCGGTGCCCACCAGGATCAGCGTCAGGGTCAGCCAGGCGATGCCGTCGCCGATCGCCGCGCTGGTCAGGGAAAGCGCGCCGAGGCCGGTCCGCTCGATCTTGAGATCGACCAGGATCCGTGCCAGTACGGGCATGGCGGTGATGGCCAGCGCGAGCGCGAAGAACAGGACGAAACCCGCTTTCGGCGCTCCGGCTCCGGCGAGCACGGACGACGACGCGAACGCGACGCCGATCCCGGCGACGAACGGCAACCCCATTCCGCCCACCACCACCGCGCCGACCAGTGACTTCCGTTCGATCCGGTCGGTCCGCAGTTCGCAACCGAGCAGGAACATGAACACGACGAGCCCCAGCTGCGCCGCTCTGTCCAAATGGGACAGAACCTCGGACGAGAACAGCCAGGCGCCGCCCGCGGGCCAGATCAGGCCCAGTACCGAAGGCCCCAGCAGGAGCCCGCCGACGATCTCGCCGAGCACCGCCGGCTGTCCGACCCTTCTCAGTACCTCCCCGCAGAAATGGCTGACCAGCAGGATCGCGCCGACGGCGAGCAGGAACCGCGTGATCGGTTCGATGGCCATGAGTCCACCCTTCCTCGGGTGCACGGACGCCGAAGGGCGCGGGCGGCCATCGAGGCCCACCCACGCCCTTCGACTCCGACGATCAGGCCGCGTCGGCCTGGGTTTCGTCGCCCGCCGCCAGTTCGGCGAGGCTGGTGTAGATGTGGTCGGACACCGCGGCCACGGTGGGCTTGGCCCACAGGATGGTCGGCGGGAGGTCCATCCCGTAGCGCCGCTGCAACCGCACCCGCAGCGCCACCGTCATCACCGAGTCGACCCCGAGTTCGACCAGCGGCCGCTTCAGCTCGATGTCACCGGCCTCCAGGTTCAGCTCCGCCGCCACCTGCTCGCGGACGTCGCCGGTGACCTTCTCGCGAGCGTCGGATTCGGACAGGTTCGCGAAGTCGACGGTGAACCCGTTGCCGGCGTTGGCCTCGGCGCTTTCGTCGACCACCGTGAGCTCGCGGAACATCGGCAGTTTCCGCTGGTGCGGCGGGGTCGGGAGGACCCGCAGCACCGCCTGGTAGTCCGAGGAGAACCGGTCACCGAACGCCCAGGCCCGGAACGCCTCCGAAGCGGAAACGGCCTCCAGGCCACGGGAGTTCGCCTCGAGCATGGTCGTCGCGATGTCCTGCGACAGACCGACACCGCGCCACGCCGTCCAGCCGAGGCTGATGGTGTCGCCCGCGCCGCCCGCGTTGCGGTGCGTGGCCAGCGCGTCGAGGAACGAGTTGGCCGCCGCGTAGCTCGCCTGCCCGGAGAGTCGGGCGAACTGGCCGCACGAGGAGAACAGGACGAAGAAGTCGAGCGAGCCCGCCGGGAAAAGCCGGTGCAGCACCAGCGCCCCGCCCACCTTCGGCGCGAACACGTCGCGCAGCGCGTCCTGGTCGACCTTGTCCACCAGCGCGTCGTTGACGACACCGGCCGCGTGGATGACGCCCGTCACCGGCGGGAGACCCAGCGCGCCCGGCGCGAGCGCCGACGCGACCGCGTCCTCGTCGGTGATGTCCAGCGCCAGCACGCCGACCGTGACACCCAGCGCTTCGAGGCCGAGGACGCTGTCGATCTGGTGCCGCACGTCCGGGTCGGTCACCGAAGGCCAGTCCGCACGCGGCGGCAGGCCACGACGGCCGGCCAGCAGCAGGCGGCGGGCGCCGCGATCGACCAGCCAGCGGGCGACCTCGAGACCCAGCCCGCCGAGACCACCGGTGATCAGCACCGTGCCCGAAGGCGAGCAGTGCAGCGGGGAACCGTCGGCGCTGCGGGTGATCGGGCTCAACCGGGCCACTTCGGCGCCCTCGCCGGTCAGCGAGATGACGTCCTCGTCCCCGGCCGGGCCGTGGAAGACGTCGATCAGCCGCGCACCGAGGTCCGACGCCGTGCAGTGCTCGACGTCGATCGTGCCGCCCCACAGTTCCGGGTGCTCACCGGCGATGATGCGGCCGACGCCCCACAGCGGGCCGTGCGCGACCGAACGCTCGTCGGTGCCCTGGCGGACGCCGCTGGTCACCGCCCAGATCCGCTGGGTCGCGACCTTGCCCTTCGTCGTCGCCTGCAGTTCCGCGATCCGCTGCGAAGTGCGGATGAGCGACCAGGTCGCGCGCTCGGTCGCGTCCTCCAGCCGCTCGCCTTCCGCCGCCCGCGAAGGCGCGACGACGACCGCGCCCGGGTTCGCGAACAGTTCGGCGGTGAGGTCGAGCGGTTCGCCGTCGATGGCCACCTCGACCGCGGTGGCGGTGACCCCCGCCGCGGTGAACTGCTCCACCAGGGTGCCGGTGGTGGCGGGCGGGCCGATCACGACGATCTGGTCGAGGTCCGAACGGATCGTGGCCTCGGGCAGTTCGTGCCAGCTGACCTCGTGCACCAGGTCACGCGGCAGGACCGCGGTGCCCAGGTGCTCGACCGCCGCGAACTTCAGGCCGATGACCTCGCTGACGATGTCGCCGTCCTCGTTGGCGACGAGCACGTCGACGGTGTCTTCCGGCGACTTCGGCGAGCGCATGGCGTGCACGATGATCCGCGCGGGCGGCTCACCCTTCCAGGCCACCTTCTCGATGCCGCGCGACATCCACAGCACGGTGGCGTGGCCGGGCGAGACCACCATCGCGCTGATCGTCAGCGCGGCGTCGATCACGTGCGCCCAGCTCGTCGCCAGCTTCGCGGGCGGCGCGACGCAGTCCATCAGCGCGAGCTGCTCGACGTCGTCGTAGTACAGCTCGCTCATGTCCCACGGGAACGCGTAGCCCTCGACACCCATGCGGCCGAACATCTCGTCGGCCTTCGTGAGCGACCCGCTGGGCAGGCGGTCGCGGATCGTGGCGAACTCGATCCGCCCCTCCGGCACCTTCGCGCTCGTGTCGATGGAGGCAGTGGTGTGCGTGATCCACTCGTCGCTGTCGGCGCTGGTCTCGTCCGCGACACGGGTGGCGAGCGCGAGCGACCGGCCTTCCTTGACGATCTGGACGATACGGGCGGGCTGCACGGCGAGCGGGGTGCGCAGCACGATGTCGGTCAGCGCCGGCGCGACCTCTTCCTCCGCCGCGAGGGCGAAGGTGTTGATGATCGACGCCGCCGGGGTGACCTCGACCCCGACCAGGCCGTGGCTCTGCGGATACGGACGGCTGTCCATGTCGAGCCGGGTCTGCCAGACCTGCCGCGACGGCGCGCCGGACACGGTCATCCGACCCCCCAGCAGGCTGTGGCTCTCCGGGTCGTGCCCGCTGCCGAGGCCGGTGTCCGCGCCGGTCTCCGGGAAGATCCAGTACGGCCGGTGCTGCCACGCGGCCGCCGGGATGCCCAGCAGGTCACCCTCGGGGAAGTCCCGCGTCCAGTCGATCTCGACCCCCTGGACGTGCAGCTTGGCCAGGTTGTGCAGCAGCGTGCCGACCTCGTCGGTGTTGCGGCGCAAGGTGGCGCAGCCCGCCAGGTCTTCGATGCCGAGGCTCTCGGCGGTCTCGATGATCGAGTGCGAGACGACCGGATGCGACGAGATCTCGACGAAGACGCGGTGTCCGTCCTCGAACGCGGCCTCGACGGCTTCGGCGAAGCGGACCGGGTTGCGCAGGTTGCCCGCCCAGTAGTTCGCCCCGCGGGCGACGCCGGAACGCGGGTCGGTCAGCGCGGTGCTGTAGAGGCTGACCGACGGCGGCCGCGGGTTGAGCTGCCGTGCCGCGGCCTCGACCTCTTCGAGCACCGCGTCCACATGCGTGCTGTGGAAGGCGATGTCGGTGTCGACGACCCGCATGTCGATGCCCTCTTCACGCCACCGCGTGACGAGTTCCGCGATCGCGCCCTTGTCACCGGAGACGACGGTCGACGTCGGGCTCGCGGAGATCGCCGCGACGAGGTCGGCGCGGTCACCGAGCTTGGCCTGGACCTCGGCGAACGCAAGGCTCGCCAGCACCATGCCGCCGTCGCCCTCCAGCCGTTGCAACGCGGCCGCGCGGCGGCAAGCGAACCGGGCGGCTTCGAGCAGGTCGAGCGAACCCGCGGCCACCGCGGCGGCGATCTCGCCGACGGAGTGCCCGATGATCGCGCCCGGCTTGACGCCGCGGCTGCCCCACACCTCGGCAAGGCCGACCTGCATGGCGAAGGTCAGCGCCTGGACGTGCGCCGCGGTCCACGGACCGCCGTCGAGGATCGCCTCACGCGGCGTCCAGCCCAGTTCCTCACGGTAGACACCGGCCAGCGAGTCGATCGTGGCGGCGAACCCGGCGTGCTCGGCGAGCAGTTGACGGCCCATGCCGGACCACTGCGAACCGTGCCCGGAGAAGACCCACACCGCGCCGTCGCTCTGCTGCCCCGCGCGGGCCAGCAGGATGCCGGACGCGGGCTCGTCGACCGCGAGCGCGCGGAGCCGCTCGGTCAGCTGCTCGGTGGAGGCGGCGATGACCGTGCCACGCTGGGGAAGGTGCGAACGCCGCCGCGAAAGTGTGTACCCGATCGAAGAAAGGGTCGCCTGGGGGTTGGCATCGATCCAGTCCGCGACGGAACCGGCGAGCGCGCGCAGACCGGCCTCGGACATCGCGGAGATCGGGAAGACCTTCCGCGTACCGTCGCTGGATTCCTTACCGGACTTGCGTTCCGGCTGCGCGGGCCCCTCTTCGAGGACGACGTGGGCGATCGTGCCGCCGACGCCGTAGCTGGACACACCGGCGCGGCGGGCGTTCTCACCGGCGGGCCACGGGGTGGTCTCGCCGACCAGTTTCAGTCCCGAGCTCGGGTCGGAGATCGCGTCGTTGGGTTCGGTGTGCAGGCTCGGCGGGATCTGCTCGTTGCGCAGCGCCAGCACGGTCTTGATCACACCGGTGATGCCCGAACCACCCTCGACGTGCCCGATGTTCGGCTTCACCGAACCGACGAGACAAGGGTTCTCCGCGGATCGCACGGCACCGATCACGGCGGCCAGCGCCTCGACTTCTTCACCGTCACCGGTCGGGGTCCCGGTGCCGTGCGCCTCGACGTAGTCCACAGTGGACGGATCGACGCCCGCGCGCTCGTACACCTCGCGCAGCATGTGGGCCTGCGCCTCGGCGTTCGGCGCCATCATGCCCTCGGACCGGCCGTCCTGGAAGACTCCGCTGCCCCGGATGACGGCCTGGACCGGGTCGCCGTCGCGGATCGCGTCCGAAAGCAGCTTCAGCACGATGACACCGGCGCCCTCGCCGCGGCCGTACCCGTCGGCGTTCTTGTCGAAGGCCTTGCTGGTGCCGTCCGGCGACATCGCGCCGGCGCCCTCCAGCGCCACGTTCAGCGCCGGGGTGGCCATGATGTTGACGCCACCGACGAGCGCGATCGACGTCTCACCGGTGCGCAGGCTCTGCGCGGCGATGTGCAGCGCCGTCAGCGATCCGGCACAGGCGGTGTCGACGGCCATGCTCGGGCCGCGGACGTCGAGGAAGTAGGAAACGCGGTTCGCGATCCCGTAGAACGTCGTACCGTTGACGGCGTACGCGCCGGTGAGGGGGATGTCCTCCAGCAGGCGGCGGCCGTAGTCGTTCGAGTTCGCGGCGACGAACACACCGGCGTCGGAGTTGCGCAGCGACAGCGGCGGGACACCCGCGTCCGCCAGCGCCTCCCAGGCCAGTTCGAGGATGAACCGCTGCTGCGGGTCGAGGAAGTCCGCCTCACGCGGGGAAATGCCGAAGAAGTCGGCGTCGAATCCCTCGATGTCGTCGAGGAAGGAGCCGCGGATCGTGGTCCCCCTCAGGATCGCGGTGGCCTGCGGACTGCTCGCCGCGTAGGACTTCCACCGCTTTTCGGGCATGTCACTGACGGTGCTCTTACCATCGGCCAGGAACTCCCAGAACTTCTCCGGGGAGTCGAGGTCTGGAGCGAACCTGCAACTCATACCGATGATCGCAATGGCTTCGTCGGGTGCTTTGTACTCGCTCAAGTCCTCGCTCCTCGAAGTAATAGGTCGCCTGAGGCGGAGACAACACAAAATTCCGGCGTCTCGTTGTACGGACAGCGTCTGCCCTGGCGCCTCGCTCCGGCATCTCCTCGACTGCTTGCGCGGGATCCTCGAGCGATCTCCGAGTGCGTGCGCAAGGTTCGAGACGCCCGCGCGCACAGCACGTCCCTAGAGTCCGATCGGGACCCATATCGAGGAGGAACAGCCATGCCGGGATCAGCGGGGCGGTCGACCGGGACGGGAGTCGTGCCGTGGCCGAGGAACGTCGCGGACCGCTATGTCGCCGAGGGCTACTGGGAAGGCCGGTCGCTGGGGACGCATCTGGCCGAGGCCGCGCGCAAGTACCCGGACGAGGTCTGCCTCGTCGACGGGGACGTGCGGCTGACGTTCCGTGAACTGCTGGCGAAGGCCGACGGCGCGGCGATCCGGATGAGCGCGGCCGGGATCGGCGCCGACGACCGGATCGTCATCCAGCTGCCGAACTGCTGGGAATTCGTCGTCACCACCGTCGCCTGTTTGAGACTCGGCGCCGTTCCGGTGTGGACGATGCCGCAGTTCCGCGAACACGAGATCGGCGGCATCCTCGCCAACGCCGAAGCCGGGGCGATCGTCGTTCCGGACGTCCACAAAGGATTCGACCACCAGACGCTGGCCCGCGAGGTCCTTCCGGACGGGCTCGTCTTCGTGGTGGGCGAGGACGTCCATCCCGGCAACATCGACCTTCGCGCGCTGTTCGTCGCGGACGAGCCCGTCGAGGTCTCGCAGGCGCTCGACGCCGCCGCGCCGAACGGCAGCGCCGTCGCGACTTTCCTGCTTTCGGGTGGGACGACCGGGCTGCCGAAACTGATTCCGCGCAGCGGCGACGACTTGAGCTACATGATCAAGACGGCGTCGGAGATCTGCCGGTTCGGGCCGGACACCTCGTATCTCGTCGTGCTGCCACTGGGACACGGGTTCGCCAACACCGGGCCGGGGATCCTCGGCGCGCTGATGTCCGGCGGACGGATCGTCATCGCGCCGTCGCCCGCGCCGCGACAGGCGTTGCCGCTGATCGAAAGCGAGCGGATCACCGCGACGTCCGCGGTGCCGGCGATCCTGCACCGGTGGATCGAGTACCTGGACTCCGATCCCGGTCTGGATCTGTCCACTTTGGAGATGATCCAGATCGGCGCCGCCAAACTCGACCCCGCTTTGGCGGCGCGGGTCCGGCCGAAGCTCGGGTGCACGTTGCAGCAGGTTTTCGGGATGGGCGAAGGACTCCTGTGCCTGACCCGGCTCGACGACCCGGACGAGCTGATCCTGCATACCCAAGGCAAGCCGATCTCACCGCACGACGAAATCCTTTTGGTGGACGAAGAAGGCACGCCAGTCCCTCCAGGCGAGCCGGGGATCCTGCTGGTCCGCGGGCCTTATACGACGCGCGGCTACTACCGCTCGCCGGAGTTGAACGCGCGGTCGTTCGTCGACGGCTGGTACAACACCGGCGACATCGTCCGGATGACACCCGAGGGTTACCTGGTGGTTTCCGGACGGGAGAAGGACGTCGTCAACCGCGGCGGGGAGAAGATCAACGCCGAGGAGATCGAGACGTTCGCCCTCGAACTGGACGGCGTCGAGCACGCGGCCGCCGTCGCGATGCCGGACGCGGAACTCGGCGAGGTCGTCTGTCTCTACGTGGTCGCCACGAAAGCTGTTTCCCTGCAGGCTCTCCATGCGCTGATGCTCGGTGCGGGCGCTGCCAGGTTCAAGCTTCCGGAGCGGCTGGTCGTCGTCGATGCCCTGCCCGTCACGGGAATCGGCAAGGTGGACAAGAAGGCACTGCGGGCCGACATCGCCGCGCGCCTGACCCAAGTCCCCCACGCCGCCTGAAAGTCCGTGAAGGCCTCCTTAAGGGACCCAGAGTCCCTCAAGGAGGCCTTCACGGACCTCGGCTACGCCTTAGCAAATTCCACAATGGACATGTACGACTTCTGGCCGACCTTGTGCGTCCCGCGCACCTCTAGCCCGGCCTGCCGCGCCAGCTCCGCCAGTTCGGAGAGACCGCGTTCCTTACCGCCGTTGTAGATGAGCATGCGCAGGTCCATCCCGGTGTTCGGGGTCTCGCCGTCGGAACCGATCGCCTCGACGAGCAACACGACACCGTCGTCCCCGGCCGCCTCCGCGCAGCGCTTCAGGATCGCGACGGACGGTTCGTCGTCCCAGTCGTGGATGATCGCCGACAGCACGTACGCGTCCGCGCCGGCGGGCAGCGGGTCGAAGAAGCTTCCCGGCACGACGTCGACCCGTTCGGCCAGACCGTTTTCGGCGAACCGCTCCCGCGCGTTCGCGGCTGGGCCCGGCAGGTCGATCAGGGTGCCGCGCAGCCCGGAATGCTTGAGCAGCAACGCTTCCAGCAGAGCGCCGCTGCCACCGGCGACGTCGGCGACGTGACCGAGGCTCGCCCAGTCGTAGGCGTCGACGATGCCCGAGTTGTCCAGCGCGATGTGGTGCCCCATCAACGCGTCGAACGACGCCGAAAGTTCCGCGTCGCCGCTGAGGTCGTCCCAGAACGGGACGCCGTGGCGCACCGAATAAGACTCCTCGCCGGTCTTGACCGCGTGGCCGAGGTCGACGAAACTCAAGTCACCCTTGCCGATGGCACCGTTCATGTCGAGCCACTTCCGCTTGCTGCGCGGGTGGCCGTCCCGGAGTTGCTCGCCCAGTTCGGTCGCCGCGTAGGCGCCCGAGTCGTCCTTGGTGAACAGGCCGACGGAGACCAGGTGCAGCAGCAGGCGGTCCAGCGCCCCCGCGTGCGTACCGGTGACCGCGGCGAGTTCGGCCGGGGTACGTGCCCCACCGGCGATGTGGTCGGCGACCCGTAACGTGGCCGCCACGCGTACCGCCATCGGTGTCGCCAGATCCGCCAACGCCCTCAGCCCGAGCCGTCCCGCGTCGTCGACCGACATTTTTGCTCCCTTCGCCCTTCGGTCAGGCTAGGGGCGGAAGGTACGGCGAGGCTTATCCACGACTGCTCGCAATCGGGGAGAGGCGCTCCGCCGCCCGCGACCGATAGCGTCGTTCACCGAGGGGAGGGCAGTTCCCCGGACCGGAGGTCGCATCCCGTGGCACACCACGAATTCGAACCACGGCTGGCGATTCCCGGACGCGGAGCCGTGGCACTGCCCGAACTCGCCGGAACGCTCAGCGTCCGCGAACGTGACCTCGCGGACGCTGAGCGGGACTTCGGCGGCCACGTCCACCGCCGCCCGCTCGCCGTCGCCTTCCCGGCCACCGCGGTCGACGTGGCGACGCTCGTGCGGTTCGGCCGGGCACATGGAATCCCTGTCGTGGCACGCGGTGCCGGGCATTCCGTCGACGGGCAGGCACTGACCACCACCGGCATCGTCATCGACATGTCGACACTCGGCGGGGTCCGCCCGTTCGGGCCGGACCGGATCAGCGTGGACGCGGGCGCACGCTGGCGCGCGGTCGTCGACGCGACCCTGCGCACCGGCACCGTCCCACCGGTACTCCCCGACTACCTGGAACTTTCCGTCGGCGGGTTGCTGTCCACCGGCGGTTTCGGCGGTGCGAGCCACCGGTACGGCTCGCAGGCCGACAACGTCCACGACCTCGACGTCGTCACCCCCGACGGCGAACTGGTGACCTGCTCACCCAGCGGCAACGCGGCGCTCTTCGGCGCTGTGCGCGGAACGCAGGGACGGCACGGGATCATCACACGCGCCACCGTCGCGCTGACCCGCGCGCCCGCGAAGGTCCGGCGGCATCGCCTGATGTATCACGACCTCGGCGCGTACCTCGGCGATCAGCGACGGCTGGTGGACGGACTCCGCTTCGACCATGTGGACGGTCAGGCACAGTATGTGGACGGTCGCTGGCGTTTCGTCCTGGAAGCGGTCTCCGCGCTGTCGCCGTCGATCGACGATCTCCGGCACGATTCCGCCGAGATCATCGACGCGACCTATCGGGAGTTCCTCGACCGGATCCAGCCGATCGAGGCGCACCTGCGGTCGACCGGTTCGTGGTACCACCCGCATCCGAGGGCGAACGTCCTGCTGCCCGGCGCTCACGCCGAAAAGATTCTCGGTGATGTCTTGGCGGACCTGACGCCTGAGATGCTCGGCGACGGCGGCAGTGTCCTGCTGTATCTCTTCCCGACCGCGCGGGTGTCCGCTCCCATGGTCCCGACCGCGCGGGATCCGTACACCGTGCTGTTCGGCGTCCAGCGGACCGCGCCGCCCGGAGATTCCGTGACGCTGCAACGCATGCGCGAGGCCAACGCCGCTCTGCACGCGACCGCGCGCCGTCTCGGCGGGGCGAGCTACGCCTATCCCCTGGGCGACACGGACGCCCGGGCCGCCTGAATCGCGACGACCGCGCGGTCGACGTCGGCCTCGGTCGTACTCCAGTTGGACACGGAAATGCGCATCAGGCGCTGGCCGTGCCAGGTGGTCGCACCCATCCAGCACTCGCCGGAACGCTGCACGGCTTCGACGACTCGGTCCGTTTCGTCGCCGAAGCCGACGAGAACCTGGTTCAGCACCACGTCGTTGACGACGGTGATGCCCTCCGCCGTAAGTCGTTCGGCGAACCGCCGCGCCAGCGCACAGCAGCGCTCGACCATCTCGGCGACCCCCTCGCGGCCCAGCTCGCTGAGCGCCGCCCATGTCGCGAACCCCCGCGCGCGGCGGGAGGACTCCGGCACGAAATTGCTCGGCGCTCTCACGCCACCCTCACCCTGGCCGGTCAGATACGCGGCCGTGAGCGACATCGCGGCCGCGTGCGACCCGGGATGGGCGCAGAAGGCGTAACCGCTGTCGTAGGGGACATTGAGCCACTTGTGCCCGTCGACCGCCCACGAATCCGCTCGCTCGACCCCCGCAACTAGAGGACTGGTTGCGGGGTTGGCGGCCGCCCAAAGGCCGAAGGCGCCGTCGACGTGGACCCAGGCACCGTGCCGGTGGGCGATCTCCGTCGCGGCGGCGAAGTCGTCGAAGGCACCGCTGTTCACGTTCCCGGCCTGAAGGCAAACGATTGCGGGCCCGTCGAGCGTCTTCTCGAGGCCGGCGATGTCGATCGCGCCCTTGGCATCGGCACCGACGGGCGTGACGGCGTCGGTCCCCAAGCCGAGAAGACGCAAAGACCGGTCGATCGTCGCGTGACGCTCCTCGCTCGCGATCACTTTCAGCGGCGGTGCCCCGTTCAGGCCGCGGCGCTCCACGTCCCACCCGGCCTGCGCCAGCACGTGATGACGAGCGGCGGCCAGGCAGACCGTGTTCGCGCCCTGGCCGCCGGTCACGAACCCGAAGGAGGTGGTGGACGGCAGGCCGAGAACGTCCTTCAGCCACTCACCCGCCACCTCCTCGACGATCGCGGCGGCCGGTGACGTGACCGTGTTGAAAGCGGGCTGATCCCAGCCGGTCGCCAGCATGTCGGCGGCCGTCGCGGCGTCGAGCGCGCCACCGGTGACGAACCCGAAATACCTCGGCCCGGTGGTCGCCACCAGCGCGGGTTCGACGGCGTCCGCGAGCCGCCGGATCACCTCGGCGGGCGGGGCGGGTTTCTCGGGCAGTTCGCCGAGCTTTTCCCGGACGCCTGCCGTGTCGTCCGGGAAGACCGGGCCGTCGGCCACGCTTTCGCGGTAGCCGGCCACGCGGGCGGCGACGTCGGCCAGCAAACCTCGCAGCTCACTCATCCGGCGGCCCTCTTCCGATCGTCGCGCGGCCCGTTACCCGCTCATGATTTCACGATCACGGCCGTGAAGGTTGCTTCGCGAGCAAGGCGCCGGCCACGAACAGCACACCGATGAGCAACAGGATGAGTGTTCCAGCGTCGAAACCACCCAGCAGTCCGAGCAGGACAGCCCACGCGGCGAGGCCTCCGCCCAGCCAGCCGGGCACGCGTTCGCCGCGCCGGGTCAGCCGGACCACGAGAGCGCCGAGCAGAAACAACGGCACGCCGAAACTCCCCGGACCGAGCCAGAACGCCTCGGCCATGGGAAGCCGGTCGGGCGACGGGTCCAGTGTGACCGTGTTGAAGAATCCTTCGTCGAAGATCCGCGCCCAGACTTCGTCGCGCATGAGAGCGGCGACCACGGTGTGGAAGAGACCGCCGCAGAGCGCGAGAAGCCCGCCCCACGCGGAGAGGTTTCGCCACCAGGCTCGGGACGTGGTGGCCGCGGGATATGTGTCGGTTGTCGTCATGTGCCCAGGCTGCGCGCCGCCCCGGCGGAAATCCTCGGCTGGAGGTCGCTGACCGCTCCACCGAAATGATGAGATCAGCTAGTGCCCTGAGAGGTTGGGAACGCGGCTGGCAGGTGGGTGAGGGACCTGATGATGCCGCGGCGCGGGCCGCGGAGATCCGGAAGCGCGCTTTGGGAGACACCAGTCTAGCTCGGACGAACGAGCCCGTTCTCGTACGCGAAGATCACCGCTTGCACCCGGTCGCGGACTCCGAGTTTGGCGAGGAGGTGGCCGACATGCGTTTTCACCGTGGCTTCGGAGAGGAAGAGGTGCTGCGCGGTCTCGGCGTTGGAGCGCCCCTGGGCGATCTCCAGCAACACATCGCGTTCGCGCGCGGTGAGCCGCTCCAGCAGCGGGGAAGTTTCGCGTGCGACCGCGAGCTGGTCCAGCATGCGGCGGGTCGTGGAGCGCGCGAGCACGGCATCGCCGGCATGGACGGCGCGGATCGCGTGGAGCACCTCGTCGGCCGACGCGTCCTTGAGCAGGAACCCGCTCGCGCCGGCGCGTAGCCCGGCGATGGCGTACTCGTCGAGATCGAACGTCGTCAGCAGGATCACTTTGGGCGCGTTCCGACGGGCGGTGACCAACCCGGTGGCCTCGACGCCGTTCATCCTCGGCATCTGTACATCCATCAGCACGACGTCGACCCGCGTCTCGGCGAGCTTCGCGACGGCCTCCACCCCGTCGGCGGCCTGCACGACGATCCGGATGTCGTCGGTCGCGTCGACCACCATGGCCAGGCCGACCCGGACCAGTTCCTGGTCGTCGACAAGGGCGACGTCGATCGTCATTTCACCGCTCCCCGTTCTCCGGCACGAAACTCCGCACGCACCTCGAAACCGCCGTCGACGGGACCAGCCTCGAACGTACCGCCCGCGGCTCGCACCCGCTCCCGGACACCACGCAGGCCGGCACCGGCGCCGGGCAGCGACGCCCGCTCCTCGTCGTCCCCTCCGTCGTCCTCGACGGCGAACACCGACGCCCCCGGTATGTGCGTGACCGTGACGGTGACGCACACGTGCGGGCCCGCGTGCTTGACGCTGTTGGTCAACGCCTCCTGGATCAGCCGGTAGGCCGCCATGGCCGCGCCCGCCGTCAGCGCGTCGGCCGAACCCCGCTCGGTCAGGCGGACATCGACACCCGTCGCGCGTACCCGTTCCACCAAGGCCGGGATCCCGGCGAGCGAGGGCCGCCCGGCCTCCCGCAACACCCGCAGCGTGCCCCGCATGTCGGCCAAGGCCTCCCGGGCGGTGCCGGCGATGACGGACAGCGCCTCGGCCGCGCGGTCCGGTGACTTGGCGGCGATGGCGGAGCCGCCTTCGGCCTGACGCACGATGACCGCCAGTGAATGGGCGACGATGTCGTGCATGTCGCGAGCGATGCGACGGCGTTCGTCGGCCGCGGCACGCTCGACGGCTTCCTCGGCCTCTTCGCCGAGACGCTGCCGCCGTTCGAAACGAAACCGGCCCGCGGCCCAGGTACCGGCCACAGCCGCGACCAGCGCGAGAAGGGCCAGCAGGAGCGTGAGCCATCCCGCGGGCAACGCGCCGTACGCGGTCGCCGTCCTCGCGGTGCACAGCAACGCCCCGGTCACGCTGATCCCGAGGGCGAGCAGGCTCTTGGGCAGGGGCCGCCACGCGGCGACGGCGTAGAGGTGCACCAGGTAGACCGCCGACGACGGCAGAAAGAACAGGGGGATCTCCATACCGTCGCTCGCACCGGCCAGCCCCAGCGGCGCTGGGGAGACCATCGTGTTCGGCAGGGTGACGGTCACCGCCATCGCGAGACTGGCGACGACGAACGCGGCTTCAGCGGCGACCCGCCGCAGCGCGACGGTGGCGAGTACGGCGGCCCCGCAAAGACCCGCCCCCCACAACGCCCAGGCCGGAGACTCGGCCACCAGCAGGATGTCGAGCGAAGGCGGCCCGAGCATCACGGCGATGCCCAGGGCGAGAAGGGCGTCCGAAACGAGGGGGTGTCTCCGCGTCCACCGGTCCACACGGTCGGTCCACGTCACGGCCACGATCGTAGACACCGATGTCCACTCATCGGAGACTCAGCCGCCAGCGGTCGCTCTCTTTCCCTTGACCACGCGGTTCACCTTGTCGGCGGAGACGCCACTCTTCGCGGAAACCGTTCCGCCGGAGCCGCCGATCAGCTGGCTCACACGCTGTGGTGTCAAACCGAGTTCCGCGGCGAGCTCCCGCCCGGACAACCCGGATGTTCCCAGGTTTTTCGCCACTTCACGCTGTTTTCGCGGCGGCTCTGCCTCTTCTAGGTCGAGAGCGAGCGCGATGTACTCCCTGGCGACAGCCTCCGCCTTGGACAAGGTGCCCGCCTGCGAGACACCGACGCCATCGACCTGAAGTCCCCACCACGCTTCCAGCGCCTGGCCAAGACAACGTAGGTGTCGGCCATCGCAGCGATCCCTTCGGTGGGCACGCGAGCTTCTCCACTTCTCATGACTCCCCCCGAGTCGATGACCACGCAGATCCAGGGGGACTGGATGTGAACGGGAGCCGATTCGGATCCCGCCCGTGGACAAGGGGTGTGACCAGGGCGTCGTGTGACCTTGGGAAACCTTGTTTGACCAGCGTTGGAATGCCCCGGTACCGTGTGGCGTTAGCACTCTTGTCGGCTGAGTGCCAATGCACGAAGGAGCAGCAGTGCCCACCTACCAGTACGCCTGCAAGGAATGCGAACACGCTTTCGAGGCCGTGCAGTCGTTCTCCGACGCGAGCTTGACCGTGTGCCCGCAGTGCTCGGGGCCGCTTCGCAAGGTCTTCAGCTCGGTCGGCGTGGTCTTCAAGGGCAGCGGGTTCTACCGCAACGATTCGCGCGATTCGAAGGCAGGCACGACCTCGGGCACCCCGGCCAAGGGCGAGGCCAAGACCGAGAGCAAGCCGGAGTCGAAGACCGAGTCGAAGCCGAAGACCAAAAGCGAGTCATCCTCCTCCACGGGTACGACGAAAACGGCCGCCGCCGCTTCCTGACGTCCCGAGTTGTCCACAGGCCCCCGGTTGTCCACAGCCGGGGGTTTTCGTTCTTTCCGGCCCCGGCACCGCCCCCTAGCGTCGAGATCATCACCGATCGACGAGGGGAATCCCGTGTTCCAAGATCTGCCCGCCCTGCGAAGACTTCGAGGCAGGCCCGCACGGCTGCTCCGCCGCTGGCTCGCCCTGTCCCTGCTGCTCAGCGGCCTGGTCGCGCTCTTCCTTCCGGCCTCCGCGCGCGGCACGCCCGGCGCCGCGACCGTGGTCTCCGCCCGTGACCTCCCGGCGGGGACACTGCTGCGCGCCGAGGACCTCAAACTCGTCGATCTCCCCGAGGACGTCCGTCCACAGGGTGCCACCGGTCGGGCGGCCTCGGTCGAGGGGCGGATGCTCGTCGGAGCGGCGCGGGTGAACGAACCGCTGACCGACGTCCGCCTGCTGAGCGCGGCCATCCCCGGAACGGGTGATCCGGAAAGTTCGACTGTCCCGGTGAGGCTCGCCGACGCCGGTGTCGCGGAGTTACTCAGGCCGGGTCAGCGGGTCGACGTCGTCGCGGCCGCCGAGCACGGGCGGGAGGCGTCTGTGCTGGCCGGTATGGCCGTCGTGGCGGCCGTCGGCGACCAGGGCACCGGCGGGCCGAAAGCCTCCGGCGCCGGGAGCAAGGGACCTTTGGTGCTGCTCTCCTTGCCCTCCGCGACCGCGACACGAGTGGCGGCCACCTCGCTGGAACGGTCCATAACGGTTACCCTCCGCTAGCTCGCGCCCGCCGGCGGCGGGCGCCCGCGTCCCCCGGTATGGAAGAAAGGGACGGTCGGCCAACCGTCCCAGCTGAAGAGGAGAGAGCGTCTTGCTCAAGGGTTTCAAGGACTTCCTGATGCGCGGGAACGTCGTCGACCTCGCGGTCGCGGTGGTCATCGGCGCCGCGTTCACGTCGATTGTCACGGCGTTCACGACCGGCCTGGTCAAGCCGTTGATCAACACGATCGGCGGGTCGGACGCCGCCAAGGGGCTCGGTTTCAACGTCCTCAGCGCGAACGACGCCACGTTCCTCGACTTCGGCGGCGTGATCAACGCGGCGATCAACTTCGTGCTGGTGGCCGCGGTCGTCTACTTCGTGATCGTGCTGCCGGTCAAGCACCTCCAGGAGCGGCGCAAGCGCGGCGAGGAGGCGGGCCCGTCGGAGCCGACCGACGTCGAGCTGCTCACCGAGATCCGCGACCTGCTGCGCGCGCAGCAGAACCGCCAGGGCTGAGCCGGTTCACCGGTCGTGGTGAGGCGGCCGGTTCTCCAGATACCACGAGTCGGAGTCCGGGGTGCGCTGCCCCGGCTCTCGCTCGTCGGAGGTCGTGTCGGGCAGGACATCGCCGAAGATCTCATCGACCCGGCGCTGTCTCTCTGTGCAGGATCCCGCCGCGGAAGGGCGCTCGTCCTCGTCTTCACCTGGCATGACGTCCATTTTCGCACCGGTCGTGGAGTCCACTGACCGGTGGGACCATCAGCGCTTGAACATTGTCGACAAGGCGAAGGGGCAGGCCGAGAAGGTGGAAGGGGTGTTGCACCACGACAAAAGGGCGAGCCCGGGACTGAGCCAGGACCCGCCCCCGAAAACTAGGCCTCTTCGAGCCCGGAAAGCTCGTCGATCACGTACGGCACCAGCGACGAGAGCGTCGCCATGCCGTCGCGGACGGCCGCGCGCGAACCCGCGAGGTTGACCACCAGCGTGCTGCCGGAGACGCCGACGAGCCCGCGGGAGATACCGGCGTCCACCGCTCCGGCGGCCAGACCGGACGCGCGCAGTGCCTCGCCGATGCCCGGAATCGGGCGGTCGAGCACACCGGCCGTCGCGTCGGGGGTGCTGTCGCGCGGGGAGACCCCGGTGCCGCCGACTGTGATCACCAGGTCGGCGCCGCCGATCACCGCGGTGTTGAGCGCGTTGCGGATCGCGGCCGTCTCGGCCTCGACCACCACGACACCGTCGACGATGAAGCCCGCTTCTTCGAGCAGCTCCGTGACCAGCGGTCCCGTGTTGTCCTCGTGTTCGCCATGGGCGACACGGTCGTCCACGATGACCACCAGTGCGCGGCCCAGCCGTTGTGCGCTCCGTTCCATACGCACACCGTATCCGGTTTCGGCTGATCTTCGCCGCCGCGGTGTCACGGGCCACGAGTTGTGATGATTCCCTGACGTGAGCGGCGGATCCAGGGCCGCCGTCGAAGATCGCCCCTAGCGTCGGGAAGGTGCGAACAGTGGTAACCGGCGGGGCCGGGTTCATCGGCTCCCCCAACCGCCGATCTGCTGTCCGATCAGGGCGACGAAGTGGTCGTCCTCGACAACAACCTGCTTGCGGACCGCCCACGGCTCCTCTCGTCCGCCCGGCTACACCGGCCGTCACCGGTTCTCGCGTCGCGACGTCACCGACGCGGAGCTGGTCGCCGAGCTGCTGGACGGCGTCGACGCGGTCTGCCATCAGGCGGCCGTCGTACGCGCTGAACAACGACTACGGGACCGCCGTGCTGCTCGCGGCGATGCACCGGGCCGGAGTCCGGAAACTGGTGCTCGCCTCGTCGATGGTCGTCTACGGCGAAGGCCGCTACGAATGCACCATTCACGGGATCGTGCCGCCGTCGCCGCGGAAACAGTCCGATGTGGACGCCGGACGCTTCGAGCCCACTTGCCGACCCTGCCCGTGCCGGACGGCTGCTCGGCTTCACCGCCGAGACCGGTTTCGCCGAAGGCATCGCCGGTTTCGCCACCGCTGAACTGCGGGAACCAGTCGGTTCCTGAAACCGGGAACAGACCGCGCCACCGGCCGGTTGTCGTTCCCGGCAACGGAAGCGACTTTATTTGGGGGTTCGAGTGGGCATCACCGTCGGAGACATCGAGATCGAGGCGCTCGGGGACGGCCTGATCAGGCTGCCGCTCGCGTTCTTCCCCGGTCTCGACCCCGAAGCCCACCCGGACGTCCTCGACGAGGACGGCACCGTGCACGTCCCGACCGGCGCGTACCTGATCCGCGGCGGCGGCCGCACGATCCTCGTCGACACCGGCCTCGGCCCGCGCGAGTTCGCCTTCCCCAAGGGGATGACGCCCGCCAAGGGCGATCCCACCCCGCCGATGGGCACCGGCGGCGACCTCGCGGCCGCGCTGGACAAGGCCGGCTGCCCGGTCGGCGAGATCGACACCGTCTTCCTCACCCACCTGCACAACGACCACACCGGCTGGATCGCCCCCGAAGGCGAGCTGACCTTCCCCAGCGCTCAGGTCGTCTTCGGACGACTCGACTGGGAGGCCCTGATCGAGCCCGCCGGGGCGGGCGAATGGGGCCGCGTCGGCATGGAGACCGCTCGCGGCGCCGGTCTGACCGAGGCGATCACCGGCGACGACGTCCCGATCGCGCCCGGCGTCGTGGCGCGGCACGCCCCCGGCCACACACCGGGTCACTACGTCCTCGACATCACCGCGGACGACGAGCGCCTACTGCTGCTGGGCGACGTCCTGCACACGCCCGCGCAGCTGACGGACACGCGGGTCAGCTTCCTCAGCGACGTCGACCCGGACCTGGCGCTTCGCACCCGGCAGCGGTTCCTCGCCGAAGCCGAAGAGACGGGCGCGATCATCGCACCCGCCCACTTCCCGGACCTGGGGTTCCTGCGTCTCTGATCCCCCGGTCTACTTGCCGCAGAGCACCTTGTCGGTGAGCACGCGGTCCGCGTTGTTGTAAGCCTGGCCGAGGTCGGCCGCGGAGTCCCCGTAGGTCATGGACAGCTCGAAAGTCCTGCTGCCATCGGGTGTGCTGGCCATGATCGTCCCGAAGCCGTGGAAACCGCCCATGCCCTTGAGGACGGTGCCGCAGCTCGCCTCCTGGACGTACAGCCCGAGCCCGTAGCCGCCCGTGGGGTGCGGTTCGCGCATCTCGGCGAGCAACGGGGCGGGCAGCAGCTTTCCGCCCAGCAGCGCGGAGAAGAACTTGTGGAGGTCCTTGGTGGTCGAGATCAGCTCACCGGCGCTGGACGCCCAGGACGGGTTCTGGGTGGTGATGTCGACCGTCTTCCACTTCCCGGCCTCCTCGTACCGGTAGTAGCCGTGGGCGTGCGGCCCGGGGATCCCGGGCCACGTGCCCGGCACCACGGTGTCCCGCAGGCCGAGCGGCCGCAGGATCCGCTTTCGGAGTTCGTCGCCGTAGTGCTTGCCGGTGACCTTCTCGATCAGCAGCCCGGCGAGCACGTAGTTGATGTTCGTGTAGTTCCAGTCCGTTCCCGGTTCGAACAGCGGCGCCTTGGACAGGCCGAACCGCACCAGCTCCTCCGGCTGGTAATTGTGGTATCGGTTGTTGAGGAACTCCTTGCCCTGCAGGGGGATTCCCGGCACCACCGTTCCGTCGGGCCGCAGCGCGCCGGTGTAGTCGAGCAGTCCGCTGGTGTGCTGCAACAGCATCCGCACGGTGATCCGCCGGTCAAGGCCGAACTCGGGAAGGTAACCGGCCACCGGTGCGTCCAGGCCGACCTCGCCTTCCCCGACCAGTTGCAGCACGAGGGTGGACACGAAGGTCTTGGTGTTGCTGCCGATCCGGAACCGCCCGTTCGTCGGCGGTTTCGCGGTCTCGCCCAGCTTGCGCACCCCGGCGCTGCCGGTCCAGTCACCCCGCTGGTCATGCACCCGCAGCTGCGCCCCGGCGAATCCGGAGTCGGCGATCTCCTGGACCATCGCCCGCAGGTCGGGGCGATCCTGTCCCATGGCGGCCGTGGCCACCCCTGGCATGGTCACTCCGGCCAGCAGCGCCGCCGCGACCGCCGTGGCTCCCACCCGCCGGAAGACCCGGCCCCTGTCCTTCTTGGCTGTGCTCCCTGAATTCGTCATGCGGCGACGATCGCCGTCGGCGCTGACACCACGGTGACACGGCACTGACACAGGTCACGGCATGGCGAGCGGCAGGCGGACCTCGAAGCGGCATCCCCGGCCATGGTTGCGGACACCGATCCGGCCGCGATGGGCCTCCACGAGCCCCTTCGCGATCGCCAGCCCGAGTCCGCCGCCGCTCGCCAGGCCGCCACGCTCGGGTGTCCGCGCCCGCGTCCCGCGGAACGCGACGTCGAAGACGCGCCCGATCTCGTCGTCGGGGATCCCGCCGCAGCCGTCGTCGACGGCCAGCAGCGCCTCGCCGCCTTCGATGCCGATCTGGACCGCGACCGTCCCGTCCGGCGGGGTGTGCCGGACGGCGTTGGACACCAGGTTGCGCACGATCCGCGCCAGCTCGGGGTCGCTGCCGGAGACGACCGGCCACACGTCGGCGTACTCGATCATCCGCACCCGCTTCCGCCCGGCGAGCGGCGCCTGCGCGGCGACGGCGTCGCTCACGACGTCGCGCAGCGGCACGGAGGCCATGGTCAGCCGGAGCGCGCCCGCGGTGATCCTCGACAGTTCGAACAGGTCGCCGACCATGCCGGACAGCCGGGTGGTCTCGCCGCTGATCCGCCGCGCGTAGTCGGTGACCTCGATCGGCTCCGCGACGACACCGTCCGCGACCGCCTCGGCCATCGCCTGGATCCCGGACAGGGGGCTTCGCAGGTCGTGGCTGATCCACGCGACCAGTTCGCGCCGCGACGCCTCGGCCGCGCGCTCACGGTCCCGCGCCTCCCGCTCCCACACACTGCGGCGGGCGATCGCGCGGCCGAGCGCGAGGGCGGGCGGCACGGTCACCAGCGCGACCAGCAGGCAGACCAGCGTCATCGTGGTCAGCGCGGGGGTGAACATGAACCCGCTGATCCCGAGCACCGCGGTCAGCGTCGCGAGCACCGGGATCAGCACGAGGATCGTCATCGTGCTGGCGAGCGAACCCCGTCTGAGCAGGTACAACGCCAGGACGCCGAGCAGCACCACCGGCAGCGCGAACAGCAGCGCGAACGGCAGGATGTGCCAGGCGTGCGCCAGCATCTCGCCGAACGACTCACCGGAGCCGATCACGGTCGCACCGGGTCGTACCGGTAGCCGACGCCCCAGACGGTGGCGACGCGGACGGGTTTCGCCGGTTCCCGCTCGATCTTCTCCCGCAACCGTCTCACGTGGACGGTCACGGTGGACTGGTCGCCGAAGTCCCAGCCCCAGACCTTCTCCAGCAGATCGGCGCGTGAGAACGCCACGCCGGGGTGGGCGAGGAAGAACGCGAGCAGGTCGAATTCGCGGCTGGTCAGGGGAAGTTCGGTGCCACGGAGGGTCGCCTGCCGCGCGGTCATCTGCAGCGAAAGATCCCCGTCGGTGAGCTGACGCGCCGCCGGTTCCGGCCGAGGCATCCGCGCGCGCCGCAGCACCGACGCCACCCGCAACGCGAGTTCCTTGGGGCTGAAGGGTTTCGTGACATAGTCGTCGGCGCCGAGCTGGAGCCCGGCGATCCGGTTCTCCTCCTCGCCGAGCGCGGTCAGCATCACGACCGGCACCTGGCTCACCTGCCGCAGCCGACGGCACACCTCGAGCCCGTTGAGCCCTGGCATCATGACGTCGAGGACCACGAGGTCAGGGCCGGTCGCGGAGAACAGGCGCAGCCCCTCCGTGCCGTCCCCGGCGACGTCGACGTCGAAACCCGCGACCTCCAGGTACCGCCGGACTACGTCACGGACGGTCTCGTCGTCGTCGACCACGAGCACACGGCCCTGCTCTGTCATCGAACCCACCTCACCAGCTCGTCAGCATCAGATGGTTCACCATCAGCGCCGTGGCCGCCGACGCGGCGAGCCACCACCGCCGCCGGAGTGACGGCAGCGGCGCCACCGCGGGCAGCAGCCACACCTCGAACGGTAACCAGATGCGTTCGACCTCCGCGTTCGACAGGCCGGGCAGGTCGGCGAACACGATCGCCAGCACCGCGGCCGGCACGATGACCGTGACCGGGTCACGGAACGACCTCTGTGCTTCAGCGAGGAACGCCGCCCCGGCCGCCTCGTCCCGGCGATCACCGCCGGACCGGCCGCGATCAGCACCGCCGCGATATCCGCCCACACCTGGTAGGAGTACGGGCGCAGCGTCGCGATCCCCCGGTAGTAGCGCTCGACGACCAGGTGATACCCGTCGAGCCACCACCGGAGTGCTGACATTCCTCGCGTTCCCGTTGCTATGGCGGCCCTTCGGCGGCGCCACGAACCCGGTCCTGCACGACGCCGACACGCTGACCGGCCTGCTGCTCACCCTCGCCGTCGTCTGGCTCGGCGTAGTCCTGGCCGCGCTTCTCCGAAAAGCACGTTATCGAGGGGTAAGGCAAAGGTGGCGTGTCTGGTCGTGGGGGCCTAACGAGAGCGGGGTAGCTACCCCGCATAAAAGGGCCACGCGCGACCGGGATTGGCAGCCGGTCGCGCGTGACCTCTGGTTCCGGCCCGCTGGGGGTTCGAGCCGGGGTTTGGTCTCGGCCGCGCACTGCGGCCGAGCGTCTGGAAGGACTAATTCGGGGTGACGGGCTGGCCGCCGAGGGTCACCTCGACCACCTTGTCACCGCTGAGGGTGAACTTGACCTTGTCGTTCGGCGCCCTGGTGCGGATCTCGGCGACGAGCGCGTCCGCGTCGGGGATCGACCGGTCGTCCAGCTTCGTCACGACGTCGCCGGATTTGAGGCCCGCCTTCTCGGCGGGGCTGCCCGGCGAAATCTCACCGAGCTGCGCTCCGCCTGTCGGCGCTGTCTGCACTCGCGCGCCGATGAACGTCTGCGTCGCCTGACCGGTGTTGATGATGTCGTCGGCCGTGCGGCGTGCCTGGTCGATCGGGATCGCGAAGCCGATGCCGACGTTGCCGCCGCTCTCGCCGCCCTGGCCCTGGCTGGACTTCGGGCTGTAGATCGCCGAGTTGATGCCGATGACCTGGCCCGCCATGTTCGCGAGCGGTCCGCCCGAGTTGCCGGGGTTGATCGCCGCGTCGGTCTGCACCGCCGACATCACCGTGGTCTGGTCGCCGCCGCCACCGGCGCTCACCGGCCGGTTCAGCGCGCTGACGATGCCGGAGGTGACCGTGCCAGCCAGTTCGAACGGCGAACCGATGGCGACCACCGGCTGCCCGACCCGCAGGTCGTCGGACCGGCCCAGTTCCACCGGGGTCAGCCCGCTGACGCCGCTGACCTTCACCACGGCGATGTCCGTCGTGGGGTCGCGGCCGACGACGGTCGCCGTACCCTTCTTGCCGTCCTGGAAAACCGCCTGGATCTGCCCGCCAGTGGCGGCGACCTCGACGACGTGGTTGTTGGTGAGTACGTAGCCGTCGGTGCTCAGCACGAAGCCGGACCCTTCGCCCGCACCGGAACGGCCGGACACCTGCAGCTCGACGACGCTCGGCGAGAGCTTCTGCGCCACCGACTCGACCGAACCGGCGGGCAGGTTGCCCGTCTGCTGGGCGGGCTTCGGCGCGTCGAGCGCGTTCACGGAGCCGCCACCGGTGGAATCCGCGGTCAGGAAACCGACCGTGCCGCCCGCGACCCCGCCGACGACCAGCGCGATGGCCGCGACACCGGCGAGCAGCTTGCCCGAAGTGGACTTCGAGGCCTGCCGCTGCTGCGGGACCGCGTACACCGACGGGCCCGGCTGGGTGTACGGCGTCTGCTGGCCAGGGATCTGGTGCCCCTGGGTGTACGGATCCGGCGCCGGCTGCTCCTGAGCGGGTGGCTGCTGGGTCTGCGTCTGGGCCTGGGGTGACCACGGGTTGTACTGCTGATCGGAGGTATAGGCCTGCTGTGTACCGCTGTGCGGGGTGGCATGGCCGCCGAGGCCGGTCGCGTCAGGCTGCCGCGGGGCAGGCTGTGCGGCCCAGCTCGCGCTCTGCTCCGCGTCCGGCTGAGCGCCGGCGGGCCGCGCCTGCTCGGCGTTCTGGGCGCTGGAGTCGTTCTCGGTCATGTCTCTACCTTGCGGGATGGTCCTGAGAAGTTCCTGAGCCAAAGCTGTGCATCGCACATGAGTATGGCCTCCTCAGCGGGTGGCGCGCAGCCTTTCCGCGATCTGCTCGGGGGTGGCGTCGTTGATCCACACGGCCATCCCGGACTCCGACCCCGCCAGGTACTTCAGCTTGTCCTCGGACCGCAGGACCGAGAACACCTCCAGATACAGCCAGCCGAGCTCGCGATCGCGTTGGGCGGGCGCCTGGTTCCAGGCCGCGATGTAGGGCAGGGGCCGGTCGTAGAGCCCGTCACAGCGGCGAAGGACTTCGAGGTAGATGTCGGAGAACTCGTCACGTTCGGCGTCCGAGAGCGCGGGGATGTCCGGCACCTGGCGGTGCGGCACGATCTGGACCTGCACCGGCCAGCGGGCGGCGGGCGGCACGAAAGCCGTCCAGTGCTCGCCCGCGACCACGACCCTCGCCCCGGATTCCCGCTCGGCGGCCAGGACGTCACCCATCACCGGACGGCCGCGTTCGGCCTCGTAGGCGCGGGCGAGGGCCAGCATCCGCTCGGTCTTCGGCGTGACGAACGGGTAGGCGTAGATCTGGCCGTGCGGGTGATGCAGTGTCACGCCGATCTCTTCACCGCGGTTCTCGAACGGGAAGACCTGCTCGACACCGTCCATCGCGGACAGTTCGGCGGTGCGGTCGGCCCAGGCGTCGACGACCGCGCGGACCTGCTTGGCCGTCAGCCCGGCGAAAGAACCGTCGTGGTCGCTGGTGAAACAGACGACCTCACAGCGGCCGACGCCCGGCGCGACCGGCACCAGCCCCGCGTCATCCACTGTGGACGATCCGCCGACGACGTTGCGCGCGAAGGAAGGGAAGCGGTTCTCGAATACCACGACGTCGTAGTCCTGCTCCGGGATCTCGCTGGGCTTCCCGGGTTTGGTGGGACACAGCGGGCACAGGTCGGCGGGCGGCTTGTAGGTCCGCGTCTGCCGGTGGGCGGCCATCGCCACCCACTCGCCGGTCAGCGGATCACGCCGGATCTCCGACGCCGCCGCGACCTGAGGCAGGTCACGGGTGTCCTCGGCGGTGCGCTCGGGTGCGCCGGGCGAGTCGAAATAGATGATCTCCCGGCCGTCGGCCAGGTGCCTTACCGTGCGCTTCACGCTTCTTCAGCCTCAGCCGTCTCCGCCGTTTCGGCGATCATCAGCGCACCTGCCTGCTCGGTGAGCGTTTCCCTTGCGTTGTCGGACAAACCGTCGTCCGAGACGACGACGTCGGCCTCTTCGAGCCCGGCGATGGTGGAGATGCCGACGATGCCCCACTTGGTGTGGTCGGCCAGCACGACCAGCTTGCGACCCGCTTCGACCAGCGCCCGGTCGGTCTCGGATTCGGTGAGGTTCGGCGTGGTGAACCCGGGGCCGTCGGCCATCCCGTGCACCCCCAGGAAAACGACGTCCAGGTGCAGCGAACGCAGGCTCTGCACGGCGACCGGCCCGACCAGCGCGTCCGACGGGGTGCGGACGCCACCGGTGAGGACCACCGTGCGATCCGGCTGGTTGGCGCCGCGCAGCACGTCGGCGACCTGGATGGAGTTCGTGACGATCGTCAGGCCGGCGATCTCGTCGAGCGCCCTGGCCAGCGTCCACGTGGTGGTGCCCGCGGAGATGCCGATCGCGGTACCCGGCCGGACCAGTCCGGCCGCGACGGCGGCGATGGCCTCTTTTTGAGCGCGCTGACGCACGGATTTGGCCTCGAAGCCCGGCTCGTCGGTGCTCTTGCCGACGATGGAGGTGGCGCCGCCGTAGACCTTCTCGACAAGCCCTCGGCCGGCGAGCACGTCGAGGTCTCGGCGCACCGTCATGTCGGAGACGCCGAGCCTCGTGACGAGGTCGCTGACCCGGACCGCCCCGGTCCGGCGCGCCTCTTCGAGGATCACCGCCTGTCGTTGCCGCGCGAGCACGAAGCCTCCCTGGATCAACTACACAAAATCCTACACGATCAAACATGGCGCGACGAGCCGAATGGGCTGCCAGCATGAGGCCATGGCCACGCTTCGCGACGTCGTCTTCGACTGCCGCCACCCGGCCTCGCTGGCCCGCTTCTGGGCGGCCGCGCTCGACGGCTACGAAGTGGCGCCCTACGACGAAGAAGAGCGTGAGCGACTTCGTTCTCTGGGGTTCAGCGGCCCCGAAGACGATCCTTCGGTACTCGTCGAAGCAGCTTCGGGTCCGCGACTCTTCTTCAATCTGGTTCCGGAGTCGAAGGTCATCGAGAGCCGCGTACACCTGGATCTGACAGGCGACGATGTCGAACGGCTCGACGCTTTACTTCGCGTCCGCCTGCTTGATGCCGTCGATCGGGACGCCGCGAAAACTCAGCACGAAAAGAGAGACCGCGCCGAAGAACAGCGCGATGTCGGCGACGTTCCCGACGAACCAGCCGTGGTAGTCGATGAAGTCGACGACGTGACCGCGCGCGAAGCCGGGGTCACGGAACAAGCGGTCGCCCAGGTGCGTCGTCGCGCCGCCGAGCAAAAGCCCGAGCGAGATCGCCCAGCCCGCCGAGCGGACCTTGCGCGAGATCCACAGCAGCGCGACCACCGCGACCGCGGCCAGGATCGCGAAGATCCAGGTCGAGCCGGCGCCGAGGGAGAACGCCGCACCCGGGTTGTAGAGCAGCCGGAAGCGGATGAAGTCGCCGATCACCGGGACCGGCTCCCGGCCGGTCAGGGCGTCGACGGCCCACCATTTGGTCAGCTGGTCGGCCGCCAGCAGCACCACGGCCACCAGCACTGTCCACAGCAGACGACGGGGCGGCATCTCAGGCGCGTTCTCGGTGCTCATCACCCGTCAGAGTAATCACCCCTCAAGCAGGGGCTCCCGGAAGCCGCAGGGTCATCAGCGCGCCGCCACCGGAAGCGCGTCCCGCGTAGACGTCGCCGCCGTGCCGCTGCGCCGCGTGCTGGACGATGGCGAGGCCGAGCCCCGAACCGGGCAGCGTCCGCGCTTCGGAAGAGCGGTAGAAGCGGTCGAACACCTTCGGCAGGTCCTCGTCGGCGATCCCCGGCCCGGCGTCCTCGACTTCGAGCACGGCGGTGCCGTCGCCGACCGGGTACAGCCGGACCCCGACCGTCGAACCTTCGGGCGAGAACTTCACCGCGTTGTCCAAGAGGTTCAGTACCGCGCGCTCCAGCGCGCTGGAGTCGCCGGTGAGCACCCACGGCTGGAGCGTGACGTCGAACTCGATCTCGCCCGCGCGGCGGCGTGCCCTGTCGAGCGCGCGCTCGACGACGTCGGCCATCTCGACGCGTTCGTGCTCGATCCGCGGCTCGTCCTGCCGCGCGAGTTCGACGAGGTCGCCGATCAGCTGGGTCAGCTCGTCGAGCTGGCCGCGGATGTCGGCCTCGATGTCGCTGCGGTCCTCGTCGGACAGCGTGCGCGCACCCGGCCTGCTCGCGGACAGGAGGAGTTCGAGGTTCGTGCGCAGCGAGGTCAGCGGGGTTCTCAGCTCGTGACCGGCGTCGGCGACGAGCTGCCGTTGCCGCTCCTGCGATTCGGCGACCGTGCCGAGCATCGTGTTGAAACTCTGGGTGAGGCGGGCGAGTTCGTCGTCGCCGCTGACCGGGATCGGCCGCAGGTCACCCGTGGTGGCGACGCGTTCCGCCGCCGACGTCAGCCTGTCGACCGGCCTCAGTCCCGCTCTCGCGACGGCCGTTCCCGCCGCCGCGGCGACCAGGATCCCGGCGCCGCCGATCAGGAACAGGACCACCGAAAGCTCGTTCAGGGTGCGTTTGGTCGGGCCCAGCGACTGGGCGAGCACCATCGCCTGCCCCGCGCTCTGCGGGAGGGCGACGACGCGGCTGTCGGTCTTCGGGTCGGTGCGCAGGGAGAACCCCTTGTCGCCGGTGGCGACCGCGATCTCGTCCTCGCCGTACGGCGGGCGGCTCCCGGACTGCGGATAGGTCAGCCGGATCTTCTCCCCGACCGTCAGCTGGCCGATCTGCAGGTCCGCGCTGGCAAGGAAGGCGCCGGGCACCTGCTGCAGTTCGGTCTGCACCTGCGGCGAGTCGACCGCGGCCTGTGCGCGGGCGAGCAGGTTGTCGTCCACCTGCTGGTAGAGGTTGTCGCGCACGACGAGGTACGCGCCGAGGGACACGAGCGCCACCGCGCCCGCCACCGAAGCGGCCGCGAGTAGTGTCACCCGGCCTCGGAGCGAGAAGCGCCGCGTGCTCCAGCGGTCGCCGCGCGGATCCTTTTCGGCCACGCCGACGACCTGGACCGGGTCGGTCACGGCGGGGTTTCCCTCAGCACGTAGCCCACTCCCCTGACCGTGTGGATCAGTCTCGCTTCGCTCCCAGCCTCGGTCTTTCTGCGCAAATAGCCGACGTAGACCTCCAGCGCGTTGCCCGACGTCGGGAAGTCGTATCCCCATACTTCCTCCAGGATCCGGCTGCGGGTCAGGACGTGTTTCGGGTAGGAGAGGAACAGCTCCAGCAGCGCGAATTCGGTCCTCGTGAGACTGATCTCCCGCCCGGCCCGGCGCACCTCCCGCGTGCCAGGGTCCAAGGTGAGGTCCGCGAACGACAGGATCTCGGCGTTCTGCCCCGCCTGCGGATCCGGGATGGCGCGGCGCAGCAGCGCGCGAAGACGAGCAAGAAGCTCTTCGAGCGCGAAGGGCTTCGGGAGGTAGTCATCGGCGCCGGCGTCGAGACCGGACACACGATCGGACACGGTGTCCCGCGCCGTGAGGACGAGAATCGGCAGGTCGTCACCGGTGCTTCGCAGCCGTCGGGCGACCTCCAGGCCGTCGAGCCGCGGCATCATCACGTCGAGGACCATAGCGTCGGGTCTGTTGGCGATGATCGCTTCCAGGGCCTGTGCGCCGTCCCCGGCCAGTTCCACCTGGTAGCCGTTGAACTCAAGGGATCGCCTGAGTGATTCACGGACGGCCCTGTCGTCGTCCACCACGAGGATGCGCATGACGACAGTCTTACGCAGAGTGCTGAGACTCGCCTAAGAACACACACCGAACAAACAAAGGAAATCGAACGGTCCACAAGGCGTTTCAGCCGGTCTCGGGACCCTTCGCAACAGGTGCGTTCCATCTACGCCACAAAGCGAGCATCCGGACCCCGACCACCGCGGCGGCTGATACGGCCGTCACCGGCCCCGGCGGCAGTCGCAGAGCGTGACCGATCACGACGAGCACGGCCCCCGCGAGCGCCGCGACCGCGTAGATCTCCTTCCGCAGCACGAGCGGGATTTCGCGGAGCAGAAGATCACGCACCGCGCCGCCACCGATACCCGTCGTCATCCCGATCAAGCACGCCGCGTAGGGAGTGGCGCCCGCGTTCAACGCGATAGTGGTACCCGCCGTCGCGAACACCCCGAGCCCGAGCGCGTCGGCGAGGAGGACGCCACGCCGCAGCTTCGCGATCTGCGGATGGAACACGAACACGACCAGCGCCGTCCCGCCACAGACCGCGAGGTAAGGCCAGGTCCGCAGCGTCGTGGGCGGGGTGATCCCGAGCAGGACGTCACGGATGATCCCGCCGCCGAGCGCCGTGGTGAGCCCGACGACGACCACCCCGAAGACGTCCAACCTGGACCGCACCGCCGCGAGCGCGCCCGAAGCCGCGAACGCGATCAAGCCGAGGAACTCGAGCGCGGTGAGGATCATTACTGGTCGAGAAGGCCACCGCGGTAGGCCAGCAGCGCGGCCTGCACCCGGTTCGCCGCACCGATCTTGGACAGGACAGCCGAGACGTAACCCTTGACCGTGGCCTCGGACAGGTGAAGACGTCCGCCGATCTCCGCGTTGGACAACCCCTGCCCGATCAGCCCGACGACCTCACGCTCCCGCTCGGACAGCGACGCGAGCAACTTGCGCGCCGGCTGCGCGGCCCGCTGCTCGTCCCGATGCGACTGCACCATGCGCGCCGCGACCCCCGGGTCCAGCACCGCGCCACCCCTGGCGAGGTCCCGCACGGCACGCAGCAGCGCCGCCGGGTCGATGTCCTTCAGCAGGAAGCCGTTGGCCCCGAGCCGGAGCGCCAGACTGACGTAGTCGTCGATGTCGAACGTGGTCAACATGGCCACGGTCGGCGGATCCGGCAACGCGAGAATGGCCCTGAGCGCGCGAATGCCGTCGTCAGGAGCCCGCATCTTGATGTCGAGCAGGGCGACATCAGGGTGGTACCGCCGGGCGACCTCGACCGCTGATCTCCCGTCGCTCGCCTCGCCCACGATCTCGATGTCGGCGGCGCCGGACATCATGGCACGCAGGCCCGAACGGACCAGTTCCTCGTCGTCGGCGAACATGAGCTTGATCAACGAAGCCCTCCGGCAGCCGGGGGAGCGGCGTCTCGCGTCCCGTTAACGAAGATTACCTACTGTTGTTCAGGGTTTCGAAACCAGACACGTACGAGTGACCCGTACGGGTCATCTGTGTCGATCTAGCTTTCGATTCAGACCCTGGTTTGCTGGGTCGAGTGTGGGTGGTTCTGGGCGGATCCGCAGGTCGAGTGTCACTAGACGGCCAGTGGCTGGGTTGCGCGCCATGCTCCTCTGGCTGCTGCGGCGCAACCGCCGTTCGGGGCATCCCCGCGGTTCACCGAGCTGGCCGCTTGGTCCGCTCGGGGATGACTTCGACCTCACGCCCGGGCGGCTCCGATCACCCGGTAGGCTGTGCCTGGCAGTACATGCCCTCGTAGCTCAGGGGATAGAGCACCGCTCTCCTAAAGCGGGTGTCGCAGGTTCGAATCCTGCCGGGGGCACTCCAAGGATGGGAACGAGAGAGATGTAGGGCATGGCATCCTCCTTGTTGTTGTCGCGTTTGCGTTGATCAAGCTTCGTGTCACGGTCAAATGACAAGATGATCGCCTCATGAGCGGCCTGACGTGCCGCTAGGACCGTCGACCCGATCAGAGTTGCCGTGCACTTGAGCTGGTTGGTGTTCTTGTCGTAGTGAAGTTCAAGCCGGACAGCTTCGAATAGTCGCCGAGCGGTGCCTTCGGGTAGTTCTTCAACTCGAACCTCGCCCATGGGCAGGGCGTCGAGCAGGTCGGGGTTGGGCACCTGCTCGTTCTCCTCCTCGGCTTCGGCGAGCTGAGCTTCGAGTTGGGTTTGCGATTGTGAAGCTCAGCGCGTTCGTCGTTGATGTCGCGAACGAGGTCATCAGTCGGTTTGTCGATACGGGAGAAGTTCCGGACGAGGTTCTTGATCATGCGGGCGGTGTCGTCGATCTCGCGGCGCAGCGCGGCGAGGCGGTGGTCTCGTTCTCGTTGGGCGGCGAGGCCGAGATCTCGGACCGTGTCTTCGAGCAGGCTACGACGGTAGGCGCCGAAGACGTAGGCGGACAGAAACTCGTTGAGCTTGTCGACAATCGTGTCTTCGCGAATCCAGAAGCTCCCCGCAGCGGGGTGACCGTCGGGGACATATCCCTTTTTTGGTGCGCAGACGTAGTAGGCCAGGCCGCGGCGGGTCTTGCCGTACATCCGCCGACCGCAGGCGCCGCAGAACAGATAGGTGCGCAGCAGGTAGGAGCGTTTGGTCTGCGGGTGCTTGACGTTGGTGTTGTCGGTACTACGGGAGCCGAATCGGTGTCCGCTGACGTTCTGGGCCAGCAGCCAGTCCTCCAGGGTGACGAGGTGTTCATGAACGGGTCGCGCGGACCAAATCCACTCCTCAATGGGATTCATGCGGTTGCCATGCGTTTTGCGTCCGCGCCGGTTCCACACCATGTGTCCGGTGTACTTGGGATTGGTGAGGACGTCGCGGACATTAAAGTAGGTCCACCGGCCGACAGTGCGACTCGGATCCACCGGCACGGGCGGCGGATAGGCGGCAGGGTCACGGTTGAGTCCGTCCGCGATGGCCTGGTAACCCAGGCGCTCGGCGATCCGCCACTGGTACACCTTCCGCACGGCCGATGCTTGGGCGGGGTCTGGTTCGAGAAAGGTCTTCTTGACACCCTTCGCTCGCTTGGCTGGAACCGGATGCGGGACATGGCGGGCGCGGTAGCCGTAGCACGGTTTCCCGATGTTGTATCCCGCTTCGGTGTGGATAGCGGTTCCGTCCCACGACTTCTCCAACATGTCAATGACGTAGAACTCGGAGATGCTCTGCTTGACTCGGCGGGTGAGCAACTGCGTGGCGATCTTAGGTCTACGACCGTCTATTGTGGTCAGTTGAAACGGTTCGTCCGCGGCCAGCAAGCGCACCCCGGCACGCTCCAAGCGATGCTCGATGGTGGTGCCGTGGTACATATGCTGAGCTGCACGTTCGATCGACTCGCAGATGACGTAGTCGAATCGCCGATCGGAGCGTTCGGCCTCGGCGAGCAAGTCTTGAATGCCGCCGTCACGCGGGATGGGGATATCGAACTGTTCGTGCGCGCGTCCACTCCCACGTATGTCGAGGTCCATGCGGCCGGATTCGACGTCGTAGAAGTGCGCGACGATCAGACCGCCTTCGGGAAGGGCTCGTTGAGACGAGCCCAGCTGACGCGGCAACGAGAGAGTAGGGTCCTGCATGTCCCGAGTGGACACGCGTCCCAGCCAAGCGAAGCGTAGAAAATGCTGCTGTGCGGCAACGTCGATCGATTCACCACCTGCCGCGGCTTGGCTGTAGGGGCTTCGGGCACACCCTACGCCGCGTTGCCCAGCCCAGGTACGGACCTGTTCCGGACCTGCCATTCCGTCACCTCCCACAGCACTCGCGCCTGCTCTCCAGCCAAACGTCGGGCCTCGATGCCTTCTACGGTAAGGAGCTCGACAATCAGTTCCGGTGGCTCGTCAGGAGTCAGGCGCCCGGCGGTATCACGCCGCTCGAGTTCGCCCGCCATACCTCGTGTCCTTTCAAGCACAGTAGCGTCGATGCGAGAGGAAGGGAGCTCCCGTATTGGGGACCACCGCATTGCCAGCTCTCAGGCCGCTACCTTGAAGAGCCTGCGTGGCAAACTTTCCGATCCTCATGCTGCACGACTGGAAGCTTCTTGGAAGTCGTCCGCCGCATGAATGGCAACCAGATCCGCCAGGATCAGTCTGAGTGCGTAAGCAGCTTGTTGAGGAACAACTCCGTTGCCCAGCGCCCGTAGTTGCGCGGTGCGCGGTATGTCGAGGTCGGTGACCCAACCGGCATCGAGGCCCATCATCCATTCGACGAACGCCGGGGACAGCCGGGCGCGGCCGCTCTTGCCGGGCTCGGTGGGATGTGGGGCGGCTAGTCCGCAGGTGGCCTCCCAACGTCGGATGGCCGGCCCGTAGATTCCCCAGTCGACCTGTGGCGCCACGCTGACGGCGCTTCGCTCCAGGTCTCGAGTTCGGTCGGCAGGATCCCCAGAGCGATCTCGACAGCCTGTTCCAGCCCGGGGCCAGATCTGTACACCGCCACCGCGGTCCGGCTGTTGCGGTTGCCACCCGCACGTGGTGTCGGCAAGAGGTGTACGACCGCCGGCAACGAGGTCGAATCGTCTTTCGATCGGCGCTGGCTGGGGCTGCCCTTCGTTCCTTCCGGCGTGTGTGGAGTCGGGAACAGGGGCACCACCTTCTGAGCGCGACCGGTATGGCCGGCTCGTGTGGTCGGCAGCAGCCTCACCGCGATTGACAGCGGCATGCCCATGCCGTTGCCGTTGATCTTCCTGTTCCGGTGTCGGGCCTGCCGCCGCAACCAGCCGACAGGGTCCTCTCCGTCGTTGGGATTGCTGTTCGTCGGAGTCGGCAGGAACGTCGTCACCGCATCGGGCAAGGTCACCTGATGCCCGCCTGCCCTGCGGAATTCCGGTGAGCAACCGGCCCGGCTGTCGTCGCTCGCTTGTGGAGTCGGTAGCAGCCGGACGGCATCGGTCAGCGTCGTGTTGGCCTGCTGCGCCGGCTTCATCGTTCGCATGACCGTCTTGCTCGCTGATGAACGGGCGTCCCCGACGGTCGGGGTCGGCAACCCCCGTGGTGAAGGTGCTTCCGGCAGGGTAAGCGACGAGAAAGACCCTGTCGCGTCGATGCGGCGCTCCGATGTCGGACGCACGAACGCTCGTCCAACACGCGTCATACCCGATTTCGGCCAGGTCGCCGAGTACGACGTCGAGGCCGCCCTTGCGCCAGCGGAGCGCGGCCACGTTTTCCACGACGAGGAGCGCCGGTCGTAGATGGCGAACGGCTGCGACGACCTGGTGCCACAGTCCACTGCGTGTTCCCTTCCTGATGCCGGCACCACGGCCGGCGGAACTGATGTCCTGGCAGGGAAAGCCGACGACGATAACGTCGACCGGCTCGACCTCTGTCCAGTCGGTGGTGGTGATGTCGCCGAGGTTGCGCACGCCCGGCATCCGGGCAGCGAGAATCGCGCTGACGTGCCGGTCCGGGTCGGCCACCCACGCGGTGCGGGCTCGCCCGAACGCGGCGATGACACCGAGGTCGAGACCACCGTAGCCAGTACACAACGAGCCGATCACCAGTTCACGGTCAAGGATCCGATGCTCCCTGCGATCTCTGGGGCGTGCCGTGCTCGAGCCGGCCCGGCGCCCGGCCGGGTGCCGGCTCATGCGGCCTCCCTGCCGACGTCGGTTTCCGGTTGCACTGGCCCCCACCGGAACCGGCTGTTGTAGACCGCCCAGTACACGGCCGGCTCGACCAGAACCTGGTGCCGTCGCTGTTGTGACCAGGTCCAGCATTCCGGTGGCTGATCCACTCCACGCAGCGTGCGACCCCGCACGACGTATCCCAGGTAGACGGGATTGTTCAGAATGGTGCGCACAGCCCCAGGACTCCACGCCCGCAGCCGGCCAGAGACCGGATCGGCTGGCCGCGGATGCTCCTGCTCGGTCAGAAGCCGGACCATGTCGCGCTCGCTGAGTTTGTCGTACAGGTACCAGGCGAAGATGAGCGCTACGACCGGGGCGCGCAGCTCATCGACGATCAGCCGGTGCCGCCAGCCGCCGCGGCCGGTTTCGGCTTCGACCCAGTGGTGTTCCAGGGTGTAGCCGTACGGCGCGGGTCCCAGCCACCAGCCATCTCGGGTGCGCTGCCGGAGCGCGGAACGCGACCGCCGAACCAGCTCACGCTGGTACCCGCGGACGGCCAGATAGCCGTTCATGTGCCAGTCGTCGTCTTCGTACGGGGCCGTCAGGAAATCGGCCAGGCCTTCACGCATCCGCCGCCACAGGCGCGGTGTTTCCGGTTCCCTCGCACGGTTCTTCAGGAAGGGGTACAGCGCGGGATCGTCTCGGCGTGAGGTCCGGCGCGGGCTGTCGCTCCGCTCGGGGGTGGTGGTCATGACGGTCCTCTCCTTGCAGCGAGTGGGTGGAGGTCGACACGCGGCGGACGCTGGCTGCGGCTTGTGCATCCCGGCTCGCGTCGCCGCAATCGCGGGCTGTGCGCCTGACGAGTGAGTGAATGTGTGCTCAGGCGGCGGCCGATGCCAGCCGTGTTTCGCGAGCCTCCGATTTGGTCGCTGCGGCACAGGCAGCGCCGGGGTGAGCTGGGTCAAAGCCGGATCACTGGCCTCGGGGTCGGCCCGGAACACCAGCACGGTGTGGTGCGCAGGCAGCGCGATCGGATGTCCGAGAGCGCGTTCCGCTCGACCGGCGGCGCGCCGCTGAGCGAGGGTCGCGCGGGTGTACGCACGTCGTCGCCGCACGGCGGCGGTGAGGGCCAGACAGCGGGCGATCGGTGCCAGCTCGGAGGCGCTGCCGATCTCGGCGATCTGGCTGGGAACGTCGAGCAGGTCATGCCGGATGGAATGGCGCTGCGGGGCACAGGTGATGACCACGTGCCCGCCGGGGCGCACCAGCGGCCGGTACTGCGACAACAGGCTCCGCAGCCGGTCCAGCGCACCATCGACATCGCCGTTCGAGCCGGCGGGGCGCAGGGTGGTCAGCAGGAGGTCGACGCGCCCGGTCAGTCCCGCTGTCGCCGCGGCTACGGCTGTGCCGGGGCGTCGGTCGAGTACGAGGACCATGCCGTCGACGAACACGCCGCCTGCCTTCGTGGCGGTCACGTTCGTCCGGGCCAGCCGCCACCATCGGCGCTGCCCGGTCAGCCCGATCGCGTGCCGCCCGGAGCGCAGCGCTTCGACGATGGTGGTCCCCGCTCCGCAGTCCGGGTCGAGCACCACGTCGCCGGGCCGGGTGAAGGCCGTGATGGCGTGGCGGGCGATCGCCGGAGCCATCAGTGCCGGGTCCGTGCCGGTCGCGTCGTGGTAGCCGCCCTCGTCCAACTGGGCCGCCACGCTGTCTGCTCCGGTTGGCCACACCGAGGCCACAACCGGCACCTCCGGTTGCTCCCCTACCGGCCGCAGAAACCGCTTGTCAGCACGCTCAGACATCCGAGGTCTCCGTCCTGTCGGCGACGTCGCCCTCCGGGGCGGCGAGAGGCGGCCGCCGGAACAGCACGAGGTCGTGGTGCACACGGCGCAGCGGCAGCGCCCCGGGGCCGTCTGTCCGCGGCGATCGACTACACGGGGCCGTGGCGGCTACCGTCCGCTTGGTAGCGGCGGGGCTGGCCAGCGGATCCGGTGTCGGCGCGGTGAGCACGGCGATGTGGTCGAGACACCGCAAACCGTGACTACCCAGTGTGTCCACCAAGACGGGGCACGGGTCAAGCAGCCGCCCACCGAGTAGGTCACTGTGCGTGACTACTGCGGTGAGGCCGCGTGGGGTGAGCAGGGCGCTCCAGTCGGTGTGACCGAGCCAGTCGGTGGCGTGCGGGTCGAGCGCGGTGATGATCAGATCGAACCCGCCACGGGGCCGGTCTCCGACGCGGTGACGAAGGTGTGCGGAGTCGGTGTCCGGGTCCGCCATCGGACACGGGCCGGGTCGACTGGGTCGGGGTCGCGACCCCGACCCAGCGCCGGCGTGCCGGAACGGGTCGGTGTGACCACTCGGGTAGTCCGGCGCGGGTGCCGCGGTCGCGGTATCGACGCCGCGGCCGAGGCGGGCGACGGTCCAGACTGCTTCGGCGAGTCCGGTGTACGGGTCGCCGTCGTCGGTTCGGCCGGGCGCGCGCGGCGACAGGTGCGGGGACGCCGGCGGGGTGAGGAGAAGGACACGGTCACCGGGACGGGTGTACGTCCTGACGAGGGTGAGAATCGCGCGGCCGAGCCAGCCGGCAAGCAGCGCGGTACCGGGCAGCGCCTCGGCATCGGCGAAAGGCCACAGAGTGCTCGGGCGCGCCGAGCGGATCCGTCCGGCGATGGCTGTCCGGGAGGGCGCGCGGCACCGGCCCTGGTCGATGCGCGCCGGGGCAGGCATCCGGTGATGCGGCCTCTGGTGAGGACGGCGGCCGGGCTCGTGGTGAGGCGTTGAGGTCATCGGTGGCCTTCCTCGCGGTGGTGTGGTGGCGTGGTCTGCCAAGTCACCCCAAGAGGCCGGTTTCGGGGCCGATTTTGGACACCAAGAATCCAAATTTTCCGACAAATTCTCAGCACGCCCCAAAATTCACCAAATTGAGCCACGCCTTCCACGCAAAAGGTCGCCTGCTCCTGCGAGGCAACGGGGCAAGAACGGCGCGAGTTGCCACTCGCAACTCCGTCACCGGCGACGGGCTCGACAGAATCTTTGGATGCCGCGACCTTGAGCCGCCGCGACTCGATCGCGCCGCGATCGTCGAGCTTGACGCTACTACGAAGCACTTAAAAGCGCAGTTCAACGGCTACTAAGGCCGATCTCAAGCGACCGGTGGAGCCTGGCTCGCACCACCTGCCCTGAATCCTTCCAGAAGCCTGTTTTAGTAGCGAATCTCAGCTACTAAGAAGATCATCCTTGTTCTTTTCTTGTCCTTTTCTTGTTGCCGTTCTGGCGTCCTGACGTGGTCGATGCAAGTGACTCGGATAGGAGCAAGGAAATGGCTGACGATGAGAGCGTGTCCGGCGTGATTCGCCACGATCACGAAGGGCACGACTGGCTGCCTCTGGACACGGCGCGCGATGCCTTCGGCTGGCTGGTGACCGGGCCGAAACCGATGGCCGTGCACGGCTCCAAGTTCGCCGGGTTGCCGCGGCGGCCGGTGCCGCTGGACGAGCTGCGGGACCGGGTGATGAGCAAGCAGTGCCCGCCGCGCACCCGCGACGACGTGTGGGCGCATCTGGTGCTGCGCTCGCGTGCTCACGGAGGCGCCTGGACGGTCGCCTGCGTCGGCATGGCGCTGCCCTCGCTGGCCGCCAGCGCGCGGTGGCTGGGCGCGCGGTACCGGGGCGATCGGGCCGACGCTCACGCGGCCGTGCTTACCGGGTTCGTTCATGCGCTGGCCACCGTGGACCTGACCGATCCCGGCATCGTCGTCCGGCTGCACTTCGCCGCGCGCCGCGCCGGGCAGGCGGCGCTGGAGGAGTCCCTCGACGCGCCGCCGCCCGTGGACACGGACTATCACTCCACTGCTCCCCGGCCGCCGTACGGGCACCCCGACCTGGTGCTCGCCCGCGCGGTCAGCGAGGGAGTCCTGACCCCGACCGAGGCGGACCTGATCTCGGCGACCCGGCTGGGCGAGGTGTCCCTGACCGCCTGGGGAGCGGAGCACCGGAGCGAGTTCTGGGCGACCTACAAAGTCCGCCAGCGAGCCGAACACCGACTCGTGTCGTGGCTGGCCGACCGCACCGGGGACCAGGACTCCGAGGACACCGTCTCCGGGGCCGCACTGTCCTCACTCGCCCTCGGCGAGAACAACCCGCATACCGACGCCGAGGGCGTCGTGTCACGGGCGGTAAGCGGCCGTCGTCGCAACGGGCGACCGGCCGGTTCGAAGAAATCTTCACGCTTGGTGTCCAAAAACGACCCGAAATCCGGCCTCTTGGGGTGCGGGGAGACCCCATCCGGTTCTCCGCGGACCGCCGAGCACGAGCCGACTTCGGAGGTGCGCCGATGCGCGTGACACCCCATCCCGAGACCCAGCAGACCACCGTGCCCTCACGCCTACGCGCGGCGAACGCACCTGATCAGACACAGCGCCGCGCGGACATCATCGAATGCTCGCGGCCGGTGGCACGCACGAGTGGCGCACGACCAGGTCGTCGGACCTCTCAACCGCCGTCCGCGCGCCGCATGATGTCCCGGTCAATCGCCGTGGTGGTCCTCAGCGCGGTCGTGCTCAGCGCGCTCACCGCGGATGTGGCGCAGGCATCAACGCAGGTTCTCGCGCTCGCGACCAGTGTCGATCAGGTCTTCACCAACATCCGCGACTGGCTGGTCGGGATCCTGGCCGGCCTGGCGACGGTGTTCCTGACCGTCGGCGGGGTCCGGTACCTGCTGGCCGGAGGCAACCCCGGCGAAACAGAGAAGGCAAAGGGGTGCTTCAGGAACGCAGCATGGGGCTACGGATTGGCGGCACTGGCGCCGCTCGCCGTGGAGATCCTGCGCGGGATTGTCGGGGCCTGAGGTCATGGCCAAGACCCGACGTCCCCGTGTGCTCGCACCCGATCGCGACGGGCCTGGCGTGCGCTCAGCGACCCGGGAGCACCAGGAGCGGGTCCTGCTCGCCCCACCCATCCCGGAAGGTCACGCTCGCGGTCCCCTGCGTCGGTTGGTGCAGCTGCTGCCTCTCGGCGTGGCCGTGGTGCTCGGCTGCCTGCTGACGGTCGGTGCGTGGGCCTCGCCCGAGAAGCTCGCGCCACACGACGCGCAGCAAGCCGCGGTCGCCGTCGCGCAGCAACCACCGCCCTTGCCCCTGCCGACCAACCCGCCGGGAACCACGTGCGCACCGGAGTCACCGGACCCGACGTGTCACTTCCCGACCGGGTCACCGCGTCCGCCAGCGCCGACGACCCCCTTGCCGCCAATCACCGAACTACCAGCACCGACAAGTTGTTTCCCCGGCCAGATCGGGTGCACACCCAGCGGCCCGAGCACTGCACCGCACACGAACACCACCACGCCGTGCACCGGAGAAGGCTGCATCCCGCAACCCAGCACTCCCCCGCCTGCCACAGCTCCGGTGCAGCCCGGTCCGGGAGGTGACGGTGACGACCCGGAATGCGGGATCACCAGCATTGAAGGCTGCATCAACAAGGCCATCAACGCGGTGTTTCGCGAGCTGGTCAAGTCCGCGCTCGACCCGCTTCTGAAGCTGCTGGGCGACACCGCGTTCACGACGCCGACGCTGGATTCGCTGCCCGGAGTGACGAACCTGTGGAACAACTCCTGGCTGATCGTGCTGGCCTGCTACAGCGGGCTGATCATGATCGGCGGGATCATCGTGATGTCGCACGAGTCGGTCCAGAGCCGCTACTCGATGAAGGAGATCGCGCCCCGGCTCATCGTCTCCTTCTTCGCCTCGATGCTGTCGCTGTTCGTCATCGACAAGGCGATCCGGCTCGCGAACGCGCTGTCGGCCGCGGTCCTGTCCGGCGGGGCCGATCCGCCCAAGCTCGGCGACAACCTCACCCAGTCGATCAACGGCACCTACTCCGCGATGGCCTCCGGCGGGCTGTTCGTCATCCTGCTGCAAGTCGTCCTGGTCATCGCGGTCATCGCGCTGCTGCTGGTCTACGTAGTGCGGGTCATCCTCACGCTGCTGCTGACCGCTTCCGCCCCGCTGTGGGTCGCCTGCCACGCGCTCCCCCACACCGACGGCATCGCCCGCTGGGGCTGGCGAGCAACGGGCGCCACGCTCGGCATTCAGATCGCCCAGTCCCTCGCACTGCTCGTCGCGGTCAACACCTTCGTCAACGGCAGCACGAAGCTGTTCAGCTCGGTCGGTGGCGGGCTGATGATGCTCTTCGCCGTCCTCGGGCTCCTCTACATCCTGTTCAAGATCCCGTTCTGGTTCCTCTCCACCACCAAGCTCGGCACCGGCCGCTCCTTCCTCGGCGGGCTGGCGCAGGCATACATCGCGGCAAAAACGTTCGGGATGGTCACCGGCAAGACCGGCGGGTTCAGCAAAGCCGGCGCCGGTGCCGGGAAGGGCGGCACAGGCGGCAGGGGCAGTGGCGGTGCTGCCGCCGATCCGCCATGGCCTCCCCAGCCGCGGATCGCGCCGACGCCGCATGCGGTTAACCGGCGGCTGCAGGCGGCCTACGACACCGACCGTGCCCGCGCGGCCCGGCAGACGCGCCCGCCCTCGCAGCGCCCGGAGTTTCTGCAGCCCGGTCCGCAGGAGACCACCCACGACCCGGCCGTCACCCCGGCCAACCAAGGACCCGTTATGCCCGAATTCAGTTACGCATCCAAGCCCGCTACTCCGGTCCCGCCGCCCGCCGGGCGCCGCCGCGGGCAGGCCGCGACGGCGCCCCGGTTCCAAGCTGCTGGTGCACCACGCCGAGCCGGTGATATCGCGCCCCCGGCTCGACCGGTCGCGGTGGCCGCGGTTCCGCCGCACTTGCGGTTCCAGCCGCCAACTCCGGAACTGTCCCACGTGTCCCGACCGGTCACGCCAACGCCCGCGCCACCCGCAGCACCGGTGTTCCGGGCTGCGCGACCGGAGCCGCGCATCGGGGACGCCCGCCCGCGTACCCCGTCCGTACCGCCACTCGCGTTCCGGGCGCCGACCCCGCCACCGAACTCCCCGCCCCGTCGAGGTGAAAAGTCATGACCCAGCCTGTGCGCATACCGTCTGATGTCGATCGCGAAGATCGCGTTCTGGCCAATCTCACCGCCCGACAGCTGGCGATCCTCGCGGTGACCGGGATCGTGCTCTACGGCGCCTGGACCCTAGCCCGCAACGCAGTACCCCTACCGATCTTCCTGATCGTCGCGATCCCGATCGGAGTCACCGCGGCGGTGCTGGCCTTGGGGCAGCGCGACGGCATGAGCCTCGACCGGCTCCTGTACGCGGCCATCCGCCAGCGGCTGCAACCCCGCCATCGAGTCGCCGCACCCGAGGGCATCCAGGCCGCCCCGGAGTGGCTGACCAGCCGCATCACCACGACCGATGCCACCGGTGTGGCGGGCGAGTCGGACGTATCTCCGGCGGCGCTGCGGCTACCCGCGGAAGGGGTCACCGAGGCCGGTGTCATCGACCTCGGCACTGACGGGGTCGCCATGGTCGCGGTGGCCAGCACGGTGAATTTCGCGCTCCGCACCCCAGGCGAGCAGGAGGCGTTAGTCGCGTCCTTCGGCCGATATCTGCACTCGATCTCCGCACCGGTGCAAGTGCTCATCCGAGCCGAACGGCTGGACCTGAGCAGGCAGATCAACGACCTGCGCGAAGCCGCACCCGGCCTGCCGCACCCCATGCTCGAAGCGGCGGCCCGGGAGCACGCGACCTATCTCGACCAGTTGCGCCGCTCCACGGATCTGTTGCGCCGCCAGGTTCTGCTGGTGCTCCGCGAGCCGGTCCGCGCGAGCGGGCCGACCGACGGGCTCGGCGGCGCGTCCCCGTTTGCCGCGCTGCGGGCTCGGCGCGCCCGCAGCCGGGACGACGAGGTCACCGACACCGCGCGGCGCTCGGCGGAAACCCGGCTCGTGCGGCGGTTGGGGGAGGCGACCGAACTGCTCGCCCCCGCGGGGATCACGGTCACTCCGTTGGACGCGGGCCAGGCCACCGCCGTGCTAGCCACCGCGTGTAACCCCGACAGCCTGATCCCGCCCTCGACGGGGCTGGCCGGCGCGGACGAAGTGATCACCACCGCTGCCACCGCCCCCTACGACGGGCCGCCAGTCCATCACCGAAGCACGGGCACCCGGGGCGGGCGCGACAGCGTGTCGCCGGAGTCGTCGGCCCTGGATGAATGGGAGGGCGGCGACCTATGAGCAGGAACCTCGGCCGTACTCGAGACCGCGGGACGCGGCACGCGAAAGCACCATTGGGCAGGGCTAGTGCGTTCACCCCGGACTCGCTGTCGGTCGCGCCCCGGCACCTTGAGATCGGTGGCGAATGGGTCGCGTCCTTCGCGATCACCGGCTATCCGCGCGAAGTCCACGCAGGATGGTTACAGCCGCTGCTGTCCTATCCCGGCCGTGTCGATGTGTCGCTGCACATCGAACCGATCGATCCCGTCACCGCCGCCAACCGGCTCAAGCGCCAGCTGTCCAAATTGGAGTCGGGGCGGCGACACACCTCGGAGAAGGGACGGTTGCTTGACCCGATGGTCGAGGCCGCCACCGAGGACGCCTACGACCTCTCGGCCCGCGTCGCGAGAGGCGAAGGAAAGTTGTACCGGCTCGGCTTGTATCTGACCGTGCACGCCAGCAGCGAAGCGGATCTCACCGAACAGGTCGCCGCAGTGCGGGCGCTCGCGGCGTCGTTGCTGATGAACGCTCAGCCGACCGCCTACCGGTCGTTACAGGGCTGGGTGTCCACCCTGCCGCTGGCCCTGGATCTCATCGGCATGCGCCGCACCTTCGACACCAGCGCTCTGGCAGCCGCGTTCCCCTTCACCTCACCGGACCTTCCACCAGCCGACCCGACCAGTGTCGCCGCACCGGCCGGTGTGCTGTACGGGTTCAACGTCGGTAGCCAGGGTTTGGTGCACTGGGACCGCTTTTCCGCAGACAACTACAACGCGGTGGCACTCCGGCGGTCCGGCGCGGGCAAGTCCTACCTGGTGAAGCTGGAAACCCTGCGCAGCCTCTACCGCGGGGGCGAGGTGTCCATCATCGACCCCGAGGACGAGTACCGGCGGCTCTGCGAGGCCATCGGCGGCACCTACCTCCGTCTCGGCGACCCGGATGTCCGCATCAACCCGCTCGACCTACCGATCGCTATCAGGCCGGACGGGCGTCGCACCGCACCCAAGGACGCCCTGACGCGCCGGGCTCTGTTCCTGCACACCGTCATCGGAGTGCTGCTCGGCACCGAGCTGTCCGCACAGCAACGCGCCGTTCTCGACCGGGCGATCATGGCCATCTACCAGCAGGCCGGGATCACCAGCGACCCGCGGACCTGGGGCCGGCAGGCGCCACTGCTGGCCGATCTCGCCGCGATCCTCACCGGCACCGCGGACCCGGTCGCGGCGGACTTGGGCGCCCGGCTGCACCCGTTCGCCGAGGGCGCGTTCTCCACCATGTTCTCCGGACCGACCACCACCAGGGCCGAGGGCCACCTGACCGTGTTCAGCCTGCGTGACCTGCCCGACGAACTCCGGCCGATCGGCACGCTGCTCACGCTGGACACGGTGTGGCGGCGGGTGTCCAACCCGGCCATCCGACGACCGCGGCTGATCACGGTCGACGAGGCATGGCTGCTCATGCAGGACCCTGCCGGGGCGCGTTTTCTTCACCGCATGGCCAAAGCAGCCCGGAAACACTGGGCGGGCTTGACGATCGCGACCCAAGATGTCGGCGACGTCCTCGGCACCGAGCTGGGTAAGGCGATCATCGCGAACGCGGCTACGCAGATCCTCCTACGCCAAGCGCCGCAAGCGATCGACGAGATCGTGGCAACCTTCAACCTGTCCGAAGGCGAGAAGCAGTTCCTTATTTCCGCGGACAAGGGACAAGGTCTGCTCTCGACCGGGACACAGAGAGTCGCGTTCCAGTCGCTGGCGTCTCCGCAGGAAAACGCGCTCATTACAACAGACCCGAAGTTCCTCGCAACTCTTCAGGATTCCGGAACGAACTCAGGGTGGGTTGAGCTGTGACGACAGTAACTGAGCCCTGGAGTTCGCGAACTCGGCGAACGACCGCTCAGCCTCAATCAGCTGGCACGGCAATCCCCCACCGGGCAGAGTGCCTGACTCGTCGAACGCCTCCGTGGACGGTGCGCCTGCCAAATGGCTTCCATGTCGATGGCGCCGATCGCATCCCGCATCGCTGTAAAGGCGTTGTCGGAATACCGGCGCTGACGAAATGAATCGAGCTCAACAAGGTGGCTATATGGGCCGTCTTCGTCAAGCCCAAGGTGTTGACGCAGTGCCGCGCTGCGGGGCCCGCTGAGCCCCACCGCCGAGGCGAGTTTGCTAGGCGACCTGTGATACTTCTTCAGAAGGTCCACCTCGCGAATCGCTGCAGCTGGAACAGATTCGTCTGCGACATACCTGACCGGCGCGCCTTGTTTCTGGGCGAAATGGACCGTGAGCGTCAGTCCTGCCCGTCAACGGTCGTTGCGATATCCTCCAGTCGCGGGAAGACGTGTTCACGGGAGTCGCCGCTGCGGACACCGCGCTCGACCCGGGTTACGTCCTTATTGGATACTCTGGTGTCGGGTTCGACGTGAGCTTCCATCGCCAGCAAAGTTCGTATGCGCGCTCGCGCTTCGTGCCCTGCGCGCCGCCCCGGCTGCAACAGCGCTCTGATCTGGCTGTACTCCGCATCGAGCACTAGTGCCAGATCGCGAGGCGGATCGACCGACACCGGCAGCACTCTCGTGGGCAGATACGTAGCCAATCGATCAGCGAACACGCGCTGGAGGACATCGTCGAACAGCGTCACCCCAGCCCTCGCGTGCAGATAAAGGATCTGTTCCGGAACAACGTTGAACCAGTGCTGTTCGTCGTCGCGTATCGCGTCAATCGCACGGAGGGCGCCAGCGTCAGCGTCCTCAAGTTTGATGATGTTGTTCCCCATGGCGAGGCGGACACATTTGTCGAAACCAATGGACCGACCAGTTCCTCTATCGAGCACATTCTTCTCGCCGGTCTGCACAAGAGCCGCCTTGAGCAGCATCTCGAACGCGTGTTGCAGGTGCAGCAGAACGCGAGTCACCCGGCCGGTGTCGTGAGGCGAGTTGAACGCTTCGACCGCGCAGGTCAGCGAGGCAACGGCTTTACCCTTCAGCACCCGGCTCTGTTGCTTGAGCTTCATCGCTCCTCCTGGCCCGCGTGTCGCGTCCGTTGTGGATGCAGTCGGGATTATGAGCGAAGGCGTTTCACGGCGAGATCATTGCGGCATCGTTTCGTAACGGGCGACACCGGGTGATCGACGGTGGCGGTGTAGCGGTAGGCACCGGCGACGGAGAGGCCGAACAGGCCGCAGATGCGGCGGACGTCGCCGCGGCTGGCGTGGGCTTCGTCGAGGATGCGGTCCTGGCGGATGGCTTGGGCGTTCATACCGAGGCGTTTGCGAATCCGGTACGGGGTGACCGGTCGAGTGGTGTTGGCGTTGCGGTAGTGGATGAACAGGTGCGGGTTGGCGGTATTTGGCCACGATCGTTGTCTGCAGGTCAGGTAGGCGGTCAGTCGCAGCCGGACGGGGACCGCCAGCGGAATAACACGATCGTCGACCTGCAGTCGGCCGTCCCGCAGGTCGGCCAGCTGCAGGGCACACAGTTGCCAGATGCGGATGGCATGGAAGGCCAGCAACGCCGCCAACGCGGCGCGGGTTGGCTCGGCAGAGTTCAGCGCGGCACGAACGGCGGACAGGTCGATCGGCGCCGAGACCTCCTGGTGGGGCACGGGGACGCTGATGCGGGCAGTCGGGTTGACGAAGGTGAGCTGGCGAGCCTTGAGCACGCGGAGGATCGACCGCAGGCCCTGCAGGGTGCAGGAGCGCGGGGAACCGCTCGGCGGGAGTGCGTTGAGGACGTCGTCATGGCTGATCTCGCGCAGCGAGGTGTGCTCCCGTGCCCAAAGCCGGAGGGCTGGCAGAGCAAAGGCCAGTTGCGATCGGACGGTGCGGTCGGAGCGGGGCCGGAACGGGGCGGTTTCGAACTGGCGTGGCGGGCGATGTCGAACCAGACGGTCAGCTCGCGGCGCATCTCGGCGGGCAATGTACTGATCTGGACAGTGAACCACCGCACCACCGCCGGGCTATGGGCAGACGGCGGCTGTCGCAGTGGCAGGCCGAGATCGACGCCGGACGGGCACACAAGCGGCGCCGTCACCTGCGACTCGTGCCCAACGACCCGTCCGCTCCTGCCCCGATGCCGGAAGGCCAACCGAGCACGGAAGACGCCGAGCGATACACGGCCTGAATCCGTGTCCTTTTGACTTTTCCTTGCGAGAGAGGATTTCTGATGTCATCCACTCAGTCTGTTGTCGCTTCGGCGAGGTTGCTTGCGTCACCATTGCAGGACTACCTCCGCGATCCCGGTGCCGCAGTGCGTGCTGTCGTCGCGGCATTGCGGGACTTCGCACTGTCCTGGGGGCCACTCGTCGGGCCGGCCGTTGCGCTTGCGGTGGCTGGCGTCGCGGTCGGGCGACGGTGGTGGGCGCGCCGGTGCCATGACCGGATGGCCGCCGACGCCCGGGTGGTCACGGTGCTGGCTCCGCCCACGGTCGATCCGGACGGCGCGGCGGCCTTGTACTCCAATCTGGTCGGGTTGTTGCGGTCCGGCTGGAAACGGCGGATGCGCGGCCAGCCGCACATTGTGTGGGAGTATGTGTTTTCCCATGTCGGGGTCGCTCTGCGGCTGTGGCTGCCGGGCGTCGTGCCGCCCGGCATGGCCGAACGCGCCATCGAGGCCGCCTGGCCCGGCGCGCACACCCGGACCACACCGGCCAAGCCGCCGATCCCCTTGTCCAATCCGCCGGGCAAAGCGGTCGAGACCGTGGGCGGCGAACTGCGCCTGGCCCGCAGCGAGGCACTGCCCATCCGGTCGGACTTCCCCACTGATCCCGTCCGCGCTTTGCTGGGTGCCCCGGTCGGCATGGCCACCCACGAACGTGCCGTGGTGCAGGTCCTCGCGCGCCCGGTCACCGGCGCGCGTGTCCGCAAAGCCCGCCGAGCCGCCCGCCGGGTCCGCACGGGCAGCTCGGTCCGGCTGGCCGGACGCCTCCTGGACCTGCTCACCCCGCACACCGGATCGCGCAAGTCCAGCACGACCGCGAAACAGTCGGTCGTCGACCACCAGACCTCGCTGGAGAACTCCGCACAGGACCGGGTCATCGTGGCTAAGCAGCGCAGCTCCCAGTACGAGACCCGGATCCGGTATGCCGTGGCCACCCTGGTCGACGAGCACGCGACCAGCACGGAGCGGGTCCCGGTGCGTGAACACTTACGGGGACGCGGGCATGCCATCGCCAGCGCGTTCGCGGCCTACAGCGAACACAACTACTACCGCCGCGTCCGGCTCACCAACTCCATCCGGGCCGTGGCCGAACGACGCCTCACCTCCGGTGATCTGCTCTCGATCGCCGAGCTGGCCGCGCTCGCGCACGTCCCGACCGACGAGGCCGTGCCCGGCTTGCAGCGTGCCGGAGCCAAAGCGGTGCCGCCGCCACCGGGGATCGCCACCGAGGGCCCTGGAGTGAAACCGATCGGGATCACCGACTCCGGCCACTCCCGGCCGGTGGGGCTGCGCGTCGCCGACGCTCGCCATCATCTGCACATCCTGGGCGCGACCGGGTCAGGCAAGTCCGAGCTGATGGCCCGGATGATCCTCGACGACGCCGACGCCGGCCGTGGACTGGTCGTCATCGATCCCAAGGGAGACCTGGTCGCCGACACCCTCATGCGGCTGCCCGCACGGCTCGGGGACAAGGTCGTGCTCTTCGACGCCGACAGCCACTCCCGCCCGCCGGTGCTCAACCCGCTCGAAGGCGACGACACCGCCCGCACGGTGGACAACCTGGTCTCGATCTTCTCCCACGTTTACGCCTCCAGCTGGGGACCGCGCACCGAGGACATCCTGCGCTCGGGGCTGCTGACCCTGCGCGAGCTGCCCGGAACGCCCACGCTGACGGACCTGCCGAAATTGTTGACGGTGCCCGCGTTCCGGCAGCGTGCGCTCGAACAGATCTCTGACGACGTCCTGACCGGCTTCTGGCACTGGTACGACGATCTGTCCGACGCCAGCCGGGCACAGGTCGTCGCGCCACTGATGAACAAGCTCCGCGGCCTGCTGCTGCGCCCGTTCGTGCGGGCATCCCTCGCCGGTGGCGAATCCACCGTGGACATGGACGCGGTACTCGACGGCGGAATCTGCCTGGTGCGCCTGGGCAAGGACGCACTCGGGATGGACACCGCGCGGCTGATCGGCTCGATCGTCGTGGCTCGGACATGGCAAGCCGCGACCCGTCGTGCCCGGATTCCGCAGCGCGACCGGCACGATGCCTCGCTCTACATCGACGAGTGCCACAACTTCCTCAATCTGGCGTACCCGATGGAAGACATGCTCGCCGAAGCCCGGGGTTACCGGATGTCGATGACGCTCGCGCACCAGTACCTGCGGCAGCTGCCGCGCGAACTGGAAGAAGGCATCAGCACCAACGCCCGCTCGAAGATCATTTTCTCGGCGTCGCCCGAAGACGCTCGCCACTTGGCCCGACACACCGCGCCCCGGCTCTCCGAACACGATCTCGCCAATCTCGGGCGATTCCACATCGCCGCGCGGCTGGTGCTCGACAGCGAGGAAGCTCCCCCGTTCACCGCGGTCACCAAGAAGCTTCCGCCCGCGATTCCCGGACGCGCTAAGGAGATCCGTCGCCTCGCGCTCGTGAACACCGAGCCTCCAAACACGCCCGAGCCCGCCGAGAACGTCGAGCCGGCGGCGTTCGATCCGCGCCGCGCGGCCTGACCCCACTCAGCTTTTCCGTCTACCCGCAGGGCGTTCTTTTGCGTCCTGCGAGTACTGGTGAACGTGCGCTATTCGCATCATGCAGTATTCCTTGACACGTGGATCATGGTTGCTCGCGCGCTGCGGGTCTCGGGGACGTCTCATGATCATCCTCTTTATCGTTGTAGACGAAGAGGCGCGGGCGAGACCCATCGCCGTCTCCCTCGTGCCAGTCGGGCGGCCACGGCCGCCACGCCCGGAGCAACTCGTCCGTCAATTGGCTCGTCGGTGGCCATGTTGCCTGCGGTGGTAGATCAGCTCCCTGTACCTCGCGTCGGATTGACAACTCACTTTCATCCAGAGTTACGTGAACGGGTTTAAGGACGCCGGGACAGTAAATTCTTGCCAACTCGCGCAGGGTTGTAATGCTTGCCGAGACGTCCCCCTTCGCCAGACTGATCACATATATAAAGGTGGCAAAATTGCAGCTTACGATCTCATCCTCGCTGCCGAGCGTTGGGTTGTACGTATCCCACCAAGTCAGGACGCACGGGGTGACAGATCGCGGAAGCGCGGGCGCCGCCTTGCCAAAAATGTCTCGCAAGGGCCACGAGCCGTCCCTGATCGCTGCAGCGGTGCGATTAGCTTGCTTAATCGCCTTTGGGAAATTGACTCGTTGGTCTACAAAGTTCTGCAACTGTGCATGGCTGCGAAACTTGTCATAAGTTGTCTTCAGCTCCACAACGACAACGTCATCCGTTTGTCGATCCCACAGCACCAGGTCGGCGTCACCGACGCCACGGCGAGCACGACGCGCAGCCCATGCCAAACGCGAATGCTGCGGAAGTTGCGCTCCGAGCCAGTCGGCCGCCAGAGCTAGAGAACTACCAACCGTGGTACTCCATAGTCGTTCGTGGCGTCGAACCAGCAAGCTGATGAAGCCAAGATCTGGGTAAAGAACATGGAACGCGAAGGGCCATGATGCAAGGAACTCCCCGCATCGAAGAAACGGAGCTTGAACCCCCCAAGTAACCGCCTCTTGCGGTGTGACGGTGTGCAGGCTCAGCAAGGCGTCAAACTGTCCAGGTTCTCGAACTTCAAATTCTTTCTCAGTTGCAAATGAACACCAGTCAGCCCACAGCTCATCTGGTGAGAACCATCGCCGAGGATGCGTCTTCCACAGATCGATCACCCACGAGCGAAATTGCGGAACCATACCCATTGGAAATCCAACTCCCACGCAGAACGCTTCCCAGCCATCGGGCGCACTCTGCGAGAACACGTCCAGCTCACGCAAACCCATTTTGAGTGCCAACGCACCAAGATCTAATTCTCCAGACTTTTGATCGAGCTGCTCAATCACTTCCGCTGGATATTGAGCACGGCTAGCGAGTTCGCTGACCAAATGCAGAGCCGAACGACGCACAGGTTTTGCCAGCACCACCCGCAACCCATCGTCGTCAGAGACGAGTCTCCACAGACCTTGCCGGAAGGATGCAATTGCGTGTCGACGCTCATGCTTTCGCCCCTCATAAGCGAGGAGCTCCTCCGCGAACGGATCGGACAGTATTGCACGATCAAAGTAGGGAGCGATGAAATCGTCGAATCGACCAATAGATGCCGCGAGCACCTGCCAATTTACAGCGTGATCAAGGGAATTATATCGGGGAACGTGGTCAACGATCTCATCTCCGCGCTTGATAGCCAAGTCCAACAGCATTGGAACAACATAATTTGCCGACGCGACGTATTGAAACGGGTCGAGAAGTTGCCCATGATCGGCTAGTTCTTTCTCGCCTCGTCCTAACCTCTCAATGATGCGCTGCTGCAGATCCGGTTCAGGGCTCGACATGCCCAAATTATCTCACGCCTCAGCCTCACCCTGTCAAGGCTAATGACATCGTCACCAACAGAAACCGCAAAGCAGACGTTCCGGAAAATGCCACACCTTGCCATTGCCTGCTTCCCGTGAACGGTTCCACTCATTTTTGGAGGTGCAGATCACCATGATCAGCAATCCCACTCCGCAGCGACAATTGCGTTCGCACCGGCCGGAACGACCCGTTGCGCGGGTGCTCAACTCCGCCGAGCATCACGCGTGGCTGGTCCGGCATCTCACCGACCGCGATCGGTGGCTGTGCCGAATGCTGTTCGAGCACCACGTGCTCACCAGCACGCAGATCATCGACATCGCCTTCGCCGGGCGCCGCGCCGCGAAACTGCGTCTGCGCAACCTCTACAAGTGGGGCGTCGTGCACCGGTTCCAGCCGCACCGCGACCGCGGCTCGCACCCGATGTACTACGTCCTCGACACCGCCGGGGCAGTCACCCTCGCCCGGGAAGAGGGCATCGACCCCAAGCAACTGGGCTTCAGCCGTGAGCGCGAGATCGGGCGCGCCTTCTCCTTACAGCTGGCGCACACCGTGGGCTGCAACGGTCTGTTCACCGTTCTGATTCGCCGGGCCCGCAAGCCCGGGGCCACTGGCACGCTCTCCGCGTGGTGGTCCGCCGCACGCTGTGGCAGGCACTGGGGCGACATCGTCACCCCGGACGGCTACGGACGCTGGCAGGAGAACGGCCGGGAGGTCGAATGGTTCGTCGAGTTCGACTTCGGCACCGAGCAACTATCCCGGCTGGCGGGCAAGCTCGCCCGGTACGAGCGCCTGGCCGACACTACGGGCATCATCACTCCGGTGCTGGTGTGGATGCCCAGCGCAGCGCGTGAGGCCAACGCGCGCAAGGCTCTGGCCGAGGCGCTGCGCACCCTCGATCGGCCCGCACGAGTGCCGGTGGCGACCAGCAGCGGCGAAGCTGCCGCTGACCCACTCGATATGGCCGCACCCCGCTGGCGACGAGTCGACGACCTCGACAACACCGGTCGAGTCGCGCTAGCCGACTTGCCTGCCCTCTGGCCCTGTCTCCACGCACCGACACCCACCACAGCCCTCCTGCCGAGCAGTACGCCCGCGAGCCTCCGCCCAGAACTGACACCACCGCCGCCGATGCCCCCACCCGACCCCAGCAGCCGGTGGAGGTGAAGCAGACATGGGCAAGATCCTCGGGACGGGCGTGGCGCTGGTCCTGGTGCTCATACTCCTCATCGGCGGCGGAGCGATCGCCGGCGTGCAGGCCGTGTTCGGGACCACTGGCAGTGGCCCGGACTGTGCTCCCGGAGGCGTCACTGGCACGGCTGCGGGATACGGGCCGCAGGAGATGACGCATGCGGCAACGATCGTAGCCGTCGGTAAACGCATGCACGTCCCCGAACACGGCTGGGTCGTCGCGATCACCACCGCGCTCACCGAGTCACGCCTGCAGAACCTCGACCACGGCGACCGCGACAGTCTCGGCCTATTTCAGCAACGCCCGTCTATGGGTTGGGGAACCTCGGACAAGATCATGGATCCCAGCTACAGCAGCGAGCAGTTCTACCGCCATCTCCTGGCTATACCGAACTGGCAAAGCATTCCCGTCACCGAAGCCGCCCAACTAGTCCAGCGCTCAGGATTTCCAGACCGATACTCCCAGTTCGAAGATGCGGCCCGGCAAATCGTGGCCGCCACGCAGGGCGCCACATGCGCAACCAGCACGCCGGGCCAGCTACGCACCGACTGGCCATCCGAACAAGCCACCATGCCCGACCCCACCAGCGGCGGGCGAATAACCCCGCGCACCCTGAACCTCGTGCAAACACTGCGCGCCAACGGAATGACCGGGAACGGTCTCGGCTGCTTCGCGCACCGGCCAGCCAACCCGAGCTCCGATCATCCACAAGGCCGTGCCTGCGACATCATGTTCAACCCCCACAACCAGCCATCGGTGACCCATGGCTGGCAGGTCGCGAACTGGCTCATCACCCACCAGGCGAACCTCGGCGTCCACTACCTCATTTGGCAAGACCGGTACTGGTCAGCCGAAAGCCCGACTTGGAACACATACCAATCCAGCGCTTACGGCTGTCCCAATCCGAAAAATATCACAGGTTGCCACTACGACCACGTTCACGTATCAATGTATTGAAGGTGCCATATCGCATTTGATGTGATATGGCACCGTTAAGATAGTAAGCAATTTCGGTCGACATGCGGATTAAGTTGCCAACGCCGATCCCGATGGCGTGATCGCGACACACTTGTTCGCCCGCGATCCACTCCTGTGTCCACTATAGACACCGAGTCATGTCGGCGAGAATGCCCTGCGCCTGAGCAGCAAAAGTGCGGGCTACCGTACGAGTCAGGATGTCAGTCTATTCGTCGCATGACCAATGTGACCTCCGGGTAGCTACGATCGCCGCCGGCGTCATCCGCCTGCGGTGCCGGACCTTGGAAGTCGAGCGAGTAGAGCTCCCGGTCACTGTCGAGCAACTTGCGTTGGCGCAGCCTGACTTCTTCGCCAAGCAAACCAACGTCAGGATCGATCAGGCGGCGGGCCACCTCGCGAAGCTGCGGCCCCCCAGACCATTCGATCTTGACTGTCGAGTCAGCCGTCCACGCATCAATCCAGTGGGCGGTGCTAAGCAGATGAAGGCGCCGCAGCACGCGGCTGGCCAGCATCGGGTGCGCTCGGAGACGCCTATATCGACTCATGAACCGACTCTCTGCGGTCGTAAGCACAGGCTCATGCACGAAGAAGTCTTTCGTGGTTTCAAGGTACTCGTCATTCGCCCATGACATCGCCTTTGACCATTGCTTTGGCGTGACGCCCTTGATGAGGACGTTGGCTTCAGTTGGGTGTCCGTCGTTGCCGAGCAGGCGGAGAGTGACTCCTCGGCGGCTGGAAGTGACTCGAAGACCCGGAACGCCTGCGATCTCGTAGTCTTTACTGCGCGGCGCCAGGCCGAATATGAATGCTCCGAGAGTATGTGGCAGGACTGACAGTTCTAGCGATTGACGCTTCGGGGTGGCGTAGCGGAATGGGTAGAAGGGCAGATCGTGGTTACGCAACTGGCGGATGTCCCGGAGTGCCAGGAGGATATGTGCTTCTAGCTCCTGCTGAGCGGCTGTGGCAGCCGCTGGTATCGCCTGTCGGGAACCGCTCAGGCCGGTCTTGACGAGCTGATAGGGCTCGCCGGTGCAGTCCATGCGTGCCCGCAACGCACGTGTCTTAGCAGCTGATGTGTGCGGCATCAGGATCCATTTCCATCGCGCTGTCGACGGCAGTACGCCCTGCCCGCCAGCACCGCGGTCAGGGCGGTGAACAAACCGCCACCGACCGCGCCCGTAGCCCCGAAGACGATAACCAGCGGCAGAGTGATTACTAGCGCTAGAAGTGCCGCGCAGGCGGATGCGGTAACGATCAGCGACCTCGCCCTGCGAGTTCGCTCGTCGCAGTCGAGCAAACTGTCGAGCAGGCCTGTTGGCGTGGGCGGCTGGTCGTTTCGGCGTGATGGATGGACGCTCATGCTCCACCCTTCCTTGCCGCCGGTGCGGTGGCCGTCGATGCGGCCAACTGACGTTCATTTTCCCAGCGGGGCAACATCCGCAAGACCAAGCCTGGTGGTGAGTCCGACGGTCGCGATCTCCCAGCGAGGGTAGTCGGCGTTGGATCGGTGTCGATGATGCGCGCGTAGGTGATGTGCTCGTGGATCGGGCCGATCGTCGTGTCCACCATGAACTGGCCACGAGTGACCCCGGCCAGCGGATGCCGGAGAGCGTTCAAAATGTCGTAAATCGAGGGATCGTCGTCGATCTCGACGTGCAAGTAGTTGCCGCCATTGCCAGTCCACACGTCCAGCGAAAAGGCGCCGGCAAGCAGACCGACACGACGCAACATCGCGCTGCCCAACGCGATCGGCCCGGAGTGACGCCGATAAAAGTCGGCCATGTCTCGCTCGCCGGGACTCAGCAGAGGCGAACTCTTAAGCAGCAGGTCCACACTGCCGTCCTCGTATTCGGTGACCCGAGCCTCCTGCCAGATGTCCTCCCAGGTCCGACCACTGATGTTCCGAATGATCACACACGCATCGGTCAAGCGATTCTCCGCATTGAGGAGGTGGACGCGCAGGTGTCGCCCTGTCGGGACGACTCGCAGACCCGGCACCCCGTAGGCACTATCGCTCGGGTTAACTGGCGGAATCAGTGCGCGGATGAACCGCACGATGACATCCTCGAACAACTCGATCATCAGTCCGTTCGGCCGGGGATTCACCAAGCGGAAGACCTGATGGCCGTTGAAGGGGGCGCCCTTGAGGGAGGAGAACGTCGGCTGCGCGTCACGGATTGCCAGCAGTAGCGCTGTTTCGAGCATGCGCTGATGGAGGCTGGTCGCATCGGGCACGACCTGTTGTGTGCCCTGCAGCTCACTGATGGCCTGGAGGGCGAGTTGGTGAGCCTCGCAGGTGTATCTCCTGCGTAACCGAGTTGCGCACCTAATAGCAGAGGTAGTGTGCGTCATCAGGTCAGTCCTGTCCTCGCCGCCCCGGTTCGGCGAACACATCGACATAAAGTAGACCTGGCGTGCTACCAAGTTGCCTCGTAAACGACGGTAGGCCCTGAGGACCTTGCGGTCATAGTGATCAGCGGTCCGGGTGCTGATCTGACCGGGCTCCGTCGGAGCCATCAGGCCAGACAGTAGCACCCTCGCTGAGCTTCTGCAAAGCATGTACGCGCAACGGGTTTGAGCCCGCTTCCGTCGCAACTCCACAACCACCACCACTGCCTCTTCTTGCACCCAGCCGAACTTCACGCTGGTCTCCGCACCAGCCCGCTCGGGTGGCGCAGCACCTATCTCGGTGAGCGTCCTTGGCGCCGTCACCAGACCCGGGCCGAGGTAGATCAGAACGAATCCGGGGACCAGCGACGCGCCCCTGCTCGTCCGGCCCAAGCCAGCACGAAAGCCTACCGCTGACACCGCCGGTGACCAAGCGAGAATCACGCGAGCAGCGAGCGAAATTGCCGATAGGAAGCGGACTAGAACCTAAAGACGCGGGGAAGTGACGAGACACCTATCAGATAGCAAAATACCACCCAAGCCGACTGTTGATGCCTGCCGGCACCGAAGTCGGGGGACACAGCGGAGGGCCCAGCGCGACCCCTGCCTGCAACAAAGAGGAGCAAGGCCCCTTCTTCTCTAGGGGGTCCCCGTAAAGGAAGTCGGACAAGCAGGAAGAGAGGAAACAGGAAAGGAAGGGGGCGCCTATCGCTCGGCACATGAATCCCTATCAAAACAACACAGCGCCCGGGTTCAGGCAACCTGATTTACAGGTCCACGACGCAAGATGCGAAAAACTTGGCTGCCGGTTTCCATCTTAACCGCAATTCCCGCTAAGGACGAATACAGCTCAACCGGCTTGCCGGTCCCGCTGGTGGTTGTCCGACTGGGAAAGTGCATGAGCGAGGCGCGAGGTGTCCTGGGCGGGACACTGGTCGAGTTCTTTCAGCGACGTGGTGAGCAGGTGCAGTGTCCGCGGAATGCCGTCGTACTGGCCGAGCCGAGCTTGCATGCGCATGAGGTCGCGGTAGATCGCCTCATTGTAGGCGTCAAGCCGGCGGGCTTGCTCCAGCAGAGCGAGGGCCTGCTCGGGGTCGTCGTTCCTGACCGTGCGGATCACGAGGGCGAACGCGTTGAGTATTTCACGGCGCAATGCCTCCCGGGGGCCTTCGATCCATTCCGCGGTCATGCCTTCGGCGAGATCTCCGTGGTACAGCGCGGCGACCCGGTCGAGTGCCGCGACCGCGTCGGCCACCGGACTCAGAGTCCGGCTCGCGGCGAGCGCGTCCCGCAGCTGCCACAGGTCGACGGTCACGATCGCCGGGTCGAGCCCGTAATGGCTGTCCTGGCTGACGATGACGTCGAGGTCGTCGTCTTCGGTCGCTCGGCGAAGGCCGCGCCGGAGTTGCGAGAGGGTCGCGTGGAAGCTGTTGTACGGACGCGTGCCCGGAGCGTCCGGCCAGAGCGCGGCGCTCAAGGTTTCGCGTCGGCAGCCCTCGCGGTGCTGCGCCAGGTAGGCCAGGATCTCGCGCTGCCGCGGCGCGAAGGATTCGATGAGGTCGCGGGGCTCGGAGTTCGTGTGCGTCAGATGGAGACGGCCGAGGACGTCCAGGCGCAGTGGCGCGGCCGTCCGGTCTTCGTCGCGCAGAACGGGCTTCTGGTTGTGATCAACGGCGTCCGGCACGGCGTCGATGTGTTCCCGGGGCGGCTCGTCGCTGCCGGGGCCTGCCGCCCGCAGGAGCGAGAGCAGGTCGAGGGCGTCGGCGGCGGGCAGGGTGAACAGCCTGGCACCGGACAGGTCATCACTCAGGGCGGGGCTCGTCGCCTCCACGGCACCGTCGTCGCTCACGCGCACGGTGCCGCCGGGTCGCCACCGGCCGAGGAACAGCCCGGCCAGCCCGAGGCGCGAACCGCTCTCGAGGACGGCGTGGGCACGCCGCTCCGTGTCGGCGGCCGGTGCCGCCACGACCAGGAAGGGCCCGTTGTCGTTGTACTCGTGTCCGCGCGCGAGCAGTTCGGCTTCCAGGACGTCGAGGGCCGCGGGCAGGTCGTCGATGAGGCGCAGCCGCTCCGGTACGCGGTCGGGGAGGTCGTGTCCGAAGAGCGAGCGAGCGTCACTGGCAGGGATCAGGACCGTGGCGTCCAGACCGTCGCCGGCGGCCCGCGCGAGTAGCGTCACGATCAGGGCCCTCGCGGCGGCGTGGGCACCGGAACCGACGAGTCCCAAACCCTGCTTACGCGCGAGGTCCAGGGCGACGGCCTGTCCGGCACGAACGCCGAGCACGGTGTCCGGTGAGTCCGGCAGCACGGCCCGGACCGTGGCCTGTGCACGATCGCGGACGTCCATCCCGGCCGGCCGCGACTCAGGTACGGCACCATCGGGGGCCCACGTTGCGGAGTCGTGAGCGATCCGCAGCGCGCGCACGACCGGCAGCCCAGCGGGGTCAGCATGCTCCGGGGAACCGGGTTGGTACCAGCGGCGACGTCGCAGCCGCACAGTGACCATCGCGAGAGTGACCAGGGCCGCCAGCCCGAGACTGACGAACACGCCGCCCGGCAGCGAGATCCCGCTGTCATCGAAGTGCCGCTCGTCGTCGGGAGGTGCCTGCGGACGGCTCTCCGGAGACGGCGGTACCGGTTCGGGTGCACGCTCTGGTGGCGGTGTCACCGCGACCGGCAGGACGAGGTTCCAGCCGGGCAACAGCCGGTCGGGGTGGCGGAGCGCACGGCCGTCGGGTTGAGCGCGGCCCACGTTCAGGTCGAAGAGCTCAGGCCAGGCGTCCGGGTCTCCGAGTTCGCGTTCGGCGATGCCCGAGAGCGTGTCGCCAGGCCGCACGTCGATGGTCGCGGCGGCGGTGTCCACGGGACGCGGAAGCCCGACCGCGTCCGCTGGGAGCAGCAGCGTCCATCCGGGTTCGAGGTCGTCCGGGTTGTCCGCGAGCAGCGAGCGATTGAGCCGCACGACCTCGTGATAGCGGGTGCCGTTGCCGAGACAGCGTTCGGCTACGTCCCACAGGGTGTCGCCGTGCACGACCGTGTACGGAACGGCACGAAGCGGTGTGAGGGGTTGAGTCTGCGGCCGCGGCGGCGCGGTGGCCACGACCGGCGCGGCGGGAACACCGGAAGCGGCAGCGGTGCTCGTCGAGGTGACGATGAGCACTGCGGCGACAAGCCCGGCGATCCACCGGCCGCACGGGACCCGGCTCAGACCGTGCCCGGTCTGGCGGATCAGTTCTGCGGCCACCGAGACGGTGATCATCAGCCAGCCCACCCACGCCACGGCCAGGACCAACCAGATCACGAGATCGCCGGTGAGCCACGCCCACCGCAACGTGTGCCAGATCCGCTCGGGCCAGCGGCTGATCGGCGCCGGATCTGGCCAGCGATCGGGAATCAGGCGGGTGGGCCCGGCGCCAAGAGCGACAAGTCCGCTCGGGACTCCGGCGACGAAAGCGAGCAGGGCGAGCGCGGCGAGCACGCCTCGGATCACCTGTGCCGCGCGGGAAGTCACGGTAGCCCGCCGTCGCGGGTGCCGACACCGAGTTCGGCCAGAGCGGTGCCGGTGGATTGGACGCTGCCGCCGAGCAAGCCGATGGGGGCGGGTTCGGTGAGAGTGACCGTCACGCGCACCGCGCGGGGCCCGAGGATCGTGACCTGGCCGGGGTGTCCGGCCCGCGCCAGGTAGTCGGACGCGGCACGGGCGGCAGTGGCGGTGTCGATACCGACGGTCGGGCCGCGGGTGTCCACGGCTGTGTTCGCCGCGCGGGCGGCTTCGGCGGCCAGGGCGTCCGCGCGGGCGATCGCCCGCAGCCGCGCGGAGCCGTCGACCACCAGCGCCAGGACGAGCAAGAGCGCGGGCACCAGGACAGCGATCATCACGCTGACCGACCCGGCATCGCGTCGCTGCCCAGACGTGGTCATCGAATGCCCCGATACGGGTCGGCCGGGCTGGTGAAGGTGCTGGTGATCGTCCGCGTCCCACCGGGCACGGGAAGGGCCAGATCACTGAGCGCGACACGGCACAGCACGCTGGCCCTGACCTGACCGGCGCGGCCGAGGGCAATCTGGCCGGCGTCGACCGAAACGCTGGTCTCCCGGCAGGTGATGCCTTCACGCTCGAGACGCTCGCGGGCGACCGTCGTTCCGGCCTGCTCTGCCGCCACCGGATTGCGAGCGATCGAGGCGGCTCGTGCGGCAGCGGTCGCGGCGTTGTCGACCGCTTGCTGGGCTGAGCTGACGCGGGCACCAGCGATGATCAGCAGCCCGGTGAAGAGCACGGCGGGAATCAGCACAGCGGCCTCGACGCTGACCGAACCGGCGTCGTTCCAGCGTCTTGCGGATGTGCCACTCACGAGCGACCTCCGGTCGTGAACCGCTCCTTCACCGCCCGCGCGTGCACCTCGACCCCGAAATCCAGGCCGGGGATCGGCAGCACGCGGATCGCGGTGCCGGAAACGGTGACCTGATTGTCTTCCGCCGTGGCCGTGGCGCGGATCTCGGAGGCGGTGAGGACGCCTCGTCCGGCGCGGTCCGCGAACGAGCGTGCCGCGTCGGAGGCTGTGGCGATCGTGGTGCCGACGGGACGACCGGCGTCGGCCCCGGCTTGGGCCGCCTGGGCGGCGACCGCGTGCGCATGCCACCACAAACCGCATTGCACAGCGGCGAGAATCAGCACCAGGACGACGGGGAACAGTACCGCTAGACCGATGGATTCCGCCCCGCTGTCGTCGATCACCCGAGTCCGGCGGAAATCCTGGATGATTGTCCCTAGTGGACGCTTCGGCATCATCGGCTCACTTCTGCGGGCACGGCGACTCCGCGCACACTCTTCGCGGCGGAGGGGCCGGCGGCCGCGGGTTTCTTTCGTTTGGTCCGGTTGCCTTTCGGGTCGTTGGCCCATCGGGCGAGGTCGGCGGCGGGCACATCGGTGAACGCCGCCAGCTCGTCGAGTCCAATCACGCTGCTGGACTCCGCTAGTACTTCTTTCAGTTCTCGTTCGATGTCACCAAGTTGTGCGGCGATGTCGGCGTGGCGTGCCGCGAGTTCGCCGACAGTGCGGGCCGCCTCTGTCCTTCTCTCACTGCGGGCGGCATCCGCCAGTCCGACACGGCGTTCGATCTCCTCGGTGGTGGCCATCCGTGATCAGCCTCCTTCACCTGATCTGGCTTTGGTAGTTCGTCACAGCGGCACGGATGGCGACCCCGAGCCCGATCGCCACGACGAGCCCGATGGCGACGAGGACGGCCTTCTCCACGGATTCCGATCCGCGGTCACCGGAAGCGCGCACCCGCGCCCAGCGGTTCTCCACGGTGGCCACCAGAGCCAGCACCATCCCGCTCAGCATCAGCGAGACATCCGCGCATCGGCGCCGCGCGGCGACAAGGTTCTCCGACATGGTTTCCCACTCCCTCACTTGTTTTCCGGTCCGGCTACGTGATCAGGCGGATCATGGCCGGGTACATCACCATCAGCAGGAACGCGACCAGCAGCAACGCCACCGGCAAGGCGAGCCGCTGGGACCGGGAGTTGGCGTCGGCCTTGTCCGCGGCCAATGAGGCCGCACGCAGCGCGCTCGCTTTGGCGATCAACGTGGTGTAGACGGCCGCGCCGTCGGCCGCGGTGGCGAGAATGTGGGCCAGGTCGGCGAGTTCGACCACACCCATTCGCTTTCCCAGACGGGACAAGGCTTCCCATGGGGTGTACCCGGCCCGTGCGGCCCGGCCGAGAGTGCGGCTGATCCGGGCGAACACCCACGAGTCTCCGACCGCGGCGGCTTCACCCAGGGCTTGGCTGGGAGCGCGGCCGATCGCGCGTTCCTGGGCAACGAGGTCGAGATAAGCGGCGGTAGCCCGGCGGAATTCCTCCCGTGCCCTGGCTGCGTCCTCCCGGACGGCCAAGACCGGCACCAGGGACCCCGCCACGGCCGCGACGACCACGGCAGGCACGACCACCGTGCCGGGGAATCCGCCGGACCACGCCAGCCCGGCGACCACGAGAACCGCCGCGGCGGCGGCACCGGCCCACACCAGACGGCGAGCGACATACCGTTCGGCGGTCTGGCCGAGCACGTCGAGATCGGCGGCGGGGATTCCCCACCAGCGGCCCGACGACCGCGCCGAGTACCCGGTCAGCCACCTGATCCGGGCGAGCCAGCGGCCCGGCGGCGGAACGCCGTCGGCGCGTTGGTCCAGTTCCGCCACCGCCGCGGCGACGTCGACCGGTGCCGGTCGCAGCAGAGCGAGAAGCGCGCAGACGACAGTGAGCGCTGCCAGCGCGCCGAACAGAGCGGCGGCGATTCCGGAGCTCACGAGGACACCTCGGCGACAAGACGGGAGTCCGTGCCGAGCAGCCGGGCGGGACGGCGAGTCCGGATCAGGAAATGCATCCACCAGCCCGCCGCGCCCAGCAGACCCCCGATCCCGGCCAGGACGAGCTGGCCGAGCACACTGCCGAACGGGGCGAGGAACTCGCTGGCGAAGCACACCAGACCGGTAGTCAGGAGCACGGCGATACCGAGAATGGCGCGGACGTCGGTGTGAGGTTTCGCGCGATCGGCTTCGATGTCGCGGCGAGCGACCACCTCGCGTTCGAGGGCGGTGGCTTTGCCGTCGAGGATGTCGACGAGGCCGCGTCCGCCCGCGCGGGCGCGGAGGATCAAGGTGAGCACCACTTCGTCGGCGGCTTCGTCGCCCACGTCCTCGGCGAAGGCGCGAAGGGCGGGTTCAAGACCGCGAGTACGCAACCGCGCCGCCAGGGTCTGGATCTCCGTGGCCAGCGCCTCGGGAGCGGTGCGAGCCGATCCGGCGATCGCCTGTTCCAGCCCGCCGGCGCCGGACGCCAGCACATCGGCGAGGCGCCGCACCCAGCTCGCGAGCGCGTCCAAGCGCGCGATCACCCGCCGGGCGTCATGACCGCGGACCAGGTTCGGCACGGTCACCACGGCGGCGGTGACCAGGATCGCGGCGACCGGCCAGCCGGTGCCCCACCACACCACCGTGCCCGCGGCGACCGCCACGGCGACTCGCCGAACCGGAACCCGCGCCAGGAGATGTGCCCCCTGCCGCGGTCGGTCTGTTCGCGAGAAGGGCGGCAGGAAAGCCGCGACCGCGCAAACGATCGCCAGCGCCGCGGTCACACCGAGGACGCCCGGCCACACGCCCGTCACCGCCTTCCTCCGTTCGAGAAACCGTTGCCGGACAAGGGCATGTCGAATAGGGATCGGTCGAACCCGTGTCGCTCCAGGCGTTCGAGGAGTTCACGGCTCGGCGCGAACGCCGGAACCGCGCGACCGTCGACCGGACGCGGGGCGAAGATCTGGGTGACGTCCGGGCGGCCGGAATCGCCGACCAGCCCGACTTCGATCACTTCGGCCACGAACCGTTCCCTGCGCCGCCCGGCGGGAGAGTGGTGGTCGGCGCGGGTGACATGCACGACGAGGTCGATCGCGGAAGCGGTCCACTGGTGGGCGGCGTCGATCGCCAGCGGTGGATCGGCGAGCTGCCCGAGCGCGCCGATCCGGTCGAACACCGCCGACGCGCTCGTGGCGTGCAAGGTGCACATTCCGCCTGTCGCCCCGTTCCCGAGCGCGCGCAGCATCGCGGTCACTTCCCCCGCCCGGACCTCCCCGACGATCACCCGGCTCGGCGAGTGCCGCAACGTCTGCTTCAGCAGGTCGTCCAAGGAGATCTCCCCGATCCCCTCCGAGTTCGCCGGACGCGCCTCCAGCGGAGTAACCAACGGCCGGGCACCGATATGCAGCCCGAGTTCGTACTCCTCCTCGACCGTGACCACATGCTCGTACTCCGCGATCTCCGCGCACAACGCGCGCAGCAACGTCGTCTTGCCCGCGGCCGGTCCTCCGGAGACGACCATGTTGCAGCCCGCCCGCACCGCCGACCGCAGGAACGACGCGAGCAGCGGGTCGAGCGTCCCGTTCGCTATGAGATCGTCCAGGCCGACATCGACCAGGCGGTGGCGCCGGATCGCCACCCGTGGCCGGTCGGACACCTCCATCACCGCGGCCACCCTCGCCCCCAGCGGACCACCAGCGCCGATCCGCAGGTTCCCCAGTGGGCGACCTGCGTTGAACTCCCGGGAGGTCTGGCCCTGGCGGGCGAACATCGCCGCGAGCATCTCCACCAGATCGGCGTCGGTGTCGGCCACCGGATACGGCCATTGCTCGACCGAACCGTCCGCCAGTTCCAGCAAAATCCGATCACAACCGTGCACATGGATGTTCTCGACATCGTTGCGCTCCAACAACTCCTCCAACGCACCCAGCCCGAACAACGCGGCCGCCACCGCGCGCGTCAGCCGCCGTTCTTCCTCGACCGGCAAGGGCGAGTGCCCGGCGACGGCACGGCGTTCCACCCAAGCAGCGACCTCTTCCGCCGCGTAAGCACGCATCCGCGCCTGCTGTTCCTCGGCGGACAAGAGACTGTCCACTGGGGACTCGCCCGCCGCGACTCGCTCCAGCCGGGCGGCGACCGCCTCCCGGATCTCCCGAACGACCCGGGGGTCGGGCCTGCCGTTCGCGCCATCTCGCTGTGACGGCGGCGTCACCGAGAAGCGGTATCCGTTGGCTGGCAACGTCATCGGATACCTCCGTGGAGCAGGAGCGTCGATGCCGGGGCGCGCATTCCGGCAGGCGCGTAGCTGTGGTAGGTACCGTGGAGACGTCGTGCCGCGCGGCGCATGCCACGCAGCAACGGCGACCGGCGCGGGAGCGTCCCGCCGTCGATTCCGTCGGAGAACACCGCCGCCGCCCGCCCGTCCTCCGGTACTTCGACCGCGACGTCCCGGCTCAGCGCCGCGCGGACCTCGCGGGTGCCGGCGGGCGTCGTCGCGCAGACGACCAGTCCCAGCCGCCGCGGCACGATCCGCTCGGCGAGCTCGGCCAGAACGGGACGCGCGGCCAGTACGTGCCGCTGGGTCGGGCGTACCGCCACGAGCACCACGTCGGCGGCCAGCAGCAACGGCCAGGGCGTGTCCGCGCCGTAGCGGCCGAGATCGACGAGCGCGTCGGCCGGGCATCCGGTCGTGGTCTTGAACGCGGCCAACCCCACAGTCAGCCGCGTCCATCCCCGGGCACTGACCGCGCAGTGCTGGCCGGGCGCGGTCAATCCGGCGAGCAGCCCGACATGTCTCGCCGGGGGAACCGCCTGCACGTGCTCGGCCAGCGTCGCCGGGTCCCCCGCCACGGCGTGCCGGGTCGCGGTGGCGTGCGACAAGAGACCGACTTCGGCTCGGATCGTGCCATCGACGATCCATTGGCCCAGCCAGCCCGGCGCGAGGTCTCCCCCGGCCGGATCGCAGTCGGCCAGCAACGCCGGCGCGGGCCAGACCGCCGCCAGCGCGGCCAGCGTCGTGGTCGCGCCGGGCGCCCCTTTCCCCGAAACGATCGTGATCATGGCCATTGCCCTCACCTCGTCCTTTCCTCACGCGCCAGGTCCGAGCTGGACCATGACGACCTGACCCGCGGCGGCGCTGGTCGCGGCTTGTGCGGCGTCCGCGCCGACGACGACATCGACGGTGACCACGCCAGAGGAGTCCGGCGGGCCGACGCCGAGCACTCGCGCGCGAAACGGTCCGATCGTGCTCGCCGGAACCTGTCCGGTGTCGGTCCCGGCGCTGCTCATCACCGGGCTGACCTGCACCAGATCTCCGGGCGAGAAGCCCCGCGCGGGCAGGTGGCCCGGCTTCACCGGAAGTCCTGCCAGCCGTTCCCCTGGCCCCGGGATCGGCTGCGCGGACAGCTGTCCAGGCGCCAGCACCGTTCCGGCGGGCAGGATCGAGCGCGCGACCTGGCCGATGATCCGGGCGCGGTCACCGGCGGGGATGGAGGCCAGCGGCTGTTCCGGGACGGCTTTGGCCACTCCGAGATCCTCTTCGCCGATCGGCTGGCCCCAGCCCACGTCACGGAGCAGGATTACGACGTCGACCCGTTCGTCCTGGCCCGTGATCAGGATGTAGTTGCCGACGGCGGCCACCGCGGCCAGTACCACCGCGATCCCCAGCAGCCACCAGCGCCGTCGCCGTGGCACGCGCGGGCCGTCGTCGGTGGGCGACGGCCGGGAAAAAGACAAAGCGGTACCCATCGGGGTTATTCCTTCCCCTTTTCGAAAGAACAATTCTTTTGTGCCCGCGGAATGCGAATCAGTTCCGGTTCGCGCGCAGGGCCTGCACTTCGGCGACCGCGAACGTCGCTCTCGCCTGTGATCGCATTTGCGGGAAGTCACCGCCCACGGAAGCGGAACCGTCCGAACCGACCCAGCTCACCGACCACTGGATCGCCCACTCCGCGCTGGTCTGATCGTTCGGCTGCCCGGCCGAGCCGCGGGTGTACATAAAGCCGCAATCCGGGCTGGCGGTATGCAATCCGTAGGAGCGGTGATATGGCGTCCCCGGTCCCGAGCAGGTCAACGAACCGCCACTGCCGGAATCGAATGTCATGCCCACCGGTGTCGCGGTCACCTCGGCCCATACAGGGCCGGCCTGAACCCGTTCCACGGCAGGTTTCCAGACTCCGCGTTCAGTCCAGATCCAGGTGTTCTCCCCGACGATCGTGGCTTCCCGCCCATCAGGCAGCCGCACGTCGGGCGAATGCCGGGGAACCGGCAGTGGCAACCGCAATTGCTCGAACGCCTCAGCCGCCAGCTCCGCTGGTGACGGGAGAGGAGGAGCCACGGGCGCCGGGTCACTGTCGGCGGGCACCGGCGGCAGGCAACGTATCCCGAACGCGCTGCCGCCCGGCCGTCCGATTCCCGGGGAACCGCCGACACCGAACCCACCGAGGGAACAGTCTGGCGGTAGTCCGTCCGGATCCGCCGCCTGCCGGGCTTGGCCTCCCGGTTTCGCTCCGGGCTCGCCAGGCCGGACGGGCGCTTGACCACGCTGGTCCAAGGCTCGCAGGTCGATACTCGGCGGGGCGTACTGCCCGAACTGGTCGACGTTGTTCGGGACGACGATGACCTGGCCGTCGTCCTGGGGGCCGGGCACGGCCTCCGCTTCGGGCGGTCCGGTCGCCCAGACAGCGAGCGCGCAGGTCGAGCAGACGAGGACGTTCCTGATGCTCATCAGCACTGCCCTCCTGGATACGCGAGTTGGGATACCCGCCATCGGCCGTCCGCCGCGTCGCGGACCATTTGGGCGTGGATCGGAATTCGCGGGGATCCCACGGTCTTCCGATCGCCGGTCGCCGCGTCCGCCTGTCCCGAACGGGAACCGTCTTGGCAGTCGGTCACGGTCGCCCGATCACCCTGGACGTCGACGCCGGTGATCCGGGTCGTGACGTCCCCGTAGGGCTTCACGCCGACCTCCTTGTTGCGGCGCATCGCTTCCAGGGCCGTCGACAGCTGCGGGTCCGCCGCGAGCGCGGCCATCGCAGCCCGCCAGGTGTCTTCCGGTGTATTCGGAATGGCCAGAGACCGCGGCCAGAACTGGGTATAGGCGGCTTCGACGGCCTGCCGCGGTTCCGGGCCGGGCGAACTCGGCGCCGAGGATCCCGGCGATGGAGCCGACAGGTCAGGCGAAGCAGCGGGTGTCGGCGCTTCGCCGGTCACGCAGCCTGCTGACAGCATGGCGACGACCAGGATGCCGTACCGCCGCGGACGTCGAGTCGCGAAGTCGTTCACAAGTTCCTCCTCGGTGTCTATCCCCAGAGAATGCCGAGCAACGCCCCGGCGATCAGCGATGGTCCGGCGGGAAACCGCGAATTCACGCTCTTGGACGTCACGAGGACCACGAGCGCCACCACCGCAGTGAGCCCGCTGGCGATCACCAGCCCCTGTACCAGACCGTCCCACCCGAACCAGCCGAGAAACAGGGCGAGAGCGGCATAAAGCGCGGTGTCGCCACCGCCGGTGTGTTCCGGCGCCCAGAACTGAACCAGCGACGCAAGGCAGTACACGGCCACGGCCGCCAGGCAGGCGAGGCCGTACCGGGACCAGCTTCCGTCGACCACCGTGACGGCGAACAAGAGCGTCGCTCCCCCACCTGCCAGCGTCGCCACCAGCGAAAACGGAAGCCGCCGGCACCGCAGGTCCGTGAGCGCGAGACCACAGCCCAGCGCGCAGGCCCAGCACCATGCCGGCCAGATCGGTGTCGCACCCAGCCGCACCCAGCCTGCCCAGGACAGCGCGGCCGTGGTCGCCGACAACGCCGCGGCGACCGCTCGGCGACGCCATGCCCCGCTCGCTACCACCGTGCTCGTCGTCCGCTCCACCGCCGCGAGCAGTACCGGTCCCGAGGCGAGACTTCCCGCTCCGGCCGCGAGCATCGCTACCGAGACCATCAGGACCTCCAGGGCTGGATTCGAGCATCGTCATGCTCCCGTCACGGAGATGACCAGCGAGCTCGCCGCGGCCGCTACCGCACGGTGGTGCTCGGAAGCGCTCACGATCACGTCCACGACGACGGCGTCATGCGCATCGGGCTGTCCGACGTGAGCGACCCTGGCGAGGAACGATTCACGGTTTCGCAGGTACGCCCCACAGGAACGACGCAGACGATCGTTCCCGGATCCAGGCCCAGCTCCGGACGGTGCCCTCGCTCGGCTCGGAGACCGACCAGATACTCCCCGCTGAACGCGCGCTGGCCCGTAGCCAGCGCCCGCCGGGTGAGGACGGTCCCGGCGGGCAGGCTGGCGGCTAGCCGCGTCCCGATCACCTCGGCCATCTCGCTCGCGGGGATCATCTGCGCGTTGTGCGCGGGCTCCATCTCGACGGTGGCGAAGTCGGTCTCGAGGAGCGTCGCCGACCACGCCTTGTCGGAAGCGAGCACCAGGACAGGCACGGTTTTGTCCCGCAGAAGGTCGACGCCGTGAAGGATGACGAGGGCGATCACCGCGGCGATGAGGGCGGCGGCCAGATTCAGCAGGCGCTCGGATCGATCGCGCTTGCTCCGATGGAGCTGATCCGCCCCGGTACCGGACGGCTTCACGGCCGCCTCGCGGGTGGTCATGACGTCACCTCGTTGGCGTCATGGCCCAGATCCTCGGCATTGACGCGCTCGATGACCTGGCAGTCCACCTGGCACACGCCGCAGGCGACCGTTCCGAAGTCCGGCGGACGATCGTCTCGCAGCACGTCCGCCGTCACCGGCAGGGACTTCACCGACCCGCAGGCCAGGATGTAGTCGGCTCCTTCCGTCTTGTCGGCGATCATCTTTCTCCGCTTTCGCCGCACCGTCGTCCACGCGGTGATCACGGTGGCCAACCGGTCGGGCGACCCCGATGCGTAGTGCTCCCTGCCAGCTCACCGGACCGGTTGACCGACCGCGCTTCTCTTGCGTCACCAGGCGGTCCGCTTCCTGGTCGAGATCAACTCGTACACCCGCAGGCCCGACTGAGCGCAAGGTAAGTAGCAGGTGAGTGTGGGCTCAGTAGGCCGTCTTTCACCCGTTCGGGGCACGTGGACGCCCGGAGCCGAAGTTCGCCCCTTGCGTGGAAGCAAGATCGTGTTAGCTGGCGGGTATGGGTGGGGAGAACATCTCGTATCAGCAGAGGGTGAACTACGCGGTCACGTTCTCCGCGGGAAATGGGTCATCTCCGTCCTCGCCGCGCTCGCGCTCGGCAAGCTGCCGTACACGGAGTTGCTGGCGACGGTCAACACCGCCGAACGGCGGCCGGGGAGCCGGCACGACCCGTTGTCCGACCGGGTCTTCACGGACACGCTGGAGCGCGGGGTGAAGCACGGCTTGATGACCAAACACGGGGATCCGCAGTCGTACGAACTGACCCCCAAGGGGCGTGCCCTGCTACGAGCGGTACGTCCACTCGTGGGATGGGCCCAGGATCACGACAGCGACAATGCCGTCCGCGCGGGCTGAGATCACCTGGCCCCAGCCTACGGAATCGGGGGCGCGGCCAGGTTTCCCTTGACGGCACAGACGCGGTCGCGTCCCGACTGCTTGGCGGCGAACATCGCGTTGTCCGCGGCGAGAAGAAGGTCTTCGAGATCCTGTCCCACACCGGGATAGTGCGCGACGCCGATCGACACGCTGACCCGGAGCCCTGCCGCTTGATCGTCTTCGTCGCCGAATTCGAGCGCTCCGACGGCGGCGCGGATCCGCTCGGCGGCGCTGACGGCGGCGTCAGCCGTCACGTCCGGCAGGAGAATTACGAATTCCTCTCCGCCGAAACGCCCGGTGAGGTCGTAGGAACGAACCTGATGACGGACGGTGTCAGCGACAGCTTTGAGCACACGATCACCGACGAGGTGACCATGGGTGTCGTTGATCCCCTTGAAGTTGTCGAGGTCGATCATCAGCACCGCGACCGACGTCCGGTAGCGCTCGGCCTTGCCGAACGCGCGCTCCGACAGGCTTCGCCAGCTGGTCGCGTTGAGCAAACCGGTTTTCCGATCCGTGGTCGCCACCTGTTCGAGGTGTTTGACGAGCACGCTGCGATGCAGGACGTAGACGGTGGGCAACACGAACGCGATCAGCCAGGGTCGCCAGGCCATCAAGACCGCCATCAGCAGGCCGATGCAGAGGGTGACGATTTCCAACGCGTTGTCACTCCAGCTGCCCAGCAACCGGGCGGCGGATCGGTCTCCGGTCTCGAGCGCGATCACCGCGCCGACAAGTACGGAGTTGACCGTCCAGAAGGCCGCGATGACCAACATCGGGGCGATCAGGTCGTGAGGCTTGACGAAGTCGAGGATCCGACCGCCGGGACCGAGGCGAACGACCAGCGACGCGGCGTAGACCGACAGGATCATCATGGCGGCGTTGAAGACCGCTCGATAGACCGGGACGCCGGACGTCCAGCGCCACGTCCTCCACCACAGATGGAGATAGAGGACGATGGCCGTTGCCGCGCCGAGGCCGGGCCCGACCGACAGCGTGACGGCCAGGATCGAAACCGAGCTCATATTGACGTGCGGAGTGTCCGAAAGCTGCCGACGAAGGCGTTCGATGTACCGCGTCGCTTCCGCGACCAGAAGGCCGGAGCCGAGCAGCACCCCGAATTCGATCCAGCCTGTCTTCGTGACGGAGGTGTTCACCGCCACCACGCCTGTCGTGACGACCGCGGCCGTCACGACACCGGTCACGAAGGTGATCACACGCGGTCTCAGCGCGAAGAGCCGCTGTCTCGTCGCTCTTCGAGTACGCCCGAACACCCTGCGCTCCCGGCTGCCCGTCCTGTGATCCTCACCCTGCATACTGGCTGCGCTTGCGTCCTCGGACGGCCTGACCGCGGCCGGCGTTGCTCCCGCCTCCGCTGTCGATCCGTCCACACGGTCCGCTCCCTGGGAGGAGGTGCTCGTCGTGGCCGGAAAGGAGTGGTGAGGTGAATCCGCGACCAGATCGGACCGGTTCCCGCGCCGACGCCGGGAGCCGGTCCAGTTCCACGAGCACAGCAGTACCAGCGCCAGGCCGGTGGCGATCAGCCCCGCGCCCGCCACCGCCCTGGCGGAGCCGATCGACTCTGCGGCGAGCCCGCCCAGAACCACGGCGATGCCCTGCGAGCAATACATGCAGGTCGCCATCCTGCCCATCACCCTGCCAAGGCTCCGGTCCGGCACGACGTCGACGACCATCGTCTGCGTCTGGATGAGGTACGCGGTGGACAACGCACCCGAGATGGCCCAGAGCGCCACCGATACGGCGAGCCCCGGGCCGAAGCCGCAAACTACAAGAACAAGGCCAGCCGCGGCGGCGAGCGAGGCCGCAGCGACCGGCGAAGCGGGAATCCGGACACGGGTCGTGAGCCACGCGCCGATCGCGCTGCCGGCGGGATCGGCGGCGAGCAGCAAACCGACGCCCCAGACGGCCGCCCCCAGCTCACCGGCGTAGGGCACGGCGAGTCCCTCCGGCACGATGTACAAACCGAGCAGTCACACCAGTCCGTACAGCACGAAGAGCTTGCCCCGTTGCCCGACCGCGCCTGGGTCACCGTCGCCGGACGTCGATCGGCTCGAGGCAGCCGGTCGTGAGCGAACTCCGACCAGAACCAGGATCGCGGCGGCAACGAACGTCGAGGCGTTCACGAGCATGCCTATATGCGGTTCGACGACCACGAACAGCATGCCGCCGCCTGCGAATCCGGCCAACTGGGCGGCCTGGGTCGTGAACTGCCGCAGGGCCACGCCTGCCGCGTACTCACCGTCACGTTCGAGGATCTGCGGAGCAAAGACATATGAGCCGCTTTGAAAGGGCCCGCCACGACGCTCAGCAATCCCACGCACACCCACAACGCCGGAAGCGGCATTGCCGGAATCGCCATGAGCGCCGCGAGCATCGCGCGTACGAAATCCGCGACGACGATCACCGTCCGCCGCGGAAAACGATCGGCCAGCCCGGAGAGCAGGAAACCGCCCAGTACGGAAGGCACAAAAGTCAGGCCATACGTCAACGCTGTCAGCATCGCCGACGAGGTCTGGGCGAATACCATCAGCGACAGTGCCACGCGAGCGACCTGGTCACCGGCGATCGACACCAGCTCCGCGCTCCATAGCCAGCGAAACTCGCGAACGCGCAATGGCGCCGCGAAACCGGCCTTAGCCTGCTCAGCCATTCCCTCCCCCGCCTACGCACGGCAGCGGTCCCCGAACCTCTGCCACAGCGAGTATCCCGCCAACTACGTTAGGTTCGAACAGGCAGGAGGTCGCCTCTCACAAACGATGTTCACTCGTAAGTAGCAAGTCGGCGACCGTTAGTTACACAGCGTTGCAACCGATATGCATTCAGGCTCGAACCGACTACAGCGCCAGCCCTGCGGTGCCTGCGAGATGCGCAGCCTTCCGTGAGACGTCTCGCCGTCCACGCTGCAAGACCATTCGAACGAGAGCATGTGCCGCAGGTCGGAAGGTGATGTCCTCGGGCGCCTCGGCATGGGCAGTCTCCAAGAGCGTCATCGCCTGCGAGAAATCTCGTCGTTGAGTGAAGCCTTTGGCGCTGTCGAGCAGGAAAGCCACGCGGCGTTCGATAGACGGGACCCGGCCCGAGTCCACTTTGGACGCGAGCCGTAGTCCTTCTGCGGCTTCGCCGGTCTCCACTTCGATCGCCACGCTGTACATCGCCAAGTTGGCGGGTCCGAACGCGGTCCAGCAGATGTTGGAGTCACCGACGCGATCCGCCAGTGGCGCGGCCTGACGCAACTGTTCCCGGCCGACCCACGGTTTCCGCTTGCGGACCGCCGCGATGGCCGCGATGGCCGCGATGAGCAACAGGGCGCCGGACATCGCCGTCACATCATCGCGTTCAGGGCCGACAGCGGCCCGAAGCGCATCCAGCGCCGTCATCGCGGCGTCCTCGGCTTCCGCAGGTCGCCGGTCGGCCAAGTGCACCTGGGCGAGGTTCCAGTGGGCTCCGGCCAGCCGGACGGGATCGTCCGCCTGTTCAGCCGCGGTGATCGCACGATCGACGGCCAGCAGCGAAAGATCGGGCAGTCCGACCCGTTTGGCGACGGTCCGCAGCAGGCCGTAAAGGTCGGCGGCCACGGCGTTCGCCTGGCGTTGCCGACCGCTGGCATCACCGCGAACCGTCGCCGTCGTGGCTTCGATGATCCCGGGCAAGGCCGCCGTCAGTTCGGTATAGCGGTTCGGGGAGGTCTGCCAGGTTTTCCACAGAGTTCGAACGTGCCGACTCAGCTCGGCGACCTCCATGGGCTCGCTCATCGTCGGCATCGTCACCGCGCGATGGAGATCGCCGGTCTCCAGTACCGCCGCCCGTTGGAGCGGCTTCGCCGGCCGCGCCTGCAGCAGCTCCCCCGGCTCGACCTCGAGCGCCTCGGCAATCGCCAGGAGATCGGGTAACGCGGGCAGCTTCCGACCATGCTCGATGTAGTCCAAGTAGCTGATCGAAATCCCCGCGAGACCGGCTATGACAGGCCTGGACTTGCGCGCCAGCGTTCGGTGGTGGAGTACCCGGCTTCCCACAGCTTTCGCCAGCTCGTCGTCCACCATCCAGGCCCACCCCTACCAGGTCTTATCCGCCTTCAAGCATTCTAGCCCGACATGATTGCGCACTGGAAATGCCACACTGCGACCATGACCGCAGCCGCCGGGACCGTCCGGACACTCGTGCTCTGGGACGTCGACCACACGCTCATCGAGACGCGCGGGGTCGGCCGGGCGATCTACGACCGGGCTTTCCCAGAGGCGACAGGTATTCCTCTGACGAACCTGGCCAAGATCGCGGGCAGAACCGAACTCGACATCATGGCCGAATCGCTCCGCATCAACGGCCTGAAGCCGACGGACGCCCTGGTAAAACGGTTGGCGGACACCTTGACGGAGCACTACGAGCAGGCCAGGCACGAACTCGCGACCGTCGGACGCGCGCTACCCGCGGCTCACACCACCCTTGAACGCTTCGACGCCGACGCCACCGTCCATCAAGCGATCCTGACCGGCAATCTCCGCGACGTGGCACGCGTCAAACTCGAAGTGTTCGACCTCGCGGGCTACCTCGATTTCGACAGCAGCGCGTTCGGCGAAGACCACGCCGACCGCGCTCACTTAGTCCACATCGCCCGGCAACGCGCCGAGAACCGTACTGGAATTCGCTTCGCGGCCGAAGACGTCGTCTTGATCGGAGATACCCCAAACGACGTCAAAGCCGCACTGACAGCGGGAGTGCGGATCATCGGAGTCACGACCGGCAAGGCGTCCGCCGAAGTCCTCCGCGACGCAGGCGCGACTCAAGTGGTCTCCTCACTGGCAAATCTCGTCCTGTGACTCCCACCGAACTCTGACGGGCACCGTGAGCTCGATGACAGGGCCGCAGTAAGCACCTCTCCCATTTCGCCTCTGGTCGGCAAACGCAACCTCTCGGGAGTCAGTGGCAGAACACACTACGACCAGCAGTCGGTGTTACCCTTCGGTAATCGTCCTAGTTTGCCGGAACAGGTCTCGGATCCCCGTGATCCTCCTGCGCGATCGTCTGCGCAGCAGGTTCGGGAACGGCCGAGGTCTTGTCATCAGCAGGCAACAGACGAGGCGCCGACAATGTCCGGACCAGCGACAGCCAGCCCACACCGGCACTACGGGGCGACCGGGTTCGACGCGCCCACGAGCCTGAGCGACAGCCTGGCAACGGGTCCGCCCCCAGCGGCAGCGACCTATCGGGGCATCTACGACGCCCTCGGCCCGCGGAAGAACTGCTCGTCCGCAGACTGTCGCGTCGCAGACGAACTAGCGAAGCATCTTCCCGGAGGACGCGCGGGCGCCAAAGCTTTGGCCACGATACAAAAGGCTTTCACATATCGGGCGGGCCGCATGATGATCGCCGCGAAGGTGGAACAGTTTCTGGTATGCGGCGTGGACCTCTCCTTGACCGAGCCGCTGCACGGCTTCCTGCGGCACTGCACCGGCCCGAGCAGAGACACGCCGCGGGTGGTCTATCTCGATGACAATCCTGAGTCCGTCGCACTCGCGCGCGCGAGCCTCGGAGCCGCGGACACCTTCACCCACGTGGCGCTGGTCGATCACCGTGATCCACGCGCCGCCATGATGGCTTCCGTCGACGGCGACGAGAACCCTGCTCAGAGGCGCTCGACCGTCCGCGCCCACCTCGACTTCAACCGGCCGATCGGGTTGATCCACTGCGGACTCCTACCTCACCTCGCGGACAATAAGGATCCGTCCGCGACGACAGGGCTGATGCGATCCTGGAACGCGATACTCCCCGAGGGGTCTTTCCTCGCACTGACTCATTTCTGCCTGCCGGAGCAGAATCGCCAACTGGCCACGATCGCCGCACAGGCCGAGGACATCTTCGCCGCAAGCCCCCTGGGCGCAGGAATCTTCCTGAAACCCACGCAGTTCACAGCACTTTTCTGCGGTCACGAATTGGTACAACCCTCACCTGGCCACGCCCGAGAAGTCGTTCCAGTCGAATATTTCTGGCCGGATGGCCCCACTCAAGACGGGATTTCGAAAGCCATCACACCACTACTTTGGGGCGGGATAGCCAGGAAAGGCAAGCCATTCGGCCTCATCAGTTAGCCGCAAAGATAAGCGGCCACGCGCCTAGCAACAAGGAGGACACCGAATGCCAGCCGGACGCCATTCACATACGACAACGCGGCGCACATCGACCAGCTCAAAACTGGGCAACGTCAGCTATATCAACATTCTCTTCTTACTGCTCGGGGGAGGAGCAATCATCGGCAGCGCTTTTGTCGTCGCCTATTTCGGCGCCAGGCTCTACTTCGGACTGCCACTCTCGCCGTAGACCCGACCGCAAGCGCAATCAGAACGAACGTCACACCCTAGAAGCCCATGAGGAATCGTTGAAGAATCGAAAAGAAAAACTTTTGCCCACAGCGAAGACGAGGCTGCTAGGACTCGAACTTCTACGAATTCGGACACGAGCCGGGCTTACCGGATCGGACATGGGTCTCATGCTGAACTGGAACGCGTCCACCGTGTCGCGCCTGGAGAACGGTCTGAGCAGGGCTCCGGCGGGGGAGGTCGCGCTCTACCTGGCACGAGCGAAAGCGACGCCCGCTGAGCTCGACGAGCTGGTTTCTTTGGATCGCCGTCCTGACGACGGCTATCTGGTCAGCGCCCATCCGCCGGGTTTCCCCGATGGCCTTCCGATCATCGGCATGCTGGAACAGCAAAGCACGTCCATCACCAGCTACGATCCGGCAGAACTACCCCACGCACTCCAGATCAAGCCGTACATCCGTGAGGTCCTCGGCCACCGCGGATACGACGACCAAGCTCTCGGGGCCGCGGTGAGGACCCGCCTCTCCCGGCTCCCGCCATCCTCTCTGGCCAGCCGTGTCTTCACTTTCTATATCCCCGAAAGCACGCTTCACCAGCGCGGCGAGCATCCCGCCGTCGCGCGAGACCAGATGGCACACCTGACGTCGGTGTCCTTGCTGCCCCGCTGCCGTCTTCACCTGGTTCCCGAGACCGCGGCGTTGGACGACATCCGCGCTGGTTTCACCCTCTACCGGCACGAGGATCACCGCCCCGTCCTGCACCACCAACAGCCGACCACGAGCCTTTTCCTCGAAAACGACGCCGACATCGCCTTCTACGAAAGATATCTCGAACGCGTCGCGGCCCTGGCCCTCAGCCGCGCAGAGACCCGCGACCGTCTCGACCACCTCTCCACGGTCAAGCGCTAGTCACCCATCACGCACGACAACGAGGCATCCGGTGAACACCAGAAAAGATAAGTACTTTTCCACCGTCAAAAGAAGGGAGCTGGGTTTCGAACTGCGGAGGATCCGGGAACGCTCCGGGTACCTCGCGTTCAACATGAGCACCATGCTGGGCTGGAACGCCTCGTCGATCTCACGACTGGAGAACGGCCTGTGCAAAGCCCAGGACGGGCGGGTAGCACTCTACCTGGCGCGGGCGAAAGCGACCACCGACGAGCTTGATCGCCTAATCGCGCTGGACCGCTCCCCCGACGACGGCTACCAGGTCAGGCCCCACCCGACCGGCTTCCCTGACGCGCTCTTGCTTATTGCCATGCTCGATGCCGAAAGCAGTTCCTTCACCACCTACGACGCTACGGGCGTCCCCCGGCACCTTCAGGTCGAGCCGTACATCCGTGCCGCCCTCGCACACCACGGCCACATGGACGGACCGGTGCTCGACGCGGCGATACAGGATCGACTCACCCGGCAACCATCGGACTCTCGCAAGCCTGGTCCGTTCACCTTCTACATTCCCGAAGCGGCCTTTCCACGCAAGCCGGAGAACCCGGCAGTCATCCACGAACAACTGGTGCACCTGGTGCTCCTGTCCTCCTTTCCCCGTTGTCACCTCCATCTCGTCCCCGCGGCCGCCGTCGTGGCCGATCTCTCCTCGGGGTTCACCGTGTACCGGCACGACGAACATCCACCCGTCGTCCACCACCAGCACCCCACCGCCAGCGTCTTTCTCGAAAACGCGCACGACGTCGCGTACTACGAGAGCCATCTGGAACGCCTGGCGAAGAGAGCGCTCGACCGGCAGAAATCCCGGGAATTGCTCTGCCGGAAGCTGGCAGACATGGAACGGCGCCTCGAACATGACCGGCACGAGAAAGCACAGCGGGGGAACGGTGCCCTGCAAGACCGGGTGACCGCCTGATCCCACACCGCGACACGTCATCGCCGTCCTGCTCTTCGCTCCCCGTGCGAGCCAGCAGATTGGAATCGCGTTGCCTGCACCCGCACCTGGACGGGCACCCGCGCCCCTGGCGGCCCCGGCCATGCTGGACGCCGCCATCACCGAAGCCGTGGAACGCTCCGCCGCCGGGGTGGACGTGACCGTCTTGCGCGGACCGGCCGACACCGTCGATCCCCTCGTCGGCTTGTGCATCGAGAACGCGACACGCCTCGACCTGACAGAAGCCAGCAGCCAGCCCGGGCCCCCACCTGGCCGTAATTCTCCTCTACAGGTCGCCCGATCGACTGAGGAGCACTCAGCCGTTCGGTGCGTTGTCCTTCGCCTCGTTGACCAGCACAGCCCAGCCACGGCACCGTCAAAGATCGGAGGGTTTTCGCATGTCCGCATGCCGACCAGAGGGAGCCCGCTCATGCACGGCTTGATCGCCAGTCCATTCCTGGACGACTTCCTCATCCTACGGCCGGGCAGCGTGTCCGGTATCAAGCTCCCGCACCGGCACTGGCTCGAACTTCAGCGAGCCACGCTCTGCCCCGACTGGCTGGTCGGCGCCGTACGGCGCCGCTGGCCCGACCTCGATTTGACCGGCCGTCCGCTGGCCGGCACCGTCCTGATCCGGCCACAATCGCCCTTCGGTTATGGACGCGCCTCCTACGAGCTGAACCTGGGCTGCAACTACGACTGCGAGCACTGCTACCTGGGGCTGAAAAAGTTCGAAGGCCTGTCCTGGCCCGACCGGGAACGGCTGCTGGACATCATGGTCGAGGCCGGGGTGCTGTGGCTTCAGCTCACCGGCGGCGAACCGCTGATCGACAAGCTGTTCCCGGACGTCTACGCGGCCGCGTTCGAGCGGGGCATGATGCTGTCGATCTCGTCCAACGGCTCCCGCCTGGCCAATCCGGCCGTCCTCGACCTGCTCACCACGCATCGGCCGTACCGGCTCACGATCAGCGTCTACGGCGCGACCGCCGAGTCCTACGACGGCCTGACCCGACGCCGCGGTTCGTTCGCGAAGTTCTCCCGCGGCCTGGCCGCCGCGCACGAGGCAGGGCTGCCACTGAACCTGAACCTGATCGTCACCGAGCACAACGCGCACGAACTGGACGCGATGACGGCGCTGGCCGAGCGGTACGAGCTCCCGCATCACGTGTTCTCCAACATGTCCCCGACGATCTACGGCGGCGCCGAGAGCCTGCCCGCGCAGTCACGGGAGTATTTGCGCAAACGCAAACCGTTCACCGGCTGCTCGGCCGGGCACACCTTCTTCCACGTCGATCCGCACGGGATGGCGAGCATCTGCAAGGTCGGCCGCGATCCGCAGATCCCGCTGATGGACGAAGGCGTCAAGGGCTTGGCCCGGCTCGGCGGGATCGCCGACGGGCTCCTGCTCCGCCAAGGCGGCTGCACCGGCTGCGGATTGCAAAGCACCTGCGGGACCTGCATGCCACTGGTCACCCTGTACCGCAAAGCAAAGGCCCCGCTGTCGGCCTACTGCCAGCACTGAACCCAGCACACCAGGAAGGAGGTGGAACACCGTGACCGCTGTTCCCGTGGAAATCCAGCTGCGGCGCCCAGCCGAGCAGGTCCAGGAGATCGAATTCGTCGACGACCTGGACGTTCTGGTCGAGTCGTCGAAGTGCAGCTGTAACGCCGGCGACGACAACCCGTACTGACCCGACACGTCTCGGTGACCACCGGAGTGTCACACCCCGGTGGTCACCGAACGGTCACGGGCCTGCAGGTAACGTGCCGCCATGCGCTTCCGTCCGGAGTGGCTGCGCCGCGTGCTGCACGTCCCCTACGTCCCCACGCTCGGCCCCGTGCACCCGGACGCGCTCGACCCCGGGGTGTTCGACGAGGTCATCACCGCCACGGCGACCGGGGTGATGCTGCCCTTCGACAAGGACCGCCGCTGGTCGACCAGGAAGTCCGAGACCGTGCTGGTCGACGACATCGTGCACCGTCCTGACCTCACGATCGTGCCGACCGTGTCACGACGAGGCCGAGGCACGATCAAGGCCTACGTCTACAGCCCCGCGAAGCCGGACACCACCGCGTTACGAGCGGCGACCCGCCGCTGGTGCACCGCTCACGGCGCACACACCGGCCGCGTCGTCCGGTTCCACACCGACACCAGCGAGCACGCCTCGACGACCCGGCTCCTGCTCAAGGACTTCAGCACGCCGACGCCTCCGCCCACCGCCGACACCGTGGTCACCGATCTGGACGTCGCATCGCCGCAGATCCAGGACACCTTCACTGCCCTCGCCGAACGGCTGGACGAGGCCGGCTTCGGATTCTTGCGGCGCCGCTGGCGGGAACTCCGGGTCGACGGCCCGATCCTGGCCGCCGTCACCGACGAGAAGATCATCGGAGCGATCGGGCCGCTGGCCACGATGACCGACCGCCAAGGTGCAACTGTGATGCTGCCGCAGTACTTCGGCGTCCTGCCCGAGCACCGCGGCCGCGGACATGGCCGGGCACTCTGGCGGCACGCCGCCGCCTGGGGTGAACACCACCGGGCCGCCTACCAGCTGCTGCAAACCACCGCAGGCAGTCCGTCGGACCGGCTGTTCCGCTCCGAGGGCCTGACCCCGCTCGGCTTCGCCACCACGGTGCCCGCGTGAACACCACCTCGACGGCACAGGCCATGCTGCAGGACGTCCGTGACCGCACCTCCTGGTTCGATCTGCCCGCCGCCGCCAGGACCGCGGTGGAAGCCGAAACCGGCCCCGCGCACAAGATCGACATGATCAGCGCCGGCCTGAACTCCGGGATCGCAGCCATCCTGCACACCCGCGACACCTCGGTGTTCGTCAAAGGGCTTCCCGCCCGCCACCGCCGTATCGCAACCCAGCACCGCGAAGCCGCCCTCGCCTCCCACGTGACCGACGTCGCCCCCGCGCTGCGGTGGCACATCGAGGCCGGTGGCTGGGACCTTCTCGGCTTCGAACACCTCGTCGGTGCCCCTGCCGATCTCAGCCCCGGCTCCCTCGACCTCACGGCGCTCGCCGACGCCCTAACCCTGCTCGGACGGATCCCTGCTCCCGACATCCCGCTGGCACGCATCGAGCAACGGTGGGCCGGACATGCCGACGAACAGGATCTGGCGCTGCTGACCGGTGACCGGCTCCTGCACACCGACCTCAACCCGCACAACATCCTCGTCACCCCAGCCGGTGCGCGGATCGTCGACTGGGCCTGGCCCACCCTCGGCGCCGCCTGGATCGACCCCGCCTGCGCCGCCCTATGGCTCATCGCCGAAGGCCATACCCCGACCTCCGCGGAAATCTGGGCCGCGACCATCCCCACCTGGCAGAACGCGCCCATCTCCGGGATCGACACCTTCACCACGGTCAACACCCGGCTCTGGGAACAGATCGCCCACGACGACCCGCAACCCTGGAAACAACGCCTTCACCAAGCCGCCCTCACCTGGCACCAGCACCGCCAGGACGCGACCGGTCACTGAACCGGTAGTCGCTAGCCGAAGCAGACCCGCCCATCGGTCATGCAAGAGTCATCGCCCAAGTGTTTGTCCCCGTGAACAATGCCGTCGGCTGGTCGGGTTCTCGCCGCGTTGGCTCAGTCTTGCTCCGGCAGCCAGCCACATCCCGCCTCCGTCACGACAAGTGTCCGACAGTAACGAGTGATTACATCGGTCCGACTTATCGGGTGGCGTGCTCGTCTCGTGTGCCATGGGGACACCGCGCTGCCGCCCGTGAACACGCTGGCGGCCGTTCCAGTGAAGATCGTCTGGTCGGGTAGCGGTGCTACCTGGGGGAATGCCAAGTTGGAGAAGATGGCCACCGCAGCAGAGAACGCAGGTACGGAAGGGCGTCCTGCCGCGACGCGAACCCAGCACGCCATTCGGTTGCTGGCGCTCTTGGACGGGTGCGGTACGTCGACCGTGGACGGAGATCCCCCGGGAACCGTCAAATCCGTCCGGAGCGAGCTGCGGCTCCAAGCGATGGACTTCTGGCTGCGGAACCCGGACTACCTCGCCGACGAGCTGGTGTCGATGGTGGAAGCGGGTGCGGCCGACCCTGGCCTCCTGATCACGGCGCAGTCGCTCTTGGACGACCCGGAACCTGACCTGCGCTGGTACCCGATGCCGCGGTGGTTCTTCGGCGCGTACGAGCAGCTCGATGACGCGTTCTCCCTGCTGGAGACGTACGGTCTTGCCACGCTGCGGCGAACCGGGCAGCCGGGCAAGAAGAGCAAGCGCAACCAGTTCTTCCTGACACAAGCCGGGGCCACCGCGGTCGCCGAGCTCGCGACGGATCCGACGCTGGGGTGGTACACCGAGCAGGTGAAGCTGGTCGCGCTGGTCGCCGGGGATGACGGCGGGCAGGCGCTGAAGGACCGGCAGTACCGGCAGGCCACCTACGCGGGAACCGAGCTAGGGGTGGACATCGCGCCGATCGCGCCGCGGGTACGTGAACGACTCGACGGGTTGAGCACTGCCGTCACGGGATCGGCTGCCGAAGACGGCGGTCAGGAGGGTATTCAAGCGTGAGCGCTCTGGGCAAGGAAGTCGCCGGCATCCTGGCCAAGCGGCGGACGGGCGATGCGATCGTCCTCACGGTGGACGAGGTCGACGAGATCCTCAGCGGGTTGGGCGTCCCGCTGGGCGGTACCAAAGCGGTCCCCGTGCCACTGCGCGCGACCCGGATGCACTTCAGGGGGACGAAGTGGCTCAAACCGGATCACCCTGATGCCCGAGGGCACCCGCTGGTGGACCCGGCCGACCTCCCCGAATGGATTCGACCGACCGGCTCGACCGGTGACGGCGCTACGCCGGAGGTCGACGAACACACAGGGCCGAAGGCTCGAGTTCCCTTTCACTTCGTGTGGTCGCCGCAGCCCGGCGTCAACGGGATCGGCTCCGGGCGGAACCTGCGTGGCAAATCGACTCTCTTGAACGTTCTCATGTGGTCGCTCACCGGCCGGTGCCCGCAATTCCAGAACGACGTCCGCAGCTGGATCGAGCACGTCGAGGTCGACTGGCAGGTGGGTGCCGAGCGACTCCGGGTGGACTTCGACGCGGTGAACGGGGTGGCCACCGGGCAAGTCGTCAGCTTCACGGATGTCGGCTCCGACACCAGGTCCACCGTCCTCGGCCAGTTCGACGGCGCGGATTTCGAGGGCGTCATGGGTTCGCTGATGATGACTCGGTTGCGGTTGGAGAACATCCCCGTCTGGACGGACACGGCGGCGCGGGTGCACGCGTGGCCCGCGTACTCCAGTTCGTTCGTGGTCCGCGCAAACCAGCTCGATCCGATCGTCGGCAACGAGCAGACCATCGGCCTGCGGATGATGCAGATGTTCATCGGTACGGACTGGGCACCGGTGCAGGCCGCCGCGATGACAGCGCGACGCGGCCTGGACAAGGCGCAAGCCGCCGCGAAGGACAAGGCTGATGCCGCGGGTGAGGCGGTGGAGGTCAGCCGGCGCGCGGCAGAAAAGCACGTCCAGGAACTCCAGGCGAAGATCAGGAATCTGCCCCCCGGAACGCCGGACGTGCGAGTGATGCTCAACGCCGCGACCCGCGCCTCAGACCTCGCACGCGAGACGCACAAACTCGAGGCGAAACTGATCGCGCAGACTTCGCTCGCCGGAACGGCACGTCAGCAGCTCAAGACACTGAAAGCTCGTGCGCACACCGGCTACGAGGACGCGCTCGCTGCAAGATTCTTCCATCACATGCGTCCTTCGGTGTGCCCTCGTTGTGCTGCACAGGTCACTCCGGAGCGACAGGCCGCGGAACCGGACAAACACGAGTGTTCGGTGTGCACCGGCGAGCTGAACCTCGAAGCCCTCCAAGCCGATGTCATCGTGGCCGCGTCCGTCCCGGACGAGCTCGTCGCCGGTTTGGTCGCAAGGACGTCCAGCGGCGATGGCGGGGACTCCGATGCCGAAGAAGAGTCTCTGGACGAGGTCGAAGCGGCACAGATCGCGGTGACCGCCGCCGAAGCCGCGGTGGCGGAGCTGACCGCCGAGATCGCGGCACTGACGACGGAACGGGACGAGGCCGCGGCGCGTGTCGAAGCGGGGAGCGGACTGCTTTCCGCCGCGAGTGCTCGCCGTGTGCTCGAACTGGACTTGGCTCGTGCCGAAGGCGCACTGGGGGCCCTGACCCGGTCAAGCGATCCCAAGACGGTCGACCCGGTCGACCCGGTGCGGCTCGCCGTCGTCGACACGGCCGAGCAGGTGCTGAAGAAGTGGGTGAAGAAAGACCAGGACCCGATGCTGGTCAAGATCTCCGCCGACATCGAACGCCTCACGCAGAGCTTCGGCGCCGACAACCTCAGCGGTTTCGCGCTCAACGGCTCTGCCTCCATGGCGCTCCGTGAGAACGGGGTCAAGCAGAAGTACTCCGGGCTGACTGCAGGGGAGAAGCTGCGGGTCAAGATCGCGACCGCCATCGCGCTGATTCAGCACGGTTACGTCGAGGGGATCGGTCGTCACCCCGGATTTCTGGTCCTCGATTCCCCCTCGGCCGAGGAAATGCCGGAAGAGGATCTCGCCACCATGGTCAAGGCACTGCAGGACGTCGCGAGTGAGGCCGAGATGCAGATCTTCGTCGCGACCCGCAGCGCCACGCCACTCGTCGAGCTTCTTCCAGAGGCCAACCGGGTTGTCGCGGAGGGCAATTCCTACGTGTGGTGAGAAGCTGCACGACAAAGTGCAACGAGGAGGAACGCCATGAGCAGCGGTGCGGCCGTCGAATTGGAAGGAGACTTCACGGCGCTCCTCGCGGCCGGCTCGGGAGGCCAGCCGGCCGAAGGTACTTTCGACACACTCGGCGGCTGGGAACGGCTTGCTCAGGACGCCGCTGAACTCGCCGACAGCCCGGTGCTTCCGCCGCTGGTCCACCTGGTCACGCAGGAGGCCGCCAACTCCGGTGGCCGAACCGACCGCTACCCGGAAGCCATGCTCCGTGTGTCCGCTGCGGTCACCTCCAGCCGAAGCCCGGCCATCCTCATCGACGGTCTGGACACTCTGCTCAACAGTGGTCCCGTGCTGAACGAGGTCGGCGCGGCGCTGGCCAAGGCACTGGAAAGAACTGTCCAGGAATTCCTAGATTCACCGGAGCCGGACAGTCGTGCCGCACTGCGAGCGGCGAGCGCGCTGGAAGCCCGCACCCGCCTGGCGCTGTGCGGGATCGGATCGCCGTACGCCTTGCTGGCACTTCTGGAGCGCTTCGACGCACCACTGCCCAAGCCACTCGGCATCGCGGTGGTCCGCGCCGTCGGTGTCGCCGTCGACCATTGGCCACACGCCGCGAGCCTCACCAGTGTCGTACGCCTCGTCGCGGGAATCGACCCCTCAACGGGGGCGCCACGTCCAGCTGCCGACCCCGAAGACGTCGCCTCCGACGCCGCATGGGTGCTGGCGGGGATCGAACTGGTCAGCGCGCTTCGCGCCGCAGACCTCCCTCACATGCTCCGCAAACTGGAGGACTCCGCGAGGTACTTGCAGGTCGCGTGGGACACCTATGAACGCGAAGACGCCAGTGTCCTCCTGACCGTGGTCGAAGTGCTGTGCGCACTCCTCGACGAGTCCTCGCCAAGGCCGGATGTGGAGGCCCTGTCGATATCTCAGCTCGAACCAGGCGCGTTGGCCGACCTGGCCGAGCGGGTCCGCCGCATCAACGTGACGTCCATGGGCCTGAACCACTGGTACGGAGATCCGAAAAGAGCGGCGCTGCTGGCATGGACTCGACTCGCAGACGACCTGGGTAGGCTTCGGGAGGAGTTCAAACGGAGTAGCTTCTACAAGGCCGAAGTCGTCGTCGACGACCTGCTCCAGATCTACCTGGGCTCACGCTCCACCGCTGTGGTCTCCCACGAAGAGGACATCGACGGCCTGCTCAGACTCGTCCAACCGGTCATCGAATCGGGATTCGCCAGGACCGCCGGCCTGCTGAGCAACCTTGAAGATCACACCCACGCCTTGGCGCAGGAAGTCGCGACCGCGGCGGGTGACCGCGAACGCGAGGTCACCGAGAAGCTCGCCGCCGCACAGGCAGTACTTCAAGCGGCAAAGACACAAGCATTGGCCGGTGCAGGGCCGGGAAAAGACGGTAGCGGCACGGCGCCCGCGTCGCTGCCGCAGCCACTCAGCGAACTCGTCGCATCAGGATCCGCAGCGGCAGCCGAACTCGCCGAGAAACTATCTCCCGAGACCCTCGCCGAACTGGCCAAAGCGATCAGCGACGCCACCATCGGACGGCACAGCCTCAACCTGATCGAAGAGGGGGTATACCGCACAATCCAAACCCACCTGGAAGCCAGCCCCGATTACCAGGGCGAGCCGAAGCTCGCCGTCGACGACATCCTCCGGCTGATCATCCAGTTCGTCAGCTCACGGACCAATGCCCAATCGGACCTGTACCCCTACTTGTTCGACCCGAAGGCCGTCGAAGACCATATCCACAAGGATCTCCTTGACTTCTTGAAAGCCAGTAGCCACAGCGCGATCACCGAATACGAGAACCAGCACGTCGGCGGCGGCCGGATCGACCTTCGACTCAAGTTCAGCGGATTCAGCATCTGTATCGAAATGAAGTTCGACTCGATGAAACAACCCTTGAGCGACAAGCAGGCATACCTCAAGCAGGCAGTCACATACCAGACCACCGACATCCGAATCGGATTCCTGGTATCACTGCGCCACAAGGCATTCGACCTCACCGGGGCACCGCCGCACCTGAGCGCGCTCATCGACCACACGGTGTTCGACGTGCCCGGCGATTCGATCCCAAGGCACATCGTCACTGTGGGTGTCCCCGGGAGCCGCACCAAACCGTCGGACATGAAGTAGGTCGCGCGGTTCGGAGACGAGGCCCATTCCCGGGCCGATACGGATCATGAGCAGGCGGCGCGGGTCGTGCAGTTTTGGTGCACGATCGAGGTGTTCAGTCCACAGGGAGTTCCGAAACTCACTCCGGCCAGGGATCGACGGAGCTCAACGCAGGTGGTCCTTGACGTAGCAGACGGTGAACCAGCACCATGGCAGGCTCCTCATGCGATCGCGCGGTGGACCCTTTCGTCAAGCAAGTCGGCCAGCGTGCGATCGAGCAGATCAAGATGCTCATACCGGAGACTCCCCCTGATCGCGGAGATGATGTCGGCCGACTGGGGTCGTGACCAAGTTGTCCTCGCGGCCGAGGCCGGCGCCGACGTCGTATTACTCATCGGCCCAGCCAGCACGGCCAGCGTCTCGGCGGCGGTCGAGGCCGGACGCCGCCTCGGCATACCCATCATGCTCGACGCGCCGACAACGTCGTTATCACAGCAGTGGGTCAGCGCCATGGAACGCGCCGGGGTCGATGGCTTCACGATCACCACCAACGTCGACACCGGCATCGCCAGCACGACCTCCCTGACCACGGCCCGCAGGATACGGTCGTGGACCCAGCTTCCCGTGGCGGTATCCGGAGGTTTCAGCCCGGCTGACCACGCGATCATCACCAGCCCTGACTGGGACATCCTCATCGTCGGCCGCAGTGTCGCCGACGCCGTAGACCCCGCAACCGCTGCTCAGCGCATTGCCGAACTCGTCCACTCGAACGACTGAGGAGCCACATGAAGATCTCGCCGCTTCGCCAGGAACTCATTCCTCAGGTGATCGACCTGATGGAACTCGGCGCACCCTACATTCGGCCACGCACCTACTCGGACTACTGGCTCTACGCCACCCTGTTCTCCTCAACCTGCCCCGTCGCCACCATCGACGACGCGCTCGCCGGAGCCGTCATGGCATTCCGCAGCCAAGACAACCCGGACGACGTCTACATCCAGGACGTCATGACACATCCCTCATACCGACAGCGGGGCGTGTCGAAGTCCCTCATCGCCGCCGTCCGTGACCAAGCCGTCTCATGGGGCGCCAAGCGCCTCTACCTCACGTCCGAGCCGGAAAACGACGCCGCACACGCCGCGTGGCCAGCCATGGGATTCATCAACCAACCCAGCGACTACAAGGTCAACGACATCTGGGTCACCTCCGATTTCAAAGGCCCTGGCAAGGACCGCGCGGTCTACGAGCAGCACTTAACGTAGCCGCACTACTGCGACATTGGCGCCGCCCAAGCGCCGATACAGGCCGACCTGTCGACGAGCTCGACCCGCAGTCCGCTGTCAGCCGCGTTGTTCGGCGGCACCCGTCGAAAGCGTCGGGCTCGGATAACCGTCCGGTGCGCCGACGACCCGCTCGCTAAGGACGTGGACCTCGAAACGTCCCGGGTCATAGCCGCCAGCTTCCCATGCCATCTCACTTGTCTCGACGCGCCACTCACGCCCAGTAGCACGCTCCCGCAGCAGCCAACTCAGTCCGCCCACCTCCTCAACCTCACGCCGCGACCCGCCACGGAACCGACGAAGTAGAACATATGTTCGCACATGGCTACGGTAAGGGTCACGCGCCAGAGGTTGTCGGCGGTGAGACTATGGTCGCGACTGGCCGACGATCTCGGCGGCAAGACCCATCACCCGCGGCGTAAATTCGCACGTCAAGAAGTGTTCTCCCCGCGCGAGCGGGGCTGGTCCGTTCACTGTCGAGGTGTGGGAAGGCGACTACACGTTCTCCCGCGCGAGCGGGGCTGGTCCCATCGCCGACATCTACGCCCAGCAAGCCGGCGGGTTCTCCCCGCGCAAAGTGGGCTGGTCCCAAGAACACGATCAGCAAGGCCACCGCCTAGCTGTTCTCCCCGCGCGAGCGGGGCTGGTCCGTCCAACGCCACCCCGTCCGGCACGGCGCTACTTTTCTCCCCGCGCGAACGGGGCTGGTCCCGGTGTGGTTCCGCTCGCGCGTAGATCAACCACGTTCTCCCTGCGCGAGCGGGGCTGGTCCCTACGGCATCGAGGTCCGTGACACCGGTTCGGCGTTCTCCCCGCGCGAGCGGGGCTGGCCCGTACACGCCGCCGGTCTTGCGAACCTTCATCGCGTCGTCCCCGCGCGAGCGGGGCTGGTCCGTCGAGCAGGTAGCCACCGCGAGCGGTGGGCACGTTCTCCCCGCGCGAGCGGAGCTGGTCCGGCGTGACTCGACGGAGCCGCCCTCGATCGCAAGTTCTCCCCGAGCGAGCGGGGCTGGTCCTGCCCACAGGACGACGTTGCCGCCGATGCCGGCGCTCTCCCCGCGCGAGCGGGGCTGGTCCGGCACTGGAGCCGAGTTGCTCGATATGAATGATTTTCTCCCTGCGCAAGCGGGGCTGGTCCTCCCTTCCCCTGAGTTTGCTCGCCCGCACGTCGGTTTCTCCCCGCGCAAGCGGGGCTGGTCCGCTACAGGCATGCGTCCACGACTACCTCCAGCAGCTCCCCCCGCACGAGCGGAGCTGGTCCCCATGAGGAGAACGGCGGTCGCTGTGTCCTGGCGTTCTCCCCGCGCGAGCGGGGCTGGTCCCAAGGCCAGTCGCAGCGCGACCCGGTTCGGTGTGTCGTCCCCGCGCGAGGGGGCTGGTCCGTGAAGTGAGGGAGTCAGCTCCCACGAAGCTGGGTTGTCCCCGCGCGAGTGAGCCTGGCCCCGCGGCCTGCATCATCTGCTTGACGTGACTCGGGTTTTCCCCGCGCGAGCGGGGCTGGTCCGGTGCCTAAATTCAGGCAGTAACCGGTGCCGACCGGTTAGCAATCCGACAGGCCGCTAACGTCCGTTTCGAGAAAGACCAGCCCGCCCTCCTGGCTGACGTCGCCGGCGGCCACGCTGACTGTGTCGGGTCGGCGGTTAGGTGAGCTGGCGCGGCCGGCAGCGCTGATCCTGGACGACTTCGGCATGCGGGAAGTTCGACCAGATCCGGAAGAACTCAAGTTGGACAGTCACGCAGATCATGGTCGTAGAGGACCCCGCCCTCTTGCCAACAGATCGGCGGCGGCGATGACACGGCCTGCAAACCCCACAGTGACCAGCGCCTCCGTGATCGATACGACTAGCAGGTCCGCGCGCACGCCGTCGGCCGTCCAGTAGAGCACGACCGACAACAGGGCGGGGACCGCGAATATCAGCAGGTCCACTGCCAGCTGCATGGACTTGTCGAGTCGTCTCAGCGGATCGCAGCGGTGGACAGACTCCCAGGTGAGCACTTGATCCGCACGATGGATGGACGCCGCAAGCGAGGGCGCCAGGTGCCGCCCCAGGTACGTGCCGATCGCTGAGATCTTCTGGTCGTTGACGAAGTAGGTCCAGCCCAGAACCACGCATACCAATGGCAGCAACAGCAGTAGGTACGGGCGCCCGGTCGGTTGGATCACCAAGGCCAGCGTCGCCGCCAGCGCGGCTGGTGCCGCGTACATCAATCGGTCCCGCAACACGATCCGTGATGTCTGTTCCGCTTTGAGGGCTTCATACTCCGCAAGCAGGACAGCTCTGGACGAGTCGTCCCGCATGGAGTTATCGAGTTGAGTTCCGCTCATAGCTTGTCGTCACCTCTTCGGTGTCGGTCCAAGGCATCCCAGGGTCTTCTAGGCGCATATGCCCGGAGGGCCTGGCCAGGGCGCCCCCATCACTCCGACCAGTTCCGCGACCACATGGCCCGACGGTCGTTCTCGAACTCGATCCAGTCACGCCCCTTATGAGCCACGGCTTCCAGCATGGGGAGAGCCACGTCCATCCCGGAGGTCGCCGCGGCGAGTTGGTTTAGCTCTGCCTCATCGTCGGCTTCGGTGTCGTTTTCGACGTCGACATGATCGCTGACCGCGAGGATCTCCATACCGTCCAGCAGGCGAAGCCGGAAATCCCGATTGCGCACCTTGCGGTCAGGCTCTTCGGGGCGCTTGACCGTCTTCTCCTGGACCGTGAGCGATGCGGACGCGATGCGGTCGTAGCCGAAAACATTCCAGGCCTCGTTTTTGATCTCTCCGGTGATGAGGTCCAGATGTACACGCGAAGCCCGGACCCCATGCCGGGTCAGCAAGATGACCATGACCTGGTACGCCTCGTACCGGGGCGGGCCATGCGGCACTACTCCACGCCGGGTGTAGGGGGCTCGCTCGTTGAGGACGATGTGCGAGATGAGGTCCCGTTCGGCAATATCGCCTCTGCGCAACGCCTCCGCCTTGATGTAAGCCTTGTCCAGGGCCAGCCAGCGGGCTATTTCACTGTCGTTCGGGCGATCGGAGAGCTCATCCCGCCATCGCTTGTACTCGGCCATCTCTTGCTCGAACAGCGCGTCCGCGTCAGCCAAAAGGAACCGAGTCGCCCTGCGGGCAGCGAAAAACTCGATCACCGCGGGCAACGCAAACCAACTACCCGCCGCGATCGGCACGATCTGCCAGCGATGAGCGAAACCCAGCAGAGCCAACCCCGCCACGGTCACTAGGGCGCCTGCCACCTGCCGGTTACGAGCACCCCCTCGGGCAGCGGGTTCTGGTTGAAGCTGAGAGTCAAGGCCCGGCCACTGCTGGGCAGCTCGTCGCGCGTGCCAGTCGAAAAGCCATTTCAGCCGTTTGACGGTCTGGCTGTAGTCCTGGTCGTACCTGAGCCAGTCGTTGAACCTCCGCCGCAAATACCAGCGGCATCCGGCTGCGTATTCAGGCCAGTCCTGGGCGTCCAGCGGGCACGCTTCGCGGAAACACCTCTCGATGAGCTTGTCGACCTGGCTCGGCTCGGTCGGCGCGTCCGCAGGCCGCGCCGCGTCACGCCGGGAGGCGAGGTGCAATACGTGCCCGGTGTGCTCGATGCCGTAGCGGGTCGTCACGGCACTGCCCGCGATCAGCAGGACCAGCCCGCCCCAGAAGAGAAGGCTCATCGGGCCGAAGAACAGGCCGGCGACGGACAGTACCGCGACTGTGCCTCCGATGAACACGGGCCGACGGTCATCGATGTCCGTAGTGGACGTGCGGGTCCGATACCTGGCGGGCTTTGTGGGATCGGGTTCGAAGAACTTCCGGGCCCGCTCGTCACGTTTTCGAGAGAAGCGCTCGGTACTGACCTCGTGTTTGCGCTCGGCATCGAGCTGTTGATCCAGGACGCCGGTGACCAACAGTGACAGATGTCGACTGATCTCGTCCTGCCGCTCGGCAGGAAGGTCACCAAATGCGGTCACGGCGGTGAAGGACCCATCACCGCTGTCCGATCGGACGAGCTCGATGAGGCTCCGGATAACTCGATGCGCTTGTGACCATTCATCTTCCGGTAGTGAGGCGCAGAGTTTTCCCACGTCGCGGATCCTTCTGGCGTGGTCTGCGGTGAGGTCTCCGAAGCCACGTTCGCTGAGTACCGCGAGCACGTAGAAGTAGATGCGCTCGGTCGACTGATGGCCGCTGAAGACCAGCTCAGCGAACAGTTCTTCGGCACGGCGCGGCAAATCGCCGGTGAGATAGGCAGGTGCGACCTCGTGTCTGCGCTCGGCGGTGTCCCCCTCAGTGACGTTGTAGATCGTCGTGTCGTGGAAGACGCTGTCCACGACTTGCGTACCGATCTGCTGGTCGACCTGGGCGTTGCCGGACGCGATGTTCTGGCTTTCGATGCCGTCGACGATTGTGTCCCCGCTCATCGGAACCCCCGGACAGAACCGAGGTTGACGCCGATCTGCTGGCCGACATGGGCGTTGTCCCGCGCTGTGTTCGTGCTACGGATGACTGGGATCGTGGATGGCGGTGACTCGTCGCCTCCGGAAGTGTCCTCGTCGGGCTCGAGGGCGGTGATCAGCGCGATCGCGAATGCCGCCGCGTTGCGAGCTGCGAGCAGCTGTCCACCTTTGCGATCCGCTGCGGCCTTGCCCCCGTCCGCGAGGTCGCTGATGCCACGCACCGCCACGGCGCGGACCTGGTCGCCGAGATGAGTCGCGTGCGCGAAGCCGGAGCTCTCCATATCGACGGCCACGGCGTCGTTGTACGACTTGTGCAGCCTCTGGGCCAGTTCGGAGACACGGGAGTTGAGGACGACATCGCCCACCGCGATGGCTTCGAAGTAGACCATTGGTGCGCCGCCATCCGCGTGGTCGGGCAGGAACGAATGCCACGCGGCAGCCTCCGCGCCTCCTGGTCGAGACGGTGCGCTACAGACCAAGCCGCAGGACGCACCAGGAACTCGTCATCCTCGCTGCGACCGCCCTGATAGGAGTAGATCTTGGTGGCCACGACCACATGTCCGTGGCCAGTGAATACTCCCCATAGGCGGCCAGATAAGGCCCCGCTGATGGCCACCGGGTTCCCCGTAGACGGCCAGATATCTCCCCGGTAGAGAGTCCGGGATGTCGTGCGGCAAGGCTGCA